>NZ_LLXU01000069.1 GCF_001431645.1 Stenotrophomonas panacihumi | reverse complement strand
CCACCAGCTCGTTGCGCGCGCGCAACGAGCTGGTGGAAGCCAAGCAGCAGGTGGACGAGGCCGAGCAGCGCATCCACGCGCTGGAGCAGGAACTGCGCGACATGTCCGACCTGGTGCGCGAGGACCAGCTCACCGGCGCGCTGAACCGGCGCGGCTTCGAGGAGCTGTTCGCGCGCGAGCAATCACGCACGCTGCGCGGCGGGCAGCCGCTGTGCGTGGCGCTGATCGACCTGGACGATTTCCGTTTGCTCAACCAGACCCACGGCCATGCTGGCGGCGACGCGGCGCTGCGCCACCTGGTGGTCACCGCGCGCACGGTGCTGCGCGCCAGCGATGCGATCGCGCGCTTCGGCGGCGAGGAATTCGTGTTGCTGCTGCCCGACGCCACCGCTTTCGAGGCGCATGCGGCGGTGGTGCGCCTGCAGCGCGCGTTGGCGCAGCGGGCGTTGCTGCACGAAAGCCTGCGGGTGTTCGTGACCTTCAGCGCCGGCGTGGCGGTGTGCCAGGCCGGCGAGAGCGCCGATTCGGTGATCAAGCGCGCCGACCGCGCGATGTACGCGGCCAAGCAGGCCGGCAAGAACCGCGTGGTGGACGCGGACTGACCCGGTGCGCGCGGGGCCGTTAAGGCCCCACCTCGCCGGTCAGCCCGAAGACCTGCATCGGCCCCTGCCCTGCCACATAGGGCTTCCACGCCGGCACCCCTTCGCCGTTCGGGTTGCCGCTGCGCACGAAGTTCACCAGGTAGCCGCTGGCCTTGGCCGAGAGCGCCATGTCGCCCGGCCGCGTGTCGCCGCCGTAGCGCACGCCGACGGTGCCGAAGAAATACGGGATCTCGCTGGCGTGCGCCGCGCCCTTCGGATGCACCGCGCGCGTGGCCTCGGCGACATAGCCGAAGCGGTAGTACCAGGTCGGCAGGCCGTCCTTCGCGAACAGCTCGGCGGTCTGCTTCGCGCCGTTGACCATGTAGCCGTCCGGGCCGCCGATGTCGTCGGCGGTGGCGCCGACCATCAGCGGCACGCGGTTGAACTTGCCGTCGCGATAGGCCGCCGCCAGGTCCGCCACGACCTTCCCGTCCGCCACCGGAAACACATACGTGCCCGTCGGGCCGAGGTTGCGGTCCAGCGTGGTCAGGTTGAGGTCGCCGAGGATCGCCTCGGCCGGCAGCGCGCGCAGCTTGGCCAGCGCCTGCGCGTCGTCGTCGGCCACGCCCAGCGTGCGAGCAAAGCGCAGCCCCGCCTGCTCGGCATCGGCACGGGTCGCGCGCGCGGCGGGCTCGCCGCCGGACTGGATCACCGCCTTCTGGAACAGCCCCTGCGCCAGCGGCGAGGTCAGCAGTGCGTGCACCGACATACCGCCGGCGCTCTCGCCCATCACGGTGACGTTGCGCGGGTCACCGCCGAACGCGGCGATGTTGCGCTTCACCCATTCCAGCGCGGCAACCTGGTCGAGGATGCCGAAGTTCACGCCGCGGCCGTGGTCGGCATCGGCCTTCGCCAGCGCCGGATGATCGAACGTGCCGAAGCGCCCCAACCGATAGTTGAAGCTGACCACCAGTACGCCCTGGCGCGCGAGCGCGGCGCCGGCATAGCTTGGCGGCGAGCCGCCGCCGTTGACGAAGCCGCCACCGTGCACCCACACCAGCACCGGCAGCGGGCCGGCGGCCTGCGCGGGGCGCCACACGTTCGCGTACAGGCAATCCTCGGAAGGATCGGTGGTGAGTGGCGCGTCGTCGGTGGCGAACGGGCGCTGCATGCAGTCTGGTCCATACGCGCGTGCCTCGCGCACGCCGCTCCAGCGCGGCACCGGCTGCGGCGCCCGCCAACGCAGCGGGCCCACCGGTGGCGCGGCATAGGGGATGCCCTTGAACACCAGCAGCCCGTCGGTGGCGTGGCCTTGCAGGCGGCCTCCTTCCACGGTGACCTGCGTGGCGGCCTCGGCCGCGTGCAGCGGCGCTGCCGCCAGTCCGATCCACAGCGCCAGGGCGCCCAGGGTGATGCGCGACATGCGGTTCTCCTTGAGGGGTGTCAGTGCGCGGCCGGTGCGCCGCGCAGTTTCTGCCAGCCGGTGACCACCGCCAGCACCACGGCGCCGGCGATCACGCCCACGACCATGTTGCCCAGCGTGGAGACCAGCCTGCCGACCCAGCCGCTCTCCGGCCCCAGGCCGACGATGAAGTGGTGCAGCGCCGGCACGTTGTGCACCAGGATGCCGCCGCCGACCAGGAACATCGCCAGCGTGCCCACCACCGAGAGCGTCTTCATCAACCACGGCGCCGCACGCAGGATGCCGCGGCCGATCGCCGCCAGCGCCGTGCCCTTGCGGCTCAGCCACAGGCCGAGGTCGTCGAGCTTCACGATGCCACCCACCAGCCCGTACACGCCGATCGTCATCGCCAGCGCGATGGCGATCAGCACCATGATCTGCTGCCCGAACGGCCGCCCGGCGACGACGCCCAGCGAGAGCACGATGATTTCCGCCGAGAGGATGAAGTCGGTGCGGATCGCGCCCTTGACCTTGTCCTTCTCCATCGCGACCACGTCCACCGACTCGTCGGCGAGCTTCTGCAGGCGCTCGGCATGCACCTGTTCGGTGTCTTCCTCGCGGTGCAGCCACTTGTGGGCCAGTTTCTCCACGCCTTCGAAGCACAGGTAGCCGCCGCCGATCATCATCAGCGGCACCACCAGCGGGATCGGGTAGCCGCGCGCGCGCAGCCAGGCTTCCAGTGCGCTGATCGCCAGCGCGGCCGGCACCAGGATCGCCTTGTTCACCAGCGAGCCCTTGGCCACCGCCCATACCACGGGCAATTCGCGGTCCGCGCGCACGCCAGTCACCTGCTGGGCATTGAGGGCGAGATCGTCGCCGAGGACGCCGGCGGTCTTCTTCGCCGCGACCTTGGTCAGGATGGACACGTCGTCCAGCAAGGTGGCGATATCGTCGAGCAGGGTGAACAGGCTGGCGCCGGCCATGGGGATTCCATTCAAGTAGGTCGAGCCCGATTCTCGCCGATCCCCGCCATGCCCGGGAACGGCACCGGCAAGGATTCACCGCGCGACGACCCGGCCATGCGGACACTGGGCGCCATCCGATGCGGAGAACCGCCTTGTCCGGCCACAGCGACACCCTGCCCATTCCCCCGCCTGGCGCCAGCGAAGCGCCTGCCGCCGCCGCGCCGCCCCGCAACAGCGACCCGGTGCTGGTCGGCGGCATGAGCCGGCGCACGCAGATCCTGCGCCTGCTGCTGCGCTACCGGCATTCGGGCGTGTTCTCCGGCCTCAACCTGGACCCCACCGTGCAGGCCGAGGTGCCGGCGGACGGGAACCCCGAGCAGTTCGTACGCGACCTCGAAGCGCTCGGCCCGACCTTCGTCAAACTCGGGCAGATGCTGTCCACCCGCCCGGACCTGGTGCCGCCGGAGTTCGCCAGCGCGCTGGAACGCATGCAGGAGCAGGTCGCGCCGATCCCGGTCGAACGCGTGCGCGAGATCTTCGAGGAGGAGATCGGCGTCTCGGTCAGCAAGGCGTTCTCCAGTTTCGAGGAACAGCCGCTGGGCTGCGCCTCGCTGGCGCAGGTCCACCGCGCCACCCTGCGCGATGGCCGCGAGGTGGCGGTGAAGGTGCAAAAGCCGGAAGTGGCCGCCCAGGTGCGCTCGGACCTGGACGTGCTGCGCAGCTTCGCCAACGCCGCCGACCGCCTCACCGGCCTCGGCCGCAAGGTGCGCTTCGCCGACTGGCTCAACGAATTCGCCAAGACGCTCATCGCCGAACTGAACTACGAGGCCGAAGCGGAGAACCTGGTGCGCTTCGGCCAGCACCTGGCGCCGTTCCCCGAGTTGTGGGTGCCACAACCGGTGTGGGACTTCACCGGTCGCCGCGTGCTGACCATGGAACTGGCGCGCGGCGTGCGCGTGGATGCGATCCCGCCGGTGCGGCGCACCGAGCAGGACATGGCGCCCTTGGCGAGCGCGCTCATCCGCGGCTATCTCGACCAGATCTTCGTCCACGGGGAAATCCACGCCGACCCGCACCCGGGCAACCTGCGCGTCACCGACGACTGCCGGCTGGCGATCTTCGACCTGGGCATGGTGGCGCACGTGCCGCCGCGCCTGCGCGAGCGCCTGCTCAAGCTGCTGTTCGCGGCGGTGGATGGCCGTGGCGAGGAAGTGGCCGACGAGACCATCGCGCTGAGCACGCGGCTGGAGGACTACGACGAGGAGCGCTACCTGCGCGAGGTGGGGCAGATGATCGCCCGCTATGCCGCGCACGACACCACCACCGAAGGCCAGGTGGTGCTGGAACTGGTACGCATCGCCACCGCCACCGGCCTGCGCACGCCGCCGGAACTGAGCCTGCTGGGCAAGACGCTGCTCAACCTGGAAACGGTATGCCGCATGCTCGCCCCCGAGCTGGACATCCGCCAGGTGGTGGAACGCCACCTGCAGAGCGTGATGCGCGCACGGCTGCGCAAGTCGCTGTCGGCGGCGAACCTGGCCAGCGAGGCCATGGAAGTGCAGACCCTGCTGCGCGAAAGCCCGCGCCGCCTGTCCGACATCCTCTCGCTGCTGGCGGAAAACCGCATGCAGATGAAGGTGACCGGGCTGGAGGAGTCGCACCTGATGGAGAACCTGCAGAAGATCGCCAACCGCGTGGCCGCCGGCATCGTCACCGCCGCGCTGATCCTGGCGTCCTCGCAGATGATGCGCATCGACACGCCTTTCAAGCTCTGGGGCTACCCGGCGATTGCCCTGGTCCTGTTCCTGCTGGCGGTGTTCCTGGGCCTGGGCATCGTGGCCAGCGCGGTGCTGTTCGACCGCCGCGCGCGGGCACGCGAGGAACGCGGGCATCGCTAGCACCACACCCCCGAGGAGGGCGGCATGAGCAGCAAGCACAAGAACACGATCTGCCTGTGGTACGACGGCACCGCGCTTGAGGCGGCGCAGTTCTACGCCAAGACGTTCCCGGACAGTTCGGTGGACGCCGTGCACCACGCGCCGGGTGATTTCCCGTCCGGCAAGAAGGGCGACGTGCTGACGGTGGAGTTCACCGTCATCGGCATTCCCTGCATCGGCCTCAACGGTGGCTCGGCGTTCAAGCCGGACGAGGCGTTTTCGTTCCAGGTGGCCACCGACGACCAGGAAGAAACCGACCGGCTGTGGAATGCCATCGTCGGCAACGGCGGGCAGGAAAGTGCCTGCGGCTGGTGCAAGGACAAGTGGGGACTGTCATGGCAGATCACCCCGCGCGTGTTGTCCGAAGGCGTCACCGATCCGGACCCGGCCGTGGCGCAGCGCGTGTTCGCCGCGATGATGGAGATGCGCAAGATCGACGTGGCGAAGATCGAGGCGGCGCGGCGGGGGTGAGCCGAGCTACTTGCGGGCCAGCCCCACCGAGATCATCGCCTGTACGTTGATCTGCGGGTCGGTCGAGGTGGTGGCGGTGAACAGCAGTTCGCTGGCGTCCTGCGGGCGGTGCCACGCGTAGGAAGTGGTGTGCACCTGCCCACTGTTGGGGCCGCCGCCGTCCTTGCGGTAGGCCTCCAGCGGCGCGGGTGCCTGGCTGACCATCGCCTCGAAGCTCGCCTGTACCGCCTCGGTGTCCGCCTGCTGGGCGAACACCGCGCAGATGCCGTCACTGCGCAGCGAGATGACGTAGTGGCGCCCGGATGACTGCACCGCCCACGCATCGCCTTCCTTTCCGCCCAGGAAGAAGCGGGCCTTGTCCGCCTCCAGCGTGATCGCATGCTGCTCGCCCATCATCCCCTTCAGTTTCTCCGGGGTATAGAAGTACTGCATGCAGGTGAGCGCGAAGAGCGTGGTGGTGGGCTCTGGCTCGATGGCACGGGCAGGCGCGACAAAGCCGAGCCATGCGAGCACCGCCATCAACGGCAGCCACTTGAAGCGTTCCATGTTGTCCCCTTGGGTGACCGGCCCCGCCACAGTATAGGCACGAAACACGCCGCGTTCGGCACGGCCGTGCGACAGTGCCGCATGGCTCCCCCATCGCCCGACCAGGATGCCCTCCGCCTCGACGGCCGCTGCTTCACCTACGTGCTGCCCTGCGCGTGGGAGGACTTCTGCAAGATCGGGTTTTCGCACGATCCGCTCGGCCGCGTCCGCACGCTGCACCCGCGCTGGTTCGAGTTCTTCGACCTAGACGCTGGCGTGCTGGTGGAAGCCGAATCACAGCGTGACGCGCGCGACCTCGAACTCGCCTTGCGACGCCCGCTGAAGGCCCACCGCGCACCAGCGCCGTTGACGATTCCCACGCGCGCCGGCGGCAAGACCGAATGGGTGCGCGGCGCCAATACCCAGGTGATCGCGGCGGTTCGGCAGCTGGGTGATGCGGGCTACCGCACCTGGCCCTTGCGCGACTGGCTGGCGGCGGCGATGCAGGCCCGGGTGGATGGCCTGTATGCGTGGGCCGAAGCGCGATGGCCTGGCGACATCGATGCACCGGTGGAAATTGCACCGCGCGTCCTGCATGAACTGCGCGATGTCCTCGACGCCCACGTCGCCCTGGGCATCGACCCGCACGACCACCTGCCTGCCCATGTATCGGCGTGGTATCGACGCGGCGCGGCGGCGTAGACCTGCTTCACGCGCTGCATGCAATCCCGCTGTGCCGCTCAGCAACGTCGCGGCGTTCCTCACGCGAAGTCACGGCGATTTTATGCGCGCGCGTCGATGGTGGTGGCGCACGGCAGCCACTGCCACTCACGCAACAAGGAGCCACTGAATGAGCACCCAGAGCAAGATCGAGCACAGCCTCAACGACCTCATCGAGATCGCCCGCGACGGCAAGGATTTCTACACCGAAGCCGCTGGCAAGGTGAAGGATCCGGAGCTGTCCGGCCTGTTCACCCGCATCGCCGGCGTCAAGTCGGACATCGTCACCCGCTTGAGCGCCGTGGTCGCGGCTGCCGGCGGCAAGCCGGCCGAGCACGGCACAATGGTCGGCTCGATGCAGCAGTTCTACGGCAAGGTGCGCGCCGCGCTGGGCGACACCAACTACGGCTATGTGGCCGAGCTGGAAGAATCCGAAGACCGCCTGCTGAAGGCCTTCCAGGAAACCCTGACCGATGCCGACACGCCGGCCGCCGCCCGCGTCGAGGCGCAGGACCTGTTGCCGCGCGTGCGTGAGTGCCACGACGTGATGCGTAACCGCAAGCACGCCCTGAAGATGGCGTCGTAAACGCCCACCACGGCGCCGTGGGTGAAGGCCCCGCTCCGGCGGGGCCTTCTTTTTTCCGCGACCGCCTGCACACCGGCATGACACCCGCGGCGTAGACTCGCCGCCACCCCCGCACCCCGCCAACGTTCCACTGCCTGACCTGGAGCCTGCCATGCGTTCCTCTGCGTCCGTGGTGCTGGTACCGCTGTTGCTGCTTGCCCGCCCCGCCGGGGCGGTCGAACCCCTGGACACCTTCAACCTGCGCATCGGCGGCTATGCCACCGATTTCGATACCCGCGTGCGCGCGGATGGCGAGACGCGCGAAGGCACGGACATCGACCTGAGCCGCGACCTCGGCTTGGACAAAAGCAATACCGTCGGCCTGGTGGGCCTGACGTGGCGGCCGTTCAACCGCCACCAGTTCGACCTGTCCTATTACAACGACGATGCCGACGCGCGACGCCAGCTCACGCGCGATATCAGCTTCAAGGACACGACCTACACCGCCACCAGCACAGTGAAGGCGAAGTTCGACCTGGATGCCTACGATCTGGACTACACCTATTGGCTGTTCCAGCGCGAACGCTGGGCGCTGGGGCCGCGCGTGGGCCTGGTGTGGTACCAGGTCGCGCTGGAAGTCGAGCTGAGCGTGGATACCGGCGGCGGCACGGTCGGTGGGCAGCGCCGGGAGGAAGTCGACGCCGACCTGCCCGCCCCGGCGATCGGTGCGGCCTGGCGCTGGGCACCGGGGGAGCATTGGCGACTGGGCGCGGACATCGGCTACTTCACCGCGAACATCAACGACATCGATGCCGACGTGACCTATGGCCGGGCCGGCGTCGAATGGTATCCGTGGCAGCGCTGGGGCTTCTGGCTGGACTACACCGCGCGGCGGATCGATGCCGACGCGGACACCTCGAGCTTCACCGGCAACCTGCGCTTCACCGACAGCGGCCTGCGCGCCGGCGTGAGCTATCGCTTCTGAGCGCGTGCCCGAACGCCGGCCTCAGTCCTTCAGCGCGCCTTCTTCCGGGTCGCTGGCCGCGTAGGTCGAGCTGCGGAACTCGGCGGCGTGCGGATGGCGCAACGCCTTGCGCACGTCTTCCGGGAGCTGGTCGACGGCCAGGATCACCTTGCCGGAGTGCACGTCCTTCACCGCGCTCATCGGCAGCACGAAGTCGCCGCCATTCTGCACGTTGATCACGAAGGTGGAGTCATGCGGGCGTACTTCGCGCACGCCGGCCACGCCGATCTCGCCATCGGCCACGAACACCATCTGGCCTGCTTCGATGCGGTCGGACATGGGCGCCACCTCGTAGGGAAGGGATACCGCATGCGGCGTGGCATGCCCGCGCATGCCCAACACCGCCGCGGTGAAGCCATGATGCCGTGCGCCGCCGTCTAAACTGGGTGAAGCGTGCTCAGCCGCCGCGTGGCGTTGGCTGGCGCGCGGAGGCATCCACCAGCGGATAACCGCTGAACGGCTTGACCTCATCCATCAGGAATTGCGAAACGATGCGCTCCACGCCGTAGTCGCCGCCGAGCAGCAGGCGCGCGATGTCCTTCCAGTGGTGCACGTCGTTGACCACCACGCGCAGCAGGTAATCGTAGGCGCCGGAGATGCGGCTGGCCTCCACCACCTCGGGCATCGCCAGGATGCGCCGGTCGAACTCGGTGAACTCCTCCAGCGCGTGCTGCTTGAAGGTCACCTGCGCCAGCACGACGGTGACCGAGCGGATGCGGTCCACCGCCACGTGCGCGCGATACCCGCGGATCAGGCCACGCGCCTCCAGCGCCCGTACCCGCGACAGGCAGGCGCTGGGCGAAAGCGCCACGCGCTCGGCCAACGCCTGGTTGGTGATGCGTGCGTCCTGCTGCAGCACGTCGAGGATCTTCAGGTCGGTGCGGTCGAGGGACTTGGCGGTCATGGGGCTTCCGGGAGCGGCGCGCGCCGCAGGTTGTTCGCAATTTGCCGGCACTGCCCGCAGATTCTGCGTTATTTGCCTGTGATTCTGGCCACATCTTCGGTTTCCCGCGAAATAACCCTATCAGAATCATTGGCTTGCCAATAGACCCTGCCCCGCCGTTTCTGCTGGACAGCGGTGGCGGTTTTCACTTTCACTCGATCCCAAGCCATGTCGGCCGCCAGCGGGGATGCACCGGCGGCCGCAACCATCGCCACCCAGGGGACCGTGCCATGCCTTCGCAGCTCCACGTTCGCAAACTCACCCGCGCCATCCGCTTCGGTTGTTACCTCGGCCTCGCCGCCGCCGCACCCGCCTGGGCCCAGGACGCCGCGCCCGCCGCCTCCGGCGATGCCGCCAGGACGCTGGATACGGTGGTCGTCACCGCCGGCAAGCTGAAGGAGTCGGTGCGCGAGATCGCCGGTTCCGTCTCCGCCGTCACCGACCAGCAGCTGCAGGACATCGGCGCGCAGTCGCTGGCCGATTACATCCAGCGCACGCCCGGCGTGGTGTTCAACAACTACCAGCCGGGCGTGTCCCACGTGGTGATGCGCGGCATCGCCACCAGCTCGGGCAACGTGCAGGGCCAGCCGACCACCGGTTACTTCCTCAACGAAGTGCCGCTGACCGAGCCGGGCTGGACCATCGCCATTCCCGACGTGGACGCCTTCGACCTCAACCGGGTGGAAGTGCTGCGCGGCCCGCAGGGCACGCTGTTCGGCTCGGCCTCGATGGGCGGCGCGGTGAACTATGTCGCCAACGTGGCCGACAGCAGCGGCTTCGATGCCGCCGCAGAAGCCACGGTGAGCCAGACCAAGAATGCCGACGTCGGTTACAGCGCCAAGGCGATGGTCAACGTGCCAATCAAGGAAGACCTGCTGGCGGTGCGCGCGGTGGCGCAGTACCGCGAAGACCCGGGCTTCCTGGACAACATCGGCACCGGCAAGCAGGGCGCCAACGACACCCAGCTCGATGGCGGCCGCCTGTCCATCGTGCTCACGCCCAGCGAGGCCACCACGCTGACCTGGCTGAGCCTGCTGCAGAACATCGACAACGACGACAACAACTACCAGATCGCCGGCCTGGGCGACCTGCAGCGCGACACCGCGCTGCCGGAGTTCACCAACACCAAGATCGCCGTGCACAGCCTGCGGCTGGACCAGGACCTGGGCTTCGCCGACCTCACCGCCCTGCTCGCCTACCAGAAGAAGCAGCAGGACTGGCGTTTCGACTACACGCCGATCCGCGGCGCCTACAACGCCGACCTCGACCTGGACCTGACCTCGCCGCTCTATATCGATTCCGGCGGCGAGAGCCGCGGCAAGAGCATCGAGCTGCGCCTGTCCTCCAAGCCGGGCGGCCGCGTCGACTGGCTCGTCGGCGGCATGTACTTCGATTCGGACAAGGACCTGTACGAGCAGATCGGCGCGCAGGGCGCGGCGGCGGCGTTCGACCAGTCCTCGCTGTTCGGGCCGGGCAGCGGCGCGGTAATCGCGCCGAATGGTGAAATCTTCAACAGCTTCTTCACCCACCTCACCGGCTCGGAAGCGGCGCTGTTCGGCGAAGCCAGCTTCCATTTCAACGAACAGTGGAAGCTCACCGTGGGCGGCCGCCTGTTCCGCAACAAGGTGGAGACGACCTCCACGCAGGTCGGCTTCTCGACCTACCCGGGCGACCCGATCGTCAGCACGCAGCAGACCAAGGAAGACGGCTTCAACCCGAAGGTCTCGCTGACCTGGCAGCCGAGCAGCGACGTGATGGTGTACGGCCTGGTCTCCGAAGGCTTCCGCTTCGGCGAGCCGAACACCGCCGGGCTCAGTGCGTATCCGGTGCCGTCCGGCTCCAAGAGCGACAGCCTCATCAACTACGAACTGGGCACGCGCACCCGCTGGGCCGATGGCCGCCTGCTGCTCGATGCCACGCTGTTCTACGTGGACTGGAAGGATATCCAGCTGCGCCTGCAGACGCCGGACTTCTACAACTACGCCAGCAACGGCGGCAAGGCGTACAGCCGCGGCATCGAGTTCGCCGCGACGTGGCGCCCGGTGGATGCGTTCGAATGGCAGACCACCGCCACCTGGCAGCACGCGCGCCTGGACGAGGATCTTTTCATCCTCTACTACGGCACCGCGCCGGCGGGCTCGCAGCTGCCGGGCTCCGCCGACTGGACGGTGAGCAACCTGCTCAGCTACCACTTCGACGCGCTGTACCAGCCGACGCTGACGCTGACCCACCAGTACGTGGGCAGCGGCATCAGCGACCTCAACTCGGCCGTGCCGGGCATCACCCCGAACCGCCAGGGCAACTACAACCTGTTCGACCTGCGCTACCGCATGACCTTCGGCACCACCGACGTGACGCTGTTCGGCAGCAACCTCACCGACAAGCGCGGCATCACCCGCACCGTGTCGGAGACCAACGGCACCGGCGAAGGCCTGGTGCGGCCGCGCACCTACGGCGTGACCGTCCACTGGCGCTACTGACACGATGGACGGGAGGGTCCTCGTGAAAGCGCGCCTGCTCGGACGCTGGCAGCTGGCGCTGCGGCGCAAGCCGCTGGAAGCGGTCGTCGCCGACGGCGACCGCGCCGGGCTGCACCGGCGCCTCGGCGCTGGCAGCCTGATGGTGCTGGGCATCGCCAACATCCTCGGTGCCGGCATCTACGTGGTGACCGGCGCGGCGGCGGCGAATTTCGCCGGGCCGGCGGTGATGCTCTCGTTCGTGCTGGCGGCGATGGCCTGCGGGTTCACCGGGCTGTGCTACGCGGAGCTGTCGTCGGTGATCCCGGTCTCGGGCTCGGCATATTCGTATTGCCAGGTCACGCTGGGCGAAGGCGCAGCGTGGGCGCTGGCGTGGATGGTGATCCTCGAATACCTGCTCGCCGCCGCGGCGGTGGCGGCCGGCTTCTCCGGTTACCTCACCAGCCTGCTCGGCGACCTGCACGTACACGTGCCGATGGCGCTGGCGGTGTCCAGCGTCACCGCCACGCAGCAGGGCGGGCACACGGAGCTGGCCTTCAGTGGCGGCCTCAATGTCGTGGCCGCGCTGGCGGTGCTGGCGGCGGCCGGCATCCAGATCGCCGGCGTCGGCCGCTCGGCGCTGGCCAACCTCGTCCTGGTGCTGACCAAGATCGCCGTGCTGCTGGCGTTCGTGGCGGTCGGCTCGCAGTTCATCGACGCGGCGAACTGGCAGCCGTTCCTGCCGGCCAACGAAGGCGGCTTCGCCTACGGCTGGCCCGGCGTGCTGCGCGCGGCGGCGATGCTGTTCTTCGCCTACCTCGGCTTCGAAACGGTGTCGATGGCGGCCGCCGAAGCGCGCCAGCCGCGTCGCGACGTGCCGCTGGGCATCCTCGGCTCGCTGGTGGTGTGCACGGTGCTGTACATCGCCGCCGGCGCGGTGCTGACCGGGCTGGTGCCGTTCCGCGAACTCGGCGTGCCGGACCCGGTCGCACTGGCGGTGGACCGCATTGGCTGGCCCGGCTTTGCCGTGGTGATCAAGATCGGCGCGCTCACCGGCCTGGGCTCGGTGCTGCTGGCCAACGCCTATGGCGCCTCGCGCATCAGCCTGAGCATCGCGCGTGATGGCCTGCTGCCGGCGTTCTTTACCCGCGTGCATCCGAAGCTGGGCACGCCGTGGCTGGCGAGCGTGGCCTTCGGCAGCGTCAGTGCGTTGCTGGCGGCACTGCTGCCCATCGGCATCCTGGGCGATCTCATCTGCCTGGGCATCGCTTCGGCCTTCATCGTGGTGTGCATCGCGGTGATGTGGTTGCGCTCCACTCGCCCGGACCTGCGCGGTGGCTTCCGCGTGCCGCTGGGTGGCGTGTGGGTCGGCGGCGCATGGATCGGCGTGGTGCCGGTGCTGGGCATCGTGATGTGCGTGGCGATGATGGCCCCGGTGCTCGGCGACATGTTCGCGCAAGTGCGCCGCGGCGACCTGCTGCCCGCCAGCCTGCTGCTTGGCTACATCGTGGCCGGCGCGCTCCTCTACTTCTTCTATGGCCAGCGCCATGCGCGCCGGCAAGTGCAGGACTCGAACGCATGACCCCGCTGGATTTCCCCCTGGCCCAGGCGTTGCAGCTGGGCCATCTCGACGCGCACGGCCAACACGCGCTGGTGCGCAGCGGCGAGCTCTCGCCACGCGAATTGACCGCCGCGGCCGTCGTGCGCGCACGCCATCTCGACCCGGCGCTCGGCGCGCTGTGCCACGCCGATTTCGACGGTGCGCTCGCGCGTGCCGAGGCAGTGGATCGCGAAGCCCCGATGGCCGGCGTGCCCTGGCTGCCGAAGGACTCGCTGCGCTACCCCGGCATGCCGACGCGCGGCGGTTCGCGTTCGCGCAGCAACGTGCTGGCGAACGATGCCTCGCTGTTCGTGCAGCGCTTCGATGCCAGCGGGCTGGTCGCCATCGGCAAGAGCACGATGCCCGAGTTCGGGCTGATGGGTTCGACCGAACCGCTGCTCGGCCCGGTGACGCGCAATCCCTGGTCGCTGGCGCATTCGCCCGGCGGGTCGAGCGGCGGCGCCGGCGCGGCGCTGGCGGCCGGCATCGTGCCGCTGGCGCATGGCAGCGATGGCGCCGGCTCGATCCGCATTCCGGCTTCGGCCTGCGGCGTGGTCGGGCTCAAGCCAGGTCGCGGCGCCACCGTACCGGTGCGCGGCCGGCATGCCATCGAAGACCTGATCGTCGCCGACAGCCTGATGTCGCGCAGCGTGCGCGATACCGCCTGGGCCTTCGCCACCGCGCATCCGCGTGCGGATGTCGATCTCGCCGGCCTGGCGCGTGCGCCCAGGCGACTGCGCATCGGCGTGGTGGCCGAATCGTTGCCGGGGCTGGCCCCGGATCCGGCCGTCGCCGCGGTGCTCGACGACACCGTGCGCCTGTGCGCCTCATTGGGTCACCACGTCGAAGCCACCGCCTATCCGCTTCCCGGCCGCGATATCTGGCAGGCGCTGTACACCTTGTGGTCGCGGCTGGGGCTGGACGCCGTCGAACTGGCCGAAGCGCAGGGCGGCGAGCGTTTCGCCGCTGACGCGTTGGAACCCTGGACGCACGGCCTGGCGCACTACCACCGCACGCACTGCGGCGTCGCCGAGCTGGAGCAGGCCTACGCGATGCTGGCCGCGCTGCCGCCGGCCTTCCACGCCTTCCACCAGCGTTACGACGTAGTGCTCACGCCGACGCTGCGCACGCCACCGCCACGCCTGGGTGAATTGGCGCCCGACCGGGATTTCGAGGCCTTGATGCCCGCCATGTTCCACTGGATCAGCTACACCCCGCTGCAGAACCTCGCCGGCACGCCCGCGATCTCGTTGCCGCTGGGGCACGCAGGCGCGTTGCCGGTGGGCGTGCAGTTCGCCGCCGACAGCGGACAGGAGCCGCTGCTGCTGCAGCTGGCCGCCGAACTCGAACAGGCCGCGCCGTGGCGCGACCGCTGGCCCGCCCTTTCGGTGGCCACCGCATTGAAGGAAACCCGCTGATGGGACACGCCCGCGATAGCCGCTACGCCGCGCGCAGCCAGGACGACCTGCTGCGCCTGCTTGCCACCCAACCCTTCGCCTGGCTGGTATCGGCCGGTGGCGAGGATGCCGCCTTCACCCCCCTGCCGCTGCGCGCCGAATGCGACGCGCAAGGCCGGCTGGTCGCGCTGCGCGGCCACGTCGCACGCCGCAACCCGCACGTCGCGCGGCTGCGCCGCGACGGCCGCGCGCAGGCGCTGGTGATGGGCCCGCACGCCTATGTCTCGCCCAGCTGGCTCGATGACCGCACGCAGGCGCCGAGCTGGAACTACGCCGCCGCCGTATTCGAGCTGGACGTAGTGGTGAGCGAGGAGGAAGCCGACATCCGCGCCGAACTCGATGCGCTGGTCACGCAGATGGAAGCGGGGCGACCGCGCGCCTGGTCCTTGCAGGAAATGGGCGAACGTTATGCCCGCCTCGCCACCGGCGTGACCGCGCTGCGCGGCGACGTGCGCGCGGTGCGTGCCACCTTCAAGCTGGGTCAGGACGAAGCCCGCCACGATTTCGCCCAGCTGCTGCTCGGGCTGCAGGCCGGTGGCGAGGATGAGCTGGTCGCGTGGATGCGTGATTTCGCCGGGGATGCCGCATGAGCCGCAGCCTGGAGGCACTGGACCCGCAGATCCGCCGCTTCATCGAAGAGGTTTGCCGCGAGGGCGCCCGCCTGCGCGGCGACAGCCAGCCGGGCTGGCCGCAGCGCCGCGTCATCGCCGCGCAGGCCCGCGCCCCCTGGCGCGAAGGCGGCCCGCGCATGCGCGACATCGCCGACGTGCGCCTGGCTTCCGCGCATGGCGAGTTCGGCGTGCGCATCCTGCATCCGCAGGCCGGTGCTGCCACACCTTCGCCGGCGCTGGTCTACCTGCATGGCGGTGGCTGGTGCCTGTTCGGCCTCGATACGCATGACCGCCTGCTGCGCGAATACGCCGACGCGATGCGCCTGCCGGTGGTGGCCATCGACTACAGCCTCGCGCCGGAGCACCCGTATCCGGCCGCGCTCGACCAGGCGGTGGCGACGCTGGATTGGCTGCAGGCCCATGGCGCGGCGTTCGGTATCGACGCGACGCAGCTGGCCTTGGGCGGCGATTCGGCCGGCGCGAACCTCGCCGTCGCCACCGCGCTGCGCCTGCGCGAGCGCGGCGAGCTGGCGCGCATCCGCACGCTGCTGTTGAACTACGGCGCCTGGGCGCCGGCGCTCTCCGATACCGCGCGGCAGACGCTCGGCACTTCGGAGGACATGCTCAGCGGCGCGGAGATGGACGAGTTCTGGGAGGCCTACCTCGGCCCGGATGCGGCACGGGTCGCCGGCCCGTACTCGGCGCCGCTGCTGGCCGAACTGCGCGACCTGCCGCCCGCGCTGATGCTGTGGGGCGACCGCGACGTACTCGCCGAACAGAACGCCGACATGGCCCAGGCGCTCATCGCCGCTGGGGTTCCAGTACGCACGCAGGTGCATGCCGGCGCGCCGCACAGCTTCATCGAAGCGATGGCGGTGTCCGAGCAGGCGCGCGAGGCGGTGGCCCGCGGCGCGGCCTGGGTGCGCGATCATCTCTCTTCCCCCCCGCCAGGACACGCCGCATGACCTCGACGCTGCACCGGCTGCTCGCCGCCTGCCTGCCCTTCGCGCTGCTGTGGCCGGGCACTTCCCTCGCGCAGGCCCAGGCCGAACTGCCGACGCCGGAGAAGATCATGGCGCTGCGCGTGGTGGGCGATCCGCAGATCGACCGCGAGGGCGCGTGGATCGCCTACACGGTCGGTACGCCGCAAGGCCAGGGCAAGCCACCGCGCAGCCGCATCTGGCGCGTGGCCGCCTCCGGCAAGACGCAAGCGCGCGAGTTGCCCGCGCCGGATACCGCGAGCGAGGAACATCCGCGCTGGACGGCCGATGGGCGTTACCTGGATTTCGTCTCCGACCGCCCGCTACCCGGCGACGCACCGCAGCCCGGCGTGGCCGCGACGCAGGTATGGCGCATCGCCGCGCAAGGGGATGCACCCACGCAGATCACCCGCTCGCAGGGTGACGTCAGCGCTTTCGACGTGTCGCGCGACGGCACGCGCATCGCGTACCTCGCGATGGACCCGACCGATGCGGCTGCCCAGCAGGCGACGGACCGCAAGGACGACGCCGTGCGCGTCGAGCATCCCACCCGGTTCTCGCGCGCATGGGTGCGCGAGCTGCCGAACGGCGAAGCGCATGCCCTGACCGCGCCCGGCCTGCAGGTGCACGACCTGGCGTGGTCGCCGGACGGTCGCACGCTGGCACTGCGCGTATCCGACGGCACCACGCTCAACGATTACTGGTACCGCTCGCGCGTGGTGCTCGTTGATGCCGCGAGCGGCGCGCTGGGGCAGGTGCTCGAATCCCGCGCCTCGGCGCATCCGCTGCAATGGTCGCCGGATGGCACGCGCCTGCTGTTCGGCCGCCTCGGCGACCACGGCATGACGGCGGATCTCACCGTGCAGGACATCGCCAGCGGGCACCGCACCGTGTTGGCGAATGACTGGAACGGCACGCTGTGGCTGGCACGCTGGCAGGACGACCACACGCTGGTCGGCGAAGGCCAGCGCGGCGCGCGCGGTGCGTTCCTGCGGCTGGACGCGCGCGATGGCCGCTGGCGCGAGATCGCGCGCCCGCAGATTCCGTTCCAGTCCTTCACCACCGCACGCAGCGGGCGCAGCGCGTACCTAGGCATCCGCGACGACCAGCCCGCCGAAGTGTGGACGCTGGACAACGGCAAGCTGGCCGGCCGTACCGATCACCACCCGGAAGTCGCCGGCTGGGCGCATGGCCAAGTGCGCGAGCTGGAGTGGAAGTCTTCGCGCGATGGCCTGCGCATCACTGGCTTGCTGGTGACCCCGCCCGGCTGGAAGCGCGGCACGCCGCTGCCGACGCTGGTGCAGGGCCACGGTGGCCCGGCGTGGGCGTGGTGGTCGGGTTGGCTGGGCTCGTGGCACGACTGGGCGCAGCTGCTCTCCACGCATGGCTATGCGGTCTTCCTGCCCAACCCGCGCGGCTCGGAAGGCGGCGGCCATGCGTTCGCGGAGATGGCGCGCAATGACTGGGGCGGCGCGGACTTCCAGGACATCCTCGACGGCGTGGACGTGCTGGAGAAGGAAGGCGTGATCGACCCGCAGCGGCTGGCGATCGGCGGCTGGAGCTACGGCGGCTACATGTCGGCCTGGGCGGTGACGCACAGCGACCGCTTCAAGACCGCCATCGTCGGCGCCGGCGTGATTGATATCGGCGCGATGGCACTGACCACCGACACGCAGGATTACCTGCCCGGCTATTTCGGCGACCCGGTAACGAACCGCGCCGCGTATGACGCGCACTCGCCGATCCGCTACGCCGACCAGGTCAAGGTGCCGGTGCTGATCCTGCACGGCGAGCAGGACAAACGCGTGCCGCTCTCGCAAGGCGAGATGTTCTACCGGGCACTCAAGTTCAACGGCACGCCGGTGGAAATGGTGACGTATCCGCGCGGGCCGCACTGGTTCTACGAACGCGAGCACGGGCGCGACGTGCAGCAGCGGGTGCTGGATTGGTTGGATGCACAGCTGGGCGTGACGCGGGCGGAGTGAGTCCGCCCGCCGCCCTCATCGCGTGGCGGGTTTACGGCGAACCGAAACGCTTCTCCACGCCCAGCTGCACCGACTGGTTGTCGCCACTCGTGCTGTCGAGGTAGTTCTGGTACTCGGCACGCAGCAACCAGCCGGCCGCCTGCCACGAGAGGCCCGCGCCCAGCGTGCCATGGCTGCGCGAGCGCCCCTCCAGCGTGGCCTGGTAGAACGGGCCGTCCAGCGTGTCGAGATAGCGCATCGTCGCCTGGCTGTCGCCTTGCAGGTCACGGCCGAACTCCGCGCGCAGCATCGGCTGCCACAGTCCGGCGCCGCGCCGCAGGGTCCATTGCGCCAGCAGGCCCAGCGAGGCGGTGGAGGTGTCCACGGTCTGTCCGCGGTAGTCGAGCGCATGGCTGGCGTCGCCGGATTCGCTGTAGGCGTCCAGCGACGCGCGGGCCACGTCGAGGCGGCCGTAAGGCGTGAGCAGCAGGCTGTCACTGCGATACGGATAGCCCGCCGAGACCGAAGCGAATATCTGGGTACCATCGCGGCGGCCATCCACCAGCGCGGCGGTATCGGTGACGTAGCGGCGCGTGTCGAAACGCAGCCACTGGTAGCCGGCCAGCCCTTCCACGTAGAAGCGGTCGCCCGGCTGGTAGCTGGCGTAGACCGCGACGTTGTAGGCGTCGGTCTGGCTGCGGCTGTCGTGCTGGCCGATGCCGCTGTCGTCATGGCCGTAGCCGGCGCCCACGCCCAGCGTCACGCGCTCGCCGAAGGCCCGATCCACGCCGATGCTGACGCCGGTGGTAGTGAAGTCGATGGCACTGTCGCGGCCATTCGGGCGCTGGTCGCCGAAGTTGATCGCACCGCCCGTCCAGATCGCCAGATCGCCGGGCAGGCGATGGTTGGCGGCTTCCGGCACCGTCACCGCGGCCGGGGCGTCGTCCGGCTGCACGAGATAGCGGCGATTCCACAGGTCTTCGTCGCTTCCATTGCCCGCGTGCTGCGCACTCGCCGATGCCAGGGTGATGCCGTTGCTGAAACCACTGGCGCGGCCCGCGCGAAGCGCTTCGAGACGGCGCTGGAAATTGCCCATCTGCCCGCTGGCCAGGCGTCGGGCCGACTCGGCCTGCGCGTTGAGCAGGCCAAGCACTTCGGCATCCTTCGACGGATCGCTGCGCGGAGTGATCGAGATGCTGAGGGTGCCCGGCGCCGAGGTCGCATAGGCATTGGTCAGGGTGTAGGCGATCTGCACCAGGCCGCCGGACGCGGTAGCGGCGACGAAGGCCAGCCGGTAGCCGTCCTGCGCGTTGCCCGAGAGCGTCGCGGTGCCCGCATTCGCCGGCGACACGGAGAGCAGCGTCGCAGCCGTGAACGGTCCGCCGGAAGCCTGCGCGGTGAGATCCACCGTCACCGTGCCGCCCGCCACCGCGGTGGTGCTGAGCACGGCTGCCACTGGCCGCGCCTGCACGCTGATGCGCACGGTGGCCGGTGCGGAGCTGCCGCCCGGGCCGGTAACGACGTATTGCAGCGCGTCCTCGCCAGCGTAATCGGTGGCCGGCGTGTAGATCACGCCGAGGCCGCTCACCGTCGCGCTGCCATGCGCGGGCGCGCTGGAGATCGCGATGCTGGTGAAGACACCTTCGTCATTGCCAGTCACCGCCAGGGTGACCGGCTGGTTGGACAAGGTGGACGCCGCGTCGTCACGCGCCTGCGGCGGGGGCTGCGCCGGCGCGGCCACCTGCAGCACCAAGGCCTGCGTGGCGGTCTGGCCCGCGGCATCGGTGACGCGCACGGTGATCGGGAAGTTGCCCGTGCGCGTCGGGGTGCCGGAGAGCCGCCCGGCCGCGGACATCACCACGCCCTCGGGGAGCGTGCCGGTGGTGATGGCGAACACGTAAGGTGCATCGCCGCCGCTGGCGCTGACCTGCTGGTCGTACGCCTCCGCTTCGGTGGCGCTGGGCAGCCCGGTGGTGGTCAGTGCCAGCGCGCCGTTGGCCGAGACGATCGAAATCGAACGCGATACCTGCGCGGCAGGCGTATGCGCGGCGTCGCCGCCCTGGTCCGCATGGACCACGCAGGTGCCCAGCGTCAGCGGCGTCAGCACACCCGCACCAGTCACGCCACAGACCGCAGGCGTAGTGGTGGAGAACTGCACCCCAAGGCCGGAGGTTGCGCTGGCCGTCAGCGACACGGCCTGGCCGAATGGCACGCTGGCCGGCGGGCTGAAGGAGATCGATTGCGCTTGCTGCGGCGTCACGCTCGCCGACGCCGCGGATGCCAGGCCGGTGCCCGCCAGGTTGGTCGCGGTGACGCTGAAGGTATAGGCCGTGCCATTGCTCAGCCCGGTCACGGTGAGCGGCCCGGCCGGTCCGCTGGCAGTGGCACCGCCGGGGCTGGCGGTGACGGTGTAGGTGGTGATCGACGCGCCGCCATCGCTGGCCGGCGGCGCGAAGGCGACCACGGCCTGGGCGTCACCCGCCGTTACCGTGCCGATGCTGGGTGCGCCAGGCACCGTTGCGTAGGTGAAGCTGCCGGCGCTCACGGTGCCCGCATCGGTGGTGACCGTCAGCGGCACCGTGCCGCTGCCTGCCGGCACCACCGCCGTCAGGCGAGTATCACTCGACAGTGTATAGCTGGCGGCGGTAGTGCCGAAACGCACCGCGGTCATGCCCAGGAAGGCCGCGCCGTCGATCTGCACCGTGTCGCCGGCCAGGCCCACCACGGGAGACGCAGCGGTCACGCTGGGCGCCTGCGACACGCACGTGACCTGGTACTGGGTGGTGCCCGTCGCGTTGGTGTTGCCGCTCCACAGGTACAGCGTGGACGGTCCGCCGATGACACCCGTCTGGAGCGTGATGGACTTTTGTTGCGGTACGCCGTTGGTGAAGAGGTTGAGCGTTTCCGCACCCAACATCAGGTACACCAAATCCGCGTTGGACGTCCCGCTGACGGACAGCGTGACCTGGTCCCCGATATTGAGGTTCATGGCCTGCGAGGGATTGAAGAACACCGTGCCCCCCGGGGCAAGCGTGCCGCTGGCACCGTTCAGCAGCTGGCAGCCGGTCGAGGCCGCGGCATTGCCCACGATACCGGCCAAGGCCAACAACGCCACGGCACCCACCCGACTGGCGCGTGCCAGCGATCCCACGAAATCCCCACGCATGCCACTTCCCCTTGAAGCGCATCACGACGGCGGATCGCCCGGTACAGCGCTGTGCGGAAAGGCTAAGGCGACGGCGCCGGAATGGGCATCCCCGAAATCGGGGAGCCGTGCTCCGGAGGGAGTAGCGCGGCGCGGGACGGCATCGCACCCGATGCCGTCGCCGACGCCTCACGCGATCAGGCGATTGCCCGCCTGACTCACGGCGCGCGCCCCTCCTCCGGCGTGGCGATGGCCTGCAGCCTGGCTGCGGTCACCTGTGCCGACACCTCGGCCAGATAGTCGCGCGCGTCGCCGCGCGTGCGCAGCTGCTCGAACCGCTGCCGGACCGCCAGCTGCGCCACGTCGTCATCGCCGGCCAACTCCAGCGCGGTCTTCAGGGCGATCGCCAGCACGCCGGGCAGATTGCCCTGTCGCGGCAATGGCTCGGCGGCGCGCAAAGCGAACAGTGCCGCCTCGGCGCCCGCGTCCGCCACCGGCGCCGTCGGCGGAACCGGATCGGGAAGTGTCAGCGGGCAATCGCTGCGAGGCGTCTGGAGCAATTTCGCGGTCAGCGACTTCGCCGCCCGGTCGCGATTGGTCAGCGGACGCAGCCCGAACAAGGCTTCCACGGTGGCCAGCACGGAGCTGTGGTCGTAGACGGTGTGATCGACCTCGGCAGGCAACCACGGCGAGATCGCGATGGCGGGTACCCGCACGCCGGACAGGTCGAAGTTGAAGCCATGCGTGTTCAGGCCCAGCGGCCCGCTGCGATCGCCCGGTGTCGACAGCGCCTGCGGCGACTGCGAGTCGTAGAAGCCGCCATGTTCGTCGTAGGTAATGATCAGCAGGCTGTTCTGCCAGACCGGCGAGTTGCGGATCGTTTCATACACGAACTTGACGAGGCCTTCCGCCCCGCAGGTCTCGTCCATCGGGTGCTGCGACGAGCCATGGCGATAGTTCTCGAGCACCACGTCACCGTAGTTGGGCTCGATGAAGGTATAAGCCGGCTGGTAGCTGCCGGCGAGATCGTGGGGCAGCTCGCCGATATCGTGGACGTCCATCCGGCTGACGCCCTTGATCGCCGCCACCTGGGCGATATCACCGCCATCTTCGACATGCAGATGCGGGCGCGCGAACTGGCTGTGCTCGTCGTTGTACAGCCCATAGGGAATGCCGGCATTGTCCAGCGCGTCGAAGATCGAGCCATTCGGGTACACGAAGCCGTGCACCGTAGACCACTTGAGCAGCTCGCCCATCGTGGGGCTGTGGTCCAGGCCGCTGGAGGACGCCCCATGCACGAAAAAGCGATTGGGCCAGGTGGGGCCGGGCATCGACGAGAACCAGTGATCGCAAAGCAGGAAATTCCGCGCCAGCGCGTTGAGCACCGGCAGCTGGGTCGGCGTATCGAAGCACGCCATCACCTTACCGACATCCGCGGCCGGCGTCTCGGGCACCGTCGCATAGTTGTCGACATAGCCGGCGCGGGTGATCTCCGGATAAGGCCCCTGCGAGGGATAGGTCGCGGAGGCGCCGGCCAGCTGCTTCACCACGTCCTCGAATTCATGGCCCGGGTCGGTGGGCATCGCCACCGGCGCGGGCCTGGACACGGGATAGCTGCTGCCATCATGCCGGTTGATGTCCGTGGCGGGCGTGGCGGCGGTGATCCCGGGAATACCGGACATGGCGAAGATGTTGTCGAACGAGTGGTTCTCCAGCATCAGGACGAACACGTGCTGGATCGGGAACTTCGGACGGATCGACCCCGCGTTGAAGGTGACGCTGTCATAGGTGCCGGATAGCGGGATCACCAACTCATTGGCGCCATCGGTGCCCAGGGGTACCTGCAGCACTTTCTGGTTGCTGTCGACGGACGCCCCACCCAACCACCAGTTGTTGTGCGGGAACCGATGCCCCTGCGCCACGTTGAGCAGCACGCTGCCGGTGCCGCGGCTGGTCCTGAAATGCAGCTTGAGCTGGAAAGTGAAGTTGAGCGCCGCCGGCAGGCTGGAATGTACCCAGCCCCCGTAGGCGTGTCCGCTACCGCCGGATCTCGTCGAGAACACGTCGGCGACCGCGGCAGTCTGGCGCCGGTTGCTCTCGAAGGTCACCACGAAGTCGGTGCCGTTCTTTTGCACACTGACGGTGGATGCATGCTTCTCGCGCGCGGAGACGTCGATACCGCCTTCGAAGGTGACGCGCTCCAGCGCGCCGGAATCGTCTTGAATCGTGAGCACGTTCTTGCTGGTCATGGCAGGTTCCCTGTGCTGTGGTGGCGTGCGGTCAGCGGATCTTCCCGGGCTTGAACACGAAGGACTTGTGCGTGCCCGCCAATGGCAATGACAGCTCGGTGCCCGTATCGCCGATGGGGACGACGAGCGATGGACCACTCACCAGCAGGCCATGGCCGCCGAGCCACCAGTTGTTGTAGGCGCCCTGGTGGCCCTGACCGAGGTAGAGCGTGGCCACGCCGTTGCCTTGCGAGGTGGAGAACGCCACGCGGATTCCGAAGTAGAAATTCAGTTCAGACGGCTTGTCGCCGCCGCCGTTCGGTGCGTACTCGAAGGCGGCACCGCCGCAGGCGGTGTTGAAGTCGTTGGCAATGGCGGACGTCTTGTGGCGGCCCGCCACCACCTCCAGCGTGAACAGCAGGCCGCTGCTGATGATCGTGGGATCGCCATCGAACGGCTGGTCCTTGGATACCTTGAGCGTGCCGGGCAGGTAGGTCATGCCGACCACCGTCCGGGATTCATCCTTGATCGTCACCTTGTTCGGGTGCGTGTGCATGCGCGCATTCCTGGTTGGGTAATGGATCGCACCGGGGCGAGGGCCGGCGCAGCCGGCCGCCACCCTTCCTTGCGCCTGGCGGCAGTCCGCGTTCGCGCGAGGCGGAATCTGGACCGCCCATCGGCGGGCGAACATCCCCGGGATCGGGTAATCGCGCGTGTGAAAATCCGATCCGCGATCGGCTTCGATGTGAAAAGGTGACTGGGTTCTGCTTGCGCCGGGCCAGCCAACCTTCGGCTTCTGTCTTCAGCCTGATGGCCGCAAATGTGCGGCGTCGCGCCTGGCGCGCGCCTTCCGGGTAATCAGGAATCGGCGCGGCAGAAGCAGGCTCAGGCGCTCAACGTCACCAAGGAAATCTGATCGCGGCCTTCAGCGCTGCGATGCGTCCGCCGCCGAGGGCCGGCTGCGCGTCATCTTCCCCTTCACCACGAACGAGGCGCGCAGCGGGACTTCCGCATCGCGCAGGCGGTCGCGCACACGCACGATCACCGTCCAGGTGCCGCGCGGGTCGGCCGGCTCCTCGATGTACTTCATCCACGTGTTGGTCATGTAGACGTTGCGCGGGTCAGTCGTCAGCTTGACGTTGAAGCAGGGCACGTCCTTCTGCACCAGCGGACCCTCGCCATTCGGGCGGTGCATCTCCAGGTCGCACGCCACGTCGGTCATGCCGGTCTTGGGGTCCACCTGCGGATTGGCCAGCAGGATGAGGACGTTGAGTTCGCCGCCCGGCCCTACTTCCTTGGCCGTGTTGAAGTGCGGCGCGTGATCGGCGGGCGTATTCCATTTCTCCTGCCAGTCACGGTCAGGGGTGAGCAGCAGCATCGCGCTGAAGTCCTTGACGGTGGCTTGCGATTCGGTCTCGGGAACCGCCTCGCCTTCGCGGTTCACCCAGCCATCCGCCTGCGCCATCCCCGTCCAGGCCAGCAGGCCCAGTACCGCCCACCTTGCGCTTCGCTTCATGGCGTTCCCCTTCCCTGTGGTCGGCGGGAAGCATCGCCATATGCGGGGGTTCCGGCAAGTGCTCCTGCGGGGCTCCGCCTCCACCGCCGCCCAAGAAGAAAGGCTGCCTTTCGGCAGCCTCTCCACGCTTATCGCAGCAGGGCGATCAGCAGCAGGATCGGAATCGGCACGCCCAGCAGCCACAGCAACATGTATTTCATGGCTCTTTCTCCCTCTTGAGGATTCGTCGATCAGTACAGGTCGCGGCGGCGGCCGCCCCAGGTGGCAAACAGGCTCGCGCAGAACGCGCCCCCCAGCAGCGTGATGAACAGCCACAACGCGGCGTAGGCCGTCGCCTTGCGCGCATCGTCGGCGGCCTGCTTGGCCTGCTGCTTGGCCTTGTCGATGGCCGCGCGCAGGCGCGTCTGCATGTCGTTGACGCGGGCCTGCGCTTCGGCCTGGCTCATGCCGGTCTGCGCCGCGACCTGCTGAACCAGGTACTGCGAATCGGCGGCATCCATCGTCGGCGACTGCAGGCTGTTGAGCACGATGCGCGCCACTTCGGCACGCGAGCCGGGGTGGTCCATGCCCGGACGGGGCGGCGGCGGCGCCGTGCCCGGCATCGGTTCGACACCGGCAGGCCCGCGCACCGGCGGCGGCGGTACCGCACCGGCGTTGGCCGGCATCGGGGTGGCCGGATCGACCGGCGCGGACGCGGATGTCGCCGTATTGCGGCGGAACAGCGAATCCACCCAGTACTGCAGGTCACCGTCCTGGGTGCCGGGCATCGTGGATGCCGCACCCAGCGTGGCCAGCCCACCGGCCGCGCCCGTGGCCGCGCCCGCGGTGGCACCGGCCACCTTCGCGCCGGCACCGAGGATGCCGCCAATCGCAGTCGTCAGCAGGCCCGCCGCGAGCAGCGTGGAGATGGCCCACGACAGGAAACCGTGCGCGGTATCGCGGAAATAGGTTTCGTCGCCATGCAGGCGCGTCCACTTCGTACGAAGGCGGCCGGCGATGTAACCGCCCAGGCCGGAAGCGACGATGGCGGTGAACGTCAGCCACGCGATGCTGGACCAACCGAAGGTTTCCGCACTCACGCCCTCGAATGCCCACGGCGATACCGAGGACAGCCCCAGCCCGACACCGAGGATGACGAGGATGAGGGAAAGCGCGGCGGCGGCCGCGGCGCCGGCAAATATCGCGCCCCAGGACACCGCGCTTTCGGCGGGTGCCGCGAGGGGTTCGGCGGTGGCGGCCACGACGGCCACCGTCTCGACGGCAGGGGTGTATCTATCGCCTGGGATGCTCATTGCATTCGTTCTCCGGAGTCATGCGGGTGTCATGTAGTGAGCGAAGGCTGCGCGCGCCGCGGTGAAAGACGCGAGAGGCGTTCGAGAAGCCGGCGTGCAGAAAAGCTGAGGGCCGCGCGAACGCGACCCTCGACCTTGCCACATGCCAGGCGGCTTACTCTTCCTCGTCTTCCGGCTTCTGCGGCTGCTGTTGTTGCTGCTGCTGTTGCTGGCGGCGCTGCTGCTCGTCCGCCTGCTGGCTGTCGTTGTCGCCCTGCTGGCGCTGCGGGTTCTGCTGGGTCATGTCTGCATTCCTCGGCGGTGGGGATTACCGCCACCCGACGGTGCGCCCCGCTCAGTGACGCGCGCGTGTTGTCCACCCAGCTTGCAATGAATGCTTCAGCGCGGCTCAACGCCGCATCGCCACCGGCGTCCAGGTGTTCCACAGCACCATCGCCTCGCGGGCGATGACATCGGGCCGCTCTTCCGGCCAAAACAGTTTGCTGCCCACCAGGCGGCGTATGCCGCGCGAATTTCCGAAGGCGGCTTCCAGGTAGTCCACGTTCTTCGGCGCAAAAATCGTATCGGCCATGCCCCACACCACGCGTACCGGTGCACGGCTCGCGCGCAACGCTTCGGCCGTGCCGCCGAGCGCATTGCGCGACAACGCGATGGCGTATGCGTGCGCGCGGTCGGTGCGCTGCTGCGTGGAGAGCAGCGGGCCGAAGTAGGTGTCGATGGCTTCGTCGCTCGGGTTCGCTGCATCGGCGTAGCACATGCCGCCGATCCCTTCGGCCGAGCGCGCCAACGTGCGATCCGCATGCCAGCGACCAAGCCATTCCTCGACAAAGCGACCTTCCCGCGCCAGCGCGATCACTGGCAGCAGCGCCGGCGGCGGGCTGTCGATCTCGGTGTCGCAGTTGGTGAGCAGCAGTGTGCGGACGCGTTCGGGATGCCGTGCCAGCAGTAGCTGGGCCACCGCACCACCGCTGTCGTTGGCAACCACATCCGCGCTCGCGATGCCCAGCGTGTCCATCAAGGCGAGCAGCATGCCGACCTGGTCGTCCGGGCCAACCGCCTGCCCCTCCGCCACCTGCGTGTAGCCCATGCCCAGGAAATCCGGCGCGATGCAGCGGCGATAAGGGGCCAGCCGGGGCAACGCACCCCGCCATTGGAAACCATTGAGCGGGAAGCCGTGCAGGAACAACGCGGCCGCGCCGTGCCCCTGCTCCACGTAGGCGATGTTTCCGAACGCAGTGCGTGCGTATCGACGCAGGCCGTGGAAGGTGTTGGCATCCAGTGCCGGATCATCCGCCTGCACGCCGCCGGCGGCCGTGACCAGCCCGGAGAGCGCCAACGAGGCGCCGGCCCAGCCGCTGGCGGCCAGGAATTGCCTGCGATTCAACATGGACATCTCCCTCCGCCCCGGCCGTCCCGCGGCCGTGGTGGGTCATGCCGCCCGCAAAGGCCGCGGGCGGAAACAGGTCATCAGGAAAGTGCAGCCGCCATTGCGGCGCTGCGTATCAAAGGGAGGAACCCGGGTCGCGGTCGCGCGCACGCGACCGGGCTCTCCACCGGCTCAGCCGTTGGCGGCGGCGGCGTAGGCTTCGCGCAGCTGCGTGGCGCATTCCTCGCAGCACACCTCCACCACCTTGCCGCCGAGCTTGACCTGGATGGCGTTCTCGTCGAGTTCGCAATCGCAGGCCGCGCAGGTCTTCTCGCTCATGTCGTTCTCCCTTCGCTCGCCCGAAAGTGGGCAGGGACAGTAGACGCCGGCGGGCCGGCAGGCCGCTATCAGGAAATTTAGCGTCCGCCGCGCGCCGGGCTGGCGTTCAGCGCCTGCTGCCGGAACTCGCTCGGGCTGCGGCCATAGGCCTGCTGGAACGCCGCGCTGAAATGGCTGTGGCTGGAGAAGCCCAGGTCCTGGCCGAGGCGGCTGAGGTCCTCGTATTCACCGAGCAGGTCGAGCGCGCGCGCCAGCCGCAGGCGCATCTGGTAGCGGTACAGCGGCACGCCCTCGACCTCGCGGAAACTCTGCGTGAGGTAGACCGGCGAGACGCCGACCTCCGCCGCCACGTCGGCCAATGTCCAGCGCCGCGCCACGTCACCCATCAACACTACCTTGGCGCGGTCGACCAACCGCCGCTTGCCCGTGCTGGCGCCGGCCGCATGCGCGGTACGCGGGCCGATGGCGCGCTGGGCGAGCACCAGCGCAAGGCTTTCGCCTTCGAGCGGATCGGCGATGCCTTCATGCAGGCTGTGACGCAGCATCGCCACCAGTACCTGCGTGCGCGGATCGATGCGCAGGCGTGGCAGGCGGAAACGCGGCGGCGGGCCTTCGTGCAGCAGCGCGGCCGGGGCGATTTCGTGCAGCAGGGTTTCGTCGATGGTGAGCGCCAGGCTGGCATCGCCGCCGGCGTGGGGGTGGCTGATGCGGTACGGCTCGTCGGCGTTGAAGAAAATGACCTGGCTGGCATCGGCCACGACCAGATCATCCTCCAGATGGCGCACGTAGGTGCCGCGATACGGAAACACCAGCTCGGTGCGGGTGGCGCGCTCGATGTCGCTGGCGTGGCGGCAGGTGCCCGCGCACACCACGTCGCGGACCTGCACCAGCGAGGTCTGCAGAAGCAGGTGCACGGTGAAGTCGGACATGGCCGGATGCCGGGGCGGGAAGTGGGCCTATCGTAGTACGGCGGGCGAGGCGCAGGGCCTGCAGGAGCGGATTACCAGACCAGGTCGTCCGGCACCTGGAACTGCGCGTAGTACGCATCGTCGTCGGAGAGCGTGGCCTCGGCCTCGCTGCCGGCCGGCTGGCCATGGTCGAGCACGATCATGCTGGCGTCGCGCTCGCGCACCTTGTCGGCGGCGGGGCGCGGCAGCAGCTCGAAGCGATCGTCCACGCGCGCGATGACCAGCACGCCGGCGGAGAGCTTCTTGCGCAGATCGTCGTTGACCAGCAGCGTGCGGATGACACCATCGACGGTGAAGCGGTATTCGCTTTCACCGGTGCGCGGCACCTTCTTGTCGGCGATGATCTGCCGCGCCTGCGCGCGCATCTCGGCGACGCGGGCCTGCGCCTTGCGCTCGGCCTCCAGGGCACGGTCGCGCTCGGCCTTCTCGGCGCGGGCACGCTCGGCTTCGATCTGGATCTCGCTGGGACCGGTCGGGCCCTTGGCATGCAGCGCCTTGTTCTGCTCGCGCGCGGCCGCGGCCACCTTGGACTTGTTGACCAGCCCCGCCTTGAGCAACTGTTCCTGCAGGGGATTCGCCTTGGCCATGACACTGCTTTCTTGCTGGGGATTCAGGCCCCATGATACCGCCGGTCCCTGCCCGACGCCCCTGCCCCGCTACCGATGGAACCCCTCAAATACCTCACCGGGTACCCGCCGCCCCTGCTGGAACAGGTGCGCCAGCTGATCGACCAGGGCCGGCTGGGCACGATGCTGGCCGAGAAGTACCGCGACGCCCACGCGGTGCGCAACGACGGGCAGCTGTATGACTACGTGCAGGCGCTCAAGGAGCAGCACCTGCGCCGTTCGGTGCCGCTGGGCAAGGTGCTCTACGACGGCAAGCTGCAGGTGATGAAGCATGCGCTGGGCACGCATACGGCGATTTCGCGGGTGCATGGCGGGAAGTTGAAGGCGAGCCGGGAGATTCGCATCGCCACGGTGTTCCGCGATGCGCCGGCCGATTTTCTGCGGATGATCGTGGTGCACGAGCTGGCGCACATCAAGGAGGCCGAGCACAACAAGGCCTTTTACCAGCTGTGCCGGCATATGGAGCCGGATTACCACCAGCTGGAGTTTGATCTTCGGTTGTATTTGACGCAGCGGGAGTTGGACGAACGGGGTTGAAGTACCCGCCAGGAGGGGCCGTACAGCCATGCGATTCGAGATCGCCCTCCGCGCCGGGGGCACTGGCGCGGGCCACCCCCGGCACCCCTCTTTTCCGCAAGCGCTAGACTGCACGCCTGATTCCGTTCGACCGCAGGGTGACCCGCCATGATCAACAACGACGTACTGCGCAGCATCCGCTTCATGCTGGACCTCAGCGATGCCAAGGTCGTGGAGATTACGCATCTGGTCGATCCGGCCTTCCCGATCGAGAAGGCCGACATCCCGGCCCTGCTGAAGAAGGACGACGAGGAAGGCGCGGTGGCATGCAGCGACCGCCTGCTGGCGAACTTCCTCGATGGCCTGATCCTCTACTTCCGCGGTCCCAGCGATAGCCAGGCGCCGCGACCGATGGAGTCGCGCATCACCAACAACCTGGTGCTGAAGAAGCTGCGGGTGGCATTCCAGCTCAAGGACGTGGATATGCACGAGATCATGCAGGCTGCGGGATTTCCGCTGACCAAGCCGGAGATGACGGCGCTGTTTCGGCAGCCGGGGCATAAGCACTACCGGCCTTGCGGGGATCAGATCCTGCGGAATTTCTTGAAGGGGCTGACGCTGCGGTTTCGGGGCGACGCTTGAGCGGAATTCCGACAGGCTCTACAACCTCAGACACAACCCGCCTGGAAAGCCAAATGGGCAAGAGGTGGTAGCGGATTATCTGGATTCCGCTGCACATACTCATCCAGCAGATCCCAAGAACCGGGCAGATTCGCCAACACTTCAGTCGCTACGATGGAGCCACATTCCAACGCATCGGGAGTCGGAGCCCCTTCGTATTCGAACCGTATGTGTACCCGCCGTTGATCGCTGTCGCCCTCAATGGACACTCGCCATAGCTGGGGATGCACCTCACCCAGCAGCGCACGCTGCACACTAAGCAGCAAAGCAGGCCGCGTACTGAAGTAAGCCCCATCATCGCCAGTCGGCGGGACACCGGGCGCCTTCAGGGCAGCCTCAAGCAGGAACTCGTAAGTCCGCAGCCTCCCACGCGCCAAGGTGGCGATCCAGCAGATAAGCCAGAAGACGGAGAGCAGAACGCCAAGGGCCGCCACCCAACCCGACACGGCGAACGGATCACCGCCGCCGTGAAACAGGACGAAGAGTGAGACGAGCACGGGCAGTACTCCGAGCTTCTCGACACTGCCGACAATGAGCCCGATCCTGCCTGCCCGACGTACGTCGCTGTAACGCACGTAGTCCAGCATGGACTCCAGCTCGGCAGAGGGATGGCGCTGCAGCCACTTGATCTCCTCGGCGAACTGCGCCTTCTGATGATCCATGCGTCGGGCCTGGTCTTTGACCCACCCACGAATATCCTTCGCAATCCAGATGATGTAGTAGATCGCGACTGGCACGAAACCGGCGACCGCCAGGATCAGGCCCCATTGTGTAGCGCGCAACAGCACGGAATGGGGGATGCCCGTGGTCAGCAGGAAGGATGGCGTCAGGCCTAGCAGCATGCCGACGCTCATCACAGCCGACGCACCCTGCACGAACCAGCCTGGACGGAAAACATCCTCCCGCACCTCTGGTAGCGCCCGGATGCGCGATTCCATTTCACTGAAAGTGAGCGGCGCGCGTGCGGCAGCCTCGATTGCATCCATGCCAACACCCCTGATCCGGCATTAGGCCGGAGCGGTTGAGCTTATGGGGACGTCCGGGTCGCCACAAGATGCAAGACGGGAAATGCTTCGGTTGCCGACCCTTGCCCGCAAAGCACATTTCAACATCCGGCTCGCAGCCCATCCCGCTGCTATTTGGAAAAACACGCTGCCGATAGGCATGACATTGTCAGCGATTCTGACAACTTCGCATCTACACGGATCAATCGCATTCCAAGTAGTCACTGATCGCCCGAATCTCGGGCCGCCGCACCTCTGGCGGCTAATAGTGAGCCAAACGCTCGAACACGGAGCAAGACTGTTGCGTGAGCTAGCCCATCGTCAGGAGTACGACCCCATGTTCCTCCGACTCGCCTGTGTGCTCTATGCCATCGGTCTGCTATCGATGCCCTTCTCGAAAGGCGGCCTGTTCGGTCCCACCATGCTGAGCTATTGCTCCGCGGCCTTTACCCTTGGGCTGCACAGCGCGTTGAATGCGCCTCGCCTCGCGGAGGGAAGCCACTTGATGCTCATCTTGTTTCGGTCTCTGCCGATGCTTCTCCCGCTGGCTGCCATCGCCATCCACTGGATGGCCACCTATATGGACCCGTCAGTAGCCGGCTAATGCGTGTAGTGCCGCGGGGTGCTACCGCTTTTTTTGCTTTGAACAATTGCGCCCATTCGTGACCCCCATCGATTCCCTACCCGCAGCATCGCCCTAGAATCGAACGCTTCGACGAACGCACGGGCACTGCAATGACGTTGAGCAAGAAGGCGATGGCCGCGGTACTGGCAGCCACTATCGGGGGCTGGGTCCTGCCCACCCCCGCGCAGACACCGGCCACCACTGCCAAGACCTCGGGCAACCCGATACTGCCGGGCTGGTATGCGGACCCGGAAGCCGCCGTGTTCGGCAAGACCTACTGGATCTACCCGACCCGCTCGACGGTCTACGCGCAGCAGGTAGGCTTCGATGCGTTCTCCTCGCCGGACCTCGTGCATTGGACGCGGCATCCGGACGTGCTCTCGATCGCGGCGGTCTCCTGGGCCAGGCAGGCGCTGTGGGCGCCCTCGGTGGTGGAGAAGGACGGCAAGTACTACCTGTTCTTCGCCGCCAACGACATCCAGAGCGATGACGAGGTCGGCGGCATCGGCGTGGCCGTGGCCGACCGGCCCGAAGGGCCTTACCACGACCTGCTCGGCAAGCCGCTGGTCGGCGCATTCCACAATGGCGCGCAGCCGATCGACCAGTTCGTGTTCAAGGACGACGACGGCACCTGGTACATGATCTACGGCGGTTGGCGCCACGCCAACATCGTGCGCCTCAAGGACGACTTCACGGGCGTGCTGCCGCTGGCCGACGGCACGCTGTTCAAGGAGATCACGCCGGCGCCGGAATACGTGGAGGGTTCGCTGATGTTCAAGCGCGGTGGCCACTACTACTACATGTGGTCCGAAGGCGGCTGGGGCGGCCCGGACTATTCGGTGGCCTACGCCATCGCCGATGTGCCGACCGGTCCGTTCAAGCGCATCGGCAAGATCCTGCAGCAGGATCCAAAGGTTGCCACCAGTGCCGGCCACCACTCGCTGATCCACGTGGCCGACGACGACAGCTGGTACATCGTCTACCACCGCCGCCCGCTCGGCGACACCGCGCGCGACCATCGGGTCGTTGCCATCGACCGCATGTCGTTCGACGCGCAGGGGCACATCCTGCCGGTGAAGATGACCACCGAGGGCGTGGCCGCGCATCCGCTGCGCTGAGCCGCTGCGCTTCAGGCGGCACAGCCGTTCCGGGCTGATCGACTCACGCTTTGTTGCAGCGCCCAGCTCCCGGCGGAGAACTCCAAGCTACGCGCGGAGAGGTGTGATCTCTTCCGCGATGGCTTCGCATTCCGAACGAGTGCAGGCGAGATTCTCCGCCGGGCTTACGTGCACCGCACCCCGCCCCGGCAGGTTCGCGGCGCCAGAACTCTGGGCCCAGACGCAGGCAAACGACCCGTGCGGGGATAGCACGCATCTCCGATGACATAGTGCCTTGCATCTCTGACGTAGTGCTCAGGAACAGCGATGCAGTACGGAGCATCGAAGGTGCGGTTCCTGGCTATCCACGAGCAGCTCGTTCCCACCTCGGCGCAGCTCCGCGTGGGACGCTGTGGCGGATCACTTGCTCAGACAACCTTGTACGTACAGCGCGGGACATTCCTAGCTTCACCCGCGACTTGTACAGACCGGTGCAGTTCCTGGATTCCTCTCACTTGATTCGCTGGGATAGCCGACATTCGATTTGTCAGTGAACCGCTGACGTAGATTTGGGAACCCTCATGAATCAAAGCCCGTTGACTGTTGAACTCGGGGCAGATGCCCTCGCTGCCATTGAAGCGGCGCTGACGACGCTGGAGCTGCACCTGGGCAACCTCCCTGCCCTTCGGCCCGAAGAGCGCAAGCGCATCATCAAGATGGGAGACAAGTCCGAAGCCTTCTGCCGACAGGCAGTGGTGACCTTCGCGCAGAACCCCGATGTCATGACGCGCAACTTCGACGTCTCGCTGTTCCAGAAGCAGCTGGTGAGCCTCGACACCTTGCGCCCCATCCGCGTTCGCACTACCCGGTTCTACGAGAAGCTGCGCGATGCAGAAATGCAGATCGGCAGCAGCCTGATGCGCGCCTCGCTGGAAGGCTATGCCGTTCTCAAGGTGGCCGGCAGGGGACGAGGGCTTGAGGCATTGAGGGCGGCGCTGTCCCAGCGGTTTGCGTTCCGGCGGCAGCCAGCCGTGGAGCCTGCGCCGGACGAAGTTCCGCCCGTCGAGCCGCCATCTGACGGCTCTGCTGCGAAGTGAGCGCTGAGGGGGCTCAGGAAGGCGCGGCGGTGACGTCGCGCCTCTCCTATTGGGCAGAGACAGGCTGCTCGGCCGATCTCTTCCGCCCTGATCGTGGTGGCCGCGTCCTGCGCGGCGCACCCTCGCCCTAGCCTCGTCTTCGACCCTCTCGTCGGATGTGCGTGGATATGGACATCGAGCCCGTCCAGCGCAATCGCAGCCGGTCACGCACGCGGCTGCCTGTTCGCGATACGAGTTCAGACACATCAGTTGTGACCGTCAGAACAGCAGCCTACAAGGCCTCGGCCTTCGTTCGCTTGCTCCTACGCTTACCGGCTCCCGGCAGCTCAGCAGATGAAGGAGTGACCATCGGCATTAGCACCAAGGCGCCGTCTTCGCGCACCTCGACGCTGACCCGGCCGCCGGGCTTGAAGCCCAGGGGCTCCATCCACTTGCCCTCCAGACGCAAGCGCGGCACCTCTCGCCTTTCGGCGTCGTTGAAGGAGCGGGTCAGGGTGCAGAACGCGGGGCGCCGCCCGGCGCGGGGACGGCGCCGGGCGGCGGCTACGGCGTCGCGCTTGTCGAGGGCGGTGCGCTCCTCGGGGGTGAGCAAGGGAACATAGCCCGGGACGGGCGCGTTCCAGAACTTCGAATGCACCATGCCGGCCATGGCGGGGCAGGGCGTGTACTCAGGGTGAGCGCACGGCTCAACGGTGCGCTTGGGTCGGGGGTGACGCATGAGGAAGCCCTCCTTGACTGAGAAGAACCCCGTCGCGTCAGTTCGAAGGGGGTGTCGGGAGGCTAGAAACCGCCAACAGCCGGCGGGCGTATTTCCCCTAGGGGTATTGTATTAGCCGCCCTCCCGACATTGCTTCTTTGTCCGCATCATCTCGATGCTATTACAAGCGCATGTCGGGCGCCCAATCGCTGTTGGCGGAGTTTCTAGGCTCCTTGTTAAGGATCTTGGCCCATTACCGCCGGAATCCGCCATCCGAAAAATCTAACCAAAAGCGGAATCGCCAGCCAACCAGGAACAGGAGAACGAGAACGCGCTAGGCTTCCCGCAAATTCACCAATGGCCGGAGGATGCCCCGGCAGCCAGCTAGCTAGCGCTACCCCTGAGGAGCAATAAATTTCGTTCTAGGCTAATAACCTCGAATAGCCCGCAACTTCTTTTCACACTCACTCACCAGCTTACGGAAAGATCGGCTTCGATCATGCGCCTGCTGCAAATCAAGCTTTGCCGAGAAAGCCGGCTGATCCATGACTTCTCCATAGCAACCTGAATCCATACGCGCTTCCATCCAACCTTTCGCGTCGCGTGGAGCTTCGGGATCTTGGCAGTCGCCCTGAAACTTGAAACTCCGCACCCCGTCTAAAGATCTAGCCGACGCAATAAACCACGCTTCATATTCTCGATTGGCAATAATTACTGAAATTGACCTTCCGGGCAGCGCTTGCTGAGCTCTCCCAAGAACTTCAGCCCCGAGATATCTTGGACACTGGTCGTCGGCATCAAGGAGAATCATTACCCAGCCAGACCCATCACTCTTAGCATCAGCCAAGCTTAAATATCTTGAAAATTCCGCATCCCTATTCAAAAACCTATCTTTATGGACACGGATCGGCGCCGGAACATGTACATACTCCCCGGGAGATAGCCACTCGAAAATCCTTCTTAGAAGGACAGGAAAGGCTGCCTGTTCCCCGTGCCCCTCTACGATGGAAGCCACTGCAATATTCATTCGAGAATGGCACCAAACAGATCTGACTGGCTCTGCCCCTGAGATTCAATTACCACCGGATCCGGCACCAACTGATTGAGCCTAAGAAGCTCACCTGCCGAGAATAAATGCTCCCTCATCGCATTTCTCGACGCGGCATCTATCGGCGCAATTTTTGTCTCCCCTCCCTCCGAAATGACGGAGAACAGGGAATCGGGGTCAATATCTCGATCATCGAGCAGATCCGGACTGTGGCTGGTCACAATAATCTGAACGCTCTTCGATGCTCTTGTCAGTGCATCTCTGAGGGCTGCGCTGGCTGCCGGATGGAGAGCCGTTTCTGGCTCTTCAATACCGACAATAGTCGGTGAGAAATCGCGATTGGTCTGAAAAAGTGCCGTCAGCACGCCCAGGGCGCGCAAGGTTCCATCCGACATACTTTGAGCAAGAAATCGCCATGGATGAGCTGATCCAGCCATCTCCTGCCGAAACTCCAACGTCTCCATTGGGCCGATAGCCTTCCTCTCAAAGCCATGCACCATGGGCACGACAGTCTGGAGATATTCCCCAATAACCTGAATTTGATCGGGAGCGTTTCGCTCAAGATGGCCAATAACGCTAACGACGTTCTCGCCGACAGGCCGTAGCAATCTGCCATCCTGAGGCTTCTGGAGATCCCGCATGAGTTTTGGATTCAAGTTATAGAACCCCATTGACACTAATGCATCGAAAACTGGCCTAAAGGCAGCCATGCCCGACACAGCAACTAGTGCCAATCTGTCTGCGGTAATGGCCGGAAAGGTGCCCTCACTACATTTTTTGACCGAACCTCGTTCTATGCTGTAGAACGGCCCCCGCCCTTTGCGGCCAATCCCGCACTCTTCGTTCTGGACTTCGTAGCCACCATTCTTCAGCGCGCCAACATTGAATGCGAAGTATGCGTCCCTTCCATCATCTGGAAGAACGAATTCGAGACGTATGCCGAAATGGGTGGGGTGGCCACTCGACCTCCTTCGAACCTCCGCAAGGCCGCCACGTTCACTTAAAGCATTGTCTAGCGAGCCAACGAGAGCATCTCTAACCAGATGGAGGGCGTCTAAGAAGTTACTCTTACCGGATCCATTTGGACCGACCAGATAGGTCAAAGGGTGGAGGCGAACGTCGCATCCGCCAATGCTTTTATAGTTTCTGAGCACTACCCGGGTTAGAAATACGGGGCTCTTCATCTGAAACCGCCTTGAGGTCGATTGGTAGGAGCAGATCCCTACGGACTACCACAGTGATCAATTTTTGGGGGACACACCAATTCGAACATTAATACCACGCCAAAGAAAAGGGCGACTCTAGGCCGCCCCCTTCTATTCTTGTCGGGAGGAAGATCAAACCCCAACCGGATTCGCCTTCTCAGGATCAATCTTGTACTGCTTGATAGCCCGGGCCACATCCTTGCCCGTCATCTTGCCGTCCTTCGCCAGCGCCGCAATCGCGGCATGCGCGATGTAGTACCGATCCACCTCGAAGAACCGGCGCAGGTTCGCGCGCGTATCCGAACGGCCGAAACCATCCGTGCCCAGCACCGTGTACGTCATCGGCACGAAGCTGCGGATCTGGTCGGCGAACAGGCGCACGTAGTCGGTCGCGGCAATCGCCGGGCCCTGGCGGCCTTCCAGCTGCTGGGTCACGAACGCCTTCTTCGGCTCGCTCTCCGGGTGCATGCGGTTCCAACGCTCGGCGTCGAAGCCATCCTTGCGCAGCTCGTTGAAGCTCGGGCACGACCAGATATCGGCGGTCACGCCGAAGTCCTTGTCCAGCAGCTCTGCCGCGGCAATCGCCTCGCGCAGGATCGTGCCGCTGCCCAGCAGCTGCACGCGCAGCTCGCCCTTCTTCGGCTTGCCGGCATCCTTCAGCAGGTACATGCCCTTGATGATGCCTTCCTCCGCGCCAGCCGGCATTTCCGGGTGCGCGTAGTTTTCGTTCATCAGGGTGATGTAGTAGTACTCGTCCACCTGGTCTTCCATCATCGCCTTCATGCCGTGCTGCATGATGACGGTGACTTCATAACCGAAGGTCGGGTCGTACGTGCGCACGTTCGGGATGGCGCCGGCCAGCAGGTGGCTGTGGCCGTCCTCGTGCTGCAGGCCTTCGCCGTTCAGCGTGGTGCGGCCGGCGGTGCCGCCGAGCAGGAAGCCGCGGGTACGCATGTCCGCCGCCTGCCAGGCGATATCGCCCACGCGCTGGAAGCCGAACATCGAGTAGTAGATGTAGAACGGCAGCATCGGCACGTCGGAGACCGAGTAGCTGGTGCCCGCCGCCATCCACGAGGCGATCGCGCCCGGCTCGCTGATGCCCTGCTGCAGCACCTGGCCGCCCTGGTCTTCGCGGTAGTACATCAGCTGGTCGGCGTCGACCGGCTTGTACTTCTGGCCGAACGGCGCGTAGATGCCGATCTGGCGGAACATGCCTTCCATGCCGAAGGTGCGGGCCTCGTCGGCCACGATCGGCACGATGCGCGGGCCGATCTCCTTGTCGCGCAGCGCGATGTTCAGCGTCTGCACGAAGGCCATGGTCGAGCTGTAAGTGCGCTCGCCGCTGTCCTTGAGCAGGCGCTCGAACTTGTCCAGCGTCGGCGCCACGAACGACTGGGTCGCCTTCGGGCGGCGCTGCGGCAGGTAGCCGCCGAGCTCGGCACGACGCGACTTGAGGTACTGCACTTCCGGCGAATCTTCGCCCGGGTGGTAGAACGGCACCTGGCCGTCGGCCAGCTGCGCATCGGTCACCGGGATGTTGAAGCGGTCGCGGAAATGCTTGACGGCTTCGTCGTCCAGCTTCTTGGTCTGGTGGGTCGGGTTGAGCGACTCACCGGCCGAACCCATGCCGTAGCCCTTGACCGTCTTGGCCAGGATCACCGTCGGCATGCCGGTGGTGTTCACGGCCTGGTGGTAGGCGGCGTACACCTTGTGCGGGTCGTGGCCACCGCGGTTGAGGCGCCAGATGTCGTCGTCGGACAGGCCGGCCACCATCGCGGCGGTTTCCGGGTACTTGCCGAAGAAATGCTCGCGCGTGTACGCGCCGCCGAAGGCCTTGCAGTTCTGGTATTCGCCGTCGACGGTTTCCATCATCAGCTTCTTCAGGACGCCGTTGGTGTCCTTGGCCAGCAGGGCATCCCAGTAACCGCCCCACAGCAGCTTGATGACGTTCCAGCCGCCGCCGCGGAACACGCCTTCCAGTTCCTGGATGATCTTGCCGTTGCCGCGCACCGGGCCGTCGAGGCGCTGCAGGTTGCAGTTCACCACGAAGATCAGGTTGTCCAGGCCTTCGCGGCCGGCCAGCGCGATGGCGCCCAGGGTTTCCGGCTCGTCCGATTCACCGTCGCCGATGAAGCACCACACCTTGCGGTCGGACTTCTCGATCAGGCCGCGGTTCTCCAGGTACTTCATGAACTGCGCCTGGTAGATCGCGCCGAGCGGGCCCAGGCCCATCGAGACGGTCGGGGTCTGCCAGAACTCCGGCATCAGCCACGGGTGCGGATACGACGAGATGCCCTGGCCGTCCACTTCCATGCGGAAGTTGTCCAGCTGGGCTTCGTTGATGCGGCCTTCCAGGAACGCGCGGGCGTAGATGCCCGGGGCGCTGTGGCCCTGGATGTAGAGCAGGTCGCCGGGGTGCTTGTCCGAAGGCGCGCGCCAGAAGTGGTTGAAGCCCACGTCATACAGCGTGGCCGCCGAGGCGAACGAGGCGATGTGGCCGCCGAGGTCGCCCGGCTTGCGGTTGGCGCGCACGACGGTGGCCATGGCGTTCCAGCGGATGATCGAGCGGATCTTCCACTCCATCGCCGAATCGCCCGGGCTCTTGGCTTCGTTGGCCGGCGAAATGGTGTTGACGTACTCGGTGGTCGGCGAGAACGGCAGGTAGGCACCGGCACGGCGGGTCTGCTCGACCATGCCTTCCAGCAGCTGGTGCGCGCGGTCCGGACCCTCGACATCGATGACCGCCTTGAGCGATTCGAGCCACTCCTGGGTCTCGAGCGGGTTCGGATCGTTCTGCAGTACTTCGTTCAACCAGTTCATAACGCTCCCGGGTACGGCGCGCGGGGGCCGCCGTGCAATGTTTTCGTGAACCATGAAGTGTAACCCAGCCGTATTGCCGCATTCCTCGCTACGGGTGCGTATGGAATGGGGAGAAAAGCAGCGTTCCATGGGTGTCCGCGGCTGTCCCGCGGGACAGGAATGCGGTGGAGGAATAGGCGGGGCCGGGGGTGGGAATAGGGCACGGCACCGGATGCCGGAACTGTGCTGCGTCCATCTGGCGCAGTACCCGCGCCGGGGGGATGATCCGAGCTCCGCCGGCACCGGAAGCCGCCCGCATGGATAGCCCCTCGCAGCCCAAGCCCCAGGTGCGTTGGCGCCACAGCCTGCGCACGCGCATGCTGGTGGGCGCGGTGCTCAGCCTGGCCGCGTTGCTGGGCCTGCTGGGCACGCTGTTTTATCTGGGCGCCCGCGCCGAACTGGTCACCGCCGCGCGCAAGGAGGTCGATGGCCTCACCCAGCAAAGCGCCCGCAGCCTGGCCGCGACACTGGATTCGGTGCAGGTCAGCGGCCGCACGCTGGCCGCCAGCGCCGGGGCCGTGGGCGCCCAGCCGTTCAACCTGCGCGCCCTGCTGGAAGCCACCCTCACCGGGGATGGCGACATCGCCGGGGCGATGATCGTGCTGGCCCCGCGCAACGCCAAACAGGCGAACGATCCGGGGTTCGTCTGGTACATCCGCCGGGCCGGCGACAAGCTCGTGGAGCAGTCCGCCCAGGATCTGGGCTACGACTATCGTGTTATGCCCTGGTACCAGCGCACGATGAGCACCCGCCAGGCGTGGTGGTCCGAGCCGTACGCGAACTCGGCCACCGGCGGGGAGCTGTTCACCACCTATAACCTGCCGGTGATGCGGCCCGGCGACCCGCCCGGCGCCGAGCCCATCGGCATGGTGAGCGTGGACGTGCCGGTGCGCCGGCTGCGCGACATCGTGCGCGAGCTGCCGGACACCTTCGGCGTGCAGGCCACGCTGCTCTCGCCGGAAGGGCTGTTCGTGCTCAACCCCGACCCCGCCTTGAACCTGCGCCGCACGCTGGCCCAGCAGGTGCAGCACGCGCGGCCGGACCTGGCACCGCTGGTGCAGGCGATGGCGGCCGGGGAGACGGCGGCGTTCGAACATCGCGCCCCCGATGGGCAGGTGTACTTCACCCGCAGCGCGGCGGTGGGCAAGAGCGGGTGGACGTTCGTGCTCTCGGCCTCGCGCGGTTACGTGCTGGCCGGGCTGAACCGCCTGGCGCTGTGGGTGGCGCTGGGCGCGGTGACCGGGCTGGTGCTGTGGTGGGTGTTGATGCGGCGCTTCGCCTCGCGGCTCACGCGCCCCATCGAGGATCTCACCGAGGCGGCCGCGCATTTCCGCCGCGGCGACTTCGACTTCACCCTGCCGCACGTGCAGCGGCATGACGAAGTAGGCGTGATGGCGCGCTCGTTCGATATCGCGCGTGGCTCGATCCGCCAGCAGATGGAGGAGATCGGCCAGATGACCGCCGCGCGCGAACGCATGCAGAGCGAGCTGCAGATCGCCCGGGACATCCAGTTGGCGATGCTGCCTTCCGGACGCACCTTCGATACCGCCGGCTCGCACCTGGAAACCTGCGCGCGGCTGGAGCCGGCGAAGATGGTGGGTGGCGATTTCTACCACTTCTTCGAGACCGCGCCGGGGCAGCTGTGGTTCGTGATCGGCGATGTGTCGGACAAGGGGGTGCCGGCCGCGCTGTTCATGGCGCGCGCGGTGAGCGTGCTGGAAGTGGCGGCGCGGCGGCACACGCGGCCGGACGGCATCCTCATCGCCGCCTCGCGCCGGCTGGCCGAGAACAACGACACCTGCATGTTCGCCACGGTGCTGTGCGGGCTGATCAACGTGGACAGCGGAGACTTCTGGCTGTCCAGCGCGGGCCATGAAGCACCGCTGCTGCTGGACGCGCGCACCGGGGTGCAGACGCTGCCGCTGGAGTCCGGGCCGCCGCTGGGCATCGACGAGCAGACGCACTACCCGCTGCTGCGTGGCCGCCTGGAGCCGGGGCAGACGTTGTTCGGATACACCGACGGCGTCACCGATGCGCTGGACGAACACGCGCATGCCTACGGACTGGCGCGGCTGCACGCGGCATTGCGACCCGGGCGCACCGCCGCCGAGCAGTGCGCGGCGGTGGTGGCGGACCTGCACCGTTTCACCGGGCAGGCCGAGCCGTTCGACGACATCACGCTGCTGGCGATACGCTTGCGCCGGGAGCCTGGGGAGGCACGGGGGACATGAGGATGGACCTGGACATGGCGCCTTCGCTGGAGGCGTTGGCCGGCTTGAACGACCAGCTGGAAGATTCGCTGCTGCAGCGGGGCGTGGTGGCCGAGCGCGTCGGCCAGGTGCGGCTGATCGTGGAAGAACTCGCCGCCAACGCGCTGCACCACGGCGAATGTGCCGCGCGCGGCTTGCCGCTGCGGCTGCGCGTGTCGGTGGACCGCGAGGCGCTGGTGCTGGAACTGCGCGAGCACGGGCAGGCGTTCGACCCGGCACGTACGGCGGTACCGGCGCTGGCGGCGGGGATCGAGGAGCGGCCGGTGGGCGGGCTCGGGCTGTTCCTGGTGCAGCAGTTGGCCGACGAACTCGATTACCGGCGTGAAGGCGACGCCAACATCGTCCGTGTCACCTTGCTTCATCCCTTCTCTGCGGATTTGGAGGATGTGCCGTGACCACCTTGAGCATCCAGATCGACCCCCCGCAGGAGAGCCGCCAGCGCGTGATCCTCAGCGGGCGGTTGGATACGCATACCTACCAGGCGCTGGACGATGCGCTTTCGCCGCTGCTGGCCACCACCGTGCATACGCTGGTGCTGGATTTGAGCGAACTGGAGTACATCTCCAGCGCCGGCATCCGTTCGATCTTCAAGGCGCGCAAGGCGCTGGCTTCGCGCAACGGCAAGGTGCTGGTGACGCATCCGCAGCCGCAGATCCGCAAGGTGTTCGACATGGTGAAGGCCGTGCCGCTCGGCGAGATTTTCACCTCGACGCAGGAGCTGGACGCGTACCTGGAAGCAATGCAGCGCAAGGTGATCGAGGAAGGGGACACGACGGCTTCGTTGTAGGCGGGCTTCGGCCCCGCGCCTAGCGCCAGCCGGCAACTCGCCTCTCTTCGGCCAACGCGGCGTACAACGGGTCGCGCAGTTCCTCCCGCGCCCACGCCGGGTTGAGCCGCTGGAAGACCGATAGCCGTTCGATCGCCACCGCGCGCTCGCCTTGCTGCATCGCCAGCCGCGCCGCGCGACGCCAGAGGCGATCCCAGTCATGGCTTTGCGCCAGCGCCGCGGCCACTTCGTGATCCGCCGCCGCGCGATCCCCGCGCGCCAGCAGCCGCTCGGCCCGCAGCATGCCCTGGTGCGCGAGACGGCGATCCAGCAGCGCGCGCAGGTCGCGTACCGGGTCGTGCGAGGCATCCACGCGCAGGTCCACGTCCGCCCCGCCGCCTTGCGGCGTGCGCACCAGCAACGCGGCCGACATCGCGCCGATGCGCTGGCCGCCTGCCGCCTGCCCGGCTTCCAGTGCGGCCATCAGCCGAACGTCCAGCGCACCCGGCGTGGCGAGGAAACGCGCGCGCATCGCCTCCAGTACCTGCGGGCCGGCCAGTCCGTTGCCCTGCACGCTGAAGCCTTCGCCCTGGAGCGAACCCGCCCAACCGGTCGCCTGCGCTGCCGGCACCGCGGCTCCCACCGCGAGCGTATGGGTCGACACGGCCACGCCGCAGCTGCCGTCCGGCTCGCAGGCGACGATCGACCAGGTGGCGGCCGCCGAAACCGGGCCGCCGCAGGCCAGCAGGCCGAGCAGCAAGGGAAGCGAACGCGCGGGGACGGTCATGGGGGCCTCCTGGCGGGTGGGTGCCGGCGGCCCCGTCACCCCTCGCGGCGGGGCACGTCCTTGCCGGCCTATCGAACCAACAAGGCTTGGATGCGCCAGCCGCCGAAAAGGTTGCGTCGGGGGCACTTGCGCCTGCCGCAGATTTCGATATATCGTTCTCGCACCCTAAAACGATATATCTAAAAGACCATGCACACGCCCTTCTTCCGTTTCGGCCGCCGCGATGGCGACGCCCAGGGCCCCCGCGGCCCGCATCCGTTCTTCGGCCATCACGGCCATCACGCCCACCCGGCCGAAGGCGAGGCCCGCCATGGCGAACGCCGCGGCCCGCACGGCGGGCACGGCCGCCACGGCTTCCAGTTCGGCTTCGAGGGCCGCCACGCGCACCACCCCGAAGAAGCCCGCTGCCAAGAGCGCGGCGGACGCGGCGGTCCGGGTCGTAGCCCCGGCGGCTTCGGTCCGCGCGGCGGACGCGGCGGCGGCGATTTCGACGACCTGCGCGATGGCCGCGGGCGCGGTCGCGGCGGCGCGCGGGCGCTCGGCCACGGCGACCTGCGCCATCTCATGCTCCACCTCATCGCCGAACAGCCGCGCCACGGCTACGAGCTCATCCGGTTGATCGAAGAGCTGTTCCATGGCGCCTACACCCCGAGCGCCGGCGCGATCTACCCCACCCTGTCGCAGCTGGAAGACATGGGCCTGATCGCGGCCACCGCCGAGGAAGGTCGCAAGCGCTACGCCATCACCGAGGAAGGCCGCGCCCACATGCAGGAAGCGCACGAGGCCATCGAGGCGGCGCGCCTGCGCACGCACCGCAGCGCGCGCGAGTTCGCCAAGGCGCAGATCCCGCAGCCGGTGCGCGAGGCATTCGGGCGCATCAAGCATGCGGTGCTGGGCCGGCATGGGCAGTGGAGCGAGGAAGAGATCGCCCGCGTCGCCGCGCTGCTCAACCAGGCCGCCGACGGCATGGAGGAAGGCCAGTGAGCGAACACGTCCACCAGCGCCTGCGCCATCCGGTGAAGTTCCGCCACCTGCAGGTCTTGCGGGTCGAAACGGTGAGCCCGCACATGCGGCGCATCGTGTTCGGCGGCGATGCGCTGGAAGGTTTCCACAGCGCCTCGCCCGATGACCACGTCAAGCTGGCGTTTCCGAACAGCGAAGGCGCGTTTGTCACCCCGACGATGACGCCTGAAGGGCCGCAGTGGCCGGAAGGCCTCGAGCATTCGCCGATGCGCGACTACACGCCGCGCTGGCACGACGCCGAAGACGGCGAGCTGATCATCGACTTCGTGCTGCATGGCGATGGCCCGGCCTCGACGTGGGCCGAGGGCGCACGGGTGGGCGATGCCCTGGTGGTCGGCGGCCCGCGCGGCTCGTTCGTGGTGGCCGACGACTATGACCAGTACGTGCTGTTCGGCGACGAGACCGCGCTGCCGGCCATCGGCCGCTGGCTGGCGGAGATGTCGGAGGACCAGGTCGCGGAGGTGTTCATCGAGATCGCCGACGAAGCCGAACGCCAGGAACTGGACAGCGACGCCGACGTGCGCGTGCACTGGCTGGAGCGCAACGGCGTGGAGGCGGCGAGCAGCCGTTTGCTGGAGGAAGCGCTGCGCGACTACGAGCTGGAAGATGGCGATACGTTCTTCTGGATCGCCACCGAATCGCGACGCGCCCGGATGATGCGCAAGTTCATCGAAGGGCAGCTGGGCGTGCCGGGTGATTCGATCCGGGCGACGGGCTATTGGCAGGCGGGTCCGGACGAGGATGACTAAAGAGAAAACCCGCCAGATGGCGGGTTTTCTCTTAAACCGCGCGGAGAGCTTCGCGGCACCATCCCTTCTCCAGACATTACCTGGACGGAAGCTCACCACGGGCGACCTCTGGCAGGCTTTCACGCCGCGGGCCCCTATGCCATTATCGTCCCGACGCCGTGCGTGGGGGATTCACAGCACTCGCGTCAGCACCAACCGCTACGGGACGTTTCGAGGCCAAGCCCCGGAACTGGGTGGCTTGTGCCTGCGAATCAAGGTTCAACACACAATCACCACGGAGGGATGTATGCCGCGTGTGTATCTGGACATAAAAATCGAACGAAAAGGAAAAATCCTCAATTCGAGCCTGCGCATCGCGGGTACAGATCTTTATCCCGTCGATGACCGGGCGCGGGTGCAGGCAGAACCCAATACCACCTATTGGCTCTTCTTCTTCATCGAAGGCAATACCGATGCCAGTGCGCAGTTGGTTATCACTGATCAGGCGGGCAATGAACTGCTCAAAATTTCGCACGACAGCATGAAGATTCCGCCGGCTCTTGGCCGCAATGGCGGAAGCTTCAGCTTTCGCGTGCCCTGACCGGAGAAGATCATGAAGATCGAAATAACCTCCCGGTCAGCTGCCTTACTGTCCGTCCTACTCCTGTCTATCCCGGTCCTTGCCCGGGGCGCGGAGCCATTCACCGCGGAGCAGCTGACGGTGATTGAGCGCATGCTTCAGGCACAGAGGGAAGCAATCCGCGGAGAGTTGTTGGCAGAATTGGCGGCAAAGCCAGAAGAAGAAACACAAGCGCCATCCACCGAACAGAGCCGCACAAGATATCCGTCGGCCGGCCACTCGATGGGGATGGACATCACGCCATCTCCCGCTAGCCCCGATCTCGTGGCCGTCCCCCTCGATCGCGGCATGGGCAACGGGATATCCGGACTGGAGATGGAGGTTAACGACGGGAAAGGAGAGGTGCGGGCCGTATTGGCCCATACGCGCGCCGTGCCCGATGCACAACGTAACGTCCAGAATGGCTGGAAGGTGACTGCCTCAAGCGCGCTTGATGACAAGGATGGCGGCCGCGGCCATTTCACTACGTTGGATGCGTTGCGAGGTGGCACGGCGATCGAGTTGGCGTTCTCGCACGCATCAACAAAGCGCGTTGTGATCGACGACCACGGAGTCCCTGCACGAGACTGGGTATCCTTGTGCACGGCTGCGGGATTTGCCGATGCTAACGGCTGCACTCTGGCTAAGATCGACGCCGCCACGCGCAAGCCAGGGGCACAGCACTTGGCGAAGGCCTACCAGCAATTCGAGCGTACCCACTATGGATGGGGTTATCTGTACGAGGCCAAGCTTGGGGCAGGCAAGCAGGACTTCGAGTACCTTGCATCGGATCTCTCCGCGCAGAAGGAGGATTTTTCAACGGTATCGTTGGGAGGTTCGCTCGGCTTTGCGAACCCACGGCGCAACGTGCTTTTCGCGTTCGGCTTCGACTACCAGCGCAGCTATGAACAGGCCGATTCACACATCTACTGCGGCGCGTTGACGAACCCTGCCTCCCCGTGCGTCTCGGGCAGGCTTGGAAAGCCCCAGCGCGAGAACGGCAGGCTACTGTGGACCGAAGTACGCAGTCGCTTCTCTCGGTTCCCGTTTTCCCTTCGCGTAACCCAGAATCTCGCCAGCGACGAAACCGGAGTGGATCTACCGATCTACTTCTTTCGCGGCGAGGAAGGAGGCTTCTCTGGGGGCTTACGCGTTGGCTGGACGAGTGAGGATGGCACGGTCGGCGGAGTATTTATTGGCTCACAGTTCGACGTCTTCAGGTAGCGCAAGCAAGCATAAAAAAGGCCCGCCAGATGGCGGGCCTTTTCATTTTCGTGGAAGAAACCGGCTTACTGCTTCGCCGGCTCGTCCTTCTGCACCTCGGCTTCGGTGGTGATGCGGATCTTGACCTCGTCGCTCACCGCCGGCGCGTAGGCGCCCACGCCGAAATCGCTGCGCTTGATGGTGGTGGTGGCGTCGAAGCCGACCGCCGGCACCTTCATCATCGGGTGGTCGCCGGCACCGTTGAGGGTGACGTCCAGCACGACCGGCTTGGTCTGGTCCTTGATGGTCAGATCGCCAGTGACGGTGAACTTGTTGGTGCCGGCCGCCTCGACCTTGGTGCTCTTGAAGGTCGCGGTCGGGAACTTGGCGGCGTCGAAGAAATCAGCGCTCTTCAGGTGCTCGTCGAACTTGGCGGTGAAGCTGTTCAGGCCCGACAGCGGCAGGGTCACCTGCACGCTCGACTTGGTCGGGTCGGCGGCGTCGAACACCAGGGTGCCGTCGGCATTGCCGAAGTGCGCGGTCGGGTTGGAGAAGCCCATGTGGTTCCACTGCACCAGCACGTCGGTGTGCGACGGGTCCAGCTTGTAGGTGCCCGAGACGGCCTGGATCGGGGCGGCGGCTTCGGCGGCCGGCGCGGCCGGGGCTTCGGCCGGCGCGGTGGCGGCCGGGGTTTCGGCGGCGGCCGGGGCGGCGGCCTGCTCGGCCGGCTTGTTGCAGGCGGCGATGGCCAGGGTCAGGGCGACGGGCAGCAACAGCTTGGTAGCGGTGTTCATGGGTGCGTGTGTCCTTTCGTTGGGTGGGACGAGGATGGAACGACGGGAGGAAGATAAAGGAGCGGAGTTAGCGCCGCGTTACTCGATGCGGGCCGCTTCGTCGAAGCTCAGGCGCGGCAGGCGCGGGAATACGCCGGACGGATCGCCGTAGCCGAGGTTGACCAGGAAGTTGGTCTTGATGCCGGTGCCGGCGAAGAACGCTTCATCGACCTTGGCGGCATCGAAGCCGGACATCGGGCCGGCGTCCAGGCCCAGCGCGCGCGCGGCGAGGATCAGGTAGGCGCCCTGCAGGCTGCCATTGCGGAACGCGGACTCATGACGGCCTTCGCGCGGGCCGTCGAACCAGCTCTTGGCGTCGGCATGCGGGAACAGGTACGGCAGCTTCTCGTGGAAGTCCTGGTCGAAACCGATGATCGCCGTGACCGGCGCGGCCAGGGTCTTGGCGAGGTTGCCTTCCGACAGCGCCGGGGCGAGCTTGGCCTTGGCCTCCTTCGACTTCACGAAGACGATGCGCGCCGGCGTCGAGTTGGCCGCGGTCGGGCCCCACTTCAGCAGGTCGTACAGCGCACGCAGCTGGCTGTCCTCGACCGGCTTGTCGAGGAAGGCGTTCTGGGTACGCGCCGTGCGGAACAGCTGGTCCAGCGCGACATCGGAGAGGACTTCGGCCATGAAAACTCCTGGGGGACGCAGGGCGTCGGTGTGAACGAAGGCGCCAGTGTAGAGTGACGCCACTGCTGGAACACACAGCCAAATCTGCAACGAATCTATGTCCCACGCGCAACGATCGGCCCCGCTGTGGGCGATTCACGACGGCCATGTCGGTAATGCGCGGCAGGTGCTGGCCCTTGCGCGGGCCTTGGGAGACGACACACCCGTCGAGCCGCTGCTGCATCCCACCGCACCCTGGCGGTGGCTGGCGCCGCGGCGTTTGCCGGGTGACGCGCGCGCGTTCGGTTCGGCGTTCCACCGTGCACTGGCGGCGCCGCCCCGGTTGGCGCTCGGCTGTGGCCGACAAGCCGCGCTGGCGACGCGCCTGGCACGCGCGCGGGGCGCGGTGGCGGTGCAGATCCTCGACCCGCGCATCGACCCGCGGCATTGGGACCAGGTGATCGTGCCGGAACACGATGGCCTGCGCGGCGAGAACGTCATCACCCTGCTCGGCAGCCTGCATCCGGTGGACGACGCATGGCTGGCGGCAGGACGCGATGCATTCCCAACGCTCGGTACGCTGCCGGGACCGCGCATCGCGCTGCTCATCGGCGGGCCGACCGCGCGGGTGCCGTGGGATGCGCAGGCGCTGGCGGCCGAAGTGGAGGCGCTCGCATTGCTCGCCGCGCAGCAGGGCGGCTCGTTGATGGCGACGACCTCGCGGCGCACGCCGGCCGAGGTGGTCGCGCGGCTGCGCACGCTGCCGATCCCGCTGTGGACCGGCGCAGCGGACGAAGGCCCGAACCCCTACGCCGGCCTGCTCGGCTGGGCCGATGCCATCGCCTGCACCGCCGATTCGAGCAACCTGCTTTCGGAAGCGTGCGCCACGCGCGTGCCGGTGCTGCCGCTGTTCGCCGAACGTGCGCAGGGCCGCGCGGCGCAACTGCTGGCGGCGCTGGAGGCGCGCGGACGGCTTTCGGCCTTGCCGGCGCTGCTGCCCGGGCGCGCCATGCCGCCGCTGCGCGAAACCGAGCGGGTGGCCGCGGAGCTCGCCCAACGCCTGGGATGGCCGGCGCGCTGAACGGCCGCGGGTTGGTCTGGCGCGCCCGCCGGGCGATAATTGGCGAGTTTTTCGCCAGCCCCACTTCCCATGTCCCGCCCTGCTTCCCTTGAATTCGCGCCGGCCTCGCCGCGCGCGCTGCTGCTGGCCGTCCTGGCGATGGGCGCGGTCGTGCTGCTCTCCAACGTGCTCGTGCAGTACCCCATCAATGATTGGCTGACCTGGGGCGCGTTCTCCTATCCACTGGCGTTCCTGGTGAGCAACCTGGTGAACCGTCGCTTCGGTCCGCGCGCGGCGCGGCGGGTGGCATGGTGCGGCTTCGCGCTGGCGGTGGTCGTTTCCGTGTGGGTGGCCACGCCGCGCATCGCGGTGGCGTCCTGCTCGGCGTTCATCGCCGCGCAGCTGCTGGATATCCAGGTGTTCGATCGCCTGCGCCGCGGCAGCTGGTGGCGCGCGCCGTTCATCGCGACGCTGTGCAGCGCGACGCTGGATACGGCGATCTTCTGGTCGGTGGCGTTCGCCGGTTCGACGTTGCCGTGGATCAGCTGGGGCACCGGCGACCTGCTGGTGAAACTGGCGATGGGGCTATGCCTGCTGGCGCCGTTCCGCGCGTTGCTGTGGCGGATGGCGCCGGCGGTGGCGCGGGGCTAAGGCGGGCGCTCAACGCCCCTGCGCGAACACCAGGTCTTTTTCTCGCGCCACGTCGCCAATAGCCGTGCGCGCCTGCGCGATGGCCGGCGTCGGCGCGGTCAGGCGCGGACGGCGGTCCAGCGTGCAGGCCAGGCCCGCTTCCAGCAGCGCGGCATGCGCTTCGTGCAACGAGGCCCCCATCGCGACGGTGAGCCAGCCCACCTGCACCAGTGCGTCGATCAGCCCGGGCGTATCGCGTGGAAGCAGCAGCCCCGGCTGCGTGGCCGCTTCGCCCAGCACGCCCGCCTGCAGCAGGAACTCCAGGTCCACCAGGCCGCCCTCGCCCTGCTTGAGGTCGAAGCGCGCCGCATCGCTGCGGTCGAGCTCGCCGCGCATGCGCGCGCGCATCTTCAAGACATCCTCGCGCAGCTGCGCCGCCTCGCGCGTGCGCGCCAGCGTCGCCGCGCGCACCTGGTCGAACTGCGCACACAGGCGCGCATCGCCGGCCACCGCACGCGCGCGCACCAGGGCCTGGTGCTCCCAGGTCCACGCACGCTCGCGCTGGTATTCGTCGTAGCTCGCCAGCGAGGACACCAGCGCGCCCTTGCCGCCATCCGGACGCAGCCGCACGTCGGTGTCGAACAGCCGCCCTGCGCCGGTCTGCGCGCCGAGCAGCGCGATCACCTTCTGCGCCATGCGCGCGAACCAGCGCCCGGATTCCAGCGGCCGCGCGCCATCGGACATCTCCACCTCGCGCGGATGGTCGTAGAGGAACACCAGGTCCAGGTCGGAGCCGAAGCCCAGTTCCGCGCCGCCCAGGCTGCCGTAGCCGATGATGGCGAACGCGCCGCCGGGCACTTCGCCATGCGCCTCGCGCAACTGCTGGCGCGCCATCGCCTCGACGGTCAGCACCACCGCTTCGGCCAGCTCGGCCAGCTGGCGCGTGCTGTCGCCGGCCGGCTGGCGCGCATCGAGCGTGGCCAGTGCGATGCGGAAACTCAGCGCCAGCCGGCGCTCGTTGAGTTCGCGCAAGGCGGCTTCGGGGTCGTCGATCTCCAGCGTGGACAGGCACAGCGTGCGCATGGCCTCGGCGTCGGGCAGCGGGCCGCCGATGCGCGTATCGAGCAGTTCGTCCAGCAGCAGCGGGAACGCGGCCAGCCGTTCGGCCAGCAGCGCGCTGCGCGAGAACACGTTGACCAGCCGCGCCAGCGCGCTGGGCTGTTCGTCGAGCAGCGCCAGATAGCTGGTGCGGCGCAGGATGGATTGCAGCAGGCCGAGCAGGCGACGCAGCGCGGCATCGGGCTGGCTGGATTGCCCCGCCGCGTTGAGCAGCGCCGCCATCACCCGGTCCAGTCGCGCACGCGCGGCATCGGAGAGCGCGCGTACGCCGGCCGATTGCGCGAAATCGCGCAGCGACTGGTCCGCGCCCTGCGCATCGGTGAAGCCCAGCCCGGCCAGCACGGCGGAATCACCTGCCTCGGGCAACGCACGCCAATAGCCGGCGGCCGCATCCGGCGTGGTGTCGCGGCGGCGCGGGGCCAGCAGTTCGGCGAACTCGGCCGAGACGCGCTCGCGCTGCTGCTGCAGTTCGGCATACAGCGCGTCCCAGCTTGCATGGCCCAGGCCGCGGGCGATGCGCTCGCGATCCAGCGCGTCCTCCGGCAAGGCATGGGTCTGCGCATCGCGCAGCATCTGCAGGCGGTTCTCGAGCCGGCGCAGGTGGCGATAGGCCTCGGCCAGCGCCTCGCTGGTGCCTGCTTCGATCTGGCCCAGCGCGACCAGCGCGTGCAACGCGGGCAGCAGGCGCCGCTCGCGCAGCGCATCCTCGCGGCCGCCGCGGATCAGCTGCAGCGATTGCACGAGGAATTCGACCTCGCGAATGCCGCCCGGGCCGCGCTTGATGTCATCGAGGCGATCATGCCGCGCGACTTCCGCGGTGATCGCCGCCTTCATCTCGCGCAGGCCGTCGAGCGCGGTGAAGTCGAGATAGCGGCGATAGACGAACGGCCGCAGCGTTTCGAGCCACGCCTCGCCCGCGGCGATGTCGCCAGCCACCGTGCGCGCCTTCAACCAGGCATAGCGCTCCCAGTCGCGGCCTTCGCGCTGGAAATACTGGTCCATGCCGGCGAACGACAACGCCACGCGGCCCGCGCTGCCGAATGGGCGCAGGCGCAGGTCCACGCGATGGCTGAAGCCGTCGGCGGTGGTTTCATCGAGCAGCTTGGCGAGCTGCTGGCCGAGCCGCGCGAAATAGGTCTCGGCGGCCAGCGGACGCGCGCCATCGGATTCGCCGGCCTGCGGGTAGGCGTAGACGAGGTCGATGTCGGAAGAGAAGTTCAGCTCGCCGCCGCCGAGCTTGCCCAGGCCGAACACCACCAGCCGCTGCACGCTGCCGTCGTCGGCGCGCACCTGCCCGTGGCGTTCGGCGAATTGCCGTGCCAGCGCGTCCAGCGCCAGCGACAGGCAGCGCTCGGCCAGCGTGGTGCTGCCGAGCAGGGTCGCTTCCACCGTGTCCAGGCCATGCACGTCGCGCCAGACCAACCGCGCGGATTCCGCCGTGCGGAAACGGCGCAGCTGGGCCGGCCATTCATCCGGGGCGGCGGGGTCCAGGACCGGTTCGGGCAGCACACCGGCGTCGGCCGACTGGGCCAGGTGCACCAGCAGGGCCGGTTGGCGTACCGCGGTATCGACGAAGAAGTCGCTCGCCACCGCGACGCGGGCCAGGCGGGCTTCGAAAGCCTCCCCGGGCCAGGGCGTGGACGCCGGCCAGGCGGCGCGCAGGCGCGCCAGGCTGCGTTGGAGATGGGCATTCAGGGCGGGGGAAAGCGGTTCGGGCAGCGACATGCGCCGATTGTGTCATCCCGGCCGTGGCCGCCGCGCGGGCAATAAAAAAGCCCGCTTGCAGCGAACTGCCAGCGGGCCTTGCTCCCTCCCCCACGTCGGGATGCGGGGCCATAGTGCGCAGATATTTTTTATCTTGCACGCTGCACTGCAAAACAATACTTGACAGTACAGCGAACCCACCTATTCAGCTTGGGCGGCGCCCTTTGCGGGCGAGGCGGGAAGCACCGACGGCTGGGCGTCGTACCACTCGCGGGCCTTGAGGACGTGCCACTCGCGCTGGCCATCGCGCAGTTCCAGCGCGGCACTGAGGATGCCCCACTTCGCATACAGGCTGCCCTGGGGTTGCTTGCCCTGCAGGCGCAGGCGGGCGAGGACGTCGAAACGCTCGTTGCTGGCCTGCAGGTTATCCAGCAGCAGCTGGTCGTCCTGCCAGCGCACGCGGCCGGCCATCTTCGTTTCGCCCGCATCGACGAGGTTGTCGATCCACTTCGGGAAATCGCGCTTCTGCGCATACAGGGCCATCAGGAAGCCGACGTCGCGCATGTCCAGCTGCACGTCGGCGTCGAACAGCACCGGCGGCGTCCAGTCAGTGCGCCCGCGATCAATCACCGCGCGCGCCCACCACTGGCCATGCTCGCGGCCATCGTTGCCGGTGAAGTTGACGTTGCGCAGTTCGATCACGCTGGTATCCAGGTCGAAGTTGCGCGCCTTCAATTCGCCGTGGCGCAGCTGCAGGTTGGCGGCGACATCGCCGGTCAGCGCGACGCCACCGGCGTTCAAGCGCGCGGCTTGCGCCTGCACCTGCACGTGGCCCTGTCCGATGTCGCCGCCGGGCAGCAGCTGCAGGTCGCCGCTGGCGCGGCCACTGCCGCCTTCGAAGCGCAGCTGCTGTTGCGGCAGGTAGCGGTTGTAGGCGCGCAGGTCGGGGACGCGCGCGTCCTGGAAGACGAGGTGCCCCTGCGTGCTCTGGCGCAGCTTGGCGGCGCTGGGCTTGCCCGGCAGCGTGCGCAGGGTGAGCCGCAGGTCGTTGCCTTCGATGTAGGGCTTGTCCGGTGTATCGAGCGCGGCAACAACGAAGCGTTGCATCTGCATGGCCAGCGTGGGCAATTGCGTGCCGTCGTCGCCGGCCTCGACGTGCAGGTCGGCGCTGGCACTGCCGGCGAACCGCGTCGCCATCACCTGCGCGCTGGCATCGACCTCGGGCACCCGCACGTGGCTGCCCGGGGCGAGCCGGCCCGCGTCCACCTGCACGTCGCCATCGACCGTCCCTTCGCCGCGCAACTGCAGCCACTTCGCGCTGGGAAACATCGCGGTGATCCAATCCAGCGAGGCAAACCGCCAGCGCCCCTGCAGGTGACCGGAGGCACGCGGGATCAGGCTGGCGAAGTCACGCACCGGCACGCGGCGGCCGGCGAAGCGCAGGTCGGCGTCGAGCCACAGGGCGTCGGCGGCGGTGCCGGGCACCTTGGCCTGGACGTGCAGGTCGTGGTCCACGTTCAAGCGCATGTCCAGTTCGCCGGGCAGCGGCTGGCCGTCCGGGTCCAGGCCCAGCAGCGGCGCGGTCCACTGCGCGCGGCTGCCGGGTGCCAGCTCGCCGCGCACCCAGCGCGCGTCTATATCCGCCTTGCCGGTGCCGGGCGCGGCGCGAAATACAGGGCGGCCGCGGCTATCGCGCTGCAACGCCAGGCCGGTGGTATTGCCGATCAGGCGCAGGCGGATGAGCGTCTTGTCGAGCTTCTGCCAACCCTGCGCCTGGGCGCGGGTGTGCGGGTCGATGGAGAAGTCGGCGTCGAAGCGGCCATCGCGCAGCCATTCGTGGTCGTCCATGCGCAGGTGCACCTGCCCGACATGCGCCCAGGAGGGATATACGCGCATCGGCCCGCTGCGCAGGCGCTTGTAGAAGCCGAACTGCGCGCTGCCGCTGCCGTCGAAATGCAGGCTGCCGAACTGGCCGCCGCGCACGCTGTCGCTGTGGATGCGGTCGAAGCGCAGCAGCCACCCCGGGTGCCCGGGGATCGGTGTCTGCGGCTGCATCGGCGGGCCGTCGTCGCGTTGCGTGCCGCCGGTGACTTCATCGGCCTCGATGTCGGGCATGTGCACTTCGCGGCGCAGCAGGGCCAGCAGCTGGATATCGCCCCGCGCGCGCGCCGCGTCGATCTGCCAGCGCGTGTGCATGACATGCCCGCGCAGGCGCGCCCCACGCACGTCCACCTTCCCCGGCCACCAGCTCGTGGCGTGGTCCCAGTGCAGGGTGAAGCGGTCAGGTTTGCGGTTGATCGCCCACGGCGCCAGGCCGGTGTTGAGGAAGACGTTGGCGGCCAGCAGGTAGAACAGGTACAGGCCGACCAGGGCCAGCAGCGGCCAGCGCAGCCAACGCGGCAGGGCGTTCCATCGGGGCCGCAGGGGGCGAAGGGGCATGCGCGGGGCGATCCATCGTCAGGGGCGTGGCCGACGATGCTAGGCAAGGCGCCGTGGTGCCGGCGTCAGGGTGGCGCGACCCTCAGCGCAGCAATGCCGGCTGCGCGTCGTACCACTGGCGGGCGCGGATCAGGTGCCAGTCGCGCTTGCCGCCGTCGGTTTCCAGCGCGGCGCTGAGCACGCCCCAGTTGGCGAACAGGTCGCCGTCGCGCTGGCCACCGCGCAGTCGCAGTCGCGCCAGGACGGTGAAGCGGTCGTTGCCGGCCTGCATGCGGTCCAGCACCAGCTGGTCGCCATGCCAGAAGATGCGCCCGCTCACCTGGGTCTGTCCGGCATCGACGACCTTGCCCACCCACTTGGGGAAATCGCGCTTTTGCGAATACAGCGCAAGCAGGAAGCCGAGGTCGCGCACCTTCACCTGCGCGTTGGCGTCCAGGCTGATCGGCCGGGTCCAGTCCATGTGCGCGCGCGGCAGCGTGACCGTCGCCCACCAGCCGCTGTGCGGCTCGCCATCCGGGCCGGTGAAACTGGTGTTGCGCAACGCCACGGTGCTGGCGTCGAGGGTGAAGTTCTGCCCGCGCAGGTCGGCCTGGCGCAGGTGCAGGTCGGCGTCGAGGTCGGTGCGCAGCGCGATGCCGGCCGCGTGCAGGCGCGCGCCACGCGCGGCCACCCGCAGCCGGCCCTCTGAAATCGTGCCGCCCGGCGCCACCTGCACGTCGCCACTCAAGGTGCCGTTGCCGCCTTCGAAGCGCAGCTGGCCCTCGGGCAGGAAGCGGTTGTAGGCCCGCAGGTCGGGCACGCGCGCATCGCGGAACACCAGGTGCGCGGCGGCGGTCTGCTTGAGGCCGGCCACGGTGCGCTCGCCGGCGCCGGCGCGCAGGTCCAGTTGCAGGTTCTCGCCTTCAACGAACGGATGCCGCGCCTCGTCGGCAATCTGGAAGCGCTGCATGCGCAGGTCCAGCGTGGGCACCAGCGCACCGGCCTCGCCGTCCACGCGCAGGTGGGCCACGGCCTGGCCATCGATATGGTGGCCCATCACCTCCACGCTGGCGCTGGCCTCCGGCACGCTGACCTGGCTGCCGGGCGCGAGCTGGCCGGCGCGTACCTGCACGTCGGCATCCACCTGGCCTTCGCCCCGCAGCTGCAGCCACTGCGCCTGCGGGAACATCGCGGTGATCCAGCCCAGCGACGGGAAGCGCCACTGCATCAGCACATGCCCGTTGGCGCGCGGCACCAGCGTGGTGAAGTCGTGCAGCGGTACCTTGCGGCCCTGCACGCGCAGGTCGGCATCGAGCTTGAGGTTGGCGCCGGGCTGTTCGGGCATCAGCGCGTGCACGACGATGTCCTGGTCCACGCGCACGTCCATGCGCGCTTCGCCCTGCAACGGCTGGCCGTCCAGCCGCGTGCCCACCAGCGGCGCGCGCCAGGCCAACCGGCCACCGGGTGCGAGTTCGCCGCGGATCCAGTGCAGGTCGATGTCGGCGTCGCCCTGACCTGGTGCCGGGCGCAGTACCGGCCGGCCCTGGTCGTCGCGCTGCAACGACAACGCGGCGGTGCGGCCCTGCAGGCGCAGGCGTGCATCGAGCTTGAGCAGCTTGTCGATGCCGGCGGCCTGGTCGCGGCGATGCGCGTCGAGGCTGAAATCGCCATCGATGCGCGCGTCGTGCAGCAGCACCTGCTCGCCCTGGCGCAGGGTGGCGGCGGTGAAGTGCGCCTGCGAAGGCGTCAGCGCCATCGCGCCGCCGCGCATCTGCTTGCTGAAGCCCATCTCGGCGCGGCCCTGGCCCTGCAGCCGCAGGTTGCCGAAATAGCCTTCGCGCACGCTGTCGCTGACGATGCGGTCGAAGCGCAGTACCCAGCCGGGTTTGGCTTTCGGATCGAAGGTGGGCGGGAGGATCGGCGCACCGGGATCGCGATGCGCGCCGCCGCTCACCTCGTCGGCCACCACTACGGGCACGCGCACTTCGCGGTGGAACAGCGGCAGCAGCGCCACGTGTCCCTGCGCGCGGCCGGCACGCACTTCCCAGCGCGTGTGCATGACGTGGCCCTGCAGGTGCACGTCCCACGCCTTGACGTAACCCGGCCACCAGCTCAGCGCACTGCCCCACCGCGCGGTGAACTTCTCCGGCTTGCGATTCGCCGCCCACGGCCCGAGCGGCGTGTTGAGGAACAGGTTCGCCAGCAGCAGGTAGGCGACGTACACGCCGGCCAGCGTCGACAGCGTGCGGCGCAGCCAGCGCGGGCGGGCGGACCACCAGGCACGGAGCGGGAACGGGCGCGTCGATTCCATGGCCTGCGGCTCCGGACGGTGGCGTAAAGCGCCATGCTACCCGCGACGGGCGCGCGTGTCGGTATACAGCGGCAGGGACATATCGGCAGCGTGCGTGCCATCCCACCTTCGTCGCACGCAGGCCACCCATGGCGTGGCCGATAATGCCGGTCTCCCCCGACGCCGCAGCTTCCGCCATGACCGCCGAACGCATCCTCCATCCCCGCCTGCGCGACCGCGTGGTGTCCGCCGAAGCCGCCGCCGCGTGGATCGCGCCCGGCGAGACCGTGGCGATGAGCGGCTTCACTGGCTCGGGCTATCCGAAGGCGGTGCCTATCGCGCTGGCGCAGCAGATCGAGACCGCGCATCAGGCCGGGCAGCCGTTCCAGATCAAGCTGATGACCGGCGCCTCCACCGCGCCGGAACTGGACGGCGCGCTCGCCAAGGCCGACGGCATCGCCCTGCGCATGCCGTTCCAGACCGACCCGGACGCGCGTGCGCGCATCAATGCCGGCAAGCTGGATTACATCGACATCCACCTCAGCCACGTCGCGCAGCACGTGTGGTTCGGCTTCTATGGCGAGATCGACACCGCGGTGATCGAGGTGACGGCGATCCGCGAGGACGGCAGCCTGGTGCCTTCGACGTCGGTGGGCAACAACAAGACCTGGCTGGACCTGGCCAAGAAGATCATCATCGAGGTCAACGAGTGGCAGCCGGCCGATATCGACGGCATGCACGACATCTACTACGGCACCGCGTTGCCGCCGCACCGCAAGCCGATCCCGCTGGTGCACGGCGATGACCGCATCGGCCAGACCACGCTCAACTGCGACCTGGACAAGGTGGTGGCCGTGGTGCGCACCAACGGGCCGGACCGCAACAGCCCGTTCACCCCGGCCGACGAGACCAGCGAGCGCATCGCCGGGCACCTGATCGAGTTCCTCAAGCACGAAGTGGCGCGTGGCCGTTTGCCGGCGAACCTGCTGCCGCTGCAATCAGGCGTGGGCAACATCCCCAACGCGGTGCTGGCCGGCCTGGCGAACAGCGGCTTCCGCGACCTGGAGGCGTTCACCGAAGTCATCCAGGACGGCATGCTCGACCTGCTCAAGTCCGGCGTGCTGCGCTACGCCTCGTGCACGGGCTTCGCGTTGAGCCCGGCGGCGAACGAGGAGTTCAAGCGCAACATCGCCTTCTACCGCGAGCGCATCGTCATGCGCACGCAGGAGATCTCCAACCATCCGGAGCTGGTGCGCCGCCTCGGTTGCATCGGCATGAACGGAATGATCGAGGCCGACCTCTACGGCAACGTCAATTCCACGCACGTGATGGGCTCGCGGATCATGAACGGCATCGGCGGCTCGGGCGATTTCGCGCGCAACGGTTTCCTCTCGGCGTTCCTCAGCCCCTCCACGGCGAAGAACGGCACGATCTCCTCGATCGTGCCGATGGTCAGCCATGTGGACCACACCGAGCACGACGTGGCGGTGGTGGTCACCGAACAGGGCCTGGCCGACCTGCGCGGGCTGACGCCCAAGCAGCGCGCGCGCGTGGTGATCGACCACTGCGTGCACCCGGACTACCGCGCGCAGCTGGAGGACTACTTCGACCGCGCCTGCCGCGACGCGTACGGCAAGCACACGCCGCACCTGCTGCCCGAGGCGCTGTCCTGGCACCAGCGCTGGCTGGATACCGGGACGATGCGCGAGGGGTGAGGCGTCAGGCCGCCTCGGCGGCCAGCGCGCGACGCGCGCGCACCGCGTCGGCCAGCTGCTCCAGCACGGCCACCGAGGTGTCCCAGTCGATGCAGCCATCGGTGATGCTCTGGCCGTAGACGAGCGGGCGGCCTTCCACCAGCTCCTGGCGGCCACCGACCAGGTGGCTTTCCACCATCGCGCCGACGATGCGCGTCTCGCCCGCCGCCAGCTGCGCGGCGATATCGGCGATGACCTTCGGCTGGTTGTCCGGGTTCTTGCCGCTGTTGGCGTGGCTGGCGTCGATCATCAACCGCTGCGCCAAGCCTGATTTCTGCAGCACCGCGGCCGCGGCGTCGACGCTGTCCGCGTCGTAGTTCGGCCGGCTGCCGCCGCGCAGGATGACGTGGCAATCCGGATTGCCGCCGGTGGCGACGATCGCGGTCTGCCCCTGCTTGGTCACCGAAAGGAAATGGTGCGCGTGCGAGGCCGCGCTGACCGCGTCGGCGGCGATCTTGACGTCGCCACCGGTGCCGTTCTTGAAGCCGATCGGGCACGACAGGCCGGACGCCAGTTCGCGATGCACCTGGCTTTCGGTGGTGCGCGCGCCGATCGCACCCCAGGCGACGAGGTCGGCGATGTACTGCGGCGAGATCGTGTCGAGGAACTCCACGCCCGCCGGCAGGCCGAGCCGGTTGATGTCGCGCAGCAGGCCGCGCGCCACCGCCAGCCCCTTGTTGATCTGGAAGCTGCCGTCCAGGTCGGGGTCGTTGATCAGGCCCTTCCAGCCGACCGTGGTGCGCGGCTTCTCGAAGTACACGCGCATGACGATCTCCAGCGCGTCGCCGAGCGTGTCGCGCAGCGGGCGCAGGCGCGCGGCGTATTCGAGCGCGGCCTTCGGGTCGTGGATCGAGCACGGGCCGATCACCACCGCCAGGCGGTCGTCGCGGCCATGCAGGATGGCGTGCAGCGCGCTGCGCGAGCGCGCGACGGTTTCCGAGGCGGCCTCGTCGCACGGCAGTTCGCCGATCAGCTCGGCGGGGGTGACCAGCGGTTCGATCTTGCGGATGCGCAGGTCATCGGTCAGGGGGGGCATGGTGTTCTCCGGGGGGTCGAGTACTTGGGGGCCCCAGCGTGGCGGCAACAAAAAAGCCGCCAGGTTTGCTGGCGGCTTTCGGGATGCGTCTGAAGGTTCCTTCAGGGTGAGCGCAATCCTTCCTCCGCCAGCGGCATCGGAAAACCGTAGTACCAAAAGTAAAAGCGGCTGCGGTTTGCGTTCATGGGCAGCATTGATAACACGGGTTTTGCGGCGCGCCAACCGTTTCATTGGCAACTGCGAGGACGGGCGGGCAAAAGAAAACCCCGCCTCGCGGCGGGGTTTTCGATACAGCGTACGGCGCGAGGGCCGCGGCAGGGACTTAGAAGTCCATGCCGCCCATGCCACCCATGCCGCCCATGCCACCGGCGCCGCCCATGGCGGGCTCGTCCTTCTTCGGGGCCTCGGCCACCATCGCTTCGGTGGTGATCATCAGGCCGGCGATCGAAGCGGCGTTCTGCAGGGCCGAACGGGTCACCTTGGTCGGGTCCAGGATGCCGAACTGCAGCATGTCGCCGAACTCGCCGGTCGCGGCGTTGTAGCCGAAGCTGCCAGTGCCTTCCTTGACCTTGTTGATGATGACCGACGGCTCTTCGCCGGCGTTGGCGACGATCTCGCGCAGCGGGGCTTCCATCGCGCGCAGGGCGATCTGGATGCCGTGGTTCTGGTCTTCGTTGGCGCCCTTCAGGGAAGCCAGCGCGGTAATCGCGCGCACCAGGGCCACGCCGCCGCCCGGCACCACGCCTTCTTCAACGGCCGCACGGGTGGCGTGCAGGGCGTCGTCGACGCGGTCCTTCTTTTCCTTCATTTCGATTTCGGTCGAAGCACCGACCTTGATCACCGCCACGCCGCCGGCCAGCTTGGCCACGCGCTCCTGCAGCTTCTCGCGGTCGTAGTCCGACGAGGTGTCCTGGATCTGGGTCTTGATCTGGGTCACGCGCGCATCGACGTTGGCCTTGTCGCCGACGCCGTCGATGATGGTGGTGTTCTCCTTGGAGACCTGCACCTTCTTGGCGCGGCCCAGGTCCTTGATGGTGGCCTTCTCCAGCGACAGGCCCACTTCCTCGGAGATCACGGTGCCGCCGGTCAGCACGGCCATGTCTTCCAGCATCGCCTTGCGACGGTCGCCGAAGCCCGGGGCCTTCACGGCCACGACCTTGACGATGCCACGGATGGTGTTGACCACCAGGGTCGCCAGGGCTTCGCCCTCGACTTCCTCGGCCACGATCAGCAGCGGCTTGCCGGCCTTGGCCACGCCCTCGAGGACGGGCAGCAGGTCACGCACGTTGGAGATCTTCTTGTCGTGCAGCAGGATGAAGGGGTCATCCAGGTCGGCGGTCTGCGCCTGCTGGTTGTTGATGAAGTACGGCGACAGGTAGCCGCGGTCGAACTGCATGCCCTTGACCACGTCCAGCTCGTTGTCCAGGCCCGAGCCTTCTTCAACGGTGATGACGCCTTCCTTGCCGACTTCCTTCATCGCGTCGGCGATGATCTGGCCGATCGACTCGTCCGAGTTGGCCGAGATGGTGCCGACCTGGGCGATCGCCTTGTCGTCGGCGGTCGGCTTGGAGATGTTCTTCAGCTCGGTGACGGCGGCCGAGACGGCCTTGTCGATGCCGCGCTTGAGGTCCATCGGGTTCATGCCGGCGGCCACGGCCTTGACGCCCTCGCGGATCAGCGCTTGGGCCAGCACGGTGGCGGTGGTGGTGCCGTCGCCGGCGTCGTCGTTCGTGCGCGACGCCACTTCCTTCACCATCTGCGCGCCCATGTTCTCGAACTTGTCAGCCAGTTCGATTTCCTTGGCGACGGAGACGCCGTCCTTGGTGATGGTCGGGGCGCCGAAGCTCTTCTCGAGCACGACGTTGCGGCCCTTCGGGCCCAGGGTGGCCTTGACGGCATTGGCGAGCACGTTCACGCCGCGCACCATGCGCGAGCGGGCGTCTTCACCGAAACGGATGTCCTTGGCAGCCATTGGCTATTACCTCAGTAGATTCTGGAAAAAGGGGGAAATGACGCTCGGCGATCAGCCGATGATCGCCAGGATGTCGTCCTCGCGGAGCACCTTGTACTCGACGCCTTCGGACTTGTAGCTGCTGCCGGCGTACTGGCCGTAGATGACCTTGTCGCCGACCTTGACGACCGGCGCGCGCACGCTGCCGTTGTCCAGCGGCTTGCCGGTGCCGACGGCCACGACCTCACCCTTGGTGGACTTCTCCTTGGCAGAGTCCGGGATCACGATGCCGCCGGCGGAGATTTCGTCGGCTTCGATCGGCTTGACCACGACGCGGTCGTGAAGCGGCTTGATGCTCATTGAAAGACCCTCTTAAGTGATTGATTGGTCTGGAAAAGACTGGCGATATTAGCACTCGCCCATGACGAGTGCCAACACGCGGCAGAAAAACACCCGACGGGCGGGACCGGGCAGTAATGGAGCCCGGCCGGGGGCTTTCAAGGGCCGGCCCGGGAAATTTTTGCCACGCGGCCGCCGGGCGCCGCCGCTGCCCCGGCAGGGGCACGACACCGTTCCGCCGGCGCCGGGTGCCGGGGCGGAACGCCCGCCTATACTGGTCAGATGCCCGACACCCCCGATCCGGTCCACCTGCTGCTGAGCACCTGCCCCGACGCCGCGAGCGCCGAGGTGATCGCCCGCGCGCTGGTCGGCGAAGGGCTGGCGGCCTGCGTGACCCGGCTGCCGGGGGCGCATTCGGTGTATCGCTGGAACGGCGCGGTGGAAAGCGCCGAGGAAGTCCAGCTGCTGATCAAGACCCGCCAGGCGCGCCTGGACGCGACCATCGCCCGGCTGTGCGAGCTGCACCCGTACGACCTGCCCGAGGCGGTCGCGATCCCGGCCAGCGCCGGCCTGCCCGCCTACCTGGACTGGATCCGGGCGCAAACCTTCGAGGATTCCTGATTGATGAAGTGGCTGCACCGTTTCCTCGCGCTGTGCGCGCTGACGTTCTCCTCGCTGCCCGCCCTGGCCTTCACCGAAGCCGACCTGCTGCCGGTCGACCAGGCGTTCGCGCTCAGCGCGCGCGCCGACGGCCGTGATGGCATCGAGCTGCAGTGGAAGATCGCCGACGGCTATTACCTGTACCGGCACCGCATCGCCGTCGCGCCGGTGGGCGAGGGTTTCGCGCCGGGCCCGCTGACCCTGCCGGAAGGCCACAAGAAGCACGACGAGTTCTTCGGCAACGTGGAGACCTACCGCGGCCAGCTGCGCGCGGTGCTCGCCGGCCAGGCCGACCCGGCCACGCGCAGCGTCACCCTGGAAGTGCGCTACCAGGGCTGCGCCGATGCCGGCGTGTGCTATCCGCCGCAGAAGCGGCGCATCGAGGTGAAGCTGCCGCCGGGCGAGCTGACCTCCGCGGCTCCCCCCAGCGGCCTGCCGCGCGCACCCGCCCTGCCCGGCGCCGGCCCGGGCCTGCCCGGGCTGCCGGGCAGTGGCATGGAAGCCCTGCCGCTGCCGGCCGAGCAGGCGTTCGCGTTCGAGGCCATCGTCGGCGACGGCAACACCCTGTTGCTGCGCTTCACCCCGGCGCCGGGCTACTACCTCTACCGCGACCGCACCTCGCTGGCCCTGGAAGGCAGCAAGGACATCGCCACCGGCATGCCGCGCTGGCCGCAGGGCCGCTCGCACCATGACGAACACTTCGGCGACGTGGTCGTGTACTTCGACCAGGCCGAAGTCACCCTGCCGCTGCTGCGCCGGCAGACCGCGCCGGCGAACATCACGCTGGTGGCGACGTTCCAGGGCTGCCAGACGGATGGCATCTGCTATCCGCCGATGACGCGCCGGGTGAAGCTGGCGTTGCCGGCCGGCAAGGTCACCCCGCCCGAACAGGCCAGCGCCGCGCCGCTGCCGATCCAGCCGCTGAGCGGCAACGCGCGGCCGGTGCCGTCGACCAAGACGCCGGTCTATCCGGATGCCTCGGCCGAGAACGACAACCGCAGCGTGCCGCCGCCGCAGCGGCAGAACCTGCTGTGGGTGCTGATCGCCGCGCTGGCCGGCGGACTGGTGCTCAACCTGATGCCCTGCGTGCTGCCGATCCTCTCGCTCAAGGTGCTCGGGCTGGCCCACAGCGGCGAAAGCCGCGCCCGCGCGCGCAGCCATGCGCTGTGGTACTCGCTGGGCGTGCTGGTGTCGTTCACCGCCATCGGCGCGCTGGTGATCGGCCTGCGCGCCGCCGGGCAGGCCGCGGGCTGGGGCTTCCAGCTGCAGCAGCCGTGGTTCGTGGCGATGCTGGCCTACCTGATGTTCGCCATCGGTCTGAGCCTGTCGGGGCTGTTCACGCTCGGCGGCAGCGGCGGCCTCGGCCAGTCGCTGGCCGCGCGCAACGGCCCGGTCGGCGATTTCTTCACCGGCGTGCTGGCCTGCGTGGTCGCCAGCCCGTGCATCGCTCCGTTCATGGGCACCGCGCTGGCCTATGCCTTCGCCGCGCCCGCGCTGCCGGCGATGCTGGTGTTCGTGGTGCTGGGCCTGGGCCTGGCGCTGCCGTTCCTGCTGATCGGCTTCGTGCCTTCGCTGGCGCGCCGCCTGCCCTCGCCCGGCCCGTGGATGGAAACGCTCAAGCAGGTGCTGGCGTTCCCGATGTACCTCACCGCGATCTGGCTGCTGTGGGTGCTGGGCAAGCAGCGCGGCGTGGATGCGCTGGCGCTGGTGCTGGTCGGCGCGACGCTGCTGGCGCTGGGCCTGTGGTGGTTCGAGCGCAGCCGCTGGCGCAGCCACCGGCTGGGCCTGGGTCTGTCGAGCGCGATGCTGGTGCTGGCGCTTCTGCCGGTGTGGGGCGTCACCCGCCTCGCCCCGCCGCGCGCGGCGGCCGCCGAGGCCGGCGAGGTCGCCTACTCCGCGCAGCTGCTGGACCGCCTGCGCGCCGACAATCGCGTGGTCTTCGTCAACATGACCGCCGACTGGTGCGTCACCTGCAAGGCAAACGAACGCCATGTGCTGGGCAGCGGCGAGTTCCGCGACACCCTGCGCCGGGTCGACGCGGTGTACATGACCGGCGACTGGACCAACGAGGACCCGGCGATCAGCGCATTCCTCAAGCAGCACCAGGCGGTGGGCGTGCCGCTGTACGTGGTCTATGGACCGGGCGCGCCACCGACCGTGCTGCCGACCGTGCTGACCCAGGCGATCGTCGAGGACGCCCTGCTGCGCGCGGCGCGCTGAACCCGGGCCCGGTCCGTCCCGTGACCGGGTTCACTCCCTCCCGCCGGCATTCCACGCCAAGATGCGCCACGCCCCGCGTGGCACCTGCGAGAGAGGAAAGCGCCCGATGATCAAGCTGGCCCGTGTACTGGGAGGCGTGCTGCTGGTATCCAGCGCGGTCGCCAACGCCGGCGAACCCGCGCCCTTCCACTGGCCGGACGGGCACAAGGCGGCGGTCAGCCTGTCCTATGACGATGCGCTGGATTCCCAGCTCGACATCGCCATTCCGCAGCTGGACCAGTACGGCTTCAAGGGCAGCTTCTACCTGCAGCTCTCGCGCGAGCCGGTCGCCAAGCGCATGGAAGCCTGGCGCGCCGCCGCCCGCAACGGCCACGAGCTCGGCAACCACACCCTGTTCCACCAATGCTCCGGCTCGGTGAAGGGGCACGAGTGGGTCGAACCCGCGCGCGACCTCGACCATACGAGCGCGGCGCAGATGAAGGACCAGGTGCTGCTCGCCAACACCATGCTGCAGGCGCTGGATGGCCAGACGCAGCGGACGATGACGGTGCCGTGCGGCGACGTCATGGCGCAGGGCGAGAACTACATCAAGCTGGTCGCCCCGCAGTTCGTGGCGATCAAGCTGGGCGACGGCGCCGTGGTGCCGGACATGGCCACGCTGGACCTGCACGCCGTCCCGGTCGAGGCGCCCGTCGGGGTCACCGGGGCGCAGCTGATCGCCCGGGTCGAGGAGGCGGGGCGGCGCGGCACGATGGTCAATTTCACCTTCCACGGCGTGGGCGGCGACTACCTGACCGTCTCCCGCGAGGCCCATGAGGCGCTGCTGCGCTACCTGGCCGCCCATCGGGACGTGTACTGGGTGGACACCTTCCTCACCCTGACCACCTACGTGCAGGCCCAGCGCGCGCCCGCGCGCTGACGCCGCCAGCGCTGGCGCGGGTTTCCGGCGGATTTCAAACGGCCGCTTAAAACAACGACAACTTCGCCCATCTGGACAGTATCGGCGGCATCGCGCAGACTTCCGGCCTTTCAGGTTTCCGTCCCCACCATGGCCCGACTGCTGCTGTTGCACGGCCCCAACTTGAACCTGCTCGGCACCCGCGAGCCGGAGATCTATGGCCACGACACCCTGGCGGACATCAACCACCGCCTGATGACGAAGGCGCAGGCGGCCGGCCATGAACTCGCGTACTTCCAGTCCAACGCCGAGCACGAGCTGGTCAACCGCATCCATGCGGCGCGCGATGAAGGCGTCGCCTTCATCCTGATCAACCCGGGCGCATTCACCCACACCTCCGTCGCCCTGCGCGACGCGCTGCTGGGCGTGGCGATCCCGTTCATCGAACTGCACCTGTCCAATCCGCACGCCCGCGAGCCGTTCCGCCACCACAGCTATCTCAGCGACAAGGCGGTGGGCGTGATCGTCGGCTTCGGCCCGGACAGCTACCGGCTGGCGCTCGACGCCGCCCTCGCCCGCCTCGCGCCGGCCTGACCCCTTTCTTCCGTACCGGGCGGCCGCGCGCCGCCATTCCACGTTTACCCAAGAGGCCACCATGGATCTGCGCAAAATCAAGAAGCTGATCGACCTGCTCGAAGAGTCGAACCTCGCCGAAATCGAAATCAAGGAAGGCGAGGAAAGCGTCCGCTTGGCGCGCACGCCGAAGGGCGGCTATGCCGCGCCCGCGCCGGCCCCGGTGATGATGGCCGCGCCGGTCGCCGCCGCGCCGAGCATGCCGATGCAGTCGCCCACCGAAGCCTCCACCGGCGGCACCGCCAAGGCCGGCAACGCGCTGCCGGAAGGCCACGTGCTGCGCGCGCCGATGGTCGGCACGTTCTACACCTCGCCGGCGCCGGACAAGCCGGCGTTCGTCAGCGTCGGCCAGGCGGTCAAGGCCGGCGAGACGCTGGCCATCATCGAGGCGATGAAGATGTTCAACCCGATCGAGGCCGACGTCTCGGGCACGATCGTGGCGATCCTCGGCGAAAGCGGCCAGCCCGTGGAATTCGACCAGCCCCTGTTCGTGATCGGCTGAGGAGCAGCGCATGCTCGATAAAGTCGTCATCGCCAACCGGGGTGAAATCGCGCTGCGCATCCTGCGCGCGTGCCACACGCTCGGCATCCGCACGGTCGCGGTGCATTCCACCGTCGACCGCAACCTCAAGCACGTCGCCATGGCCGACGAGTCGGTCTGCATCGGCCCGGCCGCCTCGGCCGACAGCTACCTCAACATCCCGGCACTGATCGCCGCGGCCGAGGTCACCGACGCGCAGGCCATCCACCCCGGCTACGGCTTCCTCTCGGAGAACGCCAACTTCGCCGAGCGCGTGGAGCAGTCCGGCTTCATCTTCATCGGCCCGAAGGCCGACACCATCCGCCTGATGGGCGACAAGGTGGAAGCGATCCGCGCGATGAAGGCCGCCGGCGTGCCGTGCGTGCCCGGCTCGGGCGGCCCGCTGGGCGATGACATCGTGGCCAACACGAAGATCGCCCGCGAGATCGGCTTCCCGGTGATCATCAAGGCCGCCGGCGGCGGCGGCGGCCGCGGCATGCGTGTGGTGCATGCCGAAGGCGCGCTGAAGGCCTCCATCGAGACCACGAAGCAAGAGGCCAAGGCGGCTTTCAGCAACGACCAGGTCTACATGGAGAAGTTCCTGGAGAACCCGCGCCACATCGAGATCCAGGTGCTGGCCGACGGCCAGGGCAATGCGATCCACCTGGGCGAACGCGACTGCTCGATGCAGCGCCGCCACCAGAAGGTGGTCGAGGAAGCGCCGGCGCCGGGCATCACCGAGGAACTGCGCAACGAGATCGGCAAGGTCTGCGTGGAAGCCTGCCTGCGCATCGGCTACCGCGGTGCGGGCACGTTCGAATTCCTGTTCGAGAACGGCCGCTTCTACTTCATCGAGATGAACACCCGCATCCAGGTGGAGCATCCGGTGACCGAGCGCATCACCGGCATCGACCTGGTGTGCGAGCAGCTGCGCATCGCCGCCGGCCAGAAGCTGACCATCAAGCAGAGCGACATCGTGCTGCGTGGCCATGCCATCGAGTGCCGCATCAACGCCGAGGACCCGGAAACGTTCATGCCCAACCCGGGCCTGATCACCGCTTTCCACCCGCCGGGTGGCCCGGGCGTGCGCGTGGATACGCACATCTACAGCGGCTACAAGGTCCCGCCGAACTACGACTCGATGATCGGCAAGCTGATCGTGCACGGCCCGGACCGCGAAACCGCGATCGCGCGCATGCGCGTGGCGCTGAGCGAGATGGTCGTGGACGGCATCAAGACCAACATCCCGCTGCAGCAGCGGATCATGCGCGACAAGGGCTTCCAGGCCGGTGGGCAGAACATCCACTACCTGGAGAAGCGGCTGGCCGAGCGCAAGAACCAGTCGATCGCGCTGGTCTGAGGCGGCCGGCAGGCAGGCATGGAAAAGGCGGGGATCTCCCCGCCTTTTTCTTTGCCGCTTTTCCCGCCGGCGCCGCGCTTCGACGGCGCGGCGCGAGGCGTCAGTTCGCGCCGGTGGCGGGCGCGGCCTGCTGCGAACCCACCTGCAGCTGGTTGCCCGTGCTCGAGGCCGGATCCACCACGGTGACCGTTTCGGTGGAGCCGTCCGGCCAGACGATCTGGAAGGTGGCGCCCGCCGGCAGCGAATCGAACGGCATGCCGCTTTGCGCGCGATACAGCGCCGCGACCTGCGCCGCGCCCATGCGCCGGACCTGGTCGTCGGACTTCACCGAGGTCAGGTGCACCTGCGAGAGATTCTGGTAGCGCATGTCGGCGGTATCGATCATCACGATGCCCACGGCCGCCGCCGAGTAGGCGACGAACGCCACGACCCAGAACCAGAAGCGCGCCCCGATCAGAAAGCGTCGGAACTTCATGACGTCACCCCCGTGCCATTGACCAGCGTATTGATCATCTCGTCCATCTTGTCCGCACTTTGCCGCGGTACCGCGGCGTCATATACAAAATCCGGGAAGTCCTGCGCGGCGTTGGCGGAGCAGATCCCGCCGTTGGCGCAGTAACTCGTCATCAGGTTGCTCTCGGCGCCGCACGCCAGGCCCAGCCGGCACGCGGCCAGCTGCCAGGCGAGCTGCGCGAACTGGTCGCCGGCGACGTAGCCGCGATAGGCCTCGTCGCCCCGCGCCGACACGCCCATCGCCCCCGACAGCGCCAGGTAGGCTTCCGGGTCGCGCGAGGCCAGCACGCGCTGCACCAGGTCGCGCTTGTAGGCGGCGCTGGCGACCAGCGGCTGGCCCAGCGACAGCAGCGCGGCTTCGGCGGCCAGGTTGCCGGCCTGCGCGGCCTGCGTGCGCTGGGACAGGATGTTGGCGGCGGTCAGGCCATCGCTGGCGACGAAGCCATTGCAGCGCGCCTGCAGGTGCTGGCGGGCGTCGATCATCGCCGCCACCGCCGGGTTGGCGTGGCTGGCCAGCGTGGTGTTGTCGGCGGCATAGCCGGCCGGGTTCTGCGCGTAGGCGGCGCAGTAGTCGTAGACGCGGCTGAGCATCCAGCCGGCCTCGGCGTCGCCCCCGCGGGCGGCTTCGGCCAGCTGCTGGGCGTAGCGGTAGAGGTCGGTTTCGCCCTCGAAGGCGGCCCGGCGGTTCACCGGCAGCCCCGCGGCGACCTGCGCGCGCGCTTCGGCCGGCGTTTGCGGGGGCAGGCGCGGCAGGCGCGGCTCGGAGGTCACCACGGCGGCGACCGGCGCGATGCTCGGCCAGGACGCCACGACCGGCTTGCCGCCGCCCATGCGGTACGCCCACACGGCCGCCAGCAGCGCGGCGGGCGCAAGCAGGATCAGCAGGTGGCGGTGGCGGGTCTGGGGCATGGGGTCCGGGCGGGTCCCGGCGGCAGGAGGGCTCGCGGGCGCGCGCAAAGTCTAGCGCAAGCGCCGCCGCGGCACCCGCCGACCCACGGCCGGCCGGGGTGGTCTACGATGCCCGCCCTGTCGCCCCAAGAGTCGCCCCCATGCCGTTCCTCGAACTGACCATGCGCTGCACCG
>NZ_LLXU01000068.1 GCF_001431645.1 Stenotrophomonas panacihumi | reverse complement strand
AGTTCGACAACATCCTGATGCTCGGCGACAGCGACGGCATCAAGATCGGCGACGCCCTGAAGGGCGCCTCGGTCACCGCCAAGGTCGTCTCGCACGGCCGCGCGGACAAGGTGCGCATCATCAAGTTCCGTCGCCGCAAGCACCACATGAAGCGCCAGGGCCACCGCCAGCACTTCACCGAAATCGAAATCACCGGCATCGCCGGCTAAGCCAAAGGAGAATCCGTCATGGCACATAAAAAGGGCGTAGGCTCCTCGCGCAACGGTCGCGATTCCAACCCGAAGTATCTCGGCGTCAAGATTTTCGGTGGCCAGGCCATCGATGCCGGCAACATCATCGTGCGTCAGCGCGGCACCCAGTTCCATCCGGGCGCCGGCGTCGGCCTGGGTCGCGACCACACGCTGTTCGCGCTGGTCGACGGCACCGTTGAGTTCTCGGTCAAGGGCCCGAACAAGCGTCGTACCGTCAGCGTCGTCCAGGGCTGATCCAGCCTGTGACGGAGCCTGCCCGGCTCCGCTGACAACAAGCCCCGCTCCGGCGGGGCTTTTGTTTCTAGGGTGCGACTGCGCCCGCACCGGGGATTGATAATCTCCCCCCGCATCCGCCGGCCCCGATGGGGGCGGCGTTCCAACTCCCGAATCCAGTCCCGTATCCCATGAAACTCGTAGACGAAGCAGAAATCCAGGTGATCGCCGGCAATGGCGGCAATGGCTGCGTCGGCTTCCGGCGCGAGAAGTTCATCCCGCTCGGCGGGCCGGACGGCGGTGACGGTGGCAACGGCGGCAGCGTCTGGCTGCAGGCCGATGAAAACCTCAACACGCTGGTCGACTTCCGCCACGAGCGCATCTTCAAGGCGCAGCGCGGCGAGAACGGCATGGGCCGGCAGATGTACGGCAAGGGCGGCGAGGATCGCGTCATCACCGTGCCGGTCGGCACCGTGGTGATGAATGTCGACACCGACGAGGTGATCGGCGACATGACCCGGCATGGCGATCGCCTGCTGGTCGCCAAAGGCGGCAAGGGCGGCCTGGGCAACATGCATTTCAAGAGCTCGACCAACCGCTCGCCGCGCCAGGCGCTGCCGGGCGAGGAGGGCGAGCAGCGCCTGCTGAAGCTCGAGCTCAAGCTGCTGGCCGACGTCGGCCTGCTGGGCTTCCCGAACGCCGGCAAGAGCACCTTCATCCGCGCGGTGTCCGCCGCGACGCCGAAGGTGGCCGACTATCCGTTCACCACGCTCTATCCGAACCTGGGCGTGGTCAGCGTCGAGGCGCACCGCAGCTTCGTCATCGCCGACATCCCGGGCCTGATCGAGGGCGCGGCCGAGGGCGCCGGCCTGGGCGCGCAGTTCCTGCGCCACCTGCAGCGCACCCGTCTGCTGCTGCACCTGGTGGATGTCTCGCCGATGGAAGGCGGGGTGGAGGGCGTTTCGCCGGCCGAGCAGGTGCGCCTGCTCGAGCGCGAGCTGGAGCGCCACGATCCCGAACTGCTGGCCAAGCCGCGCTGGCTGGTGCTCAACAAGGCCGACCTGATGTTCGAGGACGAGGCCCGCACGGCCGCCGAGCAGGTCATCGCCGAGCTGGGCTGGACCGGCCCGTGGTACCTGGTCTCGGCGCTGGGCCGCGAGGGCACCTGGCCGATCATGAAGGACGTGATGGCGTTCTTCGACCGCCAGCGCGAGGAGGCCGCCGAGCAGGCCGCCAATGCGTCCTGAGCCCGGCACGGGCGTGGCGGATGCATCCCGTGCGTGGTTGCGCGCGGGTTTGGCCTGCGCGCCGCTGGCGCCCTTCTTCGCCGGCGTCCCCTCGCAGGCAACAAAAAACCCGGCCAAGGCCGGGTTTTTGCATGACGCTGAGGGCCAGGCCCCCGGCGTGATTGCCGGATCAGGCGGCCTTGAGGGCCTTGATGCGGGCGGTCAGGCGGCTCTTGTGGCGAGCGGCCTTGTTCTTGTGGATCAGACCGCGCGAGCTGAAACGGTCGAGGATCGGCTGGGCGACGGCGAAAGCGGCTTCGGCGCCGGCGGCATCGTTGGCGTCAAGGGCCTTGATCACCTTCTTGACGGCGGTGCGCAGCATCGAACGCTGAGCCGTATTGCGCGAGTTGCGCACGACGGTCTGCTTGGCGCGCTTCTTGGCGGACTTGATATTGGCCACGGTGGTGGTTTCCTGAAAAATCGGTGTAGTGGAAAAAGCAAGCGCGAAATTATGATCGTCTCAAACATCTACGTCAAGTCGGTTGTCAAGGGGGATGCCCGGTGAGCAAACCCCGCATGTTGAGGGGGCTGCTGTCGTTCAGCAGCATGACGATGGTTTCCCGGGTGCTGGGCCTGGTCCGCGACCAGGTCATCTCCACCCACTTCGGCGCCAACGCCATGACCGACGCCTTCTGGGTCGCGTTCCGGGTGCCGAATTTCCTGCGCCGGCTATTCGCGGAAGGTTCTTTCGCCACCGCCTTCGTGCCGGTCTTCACCGAGGTGAAGGAAACCCGCCCGCACGCGGACCTGCGCGAGCTGATGGCGCGGGTGTCGGGCACGCTCGGCGGGGCGCTGCTGGTGATCACCGCGCTGGGCCTGCTGTTCGCGCCGCAGCTGGCGTGGCTGTTCGGCAGCGGCGCCGGCAGCGACCCGGCCAAGCAGGGCCTGCTGGTCGACCTGTTCCGGCTGACGTTCCCCTTCCTGCTGTTCGTCTCGCTGACCGCCCTGGCGGGCGGCGCGCTCAACAGCTTCCAGCGCTTCGCGATGCCGGCGCTGACCCCGGTCATCCTCAACCTGTGCATGATCGCCGGCGCGGTGTGGCTGGCGCCGCGGCTGGGCAGCCAGCCGGAACAGCAGATCCTCGCGCTGGGCTGGGCGGTGCTGGCGGCCGGCGTGCTGCAGCTGCTGTTCCAGCTGCCGGCGCTGCGCGGCATCAACCTGCTGACGCTGCCGAGTTGGGGCTGGCGCCACCCCGGCGTGCGCAAGGTGCTGACGCTGATGGTGCCGACGCTGTTCGGCTCCTCGGTGGCGCAGATCAACCTGCTGCTGGACACCGTGATCGCCTCGCGCCTGAGCGATGGCTCGCAGTCCTGGCTGTCGCTGGCCGACCGCTTCCTGGAGCTGCCGCTGGGCGTGTTCGGCGTGGCGCTGGGCACGGTGATCCTGCCGGCGCTCGCCCGGCACCACGTCAAGACCGACGGCGAAGGCTTCTCCGGCGCGCTCGACTGGGGCCTGCGCACGACCCTGCTGATCTCCGTGCCGGCCATGTTCGGCCTGGTGCTGCTGGCCGAGCCGTTGATCGCCACGCTATTCCAGCACGGCGCCTTCAGTGCGTTCGATACCCGCATGACCGCCCTGTCGGTCTACGGGCTGAGCTTCGGCTTGCCGGCGTTTGCCCTGCTCAAGGTCGTGCTGCCGGCGTTCTACGCCCGCCAGGACACCCGCACGCCGGTGCGCGCGGGCGTGGCCGCGCTGGTCGCCAACATGGTGCTGAACTTCGTGTTCCTGGCCGTCCTCTACCAGGTGATGGTGCCGCCAGAACTGCGCGCGCTGGGCGTGATGGAGGCGGTGGGCAAGCAGCCTGGCCTGCACCTGGCGCTGGGCATCGCCAGCGCGCTGTCGAGCTACCTCAACCTGGGCCTGCTCTGGTACTGGCTGCACCGCAGCGGGGTATACCAGCGCAAGCCGGGGTGGGGGGCGTACGTGGGCCGGCTGTCGGTCGCGTGCGGGGCGATGGTGGCGCTGCTGCTGGCCCTGCTGTGGTGGCTGCCTTCGTTCACCGAGATGGCCAAGTGGGAGCGGGCCGGCTGGCTGGCCTGCCTGGTGTGCGGTGGCGGCGGGGTATACGTGTCGGTGCTGCTGGCCCTGGGCTTCCGCCCGCGGGACCTGCGCGAGCATTGATAAGCCACCGCCCGGCTATACTTCCCAATCCCCATGAAGACTTTGGCGGCCCCCGGCGGGCCGGATCCGCGAACGGAATGAGCAGGCTATTCAGAGACGTCGAAGGCGGGACGCTGTACCCGGACGGAAGCGTGGTCTGCATCGGCGCCTTCGATGGCCTGCACCTGGGTCACCGTGCGCTGGTGCGCCACGCCGTGGCGCGTGCGCAGGTCCATGGCGTGCCGGCCGTGGCAGTGAGCTTCGAGCCGCTGCCGCGCGAGTTCTTCGCCCCCCACAACCCGCCGCCGCGGCTGACGCTGGCGCGCACCAAGGTCGAGCAGCTGCGCGGCCTGGGCGCCGAGGGCGTGGGCCTGGTGCGTTTCGACGGCAAGCTGTCGGCGCTCAGCGCCGAGGATTTCGTCCTGCGCTGCCTGGTCGGGCGCCTGCGTGCGCGTGAAGTGTGGATCGGCCCGGAATTCCGCTTCGGCCACAAGCGCGGCGGGGATATCGCCCTGCTGCAGCGCATGGGCGCCGAGCACGGATTCACCGCCGGCGAAATCGCCCCGGTCGACCTGCATGGCGAGCGCATCTCCAGCACGCGCATCCGCGAGCTGCTGCGCGCCGGCAATTTCGACCATGCCGGCGAGCTGCTCGGCCGCCCGTACGCGATCGACGGCCGCGTCGTGCGCGGCAAGCAGCTCGGCCGCACGCTCGGTTTCCCGACCGCCAACCTGCGTTTCCCGCATACCCCGGCGCTGTCGGGCATCTATGCGACGTGGGTGCACGGCGTGTTCGACCAGCCGTGGCCGTCGGTGTCCAGCTTCGGCACCCGGCCGACGGTGGCCGGCGTGGAGCCGCTGCTGGAAGCGCACCTGTTCGATTACCACGGCGACCTGTACGGCCGCCACATCGAGGTCGAATTCGTCGCCAAGCTGCGCGACGAAGAGAAGTTCGACGGCCTCCCCGCGCTGACCGCGCAAATGCATCGCGACGCCGAGCAGGCGCGTCGCATCCTTTCCGAACAACGACTGCGAGCCACCGCGTGAGCCAGGACTACAAAGCCACCCTCCAACTGCCGGCGACGGAATTCCCGATGCGCGGCGACCTGCCCAAGCGCGAGCCTTCGATCCTGGCGCGCTGGGAGGAAGAGGGCCTGTACGCCAAGCTGCGCGCGCACGCCGCCGGCCGCCCGACCTTCGTGCTGCACGACGGCCCGCCGTATGCCAACGGCCAGATCCACCTGGGTCACGCGGTCAACAAGATCCTCAAGGACATCATCGTCAAGTCCAAGCACCTGGCCGGCTTCGATGCGCCGTACATCCCGGGCTGGGATTGCCACGGCCTGCCGATCGAGATCGCCATCGAGAAGAAGTTCGGCAAGGTCGGGGTGAAGCTCGACGCGGTCGAATTCCGCCAGAAGTGCCGCGAGTACGCGCGCGAGCAGATCGACCTGCAGCGCCGCGATTTCAAGCGCCTGGGCGTGATCGGCGATTGGGACAACCCGTACAAGACGCTGGACTTCCACTTCGAGGCGAACGAAATCCGCGCGCTGGCGAAGATCGTCGACAACGGCCACCTGAGCCGCGGCGTGAAGCCGGTGCACTGGTGCTTCGACTGCGGCTCGGCGCTGGCCGAGGCCGAGATCGAATACGCCGACAAGGAATCGCCGGCGGTGGACGTGGCCTATGCCGCGCGCGACGCGCAGGCGCTGGCCGCGCGCTTCGGCGTGCAGCTGCCGGCAGGCGTGGAAGTCGCGGTGCCGATCTGGACCACCACCCCGTGGACGCTGCCGGCCTCGCTGGCGGTGAGCATCGGCCCGGAGCTGGAATACGCCCTGGTCGAAGGCCCGGCGCACAACGGCCAGCCGCGCTGGCTGGTGCTGGCCGACGCGCTGGTGGGCAAGGCGCTCTCGCGCTACGGCGTGGCCGGCGAGCCGGTAGTGCACGGCCGCGTGGCCGGCCAGGCGCTGGACGGCCTGCTGCTGGCGCATCCGTTCTATGCCGAGCGCGACATCCCGCTGCTGCTGGGCGACCACGTCTCGGCCGAGGACGGCACCGGCGCCGTGCACACCGCGCCGGGCCACGGCCAGGAGGACTACCAGGTCTCCAAGCAGTACGGCCTGCTGGATCGCTACAGCGCCGCGCAGATCAACCCGGTCGATGGCCGTGGCGTGTACCTGCCTTCGACGCCGCCGTTCGGCGACATCGTGCTGGCCGGCCTGCACATCTGGAAGGCCAACGACGTGATCGTCGAGGCGCTGCGCGCCAACGGCACGCTGCTGGCGACCTTCAAGCTCACCCACAGCTACCCGCACTGCTGGCGCCACAAAACGCCGATCGCGTTCCGCGCCACGCCGCAGTGGTTCATCTCGATGGACCAGGCGAACCTGCGTTCCGACGCGCTCAAGGCCATCGAGCAGGTGACCTGGTATCCCGGCTGGGGCCAGGCGCGCATCGCCGGCATGGTCGAGGGCCGCCCGGACTGGACGATCTCGCGCCAGCGCACCTGGGGCGTGCCGATCGCGCTGTTCGTGCACCGCGAAACCGGCGAGCCGCATCCGCGCAGCACCGAGCTGATGCGCCAGGTCGCCGACCGCGTGGAGCAGGGCGGCGTGGACGTGTGGTATTCGCTGGACGCCGCCGAGCTGCTCGGCGAGGAAGCGCCGCAGTACGACAAGATCACCGACATCCTCGACGTCTGGTTCGATTCGGGCGTCACCCACGAGGCGGTGCTGCGCGAGCGCGGCCTGCCGTGGCCGGCGGACCTGTACCTGGAAGGCTCGGACCAGCACCGCGGCTGGTTCCAGTCCTCGCTGCTCACCGGCGTGGCGCTGGAGCGCCAGGCGCCGTACAAGCAATGCCTCACCCACGGTTTCACCGTGGACGAGCACGGCCGCAAGATGTCCAAGTCGCTGGGCAACGGCATCGAGCCGCAGGACATCATGAAGACGCTGGGCGCGGACATCCTGCGCCTGTGGATCGCCTCGGCCGACTACAGCAACGAGATGTCGCTGTCGCAGGAGATCCTCAAGCGCAACGCCGATGCCTATCGCCGCCTGCGCAACACCGCGCGCTTCCTGCTCGGCAACCTGCATGGCTTCGACCCGGCCGCGCACAGCGTGCCGCTGGCCGAGATGGTCGCGCTGGATCGCTGGATCGTGCACCGCGCCTTCGAACTGCAGGAGCAGATCAAGGCCGCCTACGAGCGCTACGACTTCGCCGCCATCGTGCAGGCGCTGCTGAACTTCTGCAGCGTGGACCTCGGCTCGCTGTACCTGGACGTCACCAAGGACCGCCTGTACACGATGGGCGAGGACTCGCGCGGCCGGCGTTCGGCGCAGACGGCGATGTTCCATGTCGCCGAGGCGTTCGTGCGCTGGATCGCCCCGGTGCTGAGCTTCACCGCCGAAGAGCTGTGGGGCTACCTGCCGGGCACGCGCGAGGAGAACGTGCTGTTCGCCACCTGGTACGAAGGCCTGGCCCCGCTGCCGGTGGACGCGCCGCTCAACGCCGCCGATTTCGACAAGCTGCTGGCCCTGCGCGAGCAGGTAGCCAAGGTGCTCGAACCGATGCGTGCCAACGGCGCGATCGGCGCGGCGCTGGAAGCGGAAATCACCGTGGCCGCCGATGCCGTCAGCGCCGCGCGCTGGCAGCCGCTGGCCGATGAGCTGCGTTTCTTCTTCATCAGCGGCGACGTCAGCGTGACTCCGGCCAGCACCGACGACATCTACGTCAGCGCCGCGCCGACCACCAAGACCAAGTGCGTGCGATGCTGGCACCACCGCGCCGACGTCGGCGTCGATCCGCGCCACCCGGAACTGTGCGGCCGCTGCGCCAGCAACGTCGAAGGTCCGGGCGAGGACCGCCGCTGGTTCTGACCGGCCGTCATCCGCCGACCCCTGGCGCGCCGCGCCGGGGCCGGCTTCACCACCGAATTCCAAGGGCACTCCTGCGCATGACCCCTCGTCCCAAACCCAACGCGTTGATCTGGCTGCTGCTGTCGGTGGTGGTGATCGGCCTGGACCAGCTGAGCAAGGCCTGGGTGCTGAGCAGCCTGCCGGACGTCGACGCGCTGACCGGCCGCTGCACCCGCATCCCGGTGATCCCGGGGTTCTGGGACTGGTGCCGCACCTACAACACGGGCGCCGCGTTCAGCTTCCTCAGTGACGCCGGTGGCTGGCAGATCTGGCTGTTCACCGCGCTGGCAGTGGGCATCAGCGCGCTGATGGCGTTCTGGCTCTCGCGCACCGCGCGCGCGGACTGGCGCTCGGCGCTGCCGTTCGCCCTGGTCGTCGGCGGGGCGATCGGCAACGTGATCGACCGGCAGATCCACGGCCACGTGGTCGATTTCATCCTCTGGTACGTCGGCGACCACATCTGGCCGGCGTTCAACATCGCCGATTCGGCGATCGTCGTCGGCGCCGTGGGCATCGCCCTGTTCGGCATCATGGACGGCAAGTCGAAGCAAAAAGCGGGATAATCGGTACATGGAAGTCCTGCTCGCCAATCCCCGCGGTTTCTGCGCCGGCGTCGACCGCGCCATCGAGATCGTCAAGCGCGCCATCGAAACGCTCGGCGCGCCGATCTACGTGCGCCACGAAGTGGTGCACAACCGCTTCGTGGTCGATGACCTCAAGCAGCGCGGCGCGATCTTCGTCGAGGAACTGGACGAGGTGCCGGACGGCGCCACGGTGATCTTCAGCGCCCATGGCGTGTCCCAGGCGGTGCGCCGCGAAGCCGAGCGCCGCGCGCTGAAGGTGTTCGACGCCACCTGCCCGCTGGTCACCAAGGTCCACCTGGAAGTGGCGCGGCATTGCCGCGCCGGCCGCGACGTGGTGCTGATCGGCCATGCCGGCCACCCGGAAGTCGAAGGCACGATGGGGCAATGGAACCGCGAGGCGGGCGTGGGGCGCATCTATCTCGTCGAGGACATCGACGACGTGGAGAAGCTGGACATCGCCCAGCCGCAGAACCTGGCCTACACCACCCAGACCACGCTGTCGGTGGATGACACCCGCGGCATCATCGACGCCCTGCGCGCGCGCTACCCGGCCATGCAGGGCCCGAAGAACGACGACATCTGCTACGCCACGCAGAATCGCCAAGACGCCGTGCGCGACCTCGCGCGCGAGTGCGACCTGGTGTTGGTGGTCGGTTCGCCGAACAGCTCCAACTCCAACCGCCTCAGCGAACTGGCGCGGCGCGAGGGCGTGGAGTCCTACCTGATCGACGACGCCGACGAGATCGACCCGGCGTGGGTCGCCGGCAAGCAGCGCATCGGCCTGAGCGCGGGCGCTTCGGCGCCGCAGGTGCTGGTCGATGGCGTGATCGCGCGGCTGCGCGAGCTGGGCGCGGGCAATGTGTCCGAGCTGGACGGCGAGCCGGAGTCGATGGTGTTCGCGCTGCCGAAGGAACTGCGGCTGCGGCTGGTCAGCTAGGCGCAAGGCGGCGGCCAGTAGTTTTTCTGTACCGCAGCCAGTAGTTGCACGGGCGAAATCCGCACCAGGCTTTGCTGCAATACCGGACGTTTTCCCTCGTCCGGAGCAGGTCATGTCGGCTGAATTCAAAGGCAGCATCGCGCTGGATGTGCGCGACGCCAAAGCGGATTGGGACAGCTTCCTGTCTCCCAAGGCCCCGGCGGGCGCCCCCAATGTCCTGGTGATCCTTTACGACGACACCGGCCAGGCCACCTGGTCGCCTTACGGTGGCCGGGTGCAGATGCCCACGTTGGACCGGCTCGCGCGCGATGGCCTGGTCTACAGCCAGTGGCACACCACGGCGGTGTGCTCGCCCACGCGCTCGTGCTTCCTCACCGGCCGTAACCACCACGCCAATGGCTTCGGCACCATCGCCGAGTCGGCCATCGGCTTTCCGGGCTACTCGGGTCACATTCCCCTGGAGAACGCGACGCTGGCTTCGGTGTTGCGTGATGCCGGCTGGAGCACGTTCTGGATCGGCAAAAACCACAATGTGCCGGTCGATGCATTCGACATGGGGTCGAGCAAGAAGCGCTGGCCGCTGGGCCTGGGTTATGACCGCTTTTACGGCTTCATCGGCGGAGAGACCAACCAGTGGTATCCGGAGCTGATCGAAGACAATCACTTCGTGGAGCAGCCGTACTCGCCGGACGCGGGCTATCACCTGTCGAAAGACCTGGCCGACAAGGCCATCTCCTACATCCGCGACTCCCGCCAATCACAGCCGGAAAAGCCGTGGTACATGTGGTTCTGCCCGGGTGCCAACCACGCCCCGCATCATGCGCCGCAGGACTACATCGACAAATACAAGGGCCAGTTCGACGACGGTTACGAGGCCTATCGCGAGTGGGTGCTGAAGCGGATGGTCGAGCGCGGGATCCTGCCGGAAGGCACCGTGCTGACACCGATCAATCCGATGAGCGAAGGCAAGTGCCCGCAGGGCGACCTGGTGCGGCCATGGAACACGCTCTCGGATGAGGAGAAGCGGCTGTTCTCGCGCATGGCCGAGGTCTTCGCCGGCTATTCGGAGTACACCGATGCACAGGTGGGCCGGATCATCGATTACCTGGAAGAGTCGGGGCAGCTCGACAACACCCTGGTGATCTATTGCGCCGACAACGGCGCCTCCGGGGAGGGCAGCCCCAGCGGATCGGTCAACGAAAACCGCTTCTTCAACAGCTATCCGGACGACATCAAGCAGAACCTGGCGATGTTCGACAAGCTGGGCTCGCCGGACACCTACAACCACTATCCGACGGGCTGGGCGGTGGCCTTCTCCACGCCCTATCGCATGTTCAAGCGTTATTCCAGCTACGCCGGCGGCACCTGCGATCCGCTGGTGATCCATTGGCCCGCCGGGATCAAGGCCAAGGGGGAAATCCGCCACCAATACCATCACTGCGTGGATATCGTGCCGACCATCCTGGAGTGCTGTGGCGTGCGGATGCCGGACGTGGTGGACGGCGTGAAGCAGCGTCCCCTGGCGGGGGTCTCGATGCGCTATTCGTTCGATGACGCCGGTGCGCCGACCACCAAGCAGACGCAGTACTACGAAATGCTCGCCACGCGTGGCATCTGGCATCAAGGCTGGAAGGCTGCCACGGAACACGCGCCGTTCGTGGATACCGGGCATTTCGAGGAAGAGCCGTGGCAGCTTTTCCATGTCGATGAGGACCGCTCGGAGTCCCGCGACCTGGCCGCCGAGCACCCGCAGAAGGTGAAGGAACTGGTGGCGTTGTGGATGGAGGAGGCGAAGAGGAACGATGTCCTGCCGCTCAACGACCTGGGGCTATTTGCGTTCCGTGAGCTGGAATACAAGGTCAGGCCGCCAGCGACTGGACGGTACGTCTACTACCCCGACACCACCGAGGTGCCCGAAGCCTCGGCCGCGCGAACACTGGGCACCTCCTTCAAGATCCTGGCCGACGTCGAGTTCGGAGCCGGCGCGCAGGGCGTGATCTTCGCGCAGGGCTCGCGCTTCGGGGGGTACACGATGTTCGTCAAGGACAGGCAGCTGACTTTCGTCTACAACTTCCTGGGCATCGAGGAGCAGGTGCTCAAGACGGCGGTGCCGGTCGGGCGGCACGTCGTGGGCGTGGAATTCAAACGCGAGTCGGCGGGCGAATACCAGGAGGGGCTCGGTCCCATGAAGCTGTACGTGGACGAGCATGTGGCGGCCGAAGCCGCATTCCGTACACAGAGCGGCCATTACGCGATCTGTGGCGAAGGGCTGTGCGTGGGGCGCGACAGCGGCGATGCGGTGTCCAGCGCCTATGCACCGCAGTTCGCGTTCACCGGCGGCACCATCGCCAAGGTGGTCTACGATGTCGCCGACGATGCTTACATCGACATGGAACAGCGCTTCGCCGCAGCCCTCGCCCGCGATTGATGCCGGATCGCGCCCCCCTCCGGGGGCGCGTCAGGCCTCCGCCAACAGCTGGCTGCCGGCGTGCCGGCACGAGAGTAGCGCCTTGATCAGGAAATCGACCTGCAGCGGCTCGCGCGCATCGACCTTCAGTACCGGCAGGTTGAAGCCGCGCTGTGCCAGCGCATCACGGAAGCGCACCAGCTCGAAGCCGGGCGTCAGGTCGGCATGGCTCACGCCGACCACGAAGCTGGCCTCCGGCGCCAGCCGCGCGAACTCGCGCAGCAGCGAGGCGATCTCGTCCACCGGCTCGACGTCGCCGGCCTTGACCATCGCGATGATGCCGATGGCGCCCTCGCAGACCATCGGCCACATGAAATCCAGGTAGCGCTGGCCCGGTACGCCGTACAGGTGCAGCAGTTCGCCGCCCTCCAGCTCCACCGAGCTGTAGTCCAGCGCGACGGTGGTGGTGGTCTTGCCGCCGGCGACCGCCTCGCTCATCGGCATGTCGGTGCTGACCGGTTCGGTGTCGGAGATCGCGCGGATGGCGGTGGACTTGCCGGCCCCCATGTTGCCGACGAACACCAGCTTGTTGCCGAATCTATCCATGCGTGACTCCCATCAATCTCAATCCGAAGCGCTTGGCCACGCGCAGGAAAGAACGCATCTGTTCCGGCGCGAAGGATGGACGCGGCGCCGGGGCCGCCGGCGTGCTCCCCCCAAGCCGGGCCAGTCCGCTCAGGCGCACGAGCGCGGCGACCTGCGCCACGCTGGCGCGCGGAATGCCGGTGGCCGCGGCCAGCGCCGCCGGCGACCAGTCTCGCCGCTGCAGGTGGGCGAGCACGGGGCAGCCATTGCGGGTCGGTGGAGGCCGGTTCCAGGTCCGGCCAGGCGGCCAGGCCGAGGCGGCCTTCGTCGGCCTGCAGCAGGGACGGATCCAGCTGCCGCGCGGCGCGCCACCACACCACCTCCAAGGGCCACGCCTCGACCACTTCGGGGGCATGCACGTCCTGCCATTGCGCGGCATCGAGCGGGGTGACCCGCCAGTACGCCGCGTTCGCCGCCGCGACCACCTGCGACAGCGACATGCGCCGCAGCAGGTGCAGGCGGCCCTCCGGGCGATCGGCGACGAGCCGCAGCAGGCCGTTTTCCAGCAGCAGGTAATCCGGCCCGGCGCGATCCAGGCGGATTGCTTCGAGGAACGGCGGCAACGCGGGCAACGCGGCGGCGTCGGGCGCCGGCGCCTGTCGGGGCGACATCAGCAGGCGGCGCACCGCATCGACGATGTCGCGCACGCTGGCGCCATGCGCCAGGTCGCCCGCGCCGGGGTGGCGGCTGATCGCCAGCCACGGCGTGCCATGCGTGCGCGCGGCGGTGATCGCCTGCTGGCCTTCGTCGCTGCCGTCGTGGGCCACGAGCGCGGCCTGGGGCGCGGTGCGCCAGTCCACCACGCTGATTTCCAGCCGGTCGGCCATCAATAGCGAGCAGGCGACTTTCAGTCGCGTGGACGACACCAGGTCCAGGCCGGCGATGGCCAGCTGCAGGCGCGAGGTGAGGGGGGTATTCACGGGGGTGACGCCTCGTAGGATCGCGTACCGGCCGCCGCGTGGCGACGCGCGCCACCCGGCAACCGGTGATGCAGCCGTGGGATCAGCTGAAATCCAGGGTCTTCTCGAAGGCCTTCAGCTCGTGGCGCGCCATCGCCAGGTTGGCGCGCGCGCGATCCAGCACGACGTACAGGAACAGCGAGGCGTTCGATTCGAGCGGGCGGATCAGGTGGTACTGCCGGCCCAGCGTGATCAGGATGTCCTCGATGGTGTCGTCCAGCGAGAGCTGGCTGGCAACCCGGCGCTTGGCGCGCACCACGTCGCTGTTGCCGGCCGCGGCGACGTCCAGGTCGACCTGGTTGCCGCCGATGGTCGCCATCGCCATGCCGCTGTCGCCATCGACCAGCGCCGCGCCGACGAAGCCGGCGATCTGGTCCAGTGCATTGAGTTCGAACTTAGCCATTGTTGCTGCCTTTTTCGTGGGGTAGGGAAGCGCCACCGCCGGCACGCGCCGTCAGTGGCAGACGAACGGGAAAGTCAGGGATGCAGCAGCTGCGCCAGCCGGACGGCGCAATCGCGCGCGGCGAACAGCAGGGTGCCGGTGTTGGTGTCGGGGCTGCCCATCGCCGCCAGCGTCAGGGGGCGTGCGTGTTCGAGGCGGATCAGCACCATGTTGCCCTGGCGGGTGGCGATGGTGGCGTTGTCGGCCGAGGCCAGCCCCAGCTCGCGCACCACGGTTTCGCTGAGGGTGAGCAGTGAGTTGGTCATGGCCGCCAGGCGGCGGGGATCGGCCTTGAGCGTGGACCAATCGGCGACCGCCCGTCCGTCGGCGGTGGCCAGCAGCAGCATCGAGATGCCCGGCGTGCGCGCCACGGTGCGTTCGAATTCGGCGTTGACGAGGGCGGCATCGATCCCGATGCGCTCGCCATCCCCCATGGCACTGACTACTTTTTCGACAGTCGCTGGCTGCACAACACGAACTCCATGTGATAGCCCTCACGATTCTTGTGCCGGGCGAAAAAACGGCGCGAGTATGAGGCATCGATGCGTCATTTTTGGAATCGACGCTGAATGTGGAATCTTTAGGGCTTGTTTCGGGACAATCGCGGCGCGTTGTCGTCAGTGATGCTTGCGGTCCGGTCAAGTTCCGGCCCGCGCGGCCGATATCCGCTGCGATAGCCCTCCCCACGGGCTGTGGCAATGCGCATGGCCGGTACCTACAACGAAGTCCTGGTGTTCTTCTCGCTGCTGGTCGCCGTGCTGGCGTCCTATACGGCGCTGGACATGGCCGGCCGCGTGGCCACCACCGAAGGTGCGGCCGCGCGCTGGTGGTTGGCCGGTGGCGCACTGGCGATGGGGCTGGGCATCTGGTCGATGCACTTCGTCGGCATGCTCGCCTTCAACCTGCCCATCCCGCTGGGCTACGACCTGTTCATCACGCTCTATTCGATGGCCATGGCGATCGCCTCGTCGGCGTTCGCGCTCTGGCTGGTATCACGGCCGGAACTGCCGACGCGGCTGTTGCTGCTGGGCGCGGTGCTGATGGGCGCGGGCATCGCGCTGATGCACTACACCGGCATGAACGCGCTGCGCATGCAGCCGGGCATCGACTACGACCCGTGGTGGTTCGGCGCTTCCGTGCTCATCGCCATCGGGGCTTCCGGCGCGGCGCTGTGGATCGCCTTCCAGCTGCGACGCGGCCATCGCCGGCACGGCCTGCGCCTGCTGGCGGCCTCGGTGATGGGCGTGGCGATCACCGGCATGCATTACACCGGCATGGCGGCGGCGCGCTTTCCCGAAGGCAGCTGGTGCGGCGCGGCGCGCGAGGGCGGCGTGCCGGCCGACTGGCTGGCGATCCTGGTGGTGGTGGTCACCGTGGCGATCATGGGCATCGCGCTGATCGTTTCGGTGCTCGACCGGCAGATGCACCTGCGCACGCACCAACTGGCCAACTCGCTGGCCCAGGCCAACGAAGAGCTGATGCAAGCCGCGCTGCACGACCCGCTCACCCGCCTGCCCAATCGCGTGCTGCTGCAGGACCGCATCGAGCAGGCGATCGAGAAGGCGCACCGCAAGCAGGAACGCTTCGCGGTGATGTTCATGGACCTGGATGGCTTCAAGCGCATCAACGATGCCTTCGGCCACCAGGCCGGCGATGCCCTGCTGGCGGAAGTGGCCGGGCGGGTGCGCGCGCTGCTGCGCAGCCAGGACACGCTTTCGCGGCTGGGCGGCGACGAGTTCGTGCTGGTCGTGCCGACCACCGACCCGGAGGATGCCGCCGTCATCGCCCAGCGCATCATCGATTCGCTGGTGGCGCCGATCCATGTGCAGGGCGTCGAGCTGCAGGTCACCGCGAGCATCGGCATCGCCGTGTATCCGTCCGACGGCAGGCGCGAGCGCGACCTCATGGCGCATGCCGACGCGGCCATGTACCACACCAAGGACAACGGCCGGAACGGCTACACCTTCTTCGCGCCGTCGATGAATGTCAGCGCCCACAAGCAGCTCAAGGTGTTGACCGACTTGCGCCGCGCCATCGAGCGCAACGAGCTGGTGCTGCACTACCAGCCCAAGTTCGCCGCGCCGGATTACCACCTGGCCGGCGTGGAGGCGCTGCTGCGCTGGCAGCATCCCGAGTTGGGCTTGCTCTCGCCGGCGTCGTTCATTCCGCTGGCCGAGCGCAGCGGGCTGATCATCGCGCTGGGCGAATGGGTGCTGGAGGAGGCGTGCCGGCAGATGCGTGCCTGGCAGGACGAGGGGCGGGCGGTGCCTAGCGTGGCGGTGAACCTTTCGCCGCTGCAGTTTTCCTCGCCGACGCTGGTGGGCATGGTGCGCGACGTGCTCGTCCGCCACCGCCTGGAGGCGTCCTGCCTGACGCTGGAGATCACCGAAACCACCGCGATGCGTGATGCCGAGACCAGCCTGGACATCCTCGACCAGCTGACGCTGATGGGGGTGCATATCGCCATCGACGACTTCGGCACCGGTTATTCGAGCCTGCTGTACCTCAAGCGCCTGCCTGCCACCGAGCTGAAGATCGACCGCGCCTTCATCCGCGAGCTGGAGAGCAACCCGGAAGACGCCGCGATCGTGGCGTCCATCGTCGCCCTGGGCAAGACGCTCAACCTGCGCGTGGTGGCAGAAGGCGTGGAGACCGCCGGGCAGCGCGAACACCTGCGCCGGCTGGGCTGCGATGTCTACCAGGGGTACCTGCTGGGCCGGCCGGTGGAGGCGGGTCAGCTCGCCCGCACGCCACTGGACGCGATGCCGCTGCAGGCCGTCGGTTAGCCGTCCTGCCCGGTGTCCTCGCGCCGCGGCCGGCCGAAGGGCTGGTGCGAGCGCGGGCGCAGCGGGCGGGTGAGCTCGCGGAACTCGGCCATGCACATCGGTCCGCGCAGACGGTCGGGGTGGCGTTCGGCCAGGCGGTCCATGCGTTCAGAGGCCCGCTGCAGGCAGCACGGGCCGATCATGCCCAGCAGGTGGCCACCCTCACGCAGGCGCAGTTCCAGAAGTTGGGAGCAGAAGTTGCGGCACAACTCACAGGTACGCTTCATCGAAAATCATAATGTCAGTCATGACTGAAAGTTTATTCAGCACTGACTGATAAATCCATCACGACTGAAAGTATTCCCCCGCTGCATCCCGATACGGCTGCAGGCGCGCGCCCAGCGCCTCGTAGGCGAACACCCAGCAGGCGGTGATGCTGGACATCGACAGGGCGATGGTGCCCAGCTGCGGATGCTCCCCCAGGTAGCTTTCCCGTTCGCCGAGATCCACGTGGCGGTTGACGCGCAGGTGCTCAAGCAGGTCCGCGGCCGCGAACCAGCTCACTTCCTCACCATGGGTGAAGCCGTGCGCCCGGGCGAAGTCACCCAGGATGTTGGTGGACAGGGGAGTGGATCGGGCCATGGTATGTGAGCGCTAACATGCAGTGCATCGGCATGGTGCCTCAGCCCCCTATGGGCAGCAAGCGCCATGACGCGTGTTGTGACGGAAGTCGATGGTATAGTTTTCCGGGGCGCTGTACGCGGGGAATCGATGTCCGAATTCGGCAAAAGCAAGGTGGCTGCCTTCATCACGGCGGCGATCGAGAGAAGCAGCAAGACCCAGCTGGAGATTTCCGCCGAGGCCGGGTTCCCCCGGTCCAGCGTGTTGTCCATGATCAAGCAGGGGCAGACCAAGATGCCCCTGGCCCGCATCCCGCAGATGGCCCGGGCCCTGGAAGTGGACGAGGTCGAGTTCTTTCGGCTGGCGATGGGCGAGTACATGCCCGAGCTGCTGCGGATCTGCGACCAGATGTATGCCTGCCAGCGCCTGACCGAAGACGAGGTCGCGCTGCTGTGCGAGGTACGCAAGGGCATGAACGGCCACGGGGTGCGGATGACCCCCCGGGTGCGGGCCGCGCTGGCGCGGTTCCTGGAAGAGGCGCTGGACTGAGCCGCCGTGGTGGCCCGCGGGGGCTACCAGTAGATTTTCTGAGGCCTGCCCAGTAGTTGCACGGGCGCGCCGGTGCGCATGGCTTGCTGCAATAGCTCCTGGACCCCTCCCGGGTCGTTCAGGAGATCACCATGCGCTCGTTTCCCCTCTCGTCCACCCTCACCGGCCTGGCCATCGCGCTGGCCATGGCCGCCTGCAGCAGTACGCCCGCAGCCGATTCCGCCGCTCCCACGGCGCCGGCCAGCACCGGTCCGTTTACCGCCGGCGCCAACAGCGTGACCCTGGAGGGCACCATCGCGGCGGTCGACAAGGCCACCCGGACGGTGACGATCAACGGCCGCGACGGCGCGGTGCTGGAATTCGTGGCCAGTGATGCGGTGCGCAACTTCAACCAGCTCAAGGTGGGTGACAAGGTGGCGCTGGACTACGAAGAGGCCGTGGCGCTGGAACTCCAGCCGGCCGGCAGCGCCCCGGTAGGCGTGAGTTCCTCGCAGGGCGGCTCGGTGGCCGCGCCCGGCAGCCGGCCGGGCGGCGCGATGTCGCGCACCGTCAGCGTGGTGACCGAGGTAGTGGCGGTGGATCCGGTCGCCAACACGATCGCCCTGAAGGGGCCGCGCGGCAATACGCAGATCATCGCCGTGGAGCGCGAAGACCTGCGCGCGCGCCTGCCCAACGTGAAGCGGGGCGACCTGCTGCGGATCTCCTACACCGAGGCGGTGGCCTTGGCGATCCGCCCGGCGCCCTGACCCGGCGTCAGGCCACGCCCAGCTTGCCGCGCAGGCCCTCGTGGGGCGGCGCGGCGAGCTCTTCTGGCGTCAGGAACTCGGCCAGGTCCTCGGCCTCGTAGAACGGACGGATTTCCAACTCGCTGCGGCCGGGCAGGGGATGGGGCGAGCGCCGCGCCCAGGCCAGTGCCTCGTCCATGTCCTTGACCTCCCAGATCGAGAAGCCGGCGATGAGCTCGCGGGTTTCGGCGAACGGGCCGTCCACGACGGTGCAGCGCTCGCCCTCGAAGGTGACGCGCTTGGCCAGCGGGCCATTCTTCAGGCCGGCGGCGGCGACCAGGATGCCGGCCTGCACCAGTTCTTCGGTGAAGCGGTCCATGGCGGCAAACGCCTCGGCCGCGGGCGGGGCGCTCATGTCCAGCCCTTCGATGGTCTTTGCGAACACCATGACGCGCATGGGGATTCTCCGATGGGTGCCGCCGGGGTGGCGGCTCATGGAGGCGACGGATGGATGGTCGGGGAATCGACAGGCCGGTCCTCTGCTAACGTCAGCCACCGGCCGTCGGGCCAAGGCGCAGGAGTTGTCGATGTCCATGATGGGGATGATGTTTCTCGCCGCGTCCAGCCTCGCCGCCGCCCCTCCGGCCGGCGGTGATGAAGCGACGCGCGCGGCGATCGAGGCGACGTGTTTCGACTATGTCGATGGGCAGCTGGAGGGCGACCCGGCGCGCGTCGCGCGTTCGCTGCATCCCGACCTTGCCAAGCGGCGCGTGCTGGGCGACACGCCGGACGAGCGCCTTGGGCTGCGCCGGATGAGCAGGGAGGAACTGGTCGAGCTGACCCGGCAGGGCGCGTTGAAGACGCCGAAGGAAGCATGGAATCGCTCGTGCACGGTGCTGGATGTCGCCGGCAACGTGGCGGCGGTGCGCGCGGAGACGACCTGGTTCGTGGACTTCTTCCACATGGGGAATTTCGACGGGCGCTGGGTGATCGTCAATGCGCTGTGGTATTCGAAGCCGAAGCCGAAGCAGGACTAGTCGACGCGCCCCCGCGCGTGGCGTCTGCGGATATGCCAAGCTTGATGCCAGTCCGGGCATGGAGGCGGAAGGATGAGGCGGTTCGCGTACCTGTGGGTGCTGTTCTCGCTTGTTTCCGGATCCCTCTCGGCCCAGTCGCAAGAGGCGCGCTTTACCTCCGCCGCGCCATCGCCGCTTAAGCGCTCGGTCTTCATCGCGCCCAACGAGACGCGATTCTCCGGGAGCGCACAGATCACCGGGAGGTTCGAACTGATTCGCGAGCCGGGAGGCGAGGGATTGGCGGGAGTGAGCCGGGTGATGTTCAAGCCTGACGCCGATAGCCGGCGCGTGCTGCCCCATGAGGTCGCGACGGGGCCTGTCCGTAAGTTATGGATCCGGAACACCGATGAGGCCATCAGCGCGCTGCTGCCGCCTGCGCAGAGGAAGGATCTCTCGTCTGGTGCCAGGAAACTGACAGGCACGGCGACCATCGTCATCCGTTCGTATCGCTCGGCGGCCGATTGCGATCAGCGGGGATACGACGCGTTATTCGTTTCGTTGGTGGGGGCACCAGGTGATGCCGTCGCTGTTTCCGATGTGGACGAGGTATCGACGTGCTGATCGGGTGACGCGCTTCTACTCTGGGTCCGCGGAAGCGATCCGCTACATCGGAGGCTGTCTGTGATGGGAAGCGACGGGGCGTAGCGGGTTTACGGTTTCAATCATGTCAGGCATCTGGTGATTTGGAGAGAATCATGCGGCGTCGCACGTTCGTCGGTGGAACCATTGCGAGTGCCTTGGCGGCTCTTGCGTGCAGCAGGGGCCTTGCCGGGAATCCTGCCCCGAATACCCAGATCGAGCGGTATCGCGCACTGATCCGAAAAGGCATCGCCGACCACAAGCTCACCGGCGTCAGCGCCGCACTGGTCAGGGATGGGAAGCTGGCATGGGCAGAAGGTTTCGGCCTCGCCGACCGGGAGCGCGGGTTGCCGATGACAGCGGACACGATTGTAGGCATCGGCTCGGTGACCAAGACTTTCACCGCACTCGCGCTGATGCAGTTGCATGCACAAGGTCAAATCGACATCGATCAGCCGATTGCTGCGTATGTCCCCGAACTGCATATCGGGGCTCGCGGCGCTGACCTGGCGCAGGTCACCGTGCGATCGATCATGAACCACACCTCTGGCTTGCCATCGGATGTATTCAAGAACACCGGCTTGGAGACCGGCGACTACACCAGTGTGGTCGGCCTGTTGAACGAAACACAGCTCGCCGCCTGGCCGCAGACCATCGGGCTGTATTCCAATATCGGCTACAGCGTCCTCGGCAATGTCATCCGCAATGTCAGCGGGCAGGCATACCCGGATTATGTGAGGGCCCGTATCATGGAACCGCTGGGGATGGCGCGCTCCGGTTTCGTCACCGACTCGGCGCTGCCGCCCAGGACCCAGCTCTATTATCAAGATGGCCGCCGCACCCCGCCTTTGGAGTTGCGTGACCAGCCGGCGGGGGGAATGTATTCCGACGTAAGCGACATGGCGCGCTATGCGATCGCGATGATGGAAGCTTGGCGGGGAAGCGCCGGGCTGCCCATCGATCCCGCCTCGGTTCAAACCATGTTTCGTCTGTCGAATGCCGATATTCGCGTGGAGACCAACAAGAAGGGCCTCGGCTGGTTCATGTTCCAGGCCGGCGACGCCTTTGCCATGTATCACGCTGGCAGCACGGGTTTCGCGAACGCGGCACTGCTATTGCTTCCGCAGGAGCGGATAGCGGCGGTCATTCTCGTCAACACGGTGGGAGGCAATGTGCTGGCTAACGATTTTGCGTTCCGCGTCCTGGAGGATGGTGGGCTCAAGACTGCAGACATCCGGCCGGCCCCGCATCTTCCGTCTCCCAGCCAGGATGCCGTGCCGACAAGGCTGCCATTGAAGGTGCTCGACTCGCATGTCGGGGACTATGCCCGTAAACGAACGTTTGCCAGTATTACGCGTGACGGCCACGACCTGCTGTTGAAGACGCCGGATGGCGTGCTGCGATTGCAAAGCGTCTCCGATGGCAGCTTCAAGCCCTACGTGCAAACTGATCACGACCATTTGCAGCCCGTCGCGGGCGAGCGGTATCGCTTCGCCGACGTTGGGCCCTACCACGTGCTGTTTGTCCAATCAGCGGAAGACGGTGAATACCAGGCGGGTTATCGCATTCCTCCGCACCCGCTCGACGCCAGCTGGAAGGCGCGCCTTGGCCGTTACGAGCATTTCGGCTACCAGGTTCCCGGAGCGGAGCAAATCCTGGCAGCGCAATTCGATATGGTTGATGGCCGGCTGCCGCGTATGCAATTGGTCTACAACACCGGGACTTATACGTACCCCTTGATCGTGACTTCGCCCGACCAAGCGATCACCGGTGGCCTTGGACCCGAAACGACGGGTGAGACCGTCCGCTTCATGGATGAAGATGGCGTCGTGAATTACTCCGGCCTGACCTTTCGCCGTGTCCAGGCCGCGCGGAACACAACGACAGAGAGAAGCTAGCGCAATGTACTGCCTCGGGCGCACTCGGCTGGGTGGTTCCGCCTTCTGGCGGCAGCCCGTCGAGGAGACGGCGCCTGACGGGAGGCCGAAGGACTCGTGAGCCTCGTCCCTCGCGCTGGCGGCTGGGCGGCACAGGGGCGGAGGCGAGCGCCCGGACCGGCTGGCGGTCCTCGACCCGGCCATGGTCCGAATTGACCGCAGGCCCGCATCGAACCTACAATTCGCGGCTCGCCGGAATAGCTCAGTTGGTAGAGCGGCGCATTCGTAATGCGTAGGTCGCAGGTTCGACTCCTGTTTCCGGCACCATCAAGTCCAAAAGCCCGCGCAAGCGGGCTTTTGCTTTCAGGGGCTTCCGTGGCCCGCGACTTGGATGCGGATGATCCTTGTCCGGGCATTGGACTGCGGGCCGTCCTAAGTTGGCTTCAGCGCCACTTATGACTTTAAGCCCCAATGACAGCCGTCCTCACTAAGCGCATCGTCGCCATCAGCGAACCCAGGGATCGCCCCTATGAGCTCAGGGGCGCACAGGTGCGTGGCCTGCTGCTGCGCGTGCAGCCTCAGGGCCCAAGGCTTGGATCGTCACCTGGGCGCATGGCAAGCGTAGGACCTTGGGGTCGGTCGAGCACGTGACGCTGGAACAGGCTTCGCGAGCAAGCCAAGCTGGCAGTTGCTGAATGCGTTCATTCGAGCTTGCCCGCGCTTGCGAAGTCGAAACCCCAAAGCTGCACGCTCCGGGCACTGCTTGATGACCATTTCGAGCCATGGGCAAAGATGGAACTCAAGGGCGGCAAGAAGTACATAGACCGCATCCGGTCAACTTTTCCTTGGCTGCTGCGCGGCAAGTCATCGAAACCGACGTCCCAAAGCAACCGCAGCACCTGATTTCGGCGTCAAATCGGCCGAATATAATGATGCTTGGAGGGAATATGTACTATAGCGCCCATGCGATATTTTATTTTAAGGTCGATGATCAAGAATCCTTCCTCATACAAGAGAACGTCTATTTGGTAAAAGCGGACGACGACCGGGTCGCGATGGATTTGGCTGTGTCGATTGCGATCGAAGACCAGGATCTGAATGAAGATGGTCATCTCGAGCTTAACGGTAAAAAGGCGCAGCTAGTGTTCGCTGGAATTTGAAAGCTTATCGCGTTTAGCGCGGCATCGGAAAATGGAGTGGAGCCCGGCGTAGAGTTGACGTACTCCGTAATGGAAGTGGACACGCTGAATGAGGTTGATGCGCTGGTCAGAGGTGAATTCGTTAATGTCCTTTATCGCGAGTAGTGCATTAATGATTGCGGACAATCGTGGGCACTTCAGTTTGGCTGGTTTATGTCACTTGTGAAGCAGGTGGCTGGAATTTTGTGCTGGGGAACTCATGTGGTTGAGTCGTCCGCATCTACTATTAAGTGGTGCGCGTTGGCTTGACGCTGCGGGCTGCCAATCGGCTTAGATGGGGCTTGATTGCCCCCGTGCCACCCGGCTAGGGCTTCGGGTCGCGCTCGTTAGCGGCAAACGGTTCGTCCCCGGCATTCGCCGGCTCGGTCCGGGCTGGCCCGGCATAGCCGGAGCAGGGCTGGGGTACCCAGGCGCATTCGTAATGCGTAGGTCGCAGGTTCGACTCCTGTTTCCCGCACCGAGTCGCTGAATCCGTCCCTCGAGCCCGGGGCCGTCATGTGATCAAGGTTGTCGCCTCTTGACTGCTTGGCGGGCGCTGAGGCAGCGAGCGCGCTACAGTCCGCTTTCGACCCATGGCGGACCTTTGGCGCGAGGGCTCCACCTTCGTGCAATGATTGTCAGGCTCAATCAAGGTTCTTGCCCGATGGACATAGTCAACGTACTTAGATGGATCTTCGCAGCTATTATATTTTCCGCGCTGGCCTACCTTCCTTGGCACTACTGGGAGCTCGCTCAGCTCGTCATGCACGGCGAAGCGCCTGAAGGCACTATGGGTATCTACGCAAGCAATGCCCAGAGCATCTGGTGGCTCATGGGGCTAGGAATGATCATTTGGGTGCCGTTGTCGCTGGCGCTGGCGGTCTGGGCTTCTTGGGCATTTATGCAGCTAACCCGGCGAGAGCAATAGGCCTGGCATACATCCTTGTTCTGATCAGTTCCTCATTGCATTCTCCGCTTCCATTATGTGGAGCCACTCATGTGGAATGCGAGTCAGGCCAGAAGCCCGCGGTCGAAAGCATTGCGCCACGGGAATTTGTGAGTCGTATCTCGGAATTGGGAATTCGATGAGCTGGCCGCAGTCGCTTAGCTGATAAGGTTCGAGTCTTCTAAATGTATTGCCACTTGGCCGTCTTGCAGAGGCAGCGTGGACGTAATTGCTGCCCATTTACTCAAGGAGGGGGACGGTGACCGATCCATACAACAGTGGTAGTCCCATCGCGCCGATCTCTGAAGAGGCGCGGCAAAAAAATGTTTCGTCTCGACGGGCAACCGGGCGTCCGCGGACATCCCCAGAGAAAAAGCGCTCGACATTCTTGGATCTTCTTCCCCTGTGGAACATTGTCGCGCTGGTAGTGGGATTGATCTGGGCTGTCAGTACGACTCGAGCAGGCATCGGAGTGCTGGTTACGGTTTATGGGCCCTTGGCTTTGGCCGTCATCTCTGCTGCGTGGATATCGAGCGGATGGTTTTCCCTAGTTGTGCGGGGGCTGAACGCGCTTCTTGCGATCGTGGTGGCAATCAATCTTCTGAAGTACATCGGCGTTGGAATTTTCACTGGGAACATGTTTTTCTTCTTTTCTTTGTCAGTGTTCATTCCGATCCTGAACGCATTGTTCCTGAGGCCGGCGGAGAAATCGCAGTCTTAGCAGCAACCTGCCTCTCCGAAGTCTTTCAGGATGATTCGGACCAGTCGGCAGCACGTCGCGAGTCCCCCCATGGACTCCCGAAAATGCAGCGATTCGAGCGTCTGCGACTCCTGTTTCCGGCACCATCAAGTCCAAAAGCCCGCGCAAGCGGGCTTTTGCTTTTCCGGCGGTGAACCACGGGCCGCCACTGTCAGCCGCGCTTGGATCACGCCCCGCATTGTGGTTCGACGCACAAATGCGCGACGCCGAAGGCGGAAACCCCGATCCAGACCGCCATCGCGCTTGACACCCGAAACCGGCCAACAAAAGATTCGCGCCGACCAAGGAAGGCCAAGGTTCCCTTTCGTTCGAAAACGGCATGGACGTCGTATCTCGCGTTCGCGTGCGCGTTTCCCGCGAACTGGAACTTCCCCCACACCTTCCCCAGGCAGCCGTGCCTGTCCCGGCTGTCTTCAAGTCCTGCGCGCAGGTCGGCGCGTGGACATTCATCCACAGGGGAAATACGCAATGCCATCTGGTTTCATCCGTTGCCTGCCGCTGCTGCTGGGCGCCGTGGCGCTCCATGCCCATGCCCAGGCCGTCTCGCCCGCCTGGACGTCGTATCGCGAAGGCACCCAGGCCGCCTCGCCCAATGCGGCGCCTGCGCCCGCGCAGCCCGCCACGCCCATCACCGCGCCGCCACCGGCCTACCAGCCGCTGCACCGGCAGGACCGCGATCTTGACGGCTTCTTCGTCGGCGCCCAGGCCGGTCAGGGCTGGGTCTATGAGGACGTGGACCAGGACGCCTTCGCGGTCAGTGCCGGCTACCGCTGGCAGGCCGGTCCTTACGTGCTGGTGGGCGTCGAGCTGACCAGCGGCGTGCTCAATGATGCCGAAGACACCTGGTACCGCTACGCGAAGGTGAACTACGGCGGGGTAGGGGCGAACGCCCGGTTCAATTTCGGCCGCAGCCCGTGGTTCGCCGCCGCACGCCTTGGCTATTTCAGCGCCGATCCGGACGGCGAGGACGACGACGGTAGTTTCGATGGCGTCTACGCAGGCCTGGGCATCGGCGTGGATGCCGGGCGGCACTTCAGCTTCAGCCTCATGTACACCGGCTTCTTCTACAGCAGCACCTACTACTACCGCTCCTACAACTACTCCGAGTACGGCACCGAGGTGAACCGGGCCGACCTGGTGACGGTGGGGGTCGAAGCCCGGTTCTGAGCCTGGCCCGCCCTGAAACGCCGGAGGCCCGCGCAAGCGGGCCTCCTTCTTTCCAGTCGCCACACAACGGCGCAGGGCCGTGCGCGCTCCACCAGTAGTTTTTCCGATGCGGCCGCCGGTGGCGGGGTCCTAGGCTGCCGAGGTCTTCCTTGGACGAGGATTCGCGCCATGACCGCCAAACCCTTTCGCACGGGGTTGTCGCTGTTGATCTGCAGCATCCTGCTCACCGCCTGCCAGCGCCCGCCCGCCGAGCCGGCAGCCGCTCCCGCGTCGGCGCCCGCTGCCGACCAGGCGACCCCACCCGCTGCCCCGGCACCCGCACCGGCCGCCGCCCCGGCCGCCGCCCCGACGCCCGTCCCCGGCGCCCCCGTGGTGACCCCGGACAACTTCATCCGCGCCGAATCCGATACCTACATGGCCAACCTCGCCAAGGAAGCCGGTGGCATCGGCAAGCTGTTCCATCATCGCGAGCCGGCCTCCGTCGACCACCAGACCG
>NZ_LLXU01000067.1 GCF_001431645.1 Stenotrophomonas panacihumi | reverse complement strand
CATCGGGGGCGTGAGGCGGCAGGATGCCGCCGACCGAGGCCCGAGGCCATGGATGGCCGCTTTCGGCCGTCCCCCGATGCGCCCTCCCGCCCGGCCGCCGCGCGATAGCCACGAAAGCGCCAAGCAACAGATCGCAAAAACAAAGACGCAAAAAGAAAGGCCCGGGAAAATCCCGGGCCTTTCAGTACATCGCAGACAGTCGCTCTGGCAATTACCAGATCACGACCTGCTTGTCGCCAGCACGCACCATCGGCTGGCCCGCCTTGCACTCGAACGCCGCCGCGAACGCCGGCATGTTCGACGGCGCGCCGTTGGCACGGAAGTTCGCCGGGGCGTGCGGGTCGGTCTTCAGGCGCACGGCCAGCTCGTCCGGCGTGAAGTTGCGACGCCACACCGTGGCCCAGTTGAGGAAGAAGCGCTGGTCGCGCGTCAGGCCGTCCGTCTTCGGGTCGTCCTGGCCGGCGGTCGCCGCCTTCATCGCGTCGTAGGCAGTGTTCAGGCCACCCAGGTCGGCGATGTTCTCGCCCAGGGTCAGGTTGCCGCTGACATTGCCCTTCTCGGTCTTGTAGCCGTCGAACTGCTTGACCAGACGGTCGGTGCGCGAAGCGAAACCCTTCGAGTCCGCATCCGTCCACCAGTTCTCGAAGTTGCCGGTCGGCCCGAAACGGCTGCCCTGGTCGTCGTAACCGTGCGTCATCTCGTGGCCGATCACCGCACCGATGCCGCCGTAGTTCATTTCCGCCGGCGCGTTCGGGTCGAAGAAGGGCGGCTGCAGGATCGCCGCCGGGAACACGATCTCGTTCTGCAGCGGGTTGTAGTACGCGTTGATCGTCTGCGGGCTCATGCCCCACTCGGTCTTGTCCACCGGCTTGCCGATCTTGGACAGGTTCCACTTGTAGTTGAACTCGTTCGCCGCCTCGACGTTGCCCAGGTAGCTGTCACGCGAGGTAGCCAGGCCTTCCCACGAACGCCACTTGTCCGGGTAGCCGATCTTCGGCGTGAAGCTGTTCCACTTCGCGATGGCCTTTTCCTTGGTCTCCGGGCTCATCCAGTCCAGCTTCTCGATGCGGGCCTTCAGCGCGGTGCGCAGGTTGCCCACCAGCGTTTCCATCTTCGCCTTCGAGTCCGCCGGGAAGGCGACCTGCACGTACATCTGGCCCAGCGCTTCGCCGGCCTGGCTGTTGATGGCGGCCAGCACGCGCTTCCAGCGCGGCTTCATTTCCTTCTGGCCACGCATCGTCTGGTTGTAGAACGCGAAGTTCTCTTCCACGAACGGCTGGCTCAGGTACGGCGAGGCGCTGTCCACGGCGTGGAAGCGCAGGTACGCGCGCCAGATCGCCGGGTCGGTGTCGGCGATCATCTTGCTCACTTCCTCGTGGAAGGCCGGGATCGCCAGCGAGAACATCTGCGGCACTGCCACGCCCTGCGACTTGAAGAACTCCGTCCACGACCAGTTCGGGGTCAGCTTGTCGGCATCGGCCGGGCTGACCGGGTTGTAGAACAGCGAAGCGTCGCGCGACAGCTCGGTGCTGGTCTTGGAGACCTTGGCCAGGCGGGTTTCGAAATCGACGACCTGCTTGGCCTGCGCGGCGGCGTCGGCATCGGCCACGCCCGCGAGCTTCAGCACGTTGGCCACGTGCTGCTGGTACGCATCCAGCTTGGCCTTGTTGTCGGCCTTGGTGTAGTACTCCGGATCCGGCAGGCCCAGGCCGCCCTGCGCGGCGTAGGCGATGTTCATGCTGGAGTTCTTGAAATCGGCCTCGGCGCCGAACGAGAACAGCTCGTTCTCGCCCTTGGCGGCGCTGGTGCGCAGGTAGTCGACCAGCTTGGCCTGGTCGGTCACGCCGTCGATGGCGGCCAGGGTCGGCTTCAGCGGCTCGATGCCCTGCGCGTTGACCTTCGCCTCATCCATGCCGGTGGCCCAGATGTCGCCGACCAGCTTCTCCACGCCCTTGGCGTCCTTCGCCGCGGCGGCCTGCTCGACGAGCTGGCGCTGCACGGCATTGGAACGCTCGTCGAGCATCTCGAACGCGCCCCAACTGGTGCGGTCGCCCGGCACCGGGTTGGCGGCCAGGAACTTGGCGTTGGCGTAGGCGTTGAGGTCGGTACAGGCGTTGGTGTTCGGATCCAGGTCGCTGGCCTGGAACTGGTTGAACGGCGGCAGCTTGGATTCGTCGAGCGTGAGCTTCGGCGCGGTGGACGCGGCGGTTTCGGCCGCCGGCGCGGCGGGCGCGGTGTCCTCGGACTTCTTGCAGCCGGCCAGCGCGGCGGCCACGGCCAGGGAAAGGGTGAGCAAATGCGGTTTACGAAGGGTCACGGTCAGGCTCCAGGCGCGACATGGACGGATGCCCCGGGTTCGGGACAGGAACGCGCACTCTAAACCGGTGAGCCGATCACAGTCAGCGGGTCGAAGGTCATGGGTCAGGCGGCGGGCGGTGCCGCCTGCTGCCACAAACGCTCGAAATGGCCGCCCGGAGCGGTCTGCGTGGCGATGCCCATGCTGCAGTGCAATGCGTGGCGCGTGAGTAGCGGGGCGAGGTCGGCCCGCAGGTCGCAGGCCACCGCGAGCGCGGCGGCGGCATCGGTATGGGCCAGCCACAGCACGAAGCCATCCTGCCCGCCGCCCCGCGCCACCCGGTCGCCGCCACGGCGCGCGCGCGCCTTGAGCGTGTGCACGATCTCCGCCAGCGGCAGGCGCCGGCCCTGTGGCCCGCGCAGTTGCAGGCGCACCAGGCTGCAGGGCAGGGTATCGGCGCTGCGCAGCGCGGTGTCGGCGGCGCGTTGCAGCGCGGTGAGGTGTTCCAGTTCCGGAAAGCGCCGCAGGCGGATGCGGCGCAGCACCGCCACCATCAAGATGGCCACCGTGGTGGGCAGTGGTGGCCAGCCGCGATGCGTGGCCAGCGCCAGCGCGGCCGCGAGCAGCAACGGGCCGATGGCCCACGCCACGCCGGCCAGTCGCCCGCGGCGGGCGGTGCGCGGCCGTACCAGCCAGAAGGCGGCCGCCAGCGCGGCGGCGAGCCAGGGCGAGTCATATATATAGGTATCGGCATGGAGGTGGCGCAGCAGCCATGCATCCGCCGGCGCGAACAACCCGCCGATGGCCAGCAGGAAGGCGAGCAGCGCGACGATCGCCGCACCCACCCAGCGCACGAGGGCGCGCCTGCGCAATGTCACACCGGCGCCCCGCGTGGGGCAGCCTTCCGATCCGAACGCATGCCACGGCCCCCGCCGGTTCGAAGGCCCGCAGTATAGGCCCGGGCGCGTGCTATACCAGCGAGGATGAAGACCGCCTACGACGCCTTGATCATCGGTGCCGGCCACAACGGCCTGACCTGCGCCGCCTACCTGGCCGCCGCCGGCCGCAAGGTGCTCGTGCTGGAGAAGCGCGAGGTGGTGGGCGGGGCGGCGGTCACCGAGACCTTCCACCCCGGCTTCCGCAATTCGGTCGCCTCCTACACGGTGTCGCTGCTGCAGCCCAAGGTCATCGCCGACCTCGACCTGCCGCGCCACGGCCTGCGCGTGGTGCCGCGGCGGATCAACAATTTCCTGCCGCTGGGCGAGTCGGGCTACCTGCTGGCCGGCGGCGGACGCACGCGCGAGGAAGTGGCGAAGTTCTCCCGCCGCGATGCCGAACGCCTGCCCGCCTACGAAGCGCGGCTGGAGCAGCTGGCCGACGTGTTGCGCGTGCTGGCGCTGGCGCCGCCGCCGAACATCACCGACAACGGCTGGTGGGCGGCGCTGCCGGAACTGCTGCGCGCCGGCCGGCTCGGCCGCCGCTTGCATGCGTTGCCGGCTGGCTTGCGGCAGGAACTGCTCGACCTGTTCACCATTTCCGCCGCCGAGTATCTCGACCGCTGGTTCGAAAGCGCGCCGATCAAGGCGCTTTTCGGCTTCGACGGCATCGTCGGCAACTACGCCAGCCCGTACGCGCCCGGCACGGCCTACGTGCTGCTGCACCACGTCTTCGGCGAGAGCAACGGGGTCAAGGGCGCATGGGGCCACGCGATCGGCGGCATGGGGGCGATCACCCAGGCTATGGCCGCCTGCTGCCGCGAGCGCGGCGTGGAGATCCGCACCGGGGCCGGCGTGCGCGAAGTGCTCGTGCGCGACGGGCGCGCGGTGGGCGTGGTCACCGATCAGGACGAGCGCATCGAAGCGCGCGCGGTGGTGGCCAACGTCAACCCGAAACTGCTGTACGAACGCCTCATCGACCCGGCCCACGTGCCCGAGGCCACGCGCGAACGCATGGCGAACTGGCGCTGCGGCTCGGGCACGCTGCGCATGAACGTGGCGCTCTCGCGGCTGCCGGATTTCAGCGTGCTGCCGGGCGAGGGCGACCACCTCACCGCCGGCATCATCATCGCGCCGAGCCTGGCGTACATGGACCGCGCGTGGCGCGACGCGCACGACTTCGGCTGGTCGCGCGAGCCGGTGGTGGAGATGCTGATTCCCAGCACGCTGGACGATTCGCTCGCGCCGCCCGGGCACCACGTGGCGAGCCTGTTCTGCCAGCACGTCGCCCCGCAGCTGCCGGACGGGCGCAGCTGGGACGACCATCGCGAGGAAGTGGCGGATTTGATGATCGCCACGGTCGAACGGCATGCGCCGGGATTCGCGGCTTCCGTGCTGGGGCGGCAGGTGCTGACGCCGCTGGACCTGGAGCGCACGTTCGGGCTCATCGGTGGCGATATCTTCCACGGCGCGCTGAGCCTCAACCAGTTGTTCAGTGCGCGGCCCATGCTGGGGCAGGCGGGGTATCGCGGTGCGATCGACGGGCTGTTCCTGTGCGGCTCGGGTACGCATCCCGGCGGCGGGGTGACCGGCGCGCCGGGGCACAATGCGGCGCGGGTGGTGTTGGGGTGTTGAGAGCCAGCGCACGCGGACGACGAAACCGCGCGCGCCGGGTGCTTCAGAACTTCACTAGTACGGGTTTGTCGTCGATCATCAACGCGGCGCTGCGGGGAGTGAGGCAGGCCAACCGGGTCCAGTCATCGGCGTCCAGCGGAACCATGCGTTCCTCTGCATAGCCGGACTTTCGTGTGCGCACAGCGACCAGCGAGGCGGCGTCGCGCACGAAGGCCACGCTGCCATCGATCGCGAGCTTTGCCCGCATCCATTGGGGCCCGGCGGTACCAGGCGCAACACTGGCGCCGTGGCGGAACAGCAGGTGGCCGGCCATGTCCATGACGACGAAATCCCCTTCGCCTTCGACCAGGATCCTGTTCGAGCGATTGTCCATGCTGATCGTCTGTGCTTTGAATGAGGGCGGAAGGCCCGTGTCTTCCAGCCTTCCATTGCGTATCCGATGCAATCGGTGTCCCGCGATAGCGTAGCCGTCGTCGGAAGAGAGCATCTGGAGCTGGGTGATCGGTGGATGCTCGGGCCCTACCACCTCGCCGACCTGGAGCAGGTCGTTCGCATCGAAGATCTTCTTGGATCGCGTCGGCTGGTCCTCGTTCGCCAATTCGAACAGCGCCCTTCCGTCCGCGGAAAAGCTCAGCAACGGGTCGCCGTTCTCGCTGTCGGTGAAGCCCTCGTAGTGCTGCTCGACGAGGACATGGCCGTTGCCGTCTACCACGTAACGGGTCTTCCAGGTCTTGAGGGTCAATGGTGCGTCGGGATCACCGTTCCAGACAACGAACATGAATTTTTCCTGCTCGCCCGAACGCCATCCCGCCCACTCGTTCAGCCATCCCGGGATGCGCTTCAGGAGCTTTCCGCCCTTGCGCAGCTCAATCTGGCCCTTTCCGGCAGCTTCGGTCGGCACCAGGATGAGGCCTTCGGCGGAGTTTGCCTTTACGCCTTGGCCCGCCACCAGTGCGCCGGCTTGGCTATCTGCGAGTGGTTTTCCCGACCTGAAAATGCCGAATCGTTGATAGCCGTGAATGTCGGCGGTGAGGAAATCGTAGGGCGCCTGGCTGTCGCAGAGGAACGCACCATCAGGACCCGCCTTCGCGTTGGATGCGAGGCACAACAGCAGTGTTGTTGTCATGGCGGACTTGATCATGGGCATTGTCCCAGGTAGGTGAGGGGGTCGAGTCGTGTGCCGTGGCCACGCTCGGCTTGGGGAGAGGTCTGCAGTTCGATGTGCACATGCGTGGACTGCACGATGTTCTGGCGGCGGGGCGTGCCGCACTGTCCGGTGCAGTTCATCGTGCCGATCACGTCGCCCGCGCTCACGTGGTTGCCAGGTTTGGCAACGGTCTCCTTCAGATGCAGATACTTGCTGGCACGGCCATCGGCATGATTTATCTGGACGAAGTTGCCATTCGCGACGCTAGCCATTGCCTTTGCCACTACGCCGTTCGCGATGGCCCGTACTGGCTGGCCCAAGCCGAAATTCCCGGTGTTGGAGACCAAATCGATACCGTGATGCCAGTTTCCCGAGCGCCAGGAGGAGGGGCCCGAAGATATACGGGTGGTGGAGCGCCTTCCCGCCGGCCCCGCTGCGTCCTTCCAGCAATCCATCTTTCCGTCCGAATTGCGATCGAACGGGTTGGCTGCTGCCGTTGAGGGGATGTCCCGGGCGCGTGCGGCGCACCGGCGGAGGGACGTGTCGGATTCCATCGAAATGCGGGTGGAGGCGATCCACCGCGACGCATGCAGTGGACTTCCTTGCGTATGTCGCTTGGTGTCTCGACGCTGGCTTCCCTGCAAAAGGGATCGAACTGGTTGCTCGTTGCGCCTTCGCGCCAGGGCAGCAGCGTAAATGCGGATAGCAGCACTGCAAGGCTTGCTCGTGATCTCATCATTTGCTCCTTGGATAGGTGCCTGGCAAATGCTGGGTCGAGGAGATGATTCATCGCTTTCATCGCCATCGGATATTGGATTTATCGAATCCATTTCCGTGCCAAGCTCTGACGAGGGGGCGTCAGCCCGCGGCGTGTTGCGCGACGCGCTGGGTCCTGGGGCATTGAGGCGGCAGCGCCAAAGCGGGTGCGCACGTTGGCATAATCGAGTGCATACCCACGACGCAGGAGTCGCGCCCTCACATGAATGCCCAGGTCGAGAAATACAGGCAGGCCGTGGCCGCACTGAACCAGCGGCGCTGGAACGAGGCCTGGGGCATCGCCCAGGCCCTGTTGCGCGAAGGCGAGCATCCGGGCGTGCATTTCGTCGCCGGCGTGGCGGCATTCGAAATGCAGCAGCTGCGGCCGGCGCTGAATCACATGCACCGGGCGACGCTGCTCAATCCCGAGCGCGCCGATTACGCCGCCCAGATGGCCCGGATGCTCACGCAGGTGCGGCAAAACCGGGAGGCGCTGATCTTCGCCGACCGGGCGATGGCGCTGGGCAGCAACGAGCCGGTGACGCTGGACACGATCGGCGTGGTGTATACGCGCGCCAACGAACACGCCAAGGCGCTGGTGTGCTATCAGCAGGCAGTGGCGCTGGCGCCGAAGGTCGCTTCGTTGCGATACAACCTCGGCACCTGCCTGTTGTATTTCGGTCGGTCCGATGAGGCACGCGCGGAGTATCGCGAGACGGTCGCCCTCGATCCACGTTACTGGCGCGCCTATACGTCACTGGCGCAGCTGCGCAGATGTACCCCTGGAGACAACGACGTGGATCTGCTGCGGAACGCCCTGGCCGAAGGTGGCGAGGATCCGGATGCCAAGCTCTATCTCAACCTGGCGATGGCCAAGGAGCAGGAAGACCTGGGCAACTACGTCGAGGCTTTCCGCTGTTATTCGGATGGCAAGCGCGTGCAGAAGATCGCCCGTGGCTATGAGTCCGCGCAAGACGAGGCGTTGTTCGAAGCAATTGCCGCAAGTTTCCGCGCAGATGACCTGCCCGTGGCCGGCCATGACAGCGAAGAGCCCATCTTCGTCCTGGGTATGCCGCGGTCTGGTACGACACTGGTGGACAGGATTCTTTCCAGCCATCCTGACGTGCATTCGGCGGGAGAGCTGCAGAATTTCGCCGTGGTGCTCAAGCGACTGACTGGAACCACCACGCCACGGGTAGTTGACGCGGCCACCCTCAGCCAGGTGCAGGGGCTGGACTGGGCGCGGCTGGGGCGCGAGTACATCGAATCCACGCGACCGGGTACCGCTGCCTTGCCGCGCTTCGTCGACAAGCTGCCGCACAATTTCCTGTTTGCCGGGCACATCGCCCGTGCCCTGCCACGGGCAAAGATCATCTGCCTGCGCCGGAACCCGATGGACACCTGCCTGGGCAACTTCCGGCAGCTGTTCGCGTTGAGTTCGCCCAACTACGACTACTCCTTCGACCTAATGGACGTGGGTCGCTACTACCTGATGTTCGACCGGCTGATGGCGCACTGGCAGGCGTTGTTCCCCGGCCGCATCCTGGAGCTGGAATACGAGGAGCTGGTGTCCGCGCAGGAAGCAAAGACACGCGAACTGCTTGCCTTCTGCGGGTTGGATTGGAACGCGGCTTGCCTGCAGTTCGAACGCAACGAGGCGCCGGTGGCGACGGCCAGCCTGGTGCAGGTACGCCAGCCGCTGACGAATGCCTATATCGGGCGCTGGCGCCGCTATGGCGAACAGATGCTGCCATTGGCCAGGCTGCTCGGCGTCGAGGCGTAATGCGGGATCGAGCCGCCTGGCATTGCCCGCCCGCTGTGCCGATGGACAAATGAAAGGCCCCGTTCCTCGCGGAACGGGGCCTTCTTCATGCCGGTGGCAGGTGATTACTTGCCGAAGGCGTAGCGCAGTTCCAGATAGTACGCACGGCCGTACACGTCGAAGTTGTACGAGTTGTACGGTGCGCCGGAGCTGCCCAGGTACGAGAAGTCGTACGGGGGCATGCGGTTGAACACGTTGTTCACCATCAGCGAAACCTCCATGCCCTCGAACAGCTTGTAGCTTGCGCTGACGTTGTTGGTGGCATAGGAGCCAAGCTTGCGGGCGTTCGCCGCGCCATAGCCGAGCGGGCTGTTGGTCGCCGCGTAGTTCGGCGTCTCCGAGAACCAGTTGACGTACCAGGTGGCCGAGAAGTCGGCCAGGCTCCAGGTCAGCGAGCCATCGGCCTTGCGCTTGGGGTCGCTGCTCCAGTAGGCGTTGGTCAGCAGGTCGATGACCTCGTCCTCGGCGTACTGCTGGTAGGTGTGGTGCAGGTTCTCGGTGAAGCTGGTGCGCAGGCTCAGGTCGCCGAAACGGCCGAAGTCATAGCCATAGTTGAACGCGGCGGTGACCGCTTCCAGCTTCTGGTTGGAGATGTTGATCTTCGGGGTATAGATCTCGGTGATGTTGCCGGCCGCGTTGCGGGTCACCTGCGAGAGCGTCTGCTGGCACAGCGGCGAGTTGATGTCGTCGATGCCCGCGCGGCAGGAGTAGTCCTGCAACGACAGCGCGTTGGCGCTCTGCTGGGTGACTTCGTCGTCGATGTCCCAGTTGAAGTAGTCCACCGTCAGGCTCATGCGGTCGATTGGCGACCAGACCAGGCCGGCGCTCCACACGTCGGCGTTGATCGGCTTCAGGTCGAGGTTGCCCGACTGGGTGCCGAAGAACTGGCGCTCGGAATACGCGCGCGGGCAGGCGTCGGTGTTGCCCGGCAGGTAGCCGCGCTGGGCGCACTGGTAGTAGTCGATGACCGAGGAGTAATAGCCGCTTTCGCCCTGGTACAGGTCGGACAAGGTCGGCGCACGGAACGCGGTGCCGTACTTGCCGCGCAGCAGCAGGGTGTCGATCGGGCGGTATTCCAGGCCGATGCTGTAGGTCGGCTTGTCGATCGTACGGCCGCTGGCGTCGTAGGAGTCGTAGCGGCCAGAGACAGTGACGGTCAACGGATTGAAGATCGGCAGGCGCAGTTCGGAGGTCACCGCATAGCGGTCACGGTCGCCGCCGCCGGCCACCGAGGTCAGGCCCCAGATCTCGCCGTTGAGCAGTTCCGGCGCCGGGTCGTAGTTCCACTTCTGCTTGCCCAGCTCACCCACCACGGCCAGGCCGGCGTCGCCACCCGGCAGTGTGAAGAGGGTCGCGTTGGTGACCTGGAAGCGCAGCATGCTGTCCGAGGTCTTGCTGTGCGAAGTGATGCGGCCAGTGAAACTGGCGAATTCGTCCGGCGTCAGCGGCTGGTAGAACGCAGCATAGTTCGGCGAGAACACCGGGTAGGTGTCATACAGCGGGTCAAGGCCCAGCTGCGGACCCAGCACGCGGTCGGTGAAGAACTGGTCGGCTGCATCGGCATAGACGACGAAGCTGTTCTCTTTCAGCTTGTACTCAGTGTAGGTCGCGCCGAAGTCGTAATCCCAGGCGGACGCACCGAACGTTCCCTTCGCGCCGAAGGTGACGCGCAGCGAGTCGCTGGTGTCCTTGCCCATGTTGTCGCGGAAGCCGCGCGAGCCGACTTCTTCCGGTGCGAACGCCTTCTGCAGGTTGACGAGGTCGCCCAGCGCGTCGTCCCAGAAATAGCCGAAGTCCGCGCTCGTGCCCCACCAGGTGTAGTTGGAGCCGACGTGGTACTTGGTCTCTTCGTGGCTGTACAGCACGTCGCCGTACAGCTGCAGGTTGTCGTTGATGTCGAAGGTGCCGTGCAGGTAGCCCTGCGTGGACTTCTCATCGTTCGCCAGGGTGCGGTAGCCCGGGGTGTAGAACGAGCCGCAGTAGTACTCGTCACCGAAACCGGGGCGCTGCTGCAGGCCGGTGGTGCCGCCGAACAGGCCGGTGAGATTGGAGCAGTTGGCGGGATCCAGGAAGTGGTAGCTGTCGAAGTAGCCGGCCACCAGGGTGTCGCGGCTTGCCAGCGGCGGGGTGAGACCATTCTGGTTGTACTGCTTGGTCAGGTCACGCTGGTAACCCCAGATCGCGTTCTTCTCTTCGTACTGCACGCCACCAATGACGCTGACGCGGCCGTCGGCCGAGGTCCAGCCGTCGGCGAAGCTCGCGCGGAAATTGCTGCCGCCACCTTCGGAGTAGCCGCCGCCACGGATGGTAAACACGCCGCCATCGAGCTTCTTCTTCAGGATGACGTTGATCACGCCGGCGATGGCGTCCGAGCCATACAGCGAGGACTGGCCGCCCGGCAGGATTTCGATGCGGTCGACCAGGTCGACCGGAATGCCGCTGATGTTGTTGAACGTGTCGCTGCCGTTGTACAGCGCGGGGTAGTTCGACATCGGGCGGCCGTCGATCAGGTACTTCACGTAACCCGGCGGCAGGCCGAACAGGCTGACGGTCTTGGCGCCCTGGGTGAACGAGGCGGAAGTCTGCGCGCCCTGCACGCCGCCGGTGGCGAAGGAACTCTTGGCCAGCACGTCGGCCACGGAGGTGAAGCCGCGCGCCTTGATGTCCTCGGCGCTGATGACCATCACCGGGGTGGCGGTCTCGATTTCGGTCTGCGGAATCAGCGAGCCGGTCACGGTGACGCGGTCGAGTTCCTTCGGCGGGTCCTGGGCCAGGGCGGTGCCGGCGGCCGGCAGGACGATGGCGGCGAAGACGGCCGCGGTCAGGCGGTGCCGTTTGAGGCGGGAAGCTTTGCTGGACGACATCTTGGCGAATCCCCTTGTGCTGTGTGGCTGACTCGGTTGGGGCAATGGCGACGGGCCCAGACAAAGATGTCCGGCGCGTGTCAATGGCATCACCCCTGACCCGACGTTAACACGGGGTTCATCAGTTCGTGAACGGAAAATTAGCGAAAAAGTGTGATGCAATTCTCAAATTATTGATGAGAAAACGTTTTAAGGGTGACGCACGACACGTTGTTGGAGTGCCCGCCCCGGCTCGCGGACAATAGGCACATGAAGATTCCAGCGCATAAGCCGCAGGGCGGCCTGAGCCCCCATTCCCGCATCCGCAACGTCATCGCCATTGCCTCGGGCAAGGGCGGGGTGGGCAAGTCCACCACCGCGGTGAACCTCGCCCTGGCCCTGCAACGCCAGGGCGCCCGCGTCGGCCTGCTCGACGCGGACATCTACGGCCCCAGCGTGCCGGCCATGCTCGGCCTGGCCGGCCGGCCCGACAGCCCGGACAACAAGTCGATCGAGCCGCTGCGCGCCTTCGGCGTGGAGGCGATGTCCATCGGCCTGCTGATCGACACCGACACCCCGATGATCTGGCGCGGCCCGATGGCCACCTCCGCGCTTACCCAGCTGTTCAACGACACCCTGTGGGACGACCTGGACTACCTGCTGGTCGACCTGCCGCCGGGTACCGGCGACATCCAGCTGACCCTCTCGCAGAAGATCCCGGTGGCCGGCGCGGTGATCGTCACCACGCCGCAGGAGATCGCCACGCTCGACGCGCGCAAGGCGCTGAAGATGTTCGAGAAGGTGGAAGTGCCGGTGCTGGGCATCGTCGAGAACATGGCCGTGCATACCTGCTCGAACTGCGGGCATGCCGAGCACCTGTTCGGCGAGGGTGGCGGCCAGCGCATGGCGGCGCAGTACGGCGTGCCGTTGCTGGGCTCGCTGCCGCTGGAGATCGCCATCCGCGAACAGGGCGATGTCGGCACGCCGATCGTCGCCGCCGCGCCCGATTCGCCCGCCGCGCAGGCCTACGCCGCCGCCGCCACGCGCCTGGCCGAGGAACTGGCCAAGCGCCCGCGCGCCAGCATCCCGATCGCGTTCGGCTGAGTGCCTCCGTGTGGCCGCAGACGCCTGCGGCCGCAATGTTTAGACTCTGGCGGCGGCGCAGACCGCCCCCTCCATCCCCAGGAACACCGAATGAGCATCAAGAGCGACCGCTGGATCAAGCGCATGGCCGAACAGCACGGCATGATCGAGCCGTTCGAGCCGGGGCAGGTCAAGCAGGACGCCAGCGGGCAGCGCATCGTGAGCTTCGGTACCTCCAGCTACGGCTACGACGTGCGTTGCTCGCGCGAGTTCAAGGTGTTCACCAACATCAACTCGACCATCGTGGACCCGAAGCACTTCGACAGCGGCAGCTTCGTCGATATCGAATCGGACGTGTGCATCATCCCGCCCAACAGCTTCGCGCTGGCACGCACGGTGGAATACTTCCGCATCCCGCGCGACACCCTGGTGGTGTGCCTGGGCAAGAGCACTTACGCGCGCTGCGGCATCATCGTCAACGTGACGCCGCTGGAGCCGGAGTGGGAAGGCCACGTCACCCTGGAGTTCAGCAACACCACGCCGCTGCCGGCGCGGATCTATGCCAACGAAGGCGTGGCGCAGATGCTGTTCTTCCAGTCCGACGAAGTGTGCGAAACCAGCTACCGCGACCGCGGCGGCAAGTACCAGGGCCAGACCGGCGTGACCCTGCCGCGCACCTGAGCCGCGCGGCCATGCAAACGAAAACGGCGCCCTTCGGCGCCGTTTTTCGTTTGATCGCGGGTTACTTCCCGCGCCCGAACAACATGCCGATGCCGACCGCCACCAGCAGGGCCGGCCACCAGGTGCTGATCAGCCGCCCGATGCTCAGGTGCGTCCAGCCCAGGTTGTTGGCCAGGAACAGCAGGCCGACGAGGATGAGGATCAGCGCGGCGACGACGTGGGATTTCATGCAGTCGGGATCGGGTGGCTTGGACGGGCGCCTATCGTAGCCGTTGCGCCCAGTCTTCGACACGCCGCTGCAGGTCGTCCGGCGCGAACCGCTGCGCCCGCCCGCTGCCCCACACCGGGCCCGGCCACGCGGCATCGCCCTCGTGCCGGCCGACCAGGTGCACGTGCAGCTGCCGCACGATGTTGCCCAGCGCGCCGAGGTTGAGCTTCCGCACGCCGGGTTCGGCCTGCAGCAGGCGCGAGACCTGGTTGACCTCGGCCAGCAGCAGGCGTTGCTGGCCACCGTCCAGGTCGATCCACTCGCTGGCGCCGTCCACGCGCGGCACCAGCACCAGCCAAGGGAAGCGTGCGTCGTCCATCAGGCGCACTTGCGAGAGCGGCCCGTCGGCGACGAACACGCTGTCGGCGGCCAGCCGCGGGTCGAGCGCGAAGCCGCTCACAGGTTGTCGGCGAAGAAGGCCAGCGTGCGCTCGCGCGCCAGCTTCGCGCTCTCCGGCGCGTAGTGCGGGCCGACGTCGCGATTGAACGCGTGGTCGGCCGGGTACACGTACACCGGCGACTGCGGCAGCTTCTCGCGGTGCGCCTGCACGGCTTCCGGCGGGATGCTCTTGTCCTGCTCGCCGAAGTGGAAAATCACCGGCGCCTTGAGCGGCTCGTCCAGGAACTGCACGTTGCGCGCGCCGTAGTAGCTGACCGACGGCAGGCCCAGGCGGATCGCCGAGAGCAGCGCGACGCTGCCGCCCCAGCAGTAGCCGACGGTCCCGACCTTGCCGGCCGGCGCCAGCGCCGTGGCGGCCGCCTGGACGATGTCCACCGCGCGGTCCATGCCCAACGCCTTGACCATCTCCAGGCCGCGCTGGGTGCCGGCTTGGTCGTACGGCAGCTGGGCATCCTTTTCCACCGGGTCGAAGAACGCCGGCACCAGCACCTCGTAGCCGGCGCTGGCGAAATCCTCGCCGACCTGCCGCATGTGCTCGTTGACGCCGAAGATCTCCTGGATCACCACCAGGCCGCCGCGCGGCTGGCCAGCCGGCTTGGCGTGCCAGGCGGTGACCTGGCCGTGCGGGGTATCGAGCGTGGTCCAGTGGCCCATGGGAATGTCCTCGGCTAATGAATGGGGGATCTCCATTATGGAAGCCTTGCCTGTTCGCAGGGGTGACGGAGTCTGGCCGCTGGCGTTCAGGGCGCCCGCGCGCGGCCGGCTATAATCCGGCCCGCCCAGGCCCCAGGCCGTTCCTCACCCAGGCCCCCAGACCCCCGCATGTCCCAGTCGAACCCCAAAGTCGGCTTCGTCAGCCTTGGCTGTCCGAAAGCGCTCGTCGATTCCGAACGCATCCTCACCCAGCTGCGGGTCGAGGGTTATGACATCGTCCCCAGCTATGACGCCGCCGACGTGGTGGTGGTCAACACCTGTGGCTTCATCGACTCGGCCGTGGCCGAATCGCTCGACGCCATCGGCGAGGCGATGAACGAGAACGGCAAGGTCATCGTCACCGGCTGCCTGGGCAAGAACTCGGCGCTGATCCGCGAGCAGTACCCGGACGTGCTCTCCGTCTCCGGCCCGCAGGACTACGCCACGGTGATGGAGGCGGTGCACGCCGCGCTGCCGCCGCAGCACAACCCGTTCGTGGACCTGGTGCCGGACTACGGCATCAAGCTGACCCCGCGCCACTACGCGTACCTGAAGATTTCCGAAGGCTGCAACCATCGCTGCAGCTTCTGCATCATTCCTTCGATGCGCGGCGACCTGGTCTCGCGCCCGGTGGACGACGTGCTGCGCGAGGCCGAGCGGCTGGTGCGCGGCGGCGTCAAGGAACTGCTGGTCGTCTCGCAGGACACTTCCGCCTACGGCGTGGACCTGAAGTACGCAGAGAAGACCTGGCAGGGCCGCCAGTACGCCACGCGCATGAAGGCGCTGTGCGAAGGGCTGTCCGAGCTGAAGGTGTGGACGCGCCTGCACTACGTCTATCCGTACCCGCACGTGGACGACGTGGTGCCGCTCATGGCCGAAGGGAAGATCCTTCCGTACCTGGACATCCCGTTCCAGCACGCCAGCCCGCGCATCCTCAAGCTGATGAAGCGGCCGGGCGCCGTGGATAAAACCCTCGAGCGCGTGCTGCGCTGGCGGCAGATCTGCCCGGACATCACCCTGCGTTCGACCTTCATCGTCGGCTTCCCCGGCGAGACCGAAGCCGAGTTCGAAGCGCTGCTGGACTTCCTCGACGAGGCGCAGCTGGATCGCGTCGGCGCGTTCGCCTACTCGCCGGTGGAAGGCGCCAGCGCCAACGCGCTGCCCGACCCGGTGCCGGAGGAAGTGAAGCAGGAGCGCCTGGCCCGTTTCATGGAACGCCAGGCCGCCATTTCCGCCGCGCGCCTGGAGGCCAAGGTCGGCACCGTGCAGCAGTGCCTGGTGGATGGCCTGGAGGACGGCATCGCGGTGGCGCGTTCGCGCGCCGACGCGCCGGAGATCGACGGCCTGGTGCACATCCAGAACGGCGAGGAAATGGGCCTGCGCCCGGGTGACTTCGTGCAGGTGGAGATCACCGAGAGCGACGAGCACGATTTGTTCGGCGATGCGCTGGAACCGGCGCGCAAGCCGCTGCCGCTGGCGATGGTGTAATCCGCCGCGCGCCGCTCCCTGCGGGAGCGGCTTCAGCCGCGACCGCGGATCACCCGGTCGCGGCGCACTTCACGCGTAATCGACTTCCACGATCACGAAGCGGGTCATGCCGCCCGGCAGCATCACCTCGAACTCGTCGTCCACGCGCTTCTTCAACAGCGCCCGCGCCATCGGCGAATCGATGCTGATCCAGCCCTGCGCGGCATCGGTTTCGTCCGGCCCGACGATGCGGTAGCGCAGCAGCTCGCCGTCGCTGACCCGCTCCAGCTCCACGCGCGCCCCGAAGAACACCGCCTGCGGGTCGCTCGGCCGCGTATCCACCACCCGCAACGCCTCCAGCCGCTTGCTGAGGTAGCGCACGCGCCGGTCGATCTCGCCCAGCTGCTTCTTGCGATAGGTGTACTCGGCGTTCTCCGAGCGATCGCCTTCCGCCGCCGCGGCGGCCAGCGCCTTGACCACTTCCGGCCGGCGTACGCGCCACAGCTCGTCGAGCTCGGCCTTGAGCCGGGCGTGGCCGGCGGCGGTGATGAGCGCGGTGCTTTTCTCTGCGGGGGGACGCCAGCGGGTCATGCCAGGAACGGGGGCGGCCACGGGGGAGGGGATGCTAGCGCGGCGCGGCTTGCATGTCGCCCGGCCGATCGTCGAAGCTGCCTGCTTCGCGCCGACAGGGGATGTTGCCGATGTTGATCCTGCCTTTGCACAAGCCGCTCACCTTGGCCACCTGGCCCTGGATGACCACCTTGCTGCTGCTGGCCAACGTGATCGTGTTCTTCGGCGCGCAGTCCGGCGACACCCGGGCGATGGGGCAGGCACAACGCTACTACCTGGATTCTGGCCTGGCCGAACAGGAGATGCCCGCCTATCGCCAATACCTGCTCGACAGCGGCCGCGGCGACGAGGTGCAGGCGCTGGATGACGAAGACGAGGATGCGCAGTGGGGGCAACTGGCCACGGCGGCGGTGAACGACCTCGGCTTCCGTGCACGCCTGGCCCAACACGCGCCGGGCGAGGATGAGGATGCGCAGGCACGCTGGCGCCCGTTGCGCGCCGAGTTCGACCGCCGCCTGGATGCCATCTTCACCCTGCGCCACATGCAGCGCGGCTCGGAGTGGTCGCCGCACCGCATGCTCACCGCCGCGTTCCTGCATGCCGACCCCATGCACCTGATCGGCAACATGTTGTTCCTCGTCGCGCTCGGCCTGCTGCTGGAAGGGGCGATCGGCCCGGGGTGGCTGCTGGGCGTGTACGTGGTGGGCGCCTATGGCTCGGCCGCGGCGAGCGTGCTGTGGCGCTGGGGCGAATACGGCGGCGGGCTGGGGGCGTCCGGCGCGATCGCCGCGATGATGGGCGCGTTCTGCGCGGTGTGGGGACGCCAGCCGGTGCGCTTCTTCTACTGGTTCTGGGTGGTGTTCAACTACGTGCGCGCCCCGGCCATCCTGCTGTTTCCGCTGTGGCTGGGCTGGGAAGTGTTCAACCTGCTCTCGCAGGACGACGCGCGCGTCGCCTTCGAGGCGCATGCCGGCGGGCTGGTGACCGGCGCGCTGATGGGCGCGCTGCTGGTATGGACGAAGCAGACGCGGCCGGCCTTCCTGCTCGATACCCCGGCCGTGGTGGTGGACGACCGTTGGGCGCGCGCGCAGCGCCACCTCGGGCGCATGGAAAACACCGAGGCCGAATCGCTGCTGGCCGAGTTGGCGGCCGAACAGCCGCAAAGTTTCGACGTGGCGCTGGCGCGCTGCCGGCTCGCGCGCAACGCGGGCCAGACCCAGTTCCTGCGCGAGCGCGCGCTCACCTTGCTGCGGCTGCCCGCGACGAACGCCGCGCAGGTGCAGGCGCAGTGGGGGCTGGCACAGACGCTGCCGGGCGACGGCGTCGCGCTGCCGGCCGATGTGCGCAGCGTGCTGGCTTCGCAGTGGATCGCCCTGGGCCACCTGCAGGAGGCCGAGCGGCTGTTGTCGTTGGAAGGCGAGGGCGGGCCGCGGGATGCCCAGGCCCAGCTGTGGCTGAAGCTGGCGCTCGCGCACGGCGCGCGCCAGTCCGGCGATCAGCAGCGCCTGCTGGCCCACCTGCTGCAGGCCTTCCCGGACCAGCCGCAGGCGACCAAGGCGCGCTTCCTGCTGGACAACCTCTGAAGGGTCAGGCCGTCGGCGAGGCGGTGGAGGTGATGGCCGCCAGCGCGGTCTGCAGGCGGCGCCGCACTTCCTCGTTTTCGCAGCTGATCAGCGCGGTCTCCAGCAGTGCCCGCGCCTCGTCGTCGCGGCCATAGCGTTCGGCCAGCAGCAGCGCGGCATCGAGCGCCCACTGCGCGGATTCCTCGCGCCGCGGCCACTTGCGCACCATCGCCCGCAGGGCATCCACGGTGAGCTGGTGCTGGCCGCCCAGGCGCGCGCGATCCACCAGCGACATCGCCTGTTCCACCTGCGCCGGCGTGAAGTCCGGTTCGATTTCCAGCATCTCGCGCAGGATCGCCAGGGCGCGGCGTTCCTGCTTCTCGGCGACGAGCCGGCTGATGTACAGCTGCGCGTGGTCGTGCAGCTCCGGCGAGGCGCCTTCCTGGCGCAGCAGGCGCTGGTACAGCTCATGTACGCCCAGCGACACCGCGCGGCCCTTGATCGCCCCGCGCAGCACCTCGCGCGCCTCGCGCGGATGGCCGTCGCGCACGTGGCCCTCGGCTTCGTCGAGCAGGCGCTGGTCGGGATCGGCGCGGCGGGTGTCCTGCAGGGCTTCCGGCTCGAAGCCGAGCGCCTCGTGGTACTGGAACACCAGGTAGCCCAGCAGGTGGAACACCGAGAACAGGCCCCAGGTCACCATGAAGTTCACGGTGAGGTGGCTGACCAGCGGCGGCATGTAGCGGCTGAGCCATACCGCGGCGGTCATCGAGCTGGCCAGGATCACGAACAGCAGGCACACCGCGGCCAGGTACGGCCAGCCGATGCGCAGGGCCAGGCCGAGCGGCACCATCGGGTTGAGCGCGCGCAGCAGGCTGCCGTCCATGGCCAGCGAGATCACCGAGCCGGGCATCAACAGCACGACGGCGCCGAGCGCCATCAGGGCGAGGGCGCCGCTGCGGGTGAACATCGCCACGAACATCACGCCGGCCGCGGCCAGGATGATCAACACGAACAGGCGCCAGATCGCGCCGTCGCTCAGTTCCAGCCCGTAGTTCGGGGCGTCGGGATGTCCGTTGGCAGTGTGCCGCAGCACCTCGAACGCATAACGGTAGGTGGCCAGCGAGACGACCAGGCCCAGGATCCCGCCGATACCGGGCAGCAGCGACAACAGCGCGCACAGGCTCAATGCGATCAGCGACCACAGCGCGGCGCCGTGGATCGGATACAGCGCGATCGCGGGCAGACGCGACCAGAACGGTTCCGGTGCGCCACCCTGGCGGCCGGTCCGCTTACGACGATCTTCCATGACGCTCCCCCTGAGCGGTCGTTGTCCGTCCGGATTGTGCTGGCACGCGCCCGGCGCGCGCAATGGTGCCGGGCGCCGCGTCCGTCAGCGCTTGCCGCCGCCGAAGATGCCGCCGAGGATGCCGCGCACGATCTGCTGGCCGAGCTTGCTGCCCACCGTGCGCGTGGTCTGCTTGGCCATCGTCTCCAGCAAGCCTTGGCGACGCTTGGTGCCGAACACCGCGTCCTTCACCGCCTGGCCCCATTCGTTGCCGGCGGCCGCGTCCTGCTCCGGCCCGCGCGCCGGCGGCGCGTCGGCCTTGGCGACCTGCGCCTGGGCCCGCTTGGACAGCATCTCCGCCGCCGATTCGCGATTCACCGCGGTGTCGTACTTGCCGCCGACCGGGCTGCCCGCGCGCACCTGCGTGCGTTCGGCGTCGGTGATGGCGCCCATGCGGCAACGCGGCGGGGCGATCAGCGTCTGCTCCACCGGCATCGGCACGCCCTTGTCCTGCAGCGTGGAGACCAGCGCCTCGCCGGTGCCCAGGCTGGAGATCGCGCTGGCGACGTCGAGCCTGGGATTGGCCACGAAGGTTTCCGCGGCCGTCTTCACCGCCTTCTGGTCGCGCGGCGTATAGGCGCGCAGCGCGTGCTGCACGCGGTTGCCGAGCTGGCCGAGGATGTTGGCCGGCACGTCGTCGGGGAACTGCGAGCAGAAGTACACGCCCACGCCCTTGGAACGGATCAGGCGCACCACCTGCTCGATGCGCTGCACCAGCGCGGGCGGCGCATCGTCGAACAGCAGGTGCGCCTCGTCGAACACGAACACCAGCTTGGGTTTGTCCAGGTCGCCCACTTCCGGCAGCCGCTCGAACAGTTCGGAGAGCAGCCACAGCAGGAAGGTCGAATACAGCCGCGGCTTGAGCACCAGCTGCGCGGCGGCGAGGATGCCGATCACTCCGCGGCCGTCCGTCGTCGTGCGCATCAGGTCTTCCAGCGCCAGTGCCGGCTCGCCGAAGAAGCCTTCGCCGCCGTCCTGCGCCAGCCGCAGCAGGGCGCGCTGGATCGCCGCCACCGACGGGGCGCTGACCAGACCGTATTCGGTGGAGATCTCCTTGCGGTCTTCCACCACCAGGTTGAGCAGGGCGCGCAGGTCGTCCAGGTCGAGCAGCAGCAGGCCGCGGTCGTCGGCCAGCTTGAACACGATGTCCAGCACGCCGGCCTGGGTGTCGTTGAGTTCGAGGATGCGGGCGAGCAGGGTGGGGCCCATCTCGCTGACGGTGGTGCGCACCGGGTGGCCGAGCTGGCCGTAGAGGTCCCAGAACACCACCGGGCTGGCGGCGGGGGCGTAGTCGGCCACGCCGATCTCGGCGGCGCGCTGGCGCAGCTTGTCGTTGCCGTCGCCGGCCACGGCCAGGCCGGCGACGTCGCCCTTCACGTCGGCCAGGAACACCGGCACGCCGATCCGCGAGAAGCCCTCGGCCAGGGTCATCAGGGTCACCGTCTTGCCGGTGCCGGTGGCGCCGGCCACCAGGCCGTGGCGATTGCCCAGCCGGGGCTGGAGGACCACGGCGATGTCGTCGGTGACGCCCTTGCCCAGCAGGATCGGATCCATGGCATGCCTCGCATTCAAGTTGCGCCGATTCTACGGCGCTGGCTGACGTTGCACTGTACCCGTCCCGCGGCGCGCCTTGCCCCGGCGCGCGGGCCGCGGCTAACCTGCCAGACCTCGTCGCCGCCGTAGTCGAAAGATGCCGCTCCCGTTCCCCGTTCCGCGCCCGTGGCCCCTGCTGGCCGTCGTGGCGCTGCTGTCGGTCGTTCCCCCTGCCATGGCGCTGTCCAAGCGCGACGAAGCCCGGGTCGAGGCCCTGCAGACGCGGATGGCCGCCGCCGAGAAGCGCTACCGCGACGCCCAGGTGCTGGTCGGCAACGCCGATCCCAAGGGCCAGGCCGAGAGCGATGCCGCGCTGGAGGACATGGAGGACGTCATCACCGCCTGCACCCAGCAGCGCGGCTGCGAGATGGGCACCATGCTGGCGACCTACAAGCGCCTGCTCAAGGCCAGCACCGACGCCCAGCAGCAGGACGACGATGACGGCGCCGACGACGGTTTGCTCGAAGCCGACCCGGACCATGTCGGTCCGCTGGCCGCCGACGTGCCCGAGGCCGCCCGCGCCGCGGCGCTGCTCAACGACCGCCGGCACGAGTTCGACACCATGGTCGAATACAACGCCGCCGTGCAGGCCGGCATCCGCCGCTGGCTCACCGACCTGCGCCCGCAGCTGCTCACCAGCTACGAGAACTACGAGAACCTGCGCGGCGTCATGTGGCCGGAATGGCAGCGCCGCGGCCTGCCCGAAGCGCTGCTGTTCGGCATCATGGCCAAGGAGTCCAACGGCCGCGTGCATGCCAGCTCGCGCGCCGGCGCCGCCGGCCTGATGCAGTTCATGCCGGCCACCGGCCGCCGCTTCGGCCTGGGCGTGGACGAGACCGGCTTTGACAGCCGCTTCGACCCGCGCAGCGCGGCGATGGCCAGTGCCGCCTACCTCAACGAACGCATGGGCGAGCTCAACCGCAACATCGAGCTGGCGCTGGCCGCCTACAACGGCGGCGAAGGCCGCGCGGCGCGCGTATACGGCGCCACCGGCGGGCGCAGCTTCTGGGACCAGTCGGTGTACGACCAGTTCCCGGCCGAGACCAAGGACTACGTGCCGATGGTGATCGCCGCGGCGTGGCTGTTCCTGCACCCGCAGCAGTACGGGCTGGAGCTGCCGAAGGTCAACGCGGTGCCGGCCACGCTGACGCTCTCGCGTTCGACCACGATTTACGAGCTGACCATCTGCCTGGGCAGCGCCGGCACGCGCGATGGCTACATGCGCGCGCTGCGCAACCTCAACCCGCGCTACGAGCCGGACGGCTGGATTCCCGGCGGCACCACGATCAACGCGACCACGCGCATCGTCGGCCTGTACAACCGCTACTGCGTGAAGGGCCCGCGCGCGGACCTGGCGCGCACGCTGATCAGCGCCGACCTCAACCAGGCCATCGTGCGGCCTTCACCGCAGTCGTTCACCGGCAGCGTGGCGGTGGGTAGCGCGACGCCGATGGCGGGCGTGGCGACCACCGTGGCCACCGGCCAGCCGGCGCCGGCCAAGCCGAAGGCCAAACAAGTGCGCAGCTACAAGGTAGCCAAGGGCGACACGCTCGGCCGCATCGCCGACAAGCACCAGTGCGAGTTGAAGGACCTGGCCAAGGCCAACAAGCTGCGCGCGCCGGCCTATGCGCTGAAGCCGGGGCAGGTCATCCAGCTGGTGGGCTGCGACAAATAAGCGTGGCGGGGCGCGGCTTCTTCAGCCGCGCAGCGTCGCCAGCGCCTCGCCCAGCTGCACCGCCGATTCGGCCTGCAGCTGTGGCGCGAATTCCGCCACGCCCGGCGGCAGCAGCACGACCACCGTCGAGCCATAGTTGAAGCGCGCCATCTCCGCGAAGCGCTCCAGCGTGATGCCCTGGCCGCGATAGTCCTTGCGGGTGATGCTATCGCCGTAGGCCGGGATCTCCTCGCCGCTCCACACCGTTTCCACGCCGGACACCAGCAACGCGCCCACCATCACCGAGGCCATCGGGCCGAAATCGGTATCGAAGTGGCACACCAGCCGCTCGTTGCGCGCGAACAGGCGCGGCACGCCGGCCACCGCGGCCGGGCCCACGCTGAACAAGCGGCCCGGCACGTGCACCGTCTCGCGCAGCGTGCCGGTCCACGGCATGTGCACGCGGTGGTAATCGCGCGGGGACAGGTACACCGTGGCGAACAGGCCCTCGCGGAACGGCAGCGCCGAGGCCTCGTCACCGAGCAGCTCGGCGGCGGTAAACGACTGCCCCTTGGCCTGGAAGATGCGGCCATCGACGATCGCGCCCAGCTGGCTGATGCGCCCGTCCGCCGGCATCACCAGCGTGCGCGGGTTCGGCTCGGCGCGGCGCGCGCCTTCCTTCAAGGCCCGGGTGAAAAACGCATTGAACGATGGGTACGCAGTCGGGTCCGGCTGCGCGGCTTCGGCGAGGTTGACGTTGAACTTCTCGGTGACCGTGTCGATCAGCCACTGCTTCACGCGCGGGTTCGTCGAATAGGCCAGCCGTCGCGCCAGCGAGGACAGGGCGCGGTGCGGCAGGGCGTAGGTCAAGGCAGTGGTGAAATTCATGGGGCGGCAGCCTGGGTCAAGCGGGTGAAGTCCGCGGCAATGGCCTGCGGCTGGAAGGGCGGACGGATCAGGCCGGCGAGGCGGCCCTGCGGGTCGAGCACGGCGATGCCGGCCGAGTGATCCATGCTGTAGTCGTTCGGGTTTTCGTCGATGTGCTTGCCCGGCACCTTCTGGAACACGAAGCCCAGCGCGGTGGCGAAGCGCTCCAGCTCCGGCACGTCCGCGGTGGCGGCCAGGGTGTCCTTGTGGAAGGCATGGGCGTATTCGCCCACGCGCGCCGGGCTGTCGCGCTCCGGGTCGATGGAGACGAACAGCACGCGCGGGCGCAGGCCTTCGGGGATGTTCGTCCACTGCTGCTGGGCGCGGGCCAGGTCGGCCAGGGTGGTGGGGCACACGTCCGGGCAGGACAGGAAGCCGATGAACACCAGCGTCCAGTGGCCGCGCAGCTCGCCGGGCACCAGCGCGGTGCCGTCGGACTGGCGCAGGTTGAAATCGGGCAGGGCGCGCGATTGCGGGTACATCACCACGGTGTCCGTGGCGGTGGCGGCGGAGCGGTCGGTGAACACCTTCTGCGCGACGACCAGCCCCAGGCCGGCGGCCAGGGCGGCGGCAATCACGATGCCGGTTGTACGTAGGGTCATGCGGCCAGCCACCTCGTTCCAGAGGCGCCGGCGGACCGGCGCGGGTCGGCGGGGAGAGGCCGCCGGCGGGCGTCGCCCGGGGCCGGCGCGGCCCGCGCGCCGAAGTTTCCCCTGCAACAGACGCTCATGATAGCGGCCACGCGCCTATAATCGGGGGCCTTTCCCCCACCTGCTGTTGCCATGACCGCCGCCACGGCCGACGAACTGTCCACGATCATCGACCTGATCCGCTACGGCACCAGCCGTTTCAACGAGGCCGGCCTGACCTTCGGCCACAGCTACGACAACGCGCTGGACGAAGCGACCCAGCTGGTCCTGCACACCCTGCACCTGCCGCACGACCTCGGCCCGGCCTACGGCGCCGCGCGCCTGACCCGCGCCGAGAAGGAGCAGGTGCTGGCGCTGTTCCAGCGTCGCATCGACGAGCGCGTGCCGGCCGCCTACCTCACCGGCGAGGCCTGGTTCGCCGGGCTGAGCTTCAAGAGCGACGCGCGCGCGCTGGTGCCGCGTTCGCCGATCGCCGAGCTGATCGAAGCCGGTTTCGAGCCATGGCTGGCCGGGCGCGAGGTGTACCGCGCGCTGGACCTGTGCACCGGCTCGGGCTGCATCGCCATCGCGATGGGCCACTACAACCCGAACTGGCAGGTCGACGGCGTGGACATCAGCGACGACGCGCTGGCCCTGGCCGCGGAAAACAAGGCGCGCCTGCACGCCGACAACGTCACCCTGCTCAAGTCGGACCTGTTCACCGGGCTGACCGGCCGCCACTACGACCTCATCGTCACCAACCCGCCGTACGTCACCAACGACGAGACCGACGCGCTGCCGCAGGAATACTCCTACGAGCCGGAGCTGGGCCTGCGCGCGGGCGACGACGGCCTGGACCTGGTGCTGAAGATCCTGCGCGACGCGCCGATCCACCTGTCCGAAGACGGCCTGCTGATCTGCGAAGTCGGCGAATCCGAGCAGCACCTGGTCAAGCTGCTGCCGGAAGTGGATTTCGCCTGGATCGAGTTCAAGGTCGGCCAGATGGGCATCTTCGCGGTGGAATGCCGCGAGCTGATCGCGCACAGCGCCCGCATCACCGAACTGGCGGCATCGCGGCCGTGAGTTCCAACGCCTTCGGCAAGCTGCTGACGGTCACCACGTTCGGCGAATCGCACGGGCCGGCGATCGGCTGCGTGGTCGATGGCTGCCCGCCGGGGCTGGAGATCAGTGCCGGGGAATTCACCCAGGACCTGCAGCGCCGCGCCACCGGCAAGAGCCGCCACACCTCGGCGCGCCGCGAGGCCGACGAGGTGGAAATCCTCTCCGGCGTGTACGAAGGCGTCACCACCGGCACGCCGATCGCGCTGCTGATCCGCAACACCGACCAGCGCAGCAAGGATTACGCCAACATCGCCCGGCAGTTCCGCCCGGGCCACGCCGATTACAGCTACTGGCAGAAGTACGGCATCCGCGACCCGCGCGGTGGCGGCCGTTCTTCCGCGCGCGAGACCACCACGCGCGTGGCCGCCGGCGTGATCGCCAAGAAGTGGCTGGCGCAGCGCTACGGCGTGACCGTGCGCGGCTGGCTCTCGCAACTCGGGCCGATCGTGCCGCAGGGCTTCGACTGGAACGCGGTGGAAGAAAACCCGTTCTTCTGGCCGCACGCCGCCCAGGTGGACGAGCTCGAAAGCTACATGGACGCGCTGCGCAAGTCCGGCGATTCGGTCGGCGCGCGCGTCACCGTGGTGGCCGACGGCGTGCCGCCGGGCTGGGGCGAGCCGATCTACGGCAAGCTCGACGGCGAACTGGCCGCCGCGCTGATGAGCATCAACGCGGTGAAGGGCGTGGAGATCGGCGACGGCTTCGATGTCGTCGCGCAGAAGGGCACCGAGCACCGCGACCTGATCTCCGCCCAAGGTTTCCACAGCAACCACGCCGGCGGCATCCTCGGCGGCATCTCCACCGGCCAGCAGGTCGTGGCGTCGATCGCGCTCAAGCCCACCTCCAGCCTGCGCCTGCCGGGCCAGAGCGTGGACGTGGACGGGCAGCCGATCGAAGTGGTCACCACCGGCCGCCATGACCCGTGCGTGGGCATCCGCGCCACGCCGATCGCCGAGGCGATGATGGCGCTGGTGCTGATGGACCAGGCGCTGCGCCACCGCGCGCAGTGTGGCGATGTCGGTGACGTCTCCCCGCGCATTCCCGGAACGCTCGATGGCTGACGCGCGGCCACGCGTGTGGGTCAGCCAGCCGCTGTTCGATGAGGAAATCGAACGGCTCGGGCAGTATTTCGACGTGCAGGCCACGGCGGAAGTCACGAAGTATTCGGCCGGCGACATCGCCGCGCGCCTGGCCGGCGTGGATGGCGCGCTGATCACCCTCAACGAGCGCGTGGGCGCGGCCGAAGTGGCCGGCGCCGGCGGTTTGCGGGCGGTCGCCAATGTCGGCGTCGGCTACAACAACCTCGATCTCGACGCGCTGAGCGCGGCCGGGATCATCGCCAGCAACACCCCGGACGTGCTCACCGAGACCACGGCCGACCTCGGCTTCGCGCTGCTGATGGCCGCCGCGCGGCGCATCACCGAATCCGAGCGCTGGCTGCGCGAGGGCCAGTGGCGGCAGTGGTCGTTCAAGACCATGCTCGGCCACGACATCCACGGCAGCACGCTGGGCATCCTGGGCATGGGCCGCATCGGCCAGGGCATCGCCCGCCGCGGTGCGCTCGGCTTCGGCATGAAGGTGCTGTACCACAACCGCAGCCGGCTGCCGGAAGCGGTGGAAGCCGAGACCGGCGCGCGCTATGTCGGCTTCGACGACCTGCTCGCGCAGGCCGACCACCTCGTGCTGGTGCTGCCTTACACCCCGGCCGCGCACCACCTGGTCAATGCCGCGGCATTGGCGAAGATGAAGCCTTCCGCCACGCTGGTGAACATCGCGCGCGGCGGGCTGGTCGATGAAATCGCGCTGGCCGACGCGCTGGCGAACGGCCGCCTGGCCGCCGCCGGGCTGGACGTGTACGAGGGCGAGCCGAACGTGCGCCCGGAGCTGCTGGCGCTGCGCAACGTGGTGCTGACTCCGCATATCGGCAGCGCCAGCCTGGATACCCGCCGCGGCATGGTCGCGCTGGCGGTGGACAACCTGATCGCCGCGCTGGGGCAGGGGCCGGATGCCGGCCGGCCGCCGAGCGCGCTGAACCTGGGCCAGATCGACGCCGGCAAAACCGGCGGCAAGGCCGTGGGCGCGGGCAAAATCGGCGCCGAAAAACGATAGGGAACCTCCGCGTCCGCTGTCCCGGAGGTTCCCCGAACCCAGCGATGCTGCGCCGAATTCCTTTCCCTATCGAATCACCGAGCCAACACCCATGAACCAGAACACCCGTCGTTTCAACGTTGCCGTCGTCGGCGCCACCGGCGCGGTCGGCGAGACCATGCTCAACATCCTGGCCGAGCGCGACTTCCCCATCGGCACGCTGCATGCCCTCGCGTCCGAGCGCTCGGCCGGCGGCACCGTCGAGTACAAGGGCGAGAAGATCGCCGTGCAGGACCTGGCCACCTTCGACCCGAAGGGCGTGGACATCGCGCTGTTCTCGGCCGGTGGCAGCGTCTCCAAGGAATACGCGCCGAAGTTCGCCGCCGCGGGCGCGGTGGTGATCGACAACTCCTCGGCCTTCCGTTACGACGACGACGTGCCGCTGGTGGTGTCGGAAGTGAATCCGGAAGCGCTCAAGGACCGCCCGCGCGGCATCGTCGCCAACCCGAACTGCTCGACCATGCAGATGCTGGTCGCGCTGGGCCCGATCCACCGCCAGTACGGCATCGAGCGCATCAACGTGGCCACCTACCAGTCGGTGTCCGGCGGTGGCCGTTCGGCGCTGGAAGAGCTGGGCAAGCAGACCGGCCAGCTGCTGAACTTCCAGGAGATCGATCCGCAGCGCTTCCCGGTGCAGATCGCCTTCAACCTGATCCCGCACATCGACGACTTCCAGGACAACGGCTTCACCAAGGAAGAAATGAAGCTGGTGTGGGAGACGCAGAAGATCCTCGGCGACGCCAGCATCAAGGTGAACCCGACTGCCGTGCGCGTGCCGGTGTTCTACGGCCACTCCGAGGCCGTGGCCATCGAGACCCGCGAGAAGATCACCGTGGAAGCCGCGCGCGAACTGCTCTCGCGTTCGCCGGGCGTGGAAGTGGTGGACGAGCGCAAGGCGGGTGGCTACCCGACGCCGGTCACCCACGCTTCGGGCAACGACGCGGTGTACGTCGGCCGCATCCGCGAGGACTTCTCGCACCCGCGTGGCCTGAACCTGTGGATCGTCTCGGACAACATCCGCAAGGGCGCCGCGCTCAACGCGGTGCAGCTGGCCGAACTGGTCGCCGCCGAGCAGGGCTGAGCCTGCTGCGGTGCGCAAGGACGCCGGGCTTTCGGCACGGCGTCGCGCACCTGCCCGTATGCAGCTTTCCGGCGCGACGTTATATTGGCGCCCATGAAACGCAGGGGAATGGGCGCCAGGCGCCCGCTACAAGGTATCGGCGCGCTGGTCCTGACGCTGTGCAGCGGTGCTGCGATGGCGCTCGGGCTGGGCGACATCCGCGTGCTGTCCCGTCCGGGGCAGCCGCTGGTGGCCGAGATTCCGGTCATTTCCAACGAGCCGGGCGAGCTGGAGAACGCGCACGTCGCGCTGGCTTCGCCGGCGACGTTCGCCCGCGTCGGCCTGGAGCCGCCGCAGGGCCTGGTCAACGAACTGCAGTTCCAGTTCACCCAGGACGCCGGTGGCCGGGCGGTCATCCGCGTCACCAGCGCCTCGCCGGTGTCGCAGAAGGCGCTGTCGTTCCTGATCGAAGTGGATTGGGGCCAGGGCCGGCTGGTGCGCGAATACTCCGCGCTGGTCGATGCACCGAACACCGCCGCGGCGATCGCCGAGCCGATGATCGAAGCGCCGGCCGCCAGTGCCGAGAACCGCATCATTCGCGAGACCGAAGCGCTGCCGCCGGAGCCGTTGCCGGCCACGCCGACGCCTGAAGCCGCGCCGCCGGTGGCTGCCACGCCGGAGCCGGCACCCGCGCCGCGTCCCGCGCGCCAGGCGCCCGCCGCGCCGACGCTGCAGCCGGGTGATTCGCTCACCGTGCGCAGCGGCCAGACGCTGTCGGGCATCGCCGCGCAGCTGGCCGGCGAGGGCGCCTCGCTGGACCAGACCATGGTCGCGCTGCTGCGCGCCAACCCCGATGCCTTCATCGGCGGTAACATCAACCGGCTCAAGGCCGGTGCGGTGCTGCGCACGCCGGCGCAGGAAGAACTGGCCCGCGTGGGCGCCGCCGAAGCACGGGCGATGGTGCGCGAACAGGCCGCGCAGTGGCGGCAAGCGCGCGCGGCGATCCCGCAACCGGCCGAGGCCGGTGCGGCGGCCACGCCCACCGCCAGCAGCCCGGCGCCGTCGACGGCAGCGCCCGCCGCGGAAGGCGCGCGGCTTGAAATTGCGCCGGCCGTGGCCAGCGATGCGAAGAATGCCGGAACGACCAGCGGCACCAGTGCCGGAGGCGAGGGAGACATGGCGGCGAACGAACAACTGCAGCAGGCGCGCGAGGATATCGCCACGCGCGACGCCGAGATCCAGGAACTGCGTAACCGCGTGGGCGAGTTGGAGAAGCTCAAGCAGGACCAGCAGAAGCTGATCGCGATGAAGGACACCGACCTGGCCGCCGCGCAGGCGCGCCTGGCCAAGGCTGGCCCGGCACCGGGCAGCGAGTCGGGCACGCCGATGTGGCTGTGGGGCGGGCTGGCGCTGGTGATCGCCGGCATCGCCGCATGGCTGGCGTCGCGCCGCCGCAAGCCTTCGCCGTTGCCGCCGCTGCCGCGCCAGGGTTTCGATGCCGCGACGCTGGCCGCCGCCGTGCCCGGCGCCGCCGCGCCGAGCATGGGCGAGCGCGAGGTCGACCGCGAAGTCGAGCTGGAAGAAGTGGACCTGCGCGAAGAAGAACATGCGCCCTGGCGCGCGCCGGTGGAAGAAGATCCGGCGCCGGTCATCGTGGCCGAGCCCGCCGCGCCGGCGTGGCATGCCGATGCCGTGGCGCCGCTCAACCCGGTGCCCGCGGGCCGCGACCGCCTCGAACTGGCGGTGGCCTACCTGGACCTGGGCGATACCGAAACCGCGCGCAGCCTGCTGCTGGAAGTGGCGCAGGGCCCGGACCCGGCCGCGCGCGCCGAGGCCGTCGCGCTGCTCGGCCAGCTGCGCTGAGTTCCCTTCGCCTGCCCCGCGCGATGCGGGGCGGGCGAGATCACCGCAACAACCCGGCGGCCGTGGTCGCCGCAATCGGACGGCAGCATGCGTTACGCCCTCGGCGTGGAGTACGACGGCAGCGAATTCCTGGGCTGGCAGCAGCTCGGCGAACACGGCGGGCCGAGCGTGCAGGCCACGCTGCAGGAGGCGCTGTCCTCGGTCGCCGACGCCCCTGTCTCGGTGGTGTGTGCAGGCCGCACCGATGCCGGCGTGCATGGTGAATGCCAGGTCGTGCATTTCGACAGCGAGGCCGGCCGCGACCCGCGCGCGTGGATGCTCGGCACCACCACGCGCCTGCCGCGCTCGGTGGCGGTGCGCTGGTGCGTGCCGGTGGCCGACGATTTCCACGCGCGCTTCTCCGCGCGCGCGCGCCGTTACCGCTACCGGATGTTGAACCGCACGGTGCGCCCGGCGCTGTATCGGCAGACCTTGAGCTGGGAGCGGCGTCCGCTCGATGCCGGCGCCATGCACGCAGCGGCGCAGGCGTTGCTGGGCGAGAACGATTTCGGCGCGTTCCGCAGCGTGCAGTGCCAAGCGTTGCATGCGCGGCGTGAATTGCAGGCGATCTCGGTGCGGCGTGAGGGCGAAGTGATCGAAGTGGCGGTGCAGGCGAATGCATTCCTTCATCACATGGTGCGCAATATCGTGGGCTCGCTGGTGCTGGTCGGCGCCGGCGAGCAACCGGTGGAATGGATCGCCGAATTGCTGGCCGGACGCGACCGCACAGTGGCCGGACCGACCGCGCCGCCCCAGGGGCTGGTCTTCGTCGGGCCGCTGTATGACCGGCAATGGCAGCTGCCCACCGAGGTCACGCAATGAATCGAACGCTGTACCGCACTCGCATCAAGTTCTGTGGCATGACCCGCGCCGGCGACATCCGCCTGGCCGGTGAGTTGGGCGTGGACGCGATTGGCTTCGTGTTCGCGCACGGCAGCCCCCGCCGCGTGGCGCCGGCCGAGGCGCGCGCGATGCGCCAGGCCACCGCGCCGATGGTCGATGTGGTCGCGCTGTTCCGCAACAACAGCAAGGACGAAGTGCGCGAGGTCGTGCGCACCGTCCGCCCGAGCCTGCTGCAGTTCCATGGCGAGGAAGAAGACAGCTTCTGCCGCAGCTTCAGCCTGCCGTACATGAAGGCGATCCCGATGGGCGGCGCGCAGCCGCACAATGCGCGCGCGCTGCAGATGGCCTTCCCGAACGCGGCCGCTTTCCTGTTCGACAGCCATGCGCCCGGCGGCAGCGGTGGCAGTGGCAGCACGTTCAATTGGGCGCAGATCCCGACCGGGTTGCATCGCCCGTTCCTGCTGGCCGGCGGCATCACGCCGGAAAACGCGTTCGACGCGGTGGTGGCGACGCTGCCGTGGGGCGTGGATGTGTCCAGCGGCATCGAGAGCGAGCCGGGCATCAAGGATGGCGAGAAGATGCGGCGGTTCGTCGAGGAAGTGCGGCGCGCGGATTGCCACGAGATGTCGTGATGGCCGGCAGGGCGCCGGGTCGCGGCTGAAGCCGCGCCTACCTGTCCGCGGGCGCCTCGAGCTCGCGCCGCAGCCAGTCCGCGAATGCATCGATGCGCCGGTCTCCATTGCGCGCATCCACGCACAGCACCCACTGCGCCGACGTTTCGACGAATCCCCACGGCGCGACCAGCCTGCCGCTCGCCAGGTCGTCCGCCACCAGCGGCTGCGGCGCGATGGCCACGCCCAATCCCGCCACGGCCGCCTCCAGTAGATAGAGCAGGTGTTCGAAGTCGTTGGCGACCGGCAGCGCGTCCGGCGCCAGCCCGTTGGCCTGCGCCCATTCCGGCCACGCCTGTGGCCGCGAGCGCGTGCCCAGCAGCGGCAGCCGCGCCATGTTCGCCACGGAAAGCCCGGCGTCCGCGGCCGCCATCCGGGGGCTCATCACCGGCCCGATCCGCTCCGGGCCCAGCGCGAGCACGCGCCAGCCAGGCGGCCAAGGCGGCGAGGCGAGCAGCAGCGCGGCATCCAGCCCGCCCAGGTCCGGCCCGGGCGGCTGCTCGGTGGCGGACAGGTGCAGGGTCAGCTGCGGCAGGTCTTCGCCCAGCCGCGCCAGCCGCGGGATCACCCAGCGCGCCAGCAGGCTGCCGCTGCAGCCGAGCACCAGCGGCGCGTGCCCGGCATGGCGGCGCAGGCCGCGCCAGGCTTCGCGCAGGCGACCGAACGCCTCGCCGCTGGCTTCGCGCAGGCGTTCACCGGCGTCGGTCAGCACCAGGCCACGGCCCTGGCGGGCGAACAGGGGCGTGCCCAGCGCTTCCTCCAGCGTGCGGATGTGCCGGCTCACGGCGCCATGGGTGACATGCAGCTCGTCGGCGGCCCGGCTCACGCTGCCCAGGCGGGCGGCGGCCTCGAAGGCACGCAGGGCGGGGAGGGGCGGTAGATCGCTGCTCATGTGAGCAAAACTCACAGGTCGTGGAGAAGGGCTCGATTATCACCCGGTATGGGCTGCGGTAAAGTGCCTGCCATTGCGGCACCAAAGCCGCGCGCACGAGCTTCGTACCGCCATGTCCACGCCTTCCATCAGTGACTTCCACGCCTATCCGGATGCCGCCGGCCACTTCGGCCGCTATGGCGGGCGCTTCGTCGCCGAGACCCTGATCGGCCCGCTGCAGGAGCTGGCCGCCGCCTACGACGCCGCGCGCCAGGACCCGGCCTTCATCGCCGCCTACGACAAGGACCTCAAGCACTACGTGGGCCGGCCCAGCCCGATCTACCACGCCGAGCGGCTGAGCCGCGAAGTGGGCGGCGCGCAGATCCTGCTCAAGCGCGAGGACCTGAACCATACCGGCGCGCACAAGATCAACAACACCATCGGCCAGGCGCTGCTGGCCAGCCGCATGGGCAAGACGCGCATCATCGCCGAGACCGGCGCCGGCCAGCATGGCGTGGCCAGCGCCACGGTCGCCGCGCGGCTGGGCCTGGAATGCGTGGTCTACATGGGCGCCACCGACATCGAGCGGCAGAAGATCAACGTCTACCGCATGAAGCTGCTCGGCGCGACCGTCGTGCCGGTAACCAGCGGCTCGGCCACGTTGAAGGATGCGCTCAACGAGGCGATGCGCGACTGGGTCACCAACGTCGCCGACACCTTCTACATCATCGGCACCGTCGCCGGCCCGGATCCGTACCCGCGCATGGTGCGCGACTTCAACGCCATCGTCGGCCGCGAGGCGCGCGCGCAGATGCTGGAGGACTACGGCCGCCTGCCGGATGCGATCACCGCCTGCGTGGGCGGCGGCAGCAATGCCATCGGCCTGTTCCATGCCTTCCTCAACGACCCGGGCGTGGCGATCTACGGCGCCGAGGCGGCGGGCGACGGCATCGGCACGGGTCGCCATGCGGCCTCCATCGCCGCCGGCCGCCCGGGCGTGCTGCATGGCAACCGCACCTACGTGATCTGCGACGACGACGGGCAGATCATCGAGACCCACTCGGTCTCCGCCGGCCTGGATTACCCGGGCGTCGGGCCGGAGCATGCGTTCCTCGCCGACACCGGCCGCGCGCAATACCTGGGCATCACCGACGACGAGGCGCTGGCCGCCTTCCACCTGCTCGCGCATACCGAGGGCATCCTCGCCGCGCTGGAATCCAGCCATGCGGTCGCGCAGGCGATCAAGCTGGCGCGCGACCTGCCGAAGGATGCGCTGGTGCTGTGCAACCTCTCCGGTCGTGGCGACAAGGATGTGCATACCATCGCCGCGCGCGAGGGGGTGACGGTATGAACCGCATCGACGACAAGTTCGCCCAGCTCCGCGCGACGAACCGCAAGGCGCTGATCCCCTTCATCACCGCCGGCGATCCCTCGCTGGAAGCCACCGTGCCGGTGATGCATGCGCTGGTGCGCGCCGGTGCCGACGTCATCGAACTGGGCGTGCCGTTCTCCGACCCGATGGCCGACGGCCCCACCATCCAGCGCAGCTCCGAGCGCGCGCTGGGGCGCGGCGCCGGGCTGGCCTACGTGCTGGAGGCGGTGCATGAGTTCCGTCGCGAGGACGCCACCACGCCGGTCGTGCTGATGGGCTATTTGAACCCCGTCGAGATCCACGGCACCGCGCGCTTTGCCGAGGCCGCGGTGGCGGCGGGCGTCGATGGCGTGCTGCTGGTCGACCTGCCGCCGGAAGAGGCGAGCGAGACTCGCGAACTGTTCGATCGCGCCGGCCTGGCGCTGATCGCCCTGGCCGCGCCGACCACCGACGACCAGCGCCTGCCGCAGGTCTGCGCCAGCGCCCGGGGCTATCTGTATTACGTGAGCTTCGCCGGCGTCACCGGCGCCGATCGCCTGGACACCCAGGCCGCCGGCCAGCGCCTGCAGGCGCTGCGCAAGGCGGCCACGGTGCCGGTGGTGGCCGGCTTCGGCATCAAGGACGCAGCCAGCGCCGCGGCCATGGCGGTGGATGCCGATGGCGTGGTCGTGGGCAGCGCGCTGGTGCAGGCGCTGGAAGGCGCGGCGGACAGCGGGCAGGCGCGGCAGCGGGCCGAGGCTTTCCTGGCGCCGTTGCGGGCCGCGCTGGATGCGGGCTGAGGCGGAACGTACGCTGGCGTCCTGCACCGTATCGAACCGGCTGGGATAGACTGGCGCCCTTCTGCGGCCCCCGGGGCCGCCCTGCAAGGATCGTCATCACCGCATGAGCTGGCTCAGCAAACTGATGCCTTCGGGCATCCGCACCGACAACACCCCGAGCAAGAAGCGCAGCGTCCCCGAAGGCCTGTGGGAGAAGTGCAGCAACTGCGGCAGCGTGCTGTACCGCCCCGAGCTGGAGGAAAACCTCGAGGTCTGTCCGAAGTGCGGCCACCACATGGCCATCCGCGCCCGCGCGCGCCTGGCGTCGTTGTTCGACGAGGGCAGCACCAGCGAGATCGCCGCCCACCTCGGCCCGGTCGACGTGCTCAAGTTCCGCGACCAGAAGAAGTACGCCGACCGCATCAAGTCCACCCAGAAGGCCACCGGCGAGTACGACGCGCTGGTCGCCATGCGCGGGCTGGTCAAGGGCAACCCGCTGGTCGCCTCTTCGTTCGACTTCGCCTTCATGGGCGGCTCGATGGGTTCGGTGGTCGGCGAGCGTTTCGCCCGGGCCGCCGAAGTGGCGCTGGAGCTGGGCTGCCCCTACGTGTGCTTCTCCGCCAGCGGCGGCGCGCGCATGCAGGAAGGCCTGTTCTCGCTGATGCAGATGGCCAAGACCTCCGCGGCGCTGGGCCGCCTGCGTGAAGCCGGCCTGCCGTACATCTCGGTGCTGACCCACCCGACCACCGGCGGCGTGTCGGCCTCGTTCGCGATGCTGGGCGACATCAACATCGCCGAGCCGCAGGCGCTGATCGGCTTCGCCGGTCCGCGCGTGATCGAACAGACCGTGCGCGAGAAGCTGCCGGAAGGCTTCCAGCGTTCGGAGTTCCTGCTCGACCACGGCGCCATCGACCAGATCTGCGACCGCCGCGAAATGCGCGAGCGCCTGGCCGACCTCACCGCGATGATGATGCGCCAGGCGCGCCCGGCCGCCGACGAAAAGCCGGCCGCGGCATGAGCGCAAGGAAGTATTTCGGCACCGACGGCATCCGTGGCCGCGTCGGCCAGGGACCGATTTCGGCCGACTTCGTGCTGCGCCTGGGTAATGCCCTGGGCCGCGTGCTGGGCGAGGGCGGCCGCGGCCGCCCCACCGTGCTGATCGGCAAGGACACGCGCATCTCCGGCTACATGTTCGAAGCCGCGCTGGAGGCCGGGCTGGTCGCCGCCGGCGCCGACGTGCAGCTGATCGGGCCGATGCCCACCCCGGCCATCGCATTCCTGACCAATACGCTGCGCGCCGATGCCGGCATCGTGATCAGTGCTTCGCACAACCCGCATTACGACAACGGCATCAAGTTCTTCTCCGCCGAAGGCGAGAAGCTCGACGACGCCACCGAGCTGGCCATCGAGGCCGCGCTCGACGCGCCGTTCCTGACCGTCGATTCGACCCGCCTGGGCAAGGCGTCGCGCGCGCGCGATGCGATCGGCCGCTACATCGAGTTCTGCAAGTCCAGCGTGCCGCGGGGTTTCCACCTGCGCGGGCTGAAGATCGTGCTGGACTGCGCGCACGGCGCCACGTACCACATCGCCCCGATGCTGTTCCGCGAGCTGGGCGCGGAAGTCGTGGTGATCGGCGCGGCGCCGGATGGCCTGAACATCAACGACGGCGTGGGTTCGACCCACATCGACAACCTCGCCGCGAAAGTGCGCGAGGTCGGGGCCGACCTGGGCATCGCCTTCGATGGCGACGGCGACCGCGTGCTGATGGCCGACGACCAGGGCAACCCGGTCGACGGCGACGACCTGCTCTATGTATTGGCACGCGGCTGGCAGGCCAGCGGCCGGCTCAAGGGCACGGTGGTCGGCACGTTGATGACGAACTACGGGCTGGAGCAGGCGCTGGCCGGCCTCGGCATCCCGTTCGTGCGCGTCAAGGTCGGCGACCGCTACGTGCACCAGGCGCTGGTCGAGGGCGGTGGCGTGCTGGGCGGCGAAACCTCCGGCCACATGCTGTGCCTGGACCGCGCCACCACCGGCGATGGCATCGTCAGCGCCCTGCAGGTGCTGGAGACGCTGCGCCGCGAGGGCGCCAGCCTGCGCCAGGCGCTGGCCGGGCTGCACAAGGTGCCGCAGCAGACCATCAACGTGAAGCTGCAGGGCAACGCCAAGGACACCGTCGGCGCGGCCTCGGTGCAGCAGGCGCTGGTGCAGGCGCAGGCCGCGGTGCAAGGACGGGGCCGGGCGTTCCTGCGGCCTTCGGGGACCGAGCCGGTCGTGCGGGTGACGGTCGAGGCCGATGACGCCACGTTGATGCAGTCCACCCTTCAGGCATTGGCCGACGCGGTGCGTGCCGCCACCTGAGGTCGATCAGGCGCCGGGCGGCAAGCCCCGGCGCCATGCCTTGAAGCGATTGAACACCGGCGCCTGCAAAGGGTGGTAGCTGGCGCGGATGCGCTGGCGCAACCAGCGGGCGGGCCGGTCGCGCACCGGAAACCGATACACGTGTTCGCGATCACCTCCGGGCAGGTTGCGGCCGAAGGCGTGGGTCGTGTGCAGGTGGCCGAAACCCAGTTCGCGTGCCACGGCCAGGTAGTTGGCGTCGAAATACCCGAACGGCCAGCACAGATGATCCGACAGCGGGCCGAGTTCGCGCTCCAGCGTCTGCCGCGATTGCCGCAGGTCCTCGGCCAGTGTCTCGCGCAGCGTGGCGGAGGACAGGCCGAGTTCGTACCAGCGGCGGTGGGTGTGCGTGTGGCAATGCACCTCGAAGCTGCCGCTGGCGATCATCTGCCGCGCTTCACTCCAGCGGATCATGACGTCGTCGGCGCGCCCCCCGGCAATCGCGGCTTCGCAGGCGCGGTGGGTGGGCGTGGACAGTGGCCGGGCCGTCTGCCCGGCGAAAGGGCGCACCACGCCGTCGCCGACCCAGCCGCTGACCAGGAACAGCACCGCATGCATGCTATGGCGCTGCAGGATCGGGTGGGCATGCACCCAGTTGTCCAGATAGCCATCGTCGAACGTGATCAGGATCGACTTGCGCGGCACCGGCCGGCCGGCCAGGAAGCCGGCGAACTGGTCCAGCGTGAGCGAGGTCCAGCCATCGCGCGCCAGCCAGGCGATCTGGCTGGCGAAGTTTTCCGGCGAGACATTGATCATGCCGCCGGCCGGGGTGACGTGGTGGTGCATCAGCACCGGCACGGCCTTAGCGCGATCCATGCCGTTCCTCCTGCCATTGCCGATAGAGTCGTTCGGTCGCCTCGGCCTGGCCGTCCACCGTGAATTCCCGGTGCCGCCGCAGCCAGCGCCAGCCCGCAGTGCCCATGCGCCGGCGCAGGCCGGGGTGGTCCACCAGCAGGCGCAGCGATTGGGTCATGGCGGCGATGTCGTCGACGCCCGAGAGCAGGGCGTTGCCGCCGCGCTCGAGCATCTCCGGAATGCCGCCCACGTCGGTGGCCACGATCGGCACGGCGGCCGCAGCCGCTTCCAGCAGCACGGTGCCGGCCGCTTCGCGGCGGGTGGCCAGCGCGAACACGTCGAAGGCCGGCATCAGTTCGCAGGCGTCGCGGCGGTAACCGAGGAAATGTACCTGCGCCTGGATGCCGTGCGCCTGGCATTGCAGTTGCAGCTGCCGCCTGGCCGCATCGCCGTGGCCCACCAGCAGCAACTGCACGCACGGGTGGCGCAGGCACAGCGGTGCGATCGCCTCGATCAGTTCGGCATGGCCCTTGGGTGGGCGCAGGACTGCGACGCAGCCTACGAGCAGGTCGCCCGCGCCGAATCCCAGTTCGCGACGTACGCGTGCACGCGCCTGCGTGCGCTGCGACCAGGCGTGTTCGGCCGGCGCGTCGAACCAGGGCAGGGCGGCCACCGCAGGCGGCACCACGCCGATACGCTCGCCCCGCACGCCGCGCTGGACCAGCAATTGCCGGACATGCTCGCTGACAGTCAGGACGCGGTGCGGCAGCAAGGCGTAGGTCAGCAGCGAGTTGACCGGGCTCATCAGGTGCCTTGAACGCACCACCAGGCCGATGCGTGCCAGCCGCGCCGCGCAGGCGACGATCAAGGTGTCACGGCGGCTGGTCGTGTTGACGACATCGAAGCGGCGTTCGCGCAACAGCCTGCGGGCACGGGCGATGCCGGCCACCAGCCGTAGCGGGCCGCCCATCGGCAGTTCGATCACTTCGATGCCGGCGGCCCGTGCGCGCCTGCCCAGCGGCGCGTCGGGCTGGCACAACAGCGTGACCTGGTGGCCGCGCTGGCGCATGGCCAGCAGGTGCCGGTAGAGATAGGTCTCCTGGCCGCCGAAGCCGGTGGCCGCTTCGCTGTGCAGGATCGACAAGGGTGGGCCGGGCGGCAGGGGAGGATCGCGGTGGGCGCGCGCGGGCGCGGCAGTCAGGTTCATGGCAGGCCGAAACGAGGGACGGGCGTCTGCCGCGGTGCGGCGTTGGACGCGCCGCGATCCTAGGTTCGGGGCCGGCCTGCGATCTGTCAGAATATGCGCACGCAAAAAGCGACGTTCAGCTCCCATCCCAGCAGGTCAGCCCGTGAGCCAGATTCCCACCCTCGACATCACCCGTTTCGACAGCGACCGCGACGCCTTCGTGGCCGAGCTGGGCGCCGCCTACCGCGAATGGGGCTTTGCCGGCATCCGCAACCATGGCATTCCGCAGGCGGAGATCGACGCGGCTTACGATGTGTTCAAGGCTTTCTTCGCCCTGCCGGAGGACACCAAGCGCCAGTACCTGCTGCCGGGTAGCGGCGGCGCGCGTGGCTACACCGCGTTCGGCGTGGAAACCGCGAAGGACTCCAAGCATTTCGACCTGAAGGAGTTCTGGCACATCGGCCGTGAAATCCCGGAGGGCTCGAAGTACCGCGACGTGATGCCGGCCAACCTGTGGCCGACCGAGGTCGCCGGGTTCCGCGAGCACGGCTACAACCTCTACAGCAAGCTCGACCAGCTCGGCGCGCGCGTGCTGTCGGCGCTGGCCCTGCATATCGGCCTGCCGGAAAACTATTTCGTCGACAAGACCGACTCGGGCAACTCGATCCTGCGGCCGATCCACTACCCGCCGATCACCGCCGACGACATCCCCAACGTGCGCGCCGGCGCCCACGAGGACATCAACCTGATCACGCTGCTGGTCGGCGCCAGCGCCGCCGGGCTGGAGGTGAAGTCCAAGCAGGGCGAGTGGGTGCCGTTCACCTCGTCGGCCGACACCATCGTGGTCAACATCGGCGACATGCTGCAGCGCCTGACCAACCACGTGTACCCGTCGACCACCCACCGCGTGGTGAACCCGCCGGGCGACCTGGCCCGCCAGCCGCGCTATTCGGTGCCGTTCTTCCTGCACCCGAATCCGGATTTCCTGATCGACGTACTGCCCTCCACGGTCACCGCCGACAACCCGAGCCGCTACCCGGAGCCGATCACCGCCCAGGGCTACCTGGAAGAGCGCCTGCGCGAGATCAAGCTCAAGTAAGGTAGGGCAGGGCGCCCGCCCGCCGTATCCCGGGGCCGGTCCATGACCGGCCCTTTTTTGTCGCCTGACCGGCGGCGGGCTGGCCCGGGCGGGACCGATTTTGTCCCGTCGTTGTCCGCGATAACGGTTCGGCATGGCGCATTGGATTATTCTTATACCCTTTTGCGAGGAGTGACGAAGCGATGGCGATACGTCGCAAGATCGTGGCCGGCAATTGGAAATTGCACGGCACCCGGCAGTTCGCCACCGAGCTGGTTGCCAAGGTCGCCGCGGCCATGCCGCTGGACGGGGTGGAGGTCGTCATTCTGCCGCCGCTGCCCTACCTGGGCGACCTGATCGAGGATTTCGAGGGCGGCCACTTGCGCTTCGGCGCCCAGGACGTGAGCAGCAACGAGAAGGGCGCCTATACCGGCGAGGTCTCGGCCAGCATGCTGGTGGATGTTGGCGCGGACTACGGGCTGGTCGGCCATTCCGAGCGCCGCCAGTACCATTTCGAGAGCAGCGAGCTGGTGGCGCGCAAGTTCGCCGCCGCCCTGCATGCCGGGCTGACCCCGATCCTGTGCGTGGGCGAGTCCCTGCAGGACCGCGAGGCCGGGCTGACCGAGCAGGTCATCGCCAGCCAGCTCGCGCCGGTGCTGGCGCTGGTGGGGGTGGAGGGGTTCGCGAAGGCCGTGGTGTCCTACGAGCCGATCTGGGCCATCGGTACCGGCCGCAGTGCCAGCCCGGCACAGGCTCAGGCCGTGCACGCCTTCATTCGTGGTCAAATCCGCGGCCTCGATGCTAGAATCGCCGATTCGTTGCCGATCCTGTACGGCGGCAGCGTCAAGCCCGATAACGCCGCGGAACTGTTCTCGCAGCCCGATGTCGATGGAGGGCTGGTCGGTGGCGCTTCGCTGGTCGCCGAGGATTTCCTGGCGATCGCCTGCGCGGCGGTCGGTTGCTAAACCTTCAAAGTCATTAGTCCGGGGACGGATTCGAAAATGCTGATGTTGATCCTCAATGTGATCTATGTGCTGATCGCGGTGGCGATGATCGCGCTGATCCTGATGCAGCGCGGCGCCGGTGCGGCGGCGGGTTCGGGCTTCGGCGCGGGCGCCTCGGGCACCGTGTTCGGCTCGCGCGGCGCTTCGAATTTCCTCTCCAAGTCCACCAAGTGGCTGGCCGTGGCGTTCTTCGCCATCAGCCTCTTCATGGCCTGGTACGCCGGCCACGGCAATCGCCCGGCCGAGCAGGGCCTGGGCGTGATGTCGCAGGAAACCGCCCCGGCCGCGCCGGCTGGTGAAATGAGCCAGGCGCTGCCGCAGGCGCCGGCCTCCTCGACGGTGCCCTCGGCGCCGGTCGAAACCGCCCCGGCGCAGCAGGCGCCGGTCGAAGCCGCGCCGGTCGAACAGGCGCCGCAGGCGGGTGAAGAAAATAACGCCGGCGCGTCACAAAAACGCTGAAGCCGGTTACAATACGCTGCGCACTGCAACGCCGGTGCGCAACGCAAGCCCAGGTGGCGGAATTGGTAGACGCACTACCTTGAGGTGGTAGCGACTTAGGTCGTAGGGGTTCGAGTCCCCTCTTGGGCACCATGTTTGGCTGCGGTTCCTGCGGGTTGTGGCAACGCCTGCCGCGGGTTCCGCCTATACCCCATGCCGGCGCGCCCCACGCGCACGGCAGAGGCAAGAGAGAATCGCTGTGCTGGCCGAATATTTGCCGAGTCTGCTGTTCCTGGTCGTCGCTACGGGCATCGGCATCGCGCTGATGGTCATTGGCCGGTTGCTCGGCCCTCGCCGTCCGGATGCCCAGAAACTCTCGCCGTACGAATGCGGCTTCGAAGCCTTCGAAGACGCGCGCATGAAGTTCGACGTGCGCTACTACCTGATCGCGATCCAGTTCATCGTCTTCGATCTGGAAATCATCTTCATCGTGCCCTGGACGCAGGTGTTCATGGAAATCGGCGCCCGTTCGCTGGTCACCATGGGCCTGTTCGTCGGCATGCTGTTCCTCGGTTTCATTTACGTCTGGAAGAAGGGAGCCCTGGAATGGGAGTGATTCAGACCCTCGACCGTCTGATGACCAATCCGATCCCGGAAGGTCGCATCGACGACATTCTCCGCCCCGAAGGCGAGAACCCGCTGCTCGAAAAGGGCTACGTCACCACCAGCGTCGACGCGTTGCTCAACTGGGCGCGCACCGGCTCGATGTGGCCGATGACCTTCGGTCTGGCCTGCTGTGCGGTGGAAATGATGCACGCCGGCGCCGCGCGCCTGGACCTTGACCGCTACGGCGTGGTGTTCCGCCCGTCGCCGCGCCAGTCCGACGTGATGATCGTGGCCGGCACGCTGGTCAACAAGATGGCCCCGGCGCTGCGCAAGGTCTACGACCAGATGCCGGATCCGAAGTGGGTCATCTCGATGGGCAGCTGCGCCAATGGCGGCGGCTACTACCACTACTCCTACTCGGTGGTGCGCGGCTGCGACCGCGTGGTCCCGGTCGACGTCTACGTGCCGGGCTGCCCGCCGACGGCCGAGGCGCTGGTCTACGGCATCTTGCAGCTGCAGAAGAAGATCTGGCGCACCCAGACGATCGCACGCTGACCCGTCTTCCTCTTACAAAGCAGCCAAGCCCCCATGGCAGAGCAAGCAACTCCTTTCACTGACCGACTCAGCGCGCGTTTCGCCGGCGCGCGGGTCACCGTGGTCGAACCGCGCGGCGAAGTGACGATGGAAGTGCCTGCCGCGGATTGGCACGCCACCTGCCTCGCGCTGCGTGACGAGCTCGGTTTCGAGCAGCTCTCGGATCTGTGCGGCGTCGATTACCTCGGCTACGGCAGCGACGAGTGGGACACCGATGACGTGTCCTCGCAGGGCTTCAGCCGCGGCGTCGAAGGCAAGTCGGCCGGTCGCTTCGCCTGGGGCGAGTTCCCCAGCCGCGAAACCCCGGAAGGCGCGCAGCCGGACACCATGCCGCAGCAGCGCTTCGCGGTCGTCGCCCAGTTGATCTCCTACCAGCACAACCAGCGCCTGCGCGTTCGCTGCTACGCACCGAACGACGAGCTGCCGGTGGTGGCCTCGGTGTGCGATATCTGGCCGGGCGTGAACTGGTTCGAACGCGAGGCGTTCGACCTGTTCGGCATCGTCTTCGCCGGCCACCCGGACCTGCGTCGCATCCTGACCGACTACGGATTCGTCGGCCATCCGTTCCGCAAGGATTTCCCGCTGATCGGCAACGTCGAAGTGCGTTACGACGAAGAGAAGAAGCGCGTCGTGTACGAACCGGTGACCTCGGTCGAGCCGCGCGTCAACGTGCCGCGCGTGATCCGCGACGACGCGCGTTACCAGACCGCGGCCGGTGAGTCGCGCACGGAGGCCGCCAAGTGAGCGAGTTCCACCAGGCCGCCGCGGCCTTCGCGAGCAATCCTGCCGAAAGCAAGCAGGAGATCCGCAACTACACGATGAACTTCGGCCCGCAGCATCCTGCGGCGCACGGCGTGCTGCGCCTGATCCTGGAAATGGACGGCGAAACCGTGGTGCGTGCCGACCCGCATATCGGCCTGCTGCACCGTGGCACCGAGAAGCTGGCCGAGTCCAAGCCGTTCAACCAGTCGATCGGCTACATGGATCGCCTGGATTACGTGTCGATGATGTGCAACGAGCACGCCTACGTGCGCGCGATCGAGACCCTGATGGGCATCGAGGCGCCGGAGCGTGCGCAGTACATCCGCACGATGTTCGACGAGATCACCCGCATCCTGAACCACCTGATGTGGGTCGGCTCCAACGCGCTCGACCTGGGCGCGATGGCGGTCATGCTGTACGCGTTCCGCGAGCGCGAAGAGCTGATGGACGTATACGAGGCGGTCAGCGGCGCGCGCATGCACGCCACGTACTACCGTCCGGGCGGCGTCTACCGCGACCTGCCGGACCGCATGCCGAAGTACAAGGAATCTCGCTGGCACAAGGGCAATGCGCTGAAGAAGCTCAATGCCGCCCGCGAAGGCTCCATGCTGGACTTCCTGGAAGACTTCACCAACACGTTCCCGTCGCGCGTCGACGAATACGAAACCCTGCTGACCGACAACCGTATCTGGAAGCAGCGTACCGTGGGCGTGGGCGTGGTCACGCCGGAACTGGCGCGTGCCTGGGGCATGACCGGCGTGATGTTGCGTGGCTCGGGCATCGAGTGGGACCTGCGCAAGAAGCAGCCGTATGCCAAGTACGACGCGGTCGATTTCGACATCCCGCTCGGCACCGAAGGCGACTGCTACGACCGCTACCTGGTCCGCGTGGCCGAAATGCGCGAGTCCAACCGCATCATCAAGCAGTGCGTGGCATGGCTGAAGGCCAACCCCGGCCCGGTCATGGTCAAGAACTTCAAGGTCGCTCCGCCCAGCCGCGAGGACATGAAGGACGACATGGAAGCGCTGATCCACCACTTCAAGCTGTTCAGCGAAGGCTACTGCGTGCCAGCCGGCGAGACCTACAGCGCCGTCGAGGCGCCGAAGGGCGAGTTCGGCTGCTACCTGCTGTCCGACGGTGCGAACAAGCCGTTCCGCGTGCACCTGCGCGCGCCGGGCTTCGTGCACCTGTCCTCGATGGACGCGATCATCCGCGGTCACATGCTGCCTGACGTGGTGGCAATGATCGGTACTTACGATTTGGTTTTCGGTGAGGTCGACCGATGAAGGCGACGGGCAATTTCGAATCGGCGCGTGACGTCGATCCGCTGGTGGTGCTGAGCGACAAGACGCGCGCTCACATCGATCATTGGCTCACCAAGTTCCCGCCGGAGCGCAAGCGCTCGGCGGTGCTGCAGGGGCTGCATGCCGCGCAGGAGCAGAACGAGGGCTGGCTGACCGACGAACTCATCGCCGGCGTCGCCAAGTACCTGGACCTGCCGCCGGTGTGGGCCTACGAGGTGGCGAGCTTCTACTCGATGTTCGAGACCGAGAAGGTCGGTCGCAACAACGTGGCGTTCTGCACCAACATCAGCTGCTGGCTCAACGGCGCCGAGGACCTGGTCGCGCACGCCGAGAAGAAGCTCGGCTGCAAGCTGGGCCAGTCCACCGCCGACGGCCGCGTCTACCTCAAGCGTGAGGAAGAGTGCCTGGCGGGCTGCTCGGCCGCACCCATGATGGTCATCAATGGCCACTACCACGAGCGTCTGACCAAGCAGAAGGTCGACGAGCTCCTGGACGGGCTGGAGTAAGCGCATGGCACACCACGAATCCAAGGGTCCGGTCGGTCCGGCGCCGCTGCCGCACCAGGTCTGCCTGACCACGCTGCACTACGACACGCCCTGGTCCTACGAGAGCTACCTCAAGACCGGTGGCTACGCCGCGCTGCGCAAGATCCTCGAAGAGAAGATCGCGCCGGCCGACGTCATCGAAATGGTCAAGCAGTCCGGCCTGCGCGGCCGCGGTGGCGCGGGCTTCCCGACCGGCCTGAAGTGGTCCTTCATGCCGAAGGGCGACATGCAGAAGTACATCCTCTGCAATTCGGACGAATCCGAGCCAGGCACCTGCAAGGACCGCGACATCCTGCGCTACAACCCGCATTCGGTGGTGGAGGGCATGGCGATCGCCTGCTACGCCACCGGTTCCACCGCGGGCTACAACTACCTGCGTGGCGAGTTCCACCACGAGCCGTTCGAGCACTTCGAGCAGGCCCTGGCCGACGCCTATGCGAACGGCTGGCTGGGCAAGAACGTGCTGGGCTCGGGCGTGGACATCGACATCTATGGCGCGCTGGGCGCCGGCGCCTACATCTGCGGCGAAGAAACCGCGCTGATGGAATCGCTGGAAGGCAAGAAGGGCCAGCCGCGCTACAAGCCGCCGTTCCCGGCCAACTTCGGCCTGTACGGCAAGCCGACGACGATCAACAACACCGAGACCTACGCCTCGGTGCCGGCGATCATCCGCAACGGCGCGGAGTGGTTCAAGGGCCTGAGCAAGACCGCCAACGGCGGCCCGAAGATCTTCTCGGTCTCCGGCTGCGTGCAGAAGGGCGGCAACTTCGAAGTGCCGCTGGGCACCACTTTCGACGAGCTGCTGGAAATGGCCGGTGGCCTGAAGCCGGGCCGCAAGCTGAAGGCGGCGGTGCCGGGCGGCGTGTCGATGCCGGTGCTGAAGGCCGACCAGCTGGCCGGCCTGCAGATGGACTACGACACCCTGCGTGCCCTGGGCACCGGCCTGGGGTCGGGCGCCATCGTGGTGCTGGACGACAGCGTGTGCTGCGTGCGTTTCGCCTGCCGCATCTCGCAGTTCTTCCACAAGGAATCCTGTGGCCAGTGCACCCCGTGCCGCGAAGGCACCGGCTGGATGCACCGCGTGCTGGAGCGCATCGTCGCCGGCAAGGCGACCATGGAAGACCTGCACCAGCTGAAGGCGGTGGCCGGCCAGATCGAGGGCCACACCATCTGCGCGTTCGGCGAAGCCGCGGCCTGGCCGATCCAGGGTTTCCTGCGCCAGTTCTGGGATGAATTCGAGTACTACATCGTCAACGGTCGCTCGATCGTCGACGAGCAAATGGGAGTGGCTGCGTGAGCGCACAGCCGGTAAATCCGAACGTTCCGCCGGATCATGTCACCGTCGAGATCGACGGCCAGAGCCTCGTCGTGCCCAAGGGCTCGATGATCATCCAGGCCGCCGACAAGGCCGGCATCCCGATCCCGCGTTTCTGCTACCACGAGAAGCTGCCGATCGCCGCCAACTGCCGCATGTGCCTGGTGGACGTGGAAAAGTCGCCGAAGCCGGCGCCTGCCTGCGCCACCCCGGTGATGGACGGCATGAAGGTCGCCACGCGCAGCGAGAAGGCGCTGAAGTTCCAGCGCAGCGTGATGGAATTCCTGCTGATCAACCACCCGCTGGACTGCCCGATCTGCGACCAGGGCGGCGAGTGCGAGCTGCAGGACGTCTCGCTCGGCTACGGCCGTTCGGTGAGCCGCTTCAACGAGCGCAAGCGCGTGGTGCCCGACGAGGACATCGGTCCGCTGGTCGCCACCGAGATGACCCGCTGCATCCAGTGCACGCGCTGCGTGCGCTTCACCGCGGACGTCGCCGGCACCTATGAGCTGGGCGGCATGTACCGCGGCGAGAACCTGCAGATCGGCACCTATGACGGCAAGCCGCTGACCACCGAGATTTCCGGCAACGTCATCGACGTGTGCCCGGTGGGCGCGCTGACCAACAAGGTGTTCCAGTTCCGCGCCCGCCCGTGGGAGCTGTCGGCGCGCGAGTCGCTGGGCTACCACGACGCGATGGGCTCGAACCTGTTCCTGCACGTGCGTCGCGGCGAAGTGCTGCGCACCGTGCCGCGTGACAACGAGCTGGTCAACGAATGCTGGCTGTCGGACCGCGACCGCTATTCGCACCAGGGCCTGTACAGCGAAGACCGCGCGGTCAAGCCGCTGAAGAAGGTCAACGGCGAGTGGGTGGAAGTGAGCTGGGCCGAAGGCCTGTCGGCCGCCGCGCAGATCCTCAAGGCGCAGTCGGGTGACAACCTCGGCGTGCTGGTCCACCCGGCGACCTCCAATGAGGAAGGCGAGCTGCTGGCGCGCCTGGCCTCGGGCCTGGGCACCGGCAACCTGGACCACCGGATCTTCAACCGCGATTTCTCCGACGCCGCCGTCGCCGAACCGTTCGCCGTGTCGCTGGCCGAGATCGAACAGGCCGACGTGGTGGTGATCGTCGGCAGCAACGTGCGCCACGAGCTGCCGCTGCTGCATGCCCGCCTGCGCAAGGCGCAGGTGGCCAACGGCACGAAGATCCACGCGGTCAACCCGGTCGATTTCGACTTCACCTTCAAGCTGGCCGGCAAACAGGTCGTGGCCCCGTCGCAGATCGCCTCGGCGCTCTCCGACGCCGCGCTGCGCGATGCGGTCAAGGGTGCTTCGCGCGCCGTGGTGATCGTCGGCGGCCTGGTCGAGAACCACCCGCAGGCCGCCTCGCTGCGCGCCGCGGTGCGTGATTTCGCCGGCGCCACGGGCGCGGCGGTGTGCCGCATCCCGCAGGGCGCCAACGCCGTGGGCCTGGTCGCGCAGGGCGTGCTGCCCACCGCGCGCGATGCCGGCGCCATGCTGGCCCAGCCGCGCTCGGCCTATGTGATCTACGGCATCGAGCCGGGCCTGGACTTCGCCGACGCCCCGGCCGCGCGTGCCGCGCTGCACGGCGCCCAGGTGGTGGCCTTCAGCCAGTTCGCCTGTGCCTCGACCCGCGATGTGGCCGACGTCATCCTGCCGATCGGCGCGCTGCCGGAAATCGAAGCAACGCTGACCAACCTCGACGGCCGCGTGCAGAAGGCCAAGGCCGGCGGCAAGCTGCCGGTGGAAGCCCGCGAGGGCTGGCGCGTGCTGCGTGCCCTCGGTGGCGAGCTGGCCCTGGCTGGTTTCGAGTTCACCGACCTGACCGGCCTGCGCGCCGGCATGCAGGCCCGCAGCGTCACCCCGAGCGCCTCGGCGCAGCCGGCGGTGGCGGGCGAGGGCCTGGAGGTCGCCGCGACCGCCGCGATCTACCGCACCGACGCGGTCGTTCGCCGCGCCGCCGCGCTGCAGTCGCATCCGCTCAACCTGGCCCCGGCCGTGGTGATGAGCCCGGACGCGGCCGCGCAGCTGCAGGTGGCCGAAGGCCAGATGGTCAAGGTCGGCACGAGCGCCGGTAAGGCGACGCTGCCGGTGGTGCTGGACAAGCGGGTCGCCGCGGGCACGGTCTGGATTGAATCCGGCCATGGCGCTACCGCGCCGCTCGGCGCCGGTCGCGTAACGGTGGTGGCTGCATGAACGAGATGCTGTTGAACCTGGTCGATCCGCTGCACCAGTGGCTGCTGGGCCTGGGCGATATCGGCGCGGTGCTGTGGATCATCGCCAAGATCCTGGTGATCGCGGTGCCGGTCATCACCGCGGTGGCCTTCTACGTGGTGTGGGAGCGCAAGCTGATCGGCTGGATGCACGTGCGCCACGGGCCGAGCTATGTCGGCCTCGGCGGCCTGCTGCAGGCCTTCGCCGACGTCTTCAAGCTGCTCACCAAGGAAATCATCCAGCCGTCCAGCGCGCACAAGGCGCTGTACGTGATCGCCCCGCTGATCGTGCTCGCCCCGGCCTTCGCGGCCTGGTCGGTGGTGCCGTTCGACGCGAAGATCGTGCTGTCCAACGCCAACGTCGGCCTGCTGTACCTGCTGGCGATGACCTCGCTGGGCGTGTACGGCATCATCCTGGCCGGCTGGGCGTCGAACTCGAAGTACGCCTTCCTCGGCGCGATGCGTTCGGCCGCGCAGGTGGTCAGCTATGAAATCGCGATGGGCTTCGCGCTGGTCGGCGTGATGATCGCCGCGCAGAGCGTGAACCTCACCGCGATCGTCGAGGCGCAGGGCGGCAGCTCGGGCTTCTTCGACTGGTTCCTGATCCCGCTGTTCCCGCTGTTCGTCGTGTACTGGGTGTCCGGCGTGGCCGAAACCAACCGCGCGCCGTTCGACGTGGTGGAAGGCGAATCGGAAATTGTCGCCGGCCACATGGTGGAGTACTCGGGTGGCGCCTTCGCGCTGTTCTTCCTGGCCGAGTACGCCAACATGATCCTGGTCAGCTTCCTGATCTCGATCTTCTTCCTCGGCGGCTGGCTGAGCCCGATCCAGGGCTGGGTCAATCCGGGCAGCGTCTCGCCGCTGGTCGACTGGATCTGGCTGGGCGGCTGGCCGTGGCTGTTCATCAAGGTGTTTTTCTTCGCCAGCGCCTACATCTGGTTCCGCGCGTCGTTCCCGCGCTACCGCTACGACCAGATCATGCGACTGGGCTGGAAGATCTTCATCCCGCTGACCATCGTCTGGATCGCGGTGACGGCATTGATGGTGTTCTACGGCGTGATCCAGAAGGGCGTGTAATCGATGAACAAGATCACCCATTACTTCAAGAGCCTGCTGCTCCTCGAGCTGCTCAGTGGCCTGTGGCTGACGCTGAAGTACACCTTCAAGCCGAAGTACACCGTCATCTACCCGATGGAGAAGTTCCCGCAGTCGCCGCGCTTCCGTGGCCTGCACGCGCTGCGCCGCTATCCCAACGGGGAAGAGCGCTGCATTGCCTGCAAGCTGTGCGAGGCGGTGTGCCCGGCGCTGGCCATCACCATCGATTCGGCCAAGCGCGAGGACGGCACCCGCCGCACCACGCGCTACGACATCGACCTGTTCAAGTGCATCTTCTGCGGTTTCTGCGAAGAGAGCTGCCCGGTCGACTCGATCGTGGAAACCCACATCCTCGAGTACCACTTCGAGAACCGTGGCGAAAACATCGTCACCAAGCCGCAGCTGCTGGCGATCGGCGACCGTCTCGAGTCCGAGATCGCCGAGCGCCGCGCCGCCGACGCCGCCTTCCGCTGAGGTCATGATGGACTGGGTCAATATTCTCTTCTGGGCCTTCTCGGCGATCGCGGTGGTTTCGGCCGCCTCGGTGATCAGCGTGCGCAACCCCGTCTACGCGGTGCTGTGCCTGATCCTGACGTTCTTCTCCATCGCCTGCGTGTGGGTGCTGATCGGGGCCGAGTTCCTGGGTGTCACCCTGGTGCTGGTCTACGTCGGCGCGGTGATGGTGCTGTTCCTGTTCGTGGTGATGATGCTGGACATCGACACCAGCCGCCTGCGCGAGGGCTGGGTGAAGTACCTGCCGTGGGGCATCATCTTCGCGGCGCTGATGCTGTTCGAGATGGTCAGCCTGATCGGCGTGAAGTCGCGCACCGCCACCCCGCTGCCGGCCGATAACGCCGCCGCGCTGGCCGCCGACACCTCGAACCTGACCTGGCTGGCGCGCAGCCTGTTCACCGAATACCTGATGCCGTTCGAGTTCGCCGCCGTCATCCTGACCGTGGCGGTGATCGCCGCGGTGATGCTGACCCTGCGCAAGCGCACCGGCATCAAGACCCAGAACGCGTCCGAGCAGACCCGGGTCAAGGCGGGCGACCGCCTGCGCATCGTCAAGATGGCCGCCGTGAAGCCGGTCACCCCGGCGCCGACGGATGCCGGCAACACCCCGGAGGCAAATTCGTGATCACCCTTGGCCACCTGCTGGGACTGGGCGCGGTGCTGTTCTGCATCAGCCTCGCCGGCATCTTCCTCAACCGCAAGAACGTCATCGTGCTGCTGATGTGCATCGAGCTGCTGCTGCTCTCGGTGAACATCAACTTCATCGCCTTCTCGCGCCACCTGGGCGACACGGCGGGGCAGCTGTTCGTGTTCTTCATCCTGACCGTCGCCGCCGCCGAAGCCGCCATCGGCCTGGCCATCCTGGTGACCCTGTTCCGCACCCGCCGCACGATCAATGTGGCCGAAGTCGATTCGCTGAAGGGCTGACCCGAAGATGGAAATCACACTCTCCAAGGGCCTGCTCATCACCGTGGTGCTCGCACCGCTGGTGGGCAGCATCATCGCCGGCTTGTTCGGCCGGCAGGTCGGCCGCAAGGGCGCCCAGTTCGCCACCATCCTCGGCGTGGCGATCAGCTGCGCGCTGTCGTGCTTCGTGCTGTACCAGCTGGTGGGGCAGGGCGCCTCGCCGTTCAACCAGAACCTGTACACCTTCTTCGAGGTGGGCCAGTACAGCGCGCATGTCGGTTTCATGATCGACAAGCTGACCGCGATGATGATGGTCGTGGTGACCTTCGTCTCGCTGCTGGTGCACATCTACACCATCGGCTACATGGCCGATGACCCGGGCTACCAGCGCTTCTTCAGCTACATCTCGCTGTTCACCTTCTCGATGCTCACCCTGGTGATGAGCAACAACTTCCTGCAGCTGTTCTTCGGCTGGGAAGCGGTGGGCCTGGTGTCGTACCTGCTGATCGGCTTCTGGTTCAAGCGCCCGACCGCGGTGTTCGCCAACATGAAGGCGTTCCTGGTCAACCGCGTCGGCGACTTCGGCTTCATCCTCGGCATCGCCGCGGTGCTGTGGGTGTTCAACACCCTCGACTACGCGACCGTGTTCGCCAACGCCGGGGTGCTTGCCGACCCGCGCGCCGCCGTGCAGCTGTGGGATGGCTCCTTCGACCTGTTCGGCCAGCACTTCGCGCTGCTCAGTCAGCCGGTGGTGTGGTCGGTCGCCACGCTGATCTGCATCTGCCTGTTCATTGGCGCGATGGGCAAGTCGGCGCAGGTGCCGCTGCATGTCTGGCTGCCGGACTCGATGGAAGGCCCGACCCCGATCTCGGCGCTGATTCACGCCGCCACGATGGTGACCGCCGGCATCTTCATGGTGGCGCGCATGTCGCCGCTGTTCGAGCTGTCGGAAACCGCGCTGAACTTCGTGCTGTTCGTCGGCGCGACCACCGCGTTCTTCACCGGCCTGATCGGCATCGTGCAGAACGACATCAAGCGCGTGGTCGCCTACTCGACGCTGTCGCAGCTGGGCTACATGACCGTCGCGCTGGGCGTGTCGGCGTACTCGGCGGCGGTGTTCCACCTGATGACGCACGCCTTCTTCAAGGCGCTGCTGTTCCTGGCGGCCGGCTCGGTCATCATCGGCATGCACCACGAGCAGGACATGCGCAAGATGGGCGGCCTGCGCAAGTACATGCCGATCACCTACTGGACCAGCGTCATCGGTACGCTGGCCCTGGTCGGCACGCCGTTCTTCTCCGGCTTCTACTCGAAGGACACCATCATCGAGGCGGCCGAGATCCACGCGCACCACGCGCACAACTGGGTGGCCACGTACGGCTACTGGGCGGTGCTGGGCGGCGTGCTGGTGACGAGCTTCTACAGCTTCCGCCTGCTGTTCATGACCTTCCATGGCAAGGAGCGCTTCCGCGACGCGCATGCGCACCACGATGCGCACGCCGACCACGCGCACGATGACCATGCGCACGATGACCATGCGCATGACGACCACGGCCACGACGACCACGGCCACGGCCATGGCGCGCACGAGCCGCACGAGTCGCCGTGGGTGGTGACCCTGCCGCTGGTGCTGCTGGCGATCCCGTCGATCGCGATCGGTTTCATTACCTCCGGCCCGATGCTGTTCGGCACGGACTGGATGGGCCACCGCGCCGCCGAGACGGTGCCCGGCCAGGAGACCACGTTCTTCACCGGCGTCATCGACTTCTACAACCAGAGCCACAACACCGTGGCCGAGGTGGGCGAAGAGTTCTGGCACGGCCCGGTCGAGTACGCCACGCATGGCATGAGCGCCTGGCCGTTCTGGCTGACCCTGGCCGGTTTCCTGCTGGCGGCGCTGATGTACCTGTGGAAGCCGGACCTGGCGGGCAAGGCGCGCAAGCTCTTTGCCTGGCCGGTGCGGATCCTCGAAGAGAAGTACGGTTTCGACAAGCTCTGGATCAACGGCTTCGCCGGCGGCGGCGTCCGCCTGGGCAAGGTGTCCCGCGCGATCGACACCCATGTGGTCGACGGCGCGGTGGTCAACGGTTCGGCCCGCGTGGTCGACCTGGCCGCCCACCTGCTGCGTCGCACGCAGTCCGGTTTCCTCTACCACTACGCCTTCGCGATGATCATCGGGCTGATCGCCCTGTTGACCGTCGTGAATTATGTCTGGCGTTGACCTGTACGGATAAGAAGACGTGTCGAACTGGCCCCTATTGAGTGTCCTGATCTGGCTGCCGATCCTCGGCGGTGCCCTGATCCTCGCCCTGCGCAACGCACAGGCCGCCCGCTGGGCGTCCCTGGTCGTCGCGGTGGTGACCCTGCTGATCAGCCTGCCGCTGCTCACCGGTTATGACCGCAGCAGCGATGCGCTGCAGTTCGTCGAGCTGCATGCCTGGATCCCGGCGTACAACATCGGCTACAACCTGGGCGTGGACGGCATCGCCATCGCGCTGATCGTGCTGACCACCCTGGTCACGGTGCTGGCCCTGGTCGGCGCGTGGGGCGTGATCGAGAAGCGCGTCAACCAGTACGTGGCGGCCTTCCTAATCCTGGAAGGCGTGACCGTGGGCATCTTCGCGGCAACCGACGCGATGCTGTTCTACGTGTTCTTCGAAGCCATGCTGATCCCGATGTTCCTGATCATCGGCGTGTGGGGCGGCCCGCGCCGCATCTACGCCGCGATCAAGTTCTTCCTGTACACCTTCCTCGGCTCGGTGCTGATGCTGGTGGCGCTGATCTACCTGTACCTGAAGGGCGGCAGCTTCCAGCTCGCCGACCTGTACGCGATGCAGCTGACCGCCAAGGAACAGACCTGGATCTTCTTCGCCTTCATGATCGCCTTCGCGGTCAAGGTGCCGATGTTCCCGGTGCACACCTGGCTGCCGGACGCGCACGTGGAAGCGCCGACCGCCGGTTCGGTGATCCTGGCCGCCATCGCGCTGAAGATCGGTGGCTACGGCTTCCTGCGCTTCAACCTGCCGATCGTGCCGGACGCCAGCAACCACTTCGCGTGGGTGGTGATCGCGCTGTCGCTGATCGCGGTGATCTACGTCGGCCTGGTCGCCCTGGTGCAGGACGACATGAAGAAGCTGGTGGCTTATTCGTCGATCGCCCACATGGGCTTCGTCACCCTCGGCACGTTCATCGCCTTCACCCTGGTGCGTGACTACGGCAGCGTCGACGCCGCCCGCCTGGGCCTGCAGGGCGCGATGGTGCAGATGATCTCGCACGGCTTCGTCTCCGGCGCGATGTTCACCTGCATCGGCGTGCTGTACGACCGCATGCATACCCGCCGCATCGCCGATTACGGCGGCGTGGTGAACGTGATGCCGTGGTTCGCCACCTTCGCCATGCTGTTCTACATGGCCAACGCGGGCCTGCCGGGCACCAGCGGCTTCGTCGGCGAGTTCATGGTGATCATGGCCAGCTTCCAGAAGCATCCGTTCATCGCGTTCGGCGCGGCCACCACGCTGGTGATCACCGCCGCCTACACGCTGTGGCTCTACAAGCGCGTGTTCTTCGGCGAGGTCGCCAATGCCCACGTGGCCGAGCTGAAGGACATCAATGGCCGCGAGGCGTTCGTGCTCGGCGTGTTCGCCATCGGCGTGCTGGCCCTGGGCATCTATCCCAAGCCGCTGACCGACCTGATGGAGCCGTCGATCGCGAAGCTGGCGACCCAGATCGCCGTCAGCAAGCTCTGACGGGCCGTCGCAAGAAATTGAACCAGGAATGATGATGACCACGCCAACGCCCCTGTCGTTGACCACTGCCGACCTGGCGCCGCTCGCACCCGAACTGGTGCTGATCGGTGGCGCCTTCGCCCTGCTGATGATCGACCTGTTCGTCAGCCAGCGGCACAAGGTCTGGACCCACCTGATCTCGGTCGCGATCCTCGCCATCGTGCTGGCGATGCTGGCCACCGGCGTGGGCGGGCAGGGCGAGATCTTCAACGGCATGTTCGTGCGCGACACCGCCGCGGACGTGATGAAGACCGTGATCGTGCTGGTCAGCGGCCTGACGCTGGTCTACGGCTGGAGCTACCTGCGCGAGCGCAGCCTGTTCCAGGGCGAGATCCCGGTGCTGGTGCTGTTCGCCACCGCGGGCATGATGATCCTGGTCTCGGCCGGCAGCCTGCTGATGGTGTACCTGGGCCTGGAACTGCTCGCGCTGTGTTCGTACGCGCTGGTCGCCTCGAACCGCGACAACGGCCTGGCCACCGAGGCGGCGATGAAGTACATCGTGCTCGGCTCGCTGGCCTCGGGCCTGCTGCTGTACGGCATGTCGCTAATCTACGGCGCGACCGGCACGCTGAGCCTGGCCGGCATCCATGACGCCATCGACGGCTCGCCCGAGCGCCTGCTGCTGCTTACCGGCACGGTCTTCATGATCGCCGGCGTGGCCTTCAAGCTGGGCGCCGCGCCGTTCCACATGTGGCTGCCCGACGTGTACCAGGGCGCCCCGGCGCCGATCGCGCTGTTCATCAGCTCGGCACCGAAGCTGGCCGCGTTCGGCATGGCTTACCGCCTGCTGGAAATGGGCATGGGCCCGTTGTCGCCGCAGTGGAGCCTGCTGATCGGTGCGCTGTCGGCGCTGTCGCTGGTGATCGGCAACCTGATGGCGATCGCGCAGAGCAACCTCAAACGCATGCTGGCTTACTCGACCGTCTCGCACATCGGCTTCCTGCTGATGGGCGTGGCCGGTGGCGACGAGCGCGGTTATTCGGCCGCGATGTTCTATGCCGTGAGCTACGCGATCATGTCGACCGCTTCGTTCGGCGCGATCATCGCGCTGTCGCGCAGCGGCTTCGAGGCCGAGAACATCGACGACTTCAAGGGCCTGAACGCCCGCAACCCGTGGATGGCCGGCCTGGTGCTGTGCATCATGGCGTCGCTTGCCGGTATCCCGCCGTTCCTGGGCTTCTGGACCAAGCTGGCCGTGCTCGGCGCGGCGGTGCAGGGCCACATGCTGTGGCTGGCGATCCTCGGCGTGATTTGCGCGGTGATCGGTGCGTACTACTACCTGCGCGTCATCAAGGTGATGTACTTCGACGAACCGGTCGGCGAGCCGTTGCCGGCGAACAACGACCGCGTGCTCGGCGTGGTGCTCGGCGTCAACGCGCTCGCACTGCTCGCGCTGGGCGTGGCGTGGAATCCGATCATGGTCTGGTGCCAGCGCGCGTTCGAGCATCTGGCCTGATTAATGCGAAAAAACGCTGCAGGGGGTTGCAATAGTTCTCCTGTATCGTCATAATCTCTTTCTCTGCTGCGGGGTGGAGCAGTCTGGCAGCTCGTCGGGCTCATAACCCGAAGGTCGCAGGTTCAAATCCTGCCCCCGCTACCACATAAGCATCCCGGCGTTCGCGACGGGTTCGCAGTAGAAAAAACGAAGCGGCGGATCCGGAAACGGATCCGCCGTTTTCGTTTGCATCGGTTTCCACGGGCGGCTTCAGCAACGTCGCGGCAGCGCTCACGGTTCGCTCATGCGGCGCAAACCTTTCGCCTTGCACGCTGCGCACTCCTTCGAGGGAGTCTGGCGATGATCATCGAGAACATCATGAGCCGCGACGTGCAGACCGTGCGTCCGGACCAATCGCTGCGCGAAGCCGCGCAGACCATGCGCACGCTCAACATCGGCAGCCTGCCGGTGCGCGACCACGACCGCCTGGTGGGCATGCTCACCGATCGCGACATCGTCGTGCGCGGCGTGGCCGAAGGCGGGGTGGAAGGCCGCACGGTGAGCGAGGTGATGTCGCCGGCGGTGAAGTACTGCTATGCCAGCGACGACGTGCAGGACATCGCGCGCAACATGGCCAGCCTGGAAGTGCGCAGGTTGCCGGTGGTCGATGCGGACAAGCGGCTGGTCGGCATCGTGTCGCTTGCCAACATGGTGCATTCCGAACCCGCGGCGGCGGCCGTGATGTCCCAGGGCGTCGCCACGCCGCATTGAGGCGCGCCCACCGCCGGTGGCAAGCCGCCCGGGCTTGCTCGCCAGCCCCGAGGGTTGCCACGGCAGGGGGTACGCCGTAACATACCGGGCTCTTGCGGAAAGCGTTTCAGGGTCGGCGCCATGGGCCTCCGACCGGGACCCGGCTTCCGTTGGCGGACCCCGATCGGCCCGGCAGGGCGCAGGTCGCTGGATCCGAAGTCGTGGCAGCCATGTTCCCGCCGCCACGCCGGCCCCTAGAGGCCGGGCACACTCGCAAGGGGCCCATGGGGCCCCTTGTTGTTTCCCGGGACTGGATTTCCACCCGGTCCGTACCCATTAACCGAGGGCAGCTGTGAGCGACAAGGCTACTGAAATCGCCGAACTGCTGGCACCCACCGTCGAGGCGCTGGGGCTGGAGCTGCTGGGCGCCGAGTACCTGCCGGCCCCCGGCAGCGCGACGTTGCGCCTGTACATCGACGTGCCGCTGGCCGAACAGCCCGAGCGCGTGGTCAACATCGACGACTGCGAGCGCGTGAGCCGTGAAGTCTCCGCCCAGCTCGACGTCGAGGATCCGATCAGCGGCAATTACACGCTGGAAGTGTCCTCGCCGGGCGTGGACCGCCCGCTGTTCACCCTGGACCAGTTCGCCCGCCACGTCGGCGAGTCGGCGAAGGTCGGCCTGAAGCTGCCGCAGAACAACCGCCGCCGCCTGCAGGGCGTGATCGTGCGGGTCGATGCCGAAGCGGGCCAGGTGGTCTTCGAGGTCGAAGGCACCGAGATCGCGGTGGCGTTCGACAACATCGACAAGGCGCGGATCCTGCCGGACTGGGTCGCGCTGGGGCTGGCCCCGCAAAAACCGAACAAGCCGGGCCCGAAGAAGGCGGGCCAGGGCACCAAGAAACCATCCAACGAGTCGGCGGCAAAGAAGCCGCGCGCGGAGTGACCAAATGAGCAAGGAACTTTTGCTGGTAGTGGACGCGGTGGCCAATGAAAAAGGCGTGCCGCGTGAAGTGATCTTCGACGCGATCGAGGCCGCGCTGGCTTCGGCTGCGAAGAAGCGCTACCCCGACCAGGACGTGCTGGCCCGCGTGTCGATCGACCACAAGGACGGCAGCTACGAAACCTTCCGCCGCTGGGAAGTCGTCGCCGACGACGTCGTGATGGATTCGCCGGACCGGCAGATCCGCATGATGGACGCCGTGGACGAAGCCGACGGCGTGGAGATTGGCGACTTCATCGAAGAGCAGATCGAAAACCCCGATTTCGGCCGCATTGCCGCCCAGGCCGCCAAGCAGGTCATCGTCCAGCGCGTGCGCGAGGCCGAGCGCCAGCAGGTGGTGGATGCGTGGAGCGACCGCGTGGGCGAGCTGATCACCGGCGTGGTCAAGCGCGCCGAGCGCGGCAACATCTACGTCGACCTCGGCGGCAACGCCGAAGGCTTCATCCCGAAGGACAAGGGCATTCCGCGCGACGTGCTGCGCGCCGGTGACCGCGTGCGCGGCTACCTGGCCGAAGTGCGTTCGGAGCCGCGTGGCCCGCAGCTGTTCATCAGCCGCGCCGCGCCGGAATTCATGATCGAACTGTTCAAGCTCGAAGTGCCGGAAGTCGGCCAGGGCCTGGTCGAGATCAAGGGCTGCGCCCGCGATCCGGGTGACCGCGCCAAGATCGCCGTCATCGCCCACGACGCGCGCACCGATCCGATCGGCGCGTGCATCGGCATGCGCGGTTCGCGCGTGCAGGCCGTGTCCAACGAGCTCAACGGCGAGCGCGTGGACATCGTGCTGTGGAACGAGAACCCGGCCAACTTCGTCATCAACGCGATGGCGCCGGCCGAGGTGCAGTCGATCATCGTCGACGAAGAGAAGCACTCGATGGACCTGGCCGTGGCCGAAGACCGCCTCGCCCAGGCGATCGGCAAGGGCGGCCAGAACGTGCGCCTGGCCAGCCGCCTGACCGGCTGGCAGCTCAACGTGATGACCGCCGACCAGGTGCAGGCCAAGAGCGAGGCCGAGCAGGCCACCGCCCGCCAGCTGTTCATGGACAAGCTGGAAGTGGACGAGGAAATCGCCGGCATCCTGGTCGCAGAGGGCTTCAGCACGGTCGAGGAAATCGCCTATGTGCCGGTTGGCGAGCTGCTGGCGGTGGAGGGCTTCGACGAGGACATCGTCGAGGAACTGCGCGCCCGCGCCCGCGACGCCCTGCTCAATGCCGCCCTGGCCGAGGAAGAAGGCCTGGACGAGCACCAGCCCGCCGAGGACCTGCTGGCCCTCAAGGGCATGGACGAAGCCACCGCGTATGCCCTGGCCGCCAATGGCGTGCGTACCAGCGAGGACCTGTCGGACCTGGCTGCCGACGAAGTCGTCGATTTCGGCATCGAAGGGCTGACCGCCGAGCGCGCCGCCGCGCTGATCCTGGCGGCCCGCGCCGAGGAGATCGCCCGCTTGGAGCGCGGCGAATGAGCCGGCGATGAAACCCGCCCTGAGCCGCTCAGGGCTTAGAATCTGCGCTTCCCTTGCTCTGGGCGAGGGGGCGCCAACCAGATCATAGGATCCGAATGTCGCAGCAAACCACCATCCGCAAGCTTGCCGAACTGGTCAACACGCCGGTCGAGAAACTGCTGGAACAGCTGGCCACGGCCGGTATGAAGTTCAGCGGTCCCGACCAGGTCGTGACCAGCACCGAGAAGATGAAGCTGCTCGGCTTCCTGCGCCGCACGCACGGCAAGTCCGAAGCGTCGGCCGAATCGGTGGGCGAAGCGCCGAAGAAGATCACCCTGAACCGGCGCAAGGTCGAGGAAGTGACGGTCAGCGCGGGCCGCAGCAAGACCACGGTCAACGTCGAAGTCCGCCAGAAGCGTACCTACGTGAAGGCGGCCGAGGCCGAAGCGCCGGAAGCTCCGCGCGCCGCGCCGGCCGCCCCCGCCGCGCCTGTCGCCGAAGCGCCTGTCGCGCCTGCGGCCCCGGTGGCGCCGGTCGCCGCGCCGCCGCGCAACCCGGCGCCTGCCGCGCCGATCGATCCGGAGCGCGCCGAGATCCTGCGCAAGCTGGAAGCGTCGCGCGCGCGCAATCTCGCCGAGCAGCAGGCGCTGGCCGAGGTCGACCGCAAGCGTGCCGAAGAAAACGAGCGCAAGCGCCAGGAAGCCCAGGCCGAGCGTGATCGCGTGGAAGCCGAGCGCAAGGCCGCCGAGGCTGCCGCGCGCAGCGGCGGCGCAACCGCCGATGCAGGCAGCGCCGCGCCGGCACGCCCCGCGCGTCCGGCACCGGCCGCGCCGCGTGCCCCGGTCGCCGCGCGTCCGGCCGCACCGCGCGCCGATGATCGCAACAACAATGCCGCGCGCCACAAGACCCGTGGCTCGCACGCCATGGTGGCGGGCGTGGAGGACGACGACGCGACCAAGCGTTTCGCCGGCCAGCTGCACCTGTCGGCCGCCGATCGCGCGCGCCGTTCCAACGTGCGTGGCAAGCCCAAGCCGACCGGCGGTCGCCGCGGCTTCGAGCAGCAGCGTGGCGGTGGCGGCGGTGGCAGTGGCCCGCATGGCTTCGAGCGTCCGACCGCCCCGGTCGTGCGCGAGATCGCCATCGGCGAGACCATCACCGTGGCCGACCTGGCGCAGAAGCTCGCGCTGAAGGGCGGCGACGTGGTGAAGGCGCTGTTCAAGATGGGCGTGATGGCCACCATCACCCAGAGCATCGACCACGACACCGCGGTGCTGATCACCGAAGAGCTCGGCCACAAGGCCGTGCGTGCCGACAGCAACGACTTCGAAGACGCGCTGCTGGCGCATTCGGAAGAAGTGCAGGGCGAAGCGCGTCCGCGTCCGCCGGTGGTCACCATCATGGGCCACGTCGACCACGGCAAGACCTCGCTGCTGGATTACATCCGCCGCACCAAGATCGCCTCGGGCGAAGCCGGCGGCATCACCCAGCACATCGGCGCCTACCACGTCGAAACCCCGAAGGGCGTCATCAGCTTCCTCGACACCCCGGGCCACGCCGCATTCACCTCGATGCGCGCCCGCGGCGCCAAGCTGACCGACATCGTGGTGCTGGTCGTGGCGGCAGACGATGGCGTCATGCCGCAGACCAAGGAAGCCGTGCAGCACGCCAAGGCTGCCGGTGTCCCGCTGATCGTGGCGGTCAACAAGATGGACAAGTCCGACGCCGATCCGCTGCGCGTGAAGAACGAGCTGCTGAGCCAGGACGTGGTCGCCGAAGAGTTCGGTGGCGATACCCAGTTCGTCGAAGTCTCGGCCAAGACCGGCCTGGGCATCGACACGCTGCTGGACGCCATCTCGCTGCAGGCCGAAGTGCTCGAACTGAAGGCGGTGCCGGATGGCCGCGCCAGCGGTACGGTCATCGAGTCCTCGCTGGACAAGGGCCGTGGCCCGGTCGCCACCGTGCTGGTGCAGCAGGGCCAGCTGAAGAAGGGCGATTACCTGGTCTGCGGCATCCAGTACGGCCGCGTGCGCGCGCTGTTTGACGAAACCGGCAAGCAGCCGGATTTCGCCGGCCCGTCGATCCCGGTGCAGGTGCTCGGCCTGTCGGGCGTGCCGGACGCCGGCGACGACTTCGTCGTGGTCGAGGACGAGCGCCTGGCCAAGGACGTCGCGCAGCAGCGTGAAGCCAAGCGTCGCGAAACCCGCCTGGTCTCCTCCGCGGGCAACCGCATGGAAGACATCCTGGCGCAGATGGGCAAGGGTGAAGGCCAGCAGGTGCTGAACCTGGTGATCAAGGCCGACGTGCAGGGTTCGGTGCAGGCCCTGAGCCAGGCGCTGGTCGCGTTGTCCAACGACGACATCCGCATCAACGTGATCCACGCCGGCGTGGGTGGCATCACCGAGTCGGACGCCAACTCGGCGGTCGCCTCCAAGGCCACGGTCATCGGCTTCAACGTGCGTGCCGACGCCTCGGCGCGCAAGATCATCGAAGCCAACGGCGTGGACCTGCGCTACTTCTCGATCATCTATGACGTGATCGACCAGGTGAAGCAGGTTGCTTCGGGCCTGCTGGGCGTGGAGATCCGCGAGGAGATCATCGGTATCGCCGAGGTCCGCGACGTGTTCCGCAGCTCGAAGTTCGGCGCGGTGGCGGGCTGCATGATCGTCGAGGGCGTGGTCAAGCGCTCCAAGCCGATCCGCGTGCTGCGCGACAGCGTGGTGGTGTTCGAAGGCGAACTGGAATCGCTGCGCCGCTTCAAGGAAAACGTGGAAGAGGTCCGCAACGGTACCGAGTGCGGTATCGGCGTGAAGGCCTACAACGACGTCAAGGTTGGCGACCAGATCGAGTGCTTCGAGCGCATCGAAGTGCCGCGCACCCTGTAAGACCTGTTCCGGGGCCCGTCATCGGCGGGCCCCGGATCCACCTGCAACCCCGCAACAGAAGAAGAATCCCAAGCTCGTGCCGACCAAGTCCTTCCACCGCACCGATCGCGTTTCCGCCCAGCTCCGCCGCGAGCTCGGCACCCTCGTGCACGTCGCCGTGCGCGAACACGGGCTGCCGTCGGTGAGCGTGTCCGATGTCGAGGTCACCCGCGACCTGGCCCATGCCAAGGTCTTCGTCACCGCCCTGCAGCCGGAACGTTCGGTCGAGGCGATGAAGGGGCTGAAGGAACTCGCGCGCGAGCTGCGCATGCAGCTGGCTCGTGCGATGAAGCTGCGGCACGTGCCGGAGCTGCATTTCCATTACGACGATTCGGTCGATCGCGGCGAGCGCATCGACAACCTGCTGCGCGATTTGCCGACGGCGCCGGCCGACGACGAGTCCTGATGGCTCGGCGCTTCCGGCGCCGATGAGCATTCCATGTCGAAGATTCCCTTCCGTCGCCTCGACGGCATCCTGCTGCTCGACAAGCCCGCCGGCCTGAGCTCCAACCAGGCGCTGCAGGCCGCGCGCCGGCTGCTGCGGGCGGAGAAGGGCGGCCATACTGGCGCGCTCGACCCCCTGGCCACGGGCCTGCTGCCGCTGTGCTTCGGCGAGGCGACCAAGATCGCCGGCCTGCTGCTCGGCTCGGCGAAGGCCTATGACGCCGACGTGGTGCTGGGCGTCACCACCGATACCGACGACGCCGATGGCGTGCCGCTGCGCGAGCGTCCGGTGCCGGTGCTCGACGAAGCGGCCATCGCCGCGGCGCTGGTACCGTTCACCGGTCGCATCCGCCAGCGCGCCCCGATCTACTCGGCCCTCAAGCAGGGCGGGGAGCCGCTGTACGCCAAGGCCCGCCGCGGCGAGGCCATCGAGGCGCCCGAGCGCGAGGTCGAGGTGCATGCGGTGGAGATCCTGGGGCTGGACGGCCCCCACCTGCGCCTGCGGGTGACCTGCGGGTCGGGCACCTACATCCGCAGCCTGGCGCGCGACCTGGGCGAGTCCCTGGGTTGCGGCGCGCATATCGCCGGCCTGCGGCGCCTGTGGGTCGAGCCGTTCCGGTCCCCGGAGATGTTCACGCTGGAGGCGCTGGAGGCCCGTCTGGCCGCCGGTGAGCCGGCCGAAGGCCTGCTCCTGCCGCTGGCCGCCGGGCTGGCCGACTACCCGCGCATCGACCTGGCCGAGGAGCCGGCCCGGCGCTTTCGCATGGGCCAGCGGCTGCGCGACCCGGCTTTCCCGGCCGGTGAAGTGGTCGTGTTCGGGCCCGACGGCCAGCCCTCCGGGCTGGGCAGGGTGGACGCCGAGGGTTTGCTGGCGCCGCAGCGCCTGTTCAATGCCTGAACCCGCGGTTCGTGCGCCGACCTTGTTCGCGGCGGCCCCGGCCGGTACAATTTCGCGGCCTTTTCGGGCATCTGGCGCCTCGCGCCCATTCCATCAGCAAACGGCGAGTCAGGCGGTGCGCAGCGTGCGTTCCTGCCGACCCCGCATCTACCAGAGAAAACATCATGTCGATCGACACCCAGAAGGTCATTGAAGACAACAAGCGCAGCGCCGCCGATACCGGCTCCCCGGAAGTGCAGGTCGCCCTGCTGACCGCCCGCATCGAGCAGCTGACCGGCCACTTCAAGACCCACAAGAAGGACCACCACAGCCGCCGCGGCCTGCTGCAGATGGTCAACCGCCGTCGCAGCCTGCTCGACTACCTGAAGAAGAAGGACGGCGAGCGTTACAAGTCCCTGATCGAGAAGCTCGGCCTGCGCCGCTGATCGAACCCCTACCGCGGCGCAGTGATGCGCCGCGGTTTCGTTTTGCGTGACCCCGAATTCGGGCCGGGCTGCCGGCCACCCATCCTTGGCAAGGGCCGGGGATGGTCCATCCGAAGAAAGCTACATTCCCAAGGAAACCCCCGTGGCAAAAATCACCAAAACCTTCCAGTACGGCAAGCACACCGTCACGCTTGAGACGGGCGAGATCGCCCGCCAGGCCGGTGGCGCCGTCATCGTCAAGATGGACGACACCGTACTGCTGGTCACCGCCGTCGCCGCCAAGAGCGCGCGCGAAGGCCAGGACTTCTTCCCGCTGACGGTCGATTACCAGGAGAAGTTCTACGCCGGCGGCCGCATCCCGGGTGGCTTCTTCAAGCGCGAAGGCCGTGCGACCGAGAAGGAGACGCTGATCTCCCGCCTGATCGACCGCCCGATCCGCCCGCTGTTCCCGGAGGACTACAAGAACGAAGTCCAGATCATCGCCACCCTGATGTCGCTGAACCCGGAAGTGGACGGCGACATCCCGGCGATGATCGGTGCCTCGGCGGCGCTGGCGCTGGCCGGCACCCCGTTCATGGGCCCGATCGGCGCGGCCAAGGTCGGCTACAAGAACGGTGAGTACATCCTCAACCCGACCGCCACCGAGCTGAAGGAATCGCAGCTGGAGCTGGTGGTCGCCGGTACCTCCAACGCCGTGCTGATGGTGGAATCGGAAGCCGAGCTGCTGTCCGAAGACGTGATGCTGGGCGCGGTCACCTTCGGCCACCGCGAGCTGCAGAAGGTCATCAACGCGATCAACGAGCTGACCGTGGAAGCCGGCACCAAGCCGAGCGACTGGGTGGCCCCGGCCAAGAACGACGCGCTGATCTCCGCGCTGAAGGAAGCCATCGGCCCGCGCCTGGGCGAAGCCTTCCAGGTCCGCGACAAGCTGCAGCGCCGTGACGCCATCTCGGCGATCAAGAAGGACGTGGTCGAGTCGCTGGCTGGCCGCGTGGCCGCCGAGGGCTGGAATTCGGCCGAGCTGTCGAAGGAGTTCGGCGAGCTGGAATACCGCACCATGCGCGACTCGGTGCTCGACACCAAGGTCCGCATCGACGGCCGTGCGCTGGACACCGTCCGCCCGATCGCCGTGAAGACCAGCGTGCTGCCGCGCACCCACGGCTCGGCGCTGTTCACCCGCGGCGAGACGCAGGCCATCGTGACCATCACGCTGGGCACCGCGCGCGACGGCCAGGTGATCGATGCGGTCGCCGGCGAGTACAAGGAAAACTTCCTGTTCCATTACAACTTCCCGCCCTACTCGGTGGGTGAGTGCGGCCGTTTTGGCGCGCCGAAGCGTCGCGAGATCGGCCACGGCCGCCTGGCCAAGCGCGGCGTGCTGGCCGTGATGCCGACCATCGAAGCCTTCCCGTACACCATTCGCGTGGTGTCGGAAATCACCGAGTCCAACGGTTCCTCGTCGATGGCGTCGGTGTGCGGCTCGTCGCTGGCGCTGATGGATGCCGGCGTGCCGGTGAAGGCCCCGGTGGCGGGTATCGCCATGGGCCTGGTGAAGGAAGGCGATCGCTTCGTGGTGCTGTCCGACATCCTGGGTGACGAAGATCACCTGGGCGACATGGACTTCAAGGTGGCCGGTACTGCCGAGGGCATTTCCGCCCTGCAGATGGACATCAAGATCGAAGGCATCACCGAAGAAATCATGAAGCAGGCCCTGCAGCAGGCCAAGGCTGGCCGCCTGCACATCCTGGGCGAGATGTCCCACGGCCTGACCACGCCGCGTTCGGAGCTGTCCGACTACGCGCCGCGCCTGCTGACGATCAAGATCCACCCGGACAAGATCCGCGAAGTGATCGGCAAGGGTGGCTCGACCATCCAGGCCATCACCAAGGAAACCGGCACGCAGATCGACATCCAGGACGACGGCACCATCGTCATCGCCTCGGTCAACGCGATCGCCGCGCAGGCGGCCAAGTCGCGCATCGAGCAGATCACCTCGGACGTCGAGCCGGGCCGCATCTACGAAGGCAAGGTCGCCAAGATCATGGACTTCGGTGCGTTCGTGACCATCCTGCCGGGCAAGGACGGCCTGGTGCACGTGTCGCAGATCTCCAGCGAGCGCGTGGAGAAGGTCGGCGACAAGCTGAAGGAAGGCGATCTGGTCAAGGTCAAGGTGCTGGAAGTCGACAAGCAGGGCCGTATCCGCCTGTCGATCAAGGCTGTCGAGGAAGAGGGCGCTGGCGAGTAATCGCGGGTTCCTTTGACTTACGAGAAAAGCGGGCTTCGGCCCGCTTTTTTTGTGGGTGCTTGTTTTTGCGGGGGCGTCCTTGGCTTCGGCCCGTTGCCGGGGCAGGCGCTCAGGCGGGCGGCGGCCATGC
>NZ_LLXU01000066.1 GCF_001431645.1 Stenotrophomonas panacihumi | reverse complement strand
GCCCCCATGGATGGGTTTACGGCGTGTCCCGAAAGGGCCCCGCCCCCGCAGGCCGTGCACGGATCCATGCGAGCCGATCCACACCGCCAGCCCCCGAAAGAACCCCGTCAGTCGTCCTCGTCCTCACCGCTGCCCGGCAGCAGCGGCGCCCGCGTGCCATCGAGCAGCCCGCGACTCACCTCGCCGTTCTCGATCAGCAACATTTCCCCGGACTCCCCGCGCTTGATGCTGCTGTCGATGGCGATCACCCGCCCGTCGAAATAGCTGCCCACGTGCGCCATCGAGGTATGGCCGACGACGATCCGCGAAACGCCGAGCTGCGCGAGCACCGCCGTCACCGCTTCCGGCGTGGCGCGGCCGTCGAAGTAACCGCGATACCAGATCGGGCTGGTCTTGCCGTCATACAGCGGCGCGGTGCGTGGATCGGCTTTCACCTGCGCCTTCGGCGTACCGAGCGATTGCCGGTAGCGCGTGTTGGCCTCGTCGCGGTCGATGCCCTGGGCGAGGAATTCCGGCGAGATGCCACCGTGCAGGAACAGCGTGTCGCCCACCCGCGCGATCGCCGGTGCCTGCCGCAGCCATGCGCCGAGCACGCTGTCGGCGTCGTACAGCGCCGGATACGGCCGGCCGAGCAGCGTGGCGACCTGCGCGTACTTCGGGTTGAGGTAACGCAGGTCGTCGTACAGCTCCATCGTTTCGTGATTGCCGAGCACGAACAGCACGTCGCCACCGGCCGCGCGTGCCTGCCGCTGCAGCTGCTGCAACAGCCAGAACGCCTCGGTGACCTGCGGGCCGCGGTCGAACACATCGCCGTTCACCACCAGCAGGCCATCGCCCCAGGCCCAGCCATCCTGCGCGTCGATCAGCCCGTTGGCGTGCAGCAGCTGGCGCAGGATCCCGTACTGGCCATGGATGTCCGACAGCGCGGCCAGCTTCGCCGGCATCGGCCGCTCGGCGCGCACCGGCGGCGCGGGTGCGGCGTCGATCTCCAGCGCATGCGGGTAGCCGCAACGCGCCGGGACCGTCGCACGGCCGTGGCGGAAGGCGACATGCGCGCGCTGCACCTGGCCGTCGCACACCCACTCGGCGTCCAGCCCATTGCCCGCGCGGCGCAGGTAGGGGCCGTCATCCAGTGGGGCGGGCGGTGCCGCCGGTTCGTCGGCGAAGGCGAGGGGGGCAAGCAGCAGGGCGAACAGCGGAAGCAGGGAGCGCATGGCGGGCCGGACGGACAACACAAGCCCCCGATGATGCCCCGGTTCGCCGCGCGCTGCCGGTTCCATAGGTCATGCCCGTCGTGACGCCGGGCTACGCCGGGGCGCTGCTATGCTCGCGCCGATCGTCCACGAGGGAGCAGTGCGATGAAGCATGCAGCGATGGGTGTCGTCCTGGTTTTCGGCCTCGCCGCGTGCGCGCCGCCGAAGTCGATGCAGCCCGAAAGCCCCGGGCCGCAAGTGCGCAGCGATGGCGCCTGCCATGCCGATCGCGTGGCCTGGGCCGTCGGCCAGCCCTCCGACCAGCAGGTCATGGCGCGCGTGTGGAAGGAGAGCGGCGCCGGCCTGATCCGCCCGATCGCCCCGGGCCAGGCGGTCACGCGCGATTTCAAGCCGGACCGCATCAACGTTTACGTCGACGGCGGCAACGTCATCACCAAGCTCGATTGCGGCTGAGTACGGCATCCGCACGGGGCACGCGATGAAGGTCCTGCTCGTCCATGGCCTGTGGAACTCGCGCCACTGGCTCGCGCCCCTGGCGTGGCGGTTGCGTCGTGCCGGCTTCGAGGTCGAGCTGTTCGGCTATGCCAGCCTGTTCGGCGGCGCCGAGGCGGCCATGCCGCGGCTGGCCGAACGCATCGCCGCCAGCGGCGCGCAGGCATTGGTCGGCCACAGCCTCGGCGGCTTGATGGCGCTGGAAACCCTGCACCACTGGCCGGCGCCGGCGGTGACGCGGGTGGTCTGCCTGGGGTCGCCGCTGCTCGGCAGCGCGGCGGCCGGCGGGATGCGGCGTTTCGGCGCCGGCCTGGCGCTCGGCCGTTCGGCCGGCCTGTTGTGCCGTGGCGTGCCCGTTTGGGAGAACTGCCCGGCTGTGGGCGTGGTCGCCGGCACCGTGCCGCACGGCTTTGGCCGCTGGTTCGCCCCGCTGGAAGGGCCTTCCGACGGCACCGTGGCCCTGGCCGAGACGCGCTGGCCCGGCCTGGCCGACCACTGCGAGGTGGCCGCCAGCCACTCGGGCCTGCTGCTGTCGGCGGCGGTGGCCGCCCAGGTCGTGGCGTTCCTGCGGCAGGGCCGGTTCGTCCACTGACGGCGGCGCGGGCGGGGGATCGGTTAAAATCCGCGCCCTGTCATCAGCTCGCAGTGGAATACCCATGGGTAGAGGCCCTTCCATCGAAGCCCGCAAGAACGCGTCCGACGCGAAGCGTGGCAAGGTTTTCACCAAGATCATCCGCGAGATCGGCGTGGCCGCCCGCGCGGGCGGGGGTGACCCGAACAACAACCCGCGCCTGCGCGTGGCCATGGACAAGGGCCTCACCGCCAACATGTCCAAGGACGTCATCGAGCGCGCCATCAAGAAGGCCACTGGCGAGCTGGAAGGCGTCGAGTACGAGGAAATCCGCTACGAAGGCTACGCGCCGGGCGGCGTGGCGGTCATCGTGGACTGCCTCACCGACAACCGCGTGCGCACCGTGGCCGATGTCCGCCATGCCTTCAGCAAGTGCGGCGGCAACATGGGCACCGAAGGCTCGGTGGCCTTCATGTTCAAGCGCCTGGGCGTGCTGAGCTTCGCCGCCGGCAGCGACGAGGATCGCGTCACCGAGGCCGCCATCGAGGCCGGCGCGGACGACGTGGTGGTCTACCCGGAGGACGGCGCCATCGACGTGCTGACCGCCCCGGACGCCTTCAGCGCGGTCAAGGACGCCATCGGCGCCGCCGGCCTGGCGCCGGACCACGCCGAAATCACCTTCCGCGCCGAGAACGACATCGCCGTGGACGGCGACACCGCGCTGCAGGTACGCAAGCTGCTGGACATGCTCGAGGACCTGGACGATGTCCAGGACGTGTACTCGAACGTCGACCAGGCGTCGTTGGGCGCCTGACGGCGCCCGCCCATGGCCCGCATCCTCGGCATCGACCCAGGCTCGCAGCGCACCGGCGTCGGCATCATCGACGTGGATGCCACCGGGCGGACTGTGCATGTCCACCACCAGCCGTTGATGCTGCTGGGCGAAGGCGACTTCGCCGGGCGGTTGAAGCGGCTGCTGCTCGGGCTGGCCGCGATCATCGAGGAATACCGGCCCGACGAGGTGGCGATCGAGCAGGTGTTCATGTCGCGCAACCCCGATTCGGCGCTCAAGCTCGGCCAGGCGCGCGGCGCGGCGATCAGCGCCGTGGTGCTGCGCGACCTGCCGGTGCACGAGTACGCCGCCACCGAGATCAAGCTGGCGGTGGTCGGCAAGGGCGGGGCGGACAAGGTGCAGGTCCAGCACATGGTCGGCGTGATGCTCAACCTCAAGGGCAAGCTGCAGGCCGACGCGGCCGACGCGCTGGCCGTGGCGATCACCCATGCCCACGTGCGCGCCACCGCGCAGCGCCTGGGCGTGGGCACGCGCGTGGCCTGGGGCCGCAAGTGACCGCGGCGCGGTTCTCCTTACTTATGACTTCGCAGGCTTTCCCATGATCGGACGACTCCGCGGCCTCCTCGCCCACAAGCAGCCGCCCTGGCTGGTGATCGACGTCGGCGGCGTCGGCTACGAGCTGGAGGCGCCGATGAGCACCTTCTACGACCTGCCGGACGTGGGCCGCGACGTCATCCTGTTCACCCACTACGCGCAGAAGGAAGACAGCGTCTCGCTGTACGGCTTCCTGCGCGAGAGCGAGCGGCGCCTGTTCCGCGACCTGCAGCGCGTCAGCGGCGTCGGCGCGAAGATCGCCCTGGCGGTGCTTTCCGGCGTAAGCGTGGACGAGTTCGCCCGCCTCATCCAGACCGGCGACATCACCGCGCTGACCCGCATCCCCGGCATCGGCAAGAAGACCGCCGAGCGCATGGTGGTCGAGCTGAAGGACCGCGCGGCGGACTTCGGCGGCGGTGGCGCGCCGATCACCGGCGCGCTGGGCACCGACCCGGTGTCCGAAGCCACCGTGGCGTTGCAGCAGCTGGGCTACAAGCCGGCCGAAGCGGCGCGCATGGCGCGCGAGGCCGGCGCGGCGGGCGACGACGTCGCCACCGTGATCCGCAAGGCCCTGCAGGCCGCGCTGCGCTAAAGGCGCGGCGCGACCCCACTCACCTTTCACGCCTGCTGGCGATACCCTCGGCCCGACATGTCCCAGACTTCCACCCCCCACGCCGCCAGCGGCTCCCACGGCGGGCATGCGCCTTCGCCGGGCATGGCCCTGGTGCTGGGCGCCATCGGCGTCGTGTTCGGCGACATCGGCACCAGCCCGCTGTACACGCTGAAGGAGGCGTTCTCGCCGCACTACGGCCTGGAGGGCAACCACGACACCGTGCTGGGCGTGCTGTCGCTGGCGTTCTGGGCGCTGATGATCGTGGTGACGCTCAAGTACGTCACCATCATCATGCGCGCCGACAACGAGGGCGAGGGCGGCGTGATGGCGTTGATGGCGCTGGCGCAGCGCACCTTCCGCCAGGGATCGCGTTCGGCGTACTTCATCGGCATCCTGGGCATCTTCGGCGCCTCGCTGTTTTTCGGCGACGGCGTGATCACCCCGGCGATCACCGTGATGGGCGCCGTGGAGGGCCTGGAAATCGCCGCGCCCTCGCTGCATCCGTTCATCGTGCCGATCACCGTGGCGGTGCTGTGCTGCGTGTTCCTGGCCCAGCGCTTCGGCACCGAGAAGGTCGGCCGGGTGTTCGGCCCGATCATGACGGTGTGGTTCCTGGCGCTGGCGGCCATCGGCATCTGGAACATCTTCGATGCGCCGGAAGTGCTCAAGGCCTTCAACCCGTGGTGGGGCGTGCGCTTTTTCATGGAGCACGGCTGGCACGGCGTCTTCATCCTCGGCGCGGTGGTGCTGGCGGTGACCGGCGGCGAGGCGCTGTATGCCGACATGGGCCACTTCGGCGCGCGGCCGATCCGCCAGGCCTGGTACTTCTTCGTGCTGCCGTGCCTGCTGCTGAATTACCTCGGGCAGGGCGCGCTGGTGCTGGACCGCCCCGAATCGCTGAAGAACCCGTTCTTCGAGGCGGTGCCGGGCTGGGCGCTGTACCCGATGATCGTCCTGGCCACCATGGCCGCGGTGATCGCCTCCCAGGCGGTCATCACCGGCGCCTACTCGGTGGCGCGCCAGGCGATGCAGCTGGGCTACATCCCGCGCATGCTGGTCAAGCACACCTCGCGCGACACCATCGGCCAGATCTACGTGCCGGGCATCAACTGGCTGCTGGCCATCATGGTGATCGCGCTGGTGCTGGTGTTCCGCAGCTCGACCAACCTGGCCGTGGCCTACGGCATCTCGGTGTCGATGACGATGCTGATCGACACCCTGCTGCTGGCGCTGGTGGCGCGCGCGCTGTGGCCCACCCACCGCCGCTGGGTGCTGCCGCTGTGCGTGCTGTTCTTCGTGATCGAGCTGGCCTTCGTGGTCGCCAACGCGGTGAAGCTGCTGCAGGGCGCGTGGTTCCCGCTGGCGCTGGGCATCGTGGTGTTCACCCTGATGCGCACCTGGCGCCGTGGCCGCGCGCTGCTGCGCGAGGAGATCCGCAAGGACGGCATCCGCATCGACAGCTTCCTGCCCGGCCTGATGCTCGCCCCGCCGGCGCGCGTGCCGGGCACGGCGGTGTTCCTCACCGCCGACCCGATGGTGGTGCCGCATGCGCTGATGCACAACCTCAAGCACAACAAGGTGCTGCACGAGCGCAACGTGTTCCTCAACGTGGAGACGCTGCCGATCCCGTACGCGCCGAAGGACAAGCGGCTGAAGATCGAGTCCATCGGCGACGAGTTCTATCGCGTCTACGTGCGCTTCGGCTTCATGGAGACCCCGGACGTGCCGCTGGCGCTGATGCGCGCCTGCGACTACGGCGGCATCTACTTCGACCCGATGGACACCACCTTCTTCGCCAGCCGCGAGACCATCGTGGCCAGCGCCAACCGCGGCATGCCGATCTGGCGCGACAAGCTGTTCGCGCTCATGCATCGCAACGCCGCCCCGGCCACCGGCTTCTTCCGCATCCCGGGCAACCGGCTGGTGGAACTCGGCGCGCAGGTGGAGATCTGATCGCGCAGGGGCGGGAAATCACGCCGTCCGTCGCCGGCAAGGGCGCGGTCGGCGCGCCGAGCCGCTAAGATGGCCGACGATTCCCCGCACCCGGCCGCCGCATCCCCCATGGACCGCCTCATCGACAGCAGCGCCACCCGCGAGGACGACGCGGCCGATGCCAGCATCCGCCCCAAGCGCCTGGCCGATTACCTCGGCCAGCAGCCGGTGCGCGAACAGCTGGGCATCTACATCGAGGCGGCCAAGGCGCGCGGCGAGGCGCTGGACCACGTGCTGATCTTCGGGCCGCCCGGCCTGGGCAAGACCACGCTGAGCCATGTCATCGCCAACGAGCTGGGCGTGGCCCTGCGGGTGACCTCCGGCCCGGTGATCGAGAAGGCCGGCGACCTGGCCGCGCTGCTCACCAACCTGCAGCCGCACGACGTGCTGTTCGTGGACGAGATCCATCGCCTCTCGCCCGTGGTGGAGGAAGTGCTCTATCCGGCGATGGAGGATTTCCAGATCGACATCATGATCGGCGAGGGCCCGGCCGCGCGCTCGATCAAGATCGACCTGCCGCCGTTCACCCTGATCGGCGCCACCACCCGCGCCGGCCTGCTGACCGCGCCGTTGCGCGACCGCTTCGGCATCGTGCAGCGCCTGCAGTTCTACAGCCCCGAAGAGCTGACCCGGATCGTCATCCGTTCGGCGGCAATCCTCGGCATTGACTGCACCCCCGAGGGCGCCGGCGAGATCGCGCGGCGCTCGCGCGGCACCCCGCGCATCGCCAACCGCCTGCTGCGCCGCGTGCGCGACTACGCCCAGGTGCGCGCCAACGGCCGCATCGACGTGGAAGTGGCCGACGCGGCGATGAAGATGCTCAAGGTGGACCCGGAAGGCTTCGACGAGCTCGACCGCCGCCTGCTGCACACCCTGATCGATCATTTCGACGGCGGCCCGGTCGGCGTCGAATCCCTGGCCGCCTCGCTCTCCGAAGAGCGCGGCACGCTGGAGGACGTCATCGAGCCCTACCTGATCCAGCAGGGCTTTTTGGTGCGCACCGCGCGCGGCCGCATGGCCACCCACAAGGCGTACCGCCACCTGGGCCTGCAGCCGCGCCGCGACACCGCCGACGCCCCCGGCGAGAGTGGAGACCTGTTTTGAGCGATGCCAATGCCGTCGTGCCGCGATTCAGTTGGCCGACACGGGTTTACTGGGAAGATACCGACGCCGGTGGCGTGGTCTACCATGCGCGCTACGTCGCCTTCATGGAGCGGGCGCGCACGGAATGGATGCGTTCGCTGGGCTACGGGCAGGAAAGTACGCGGCAGGACCACGGGCTGGTGTTCGCGGTGCGGTCGATGCGGGTGGACTTCCTCAAGCCGGCGCGGCTGGACGATGCGCTGGAGGTGGAGGTCATCCTGCGCCAGTGCCGCAAGGCCAGCCTGGTGTTCGAGCAGCGCATCGTCCGGCAGGGCGTGCTGCTGATCGCCGCCGAGGTCAAGGTGGCGGCGCTGGAGGCGGCCACGTTCCGGCCCCGCGGCCTCGAGGACGCGCTGTACGCACGCTTGAAAGCCCTGGAAATCATAGAATCCGAACACTGAGGAACAACGGATGATCGCTTTGCTCCTGGCCCTGCAGGACGCCGTCGTCGAGACGCTGCCGCCGGACGTCACCCAAGCCGCCGCGCAGACCGTCGCGCACACGGGCAACATCAACTACCTGGAACTGATCGCGCGCGCGAGCATCCCGGTCAAGCTGATCGTCCTGCTGCTGCTGGTCGGCTCGTTCATCAGCTGGGTCATCATTTTCCGCAAGGCGCGCATCTACAAGAACGCCAACCGCGAGGCCGACGACTTCGAGAACCGCTTCTGGTCCGGCGCCGACCTCGGCAAGCTGTACGCCTCGGCCACCGACCGCAACCGCTCGGTCAACGGCCTGGAAGCGATCTTCGAAGCCGGCTACCGCGAGTTCAGCCGCCTGCGCGACCGTCGCCGCATGGACGCCCGCGGCCAGCTCGAGGGCGCCCAGCGCGCCATGCGCACCACGATGACGCGCGAGGTCGACCAGATCGAGCGCAACCTGGAGCTGCTGGCCAACATCGGTTCCACCGCGCCGTACGTCGGCCTGGTCGGCACCGTGTTCGGCATCATGGTGACCATGCACGACATGGTCTCCAGCGGCGAGCAGGCCGGCATCGCGGCCGTCGCGCCGGGCATCTCGGAGGCGCTGTTCGCCACCGCCATCGGCCTGTTCGTGGCGATCCCGGCGGTGTGGGCCTACAACCGCTTCACCACCCGCGTCGAGCGCCTGTCCGTGCGCTACGAAACCTTCGCCGACGAGTTCAGCTCGATCCTGCAGCGCCAGGCCGGCGCCGACGAATAAGCGCCGCCCGTCGCGCAGGAGCCCGAGGAGACGCACCGCATGTCCCGCCGCAAACGCCGCAAGCTCAAGTCCGAGATCAACGTTGTGCCGTATATCGACGTGATGCTCGTGCTGCTGATCATCTTCATGGTCACCGCGCCGCTGTTGACCCTGAGCATCGACGTCGACCTGCCGACCTCCCGCGCCAAGGCGCTGGAGAGCAAGCAGGACCCGATCGTCGTCACCGTGCATGGCGACGGCCAGCTCGGCCTGACGCTGCCTGATGGCAAGCAGCAGGCCGTGGATGCCGAAGCCCTGCGCACCCAGCTGGCCGCCATCGTCGCGCAGGACAAGAACACCCGCGTGGTGGTCGCCGCCGACAGCACCGTGCCGTACCAGCGCGTGATCGACGCGATGGACGCGCTCAAGCGCGCCCGCGTGGAGAAGGTCGGCCTGCTCACCGATTCGGGCGGCAATGCACGCTGACGCGCTGCCACCGCTGCCGCCCCGCGAGGAAGGTTGGGGCCGACCGGTCGTCCTGGCGGTGGTCATCCACCTGCTGGTGGCGCTGGTGTTCATTGGCGCCTGGCTGTGGTCGCCGCAGCGCCAGACCGAACCGGCCGCCGGCGACCCGAGCCTGGAAGCGAGCCTGGAAGTGAGTGCGTCCGAAGCGCGCGCCGCGCGCCAGGCCCTGCGCGAAACGCCCGTGCAGGCGCAGCCCGAGCCCACGCCGGTGCGCGAGGCGCCGGAAGACACCGTGCCGCCGCCGCAGCCGGTGCCCGAGCCGCGCCCGCAGGACGCGCCGACCCCGCAGCAGCAACAGGCGCAGGAGCGCGTGGCCGAACCGGACAAGGTGGACCAGGAGCGCGTCAGCGCCATGGCCATCGCCGAGGAGAAGGCCAAGCAGGAACAGGAAGAGAAGCGCCGCCAGGAGCAGATCGACCTGACCGAGCGCCAGCGCCAGGAAGAGGCCGAGCAGAAGCAGCGCCTGGCCAAGCAGCAGCAGGAAGAGGCCGACAAGAAGAAGGCCGCCGAAGCCGCGCAGGCGCAGGCCGAGCGCGAGCAGAAGCTGGCCGACATCCGCAAGCAGCGCGAGCAGGCCCAGCGTGATGCGCAGCTGGCCGAGCAGAAGCTGCGCCAGCTGGCCGACGCCCGCGCCAAGGCCGCCGCGGCCAACAGTTCGGCCGCGCCGCAGACCACGGCCGGGCAGGGAGGCACCAACACCGACCTCACCGCGCAGTACGCTGCCGCGATCCAGCAGGCGGTGCTATCGCAGTGGGTGCGGCCGGATTCGGTGCCGTTGGGGCAGAAGTGCACCATCAACATCCGCCAGCTGCCCGGTGGGCAGGTGGTCGAGGCCCAGGTCTCGGCCGGATGCCCGTTCGACGAGGCCGGCAAGCGCTCGGTGGAGGCCGCCGTGATGCGCGCCCAGCCGTTGCCCTATCGCGGTTTCGAGTCCGTCTTCCAGCGCAACCTGACCTTCAACTTCACCGCGCAGGATCGTTGAGGCGCGTCCCGCGGCGAGCTGCGTCCGCCCCCCATGGGGCGAGCCGTCGCACCCCGCCGGACGCCGATCGGCGATGGCATTTCACGCCGTCTTTGTTCACGATTGCGAAAATGTTCACCTCGCGCTTGCTATCCCTTGTTCACTTTTTCTTTCGAGCCACCGAGCGATCCATGAAGAATCCGCGCTGGTTAGCCCTTTTCGCCGCCCTCCTGCTGCCGTTCGCCGCCATGGCGCAGCAGCGGGGCCTGGAAATCGACATCGTCGGCGGCAACGCCTCGGCCACCCCGATCACCGTGGTGCCCATGCCGTACCAGGGCTCGGCCGGCACGCCGAACACCGATGTCTCGGCCGTGGTCGCCGCCGACCTGGACCGCTCGGGCCAGTTCCGCAGCCTGCCGCTCGCGCAGATCATCGAGAAGCCGACCCGCGGCAGCGAGATCCAGTTCCCGACCTGGAAGGCGCTCAAGCAGAACTACATCGTCGTCGGCCGCGTCATGGATGCCGGCGAAGGCGCCTACCGCGTGGAGTACGAGCTGTTCGACGTGGCCAAGGGCGAGCGCCTGCTCGGCCTGGCGATGACCGCGCGCAGCAACGCCATGCGCGACGTCGCCCACCAGATGGCCGATGCCATCTACGAGAAGATCACCGGCGTGCGCGGCGCGTTCTGGACCCGCATCGCCTACATCACCGCCAGCGGCAGCGGCGGCAACATGCGTTACGCGCTGATGGTGGCCGACTCGGACGGCTACAACCCGCAGACCATCGTGCGTTCGGCCGAGCCGCTGCTCTCGCCGGACTGGAGCCCGGACGGCCGCAAGCTGGCCTACGTGAGCTTCGAGCGCGGCAACTCCTCGATCTACGTGCAGGACATCGCCACCGGCGGCCGTGAGCTGGTCGCCAGCTTCCGCGGCATCAACAGCGCCCCGTCGTTCTCGCCGGACGGCCGCAAGCTGGCCATGGCGCTGTCGCGCAGCGGCAACCCGGAAATCTACGTCATGGACCTGGGCAGCAAGCAGCTGACCCAGTTGACCAACCACTTCGGCATCGATACCGAGCCGACCTGGAGCGCGGACGGCAACACCATCTACTTCACCTCCGACCGTGGCGGCCGCCCGCAGATCTACCAGGTCGCGGCCAGCGGCGGCAGCGCCAGCCGGGTGAGCTTCCAGGGCAACTACAACGCCAAGGCCAGCGTCTCCTACGACGGCAAGAAGATCGCCGTCGCCCAGGGCGCGGGCAACTCCTACAAGATCGCGGTGATGGACCGCAGCCTCGGCTCGCCGAGCTGGAACACGGTTTCCATGGGCAATCTCGACGAATCGCCGAGCTTCGCGCCCAACGCCAGCATGATCCTCTATGCCGCCCGCGAGGGGGGGCGCGGCGTGCTGTACGCCGTTTCGACCGATGGCCGGGTGCGCCAGCGGTTGGTCCTGGCTGACGGCGACGTGAGGGAACCCTCTTGGGGCCCCTACCGGACCGCGCGTTAATGTTAATATTTCGCTTGCGTTAAACACCCCTCATTGGCTTAGGAGCCACCAAAAGGTATCGCCATGAACAAGTCCACCCGCGTCCTGCTTGTTTCGCTGCTGTCTGTTGCCGCCCTGGCCGGCTGTTCGAAGAAGGTCAAGGAGCAGCCGCAGGCTCCTGTTGACACCGGCACCGCCGTCCCGGCCCAGCCGTCGACCTCCGGCCTGTACGGCCCGGGCGACCTGGATACCGACGCTTGCCTGCGTCAGCGCGTCGTCTACTTCGACTTCGACCAGGACACCGTGAAGCCGGAGTTCCAGGCCATCATGGCGTGCCACGCCAAGTACCTGCGTGACCGTCCGTCGGCCCGCATCACCCTGGAAGGCAACACCGACGAGCGTGGCTCGCGCGCCTACAACCAGGCCCTGGGTGAGCGTCGTGGCAACGGCGTGTCCTCGGCCCTCCAGGCCAACGGTGGCTCGGGCAGCCAGCTGACCGTCGTCAGCTACGGCGAAGAGCGTCCGGTCTGCACCGACTCGAACGAGGCCTGCTGGTCGCAGAACCGTCGCGTCGAGATCGTGTACACCGCGAAGTAAGCAGTCATGTTGCTCCGGGTAATCACTACCCTGGCCGTCGCGGCGACCCTCGTGGTCGCCGCGCCGGTGCATGCGCAGCGGGCCAGCCTCGCCGACCGCGTGGCCGTGCTCGAATCGCAGGCCAACAACAGCCAGGCCAATACCGACCTGCTCAACCAGCTGCAGGAACTGCGCTCCACCGTGCAGAACCTCCAGTCCACCGTCGAGCAGCTTCAGCACGAGAACGAACAGCTCAAGCAGACCAGCAAGGACCAGTACCTGGACCTGGATGGCCGCTTGAACCGGCTGGAAGGAACCGGAGGCGCCGTGCCCCCGTTGCCGCCGGCCAACACCCCGGCTCCCGCGCCGACGGGCAAGCCCGCCGCCGCCAAGCCGGCTCCCGCCGCCGCCGTGCAGGAACGCGCGCCGTCGGTGCATGGCGATCCGGGCGCGCTTGCCGCCAGTGGCGACGAGCGCACTTCCTACAACGTCGCCTTCGATGCATTGAAGAACGGCAAGTACGACGATTCCGCGCAGCTGTTCCAGAGCTTCCTGGAGCTGTACCCGAACGGCGTCTATACCCCGAACGCGCTGTACTGGCTGGGCGAAAGCTACTACGCCACCCGCAATTTCCAGATGGCCGAGGCGCAGTTCCGCGACCTGCTGGCCCGTTACCCGACCCACGACAAGGCCGCCGGTGGCCTGCTCAAGCTGGGCCTGTCCCAGTACGGCGAAGGCGATGCCCGCGCCGCCGAGCAGACCCTGCAGGACGTCGTGAGCCGATATCCCGGTACCGATGCCGCCCGCGTGGCGCAGGACCGGCTGCATTCGATCCAGATCGGCCAGGCCCTGCGCTGATCCCCCTCGCGTTCTCCTTTGCCGGGCGGGCGCATAATTCCCCGCCATGAACGCCGCCGTCCCCAGCGAGATCATCCAGTCGCCCCTGCCGCGATTGAAGATCACCGAAATTTTCCTGTCCCTGCAGGGCGAAGCCGACACCGCCGGCTGGCCGACCGTGTTCGTGCGCCTGACCGGCTGCCCGCTGCGCTGCCAGTACTGCGATACGGCCTACGCCTTCCATGGCGGCGAATGGTGGGACATCGACGACATCGTCAAGCACGTGCTCGACCAGGGCGTGCGCCACGTCTGCGTGACCGGTGGCGAGCCGCTGGCGCAGAAGCGCTGCCTGGTGCTGCTGCGCCGCCTGTGCGACGCCGGGCTCGACGTCTCGCTGGAAACCTCCGGTGCGCTGGATGTGGCCGAGGTCGATCCGCGGGTGTCGCGCGTGGTGGACATCAAGACCCCCGGCTCGGCCGAGGAACACCGCAACCGCTGGGAAAACCTGCCGCTGCTCACCGCGCGCGACCAGATCAAGTTCGTGCTGTGCAGCCGCGCCGATTACGAATGGGCGCGCGAGATCGTGCGCGAGCGCGGCCTGGACCGCGTGTGCACCGTGTGGTTCTCACCGAGCAAGAGCGAAGTCACGCCGCGCGAGCTGGCCGACTGGATCGTCGCCGACCGCCTGCCAGTGCGCTTCCAGATGCAGCTGCACAAGCTGCTGTGGAACGACGAGCCGGGCCGTTGACCCGCGCGGCCCGCGCCGCGCTGGCGTAGGCTTGTCCCACCCCCTTCGAAGCCGTTTCCCATGAAGAAAGCCGTCGTCCTCCTTTCCGGTGGCATGGACTCCGCCGCCGTCATCGCCATCGCCCAGGAGCAGGGCTTCGCCGTGCATGCGCTGAGCGTGCGCTACGGCCAGCGCCATACTTCCGAACTGGCCGCCGCCGCGCGCGTGGCCGAAGCGCTGGGCGTGGTCGCGCACAAGGTGGTGGACGTGGACCTGCGCAGCATCGGCGGCTCAGCCCTGACGGATGACGCCATCGACGTGCCGGAAGCGGGCGGGGAGGGCATTCCCTCGACTTACGTGCCGGCGCGCAACACCATCATGCTGTCGCTGGCCCTGGGCTGGGCGGAAGTGCTGGGCGCGAACGACATCTTCTGCGGCGTCAACGCGGTGGACTATTCCGGCTACCCGGATTGCCGCCCGGAGTTCATCGCCGCGTTCCAGGCGCTGGCCAACCTCGCCACGAAGGCGGGCGTGGAAGGCGCGGGCCTGCGCGTGCATGCGCCGCTGCAGTTCCTGAGCAAGGCGGACATCGTGCGCGAGGGCGTGCGCCTGGGCGTGGATTTCGGCCTGACCGTGTCGTGCTACCAGGCCGACGCGGACGGCCGCGCATGCGGGCATTGCGATGCCTGCCGCCTGCGCGCGGCGGGCTTCGCCGACGCCGGCGTGTCCGACCCGACCCGGTATGCCTGAACTGCAGGACTTCGCCCCCGGCCCCCGCTGGGGTAGAATGCACGCCCCGGTGCAAGGCCGGGCGCGCAAGGGCCGTTAGCTCAGTCGGTAGAGCAGAAGACTTTTAATCTTTTGGTCGAAGGTTCGAATCCTTCACGGCCCACCATTTTTTTGCAGTCACTTGCATCTAGTTCGAGTTGGGCAAAAGGCTGCCCACTTCTTGGATCTTGCTATTGAGCAAGGCGGCATCGCCGGTAGTGACAATATAGTCCCGCACGAACGACTCGAAATCCGGGCTGGAGCAGCCACCGGTGTTGAGACACACCGAATTCATGATCGGCGAGCCAGCTCCGCAGTCCAGTCCGCGCTGGCAGGCGACGATGCTCCATGCGTAGCCGGTCAAGGTGTCACCCGCGACGCTGGAATACCTGCCCGCGCCGTCACCGGAGGGATTCCCCTCAACCAATTGCCCCATCTCGAACATGGCGGTGGGGTCGTTGCTGGCCACGACCTGGTCCATGAATTTCCGCAGTTCGTCGCCTTGCGGGCGTTTGCCAGGTCGCATGAAGACTTGGGCCTGGGCGGCGAGGTCTCCCTGCTTTGCAGCCTGCTGAAGCCACAGGTCGTGCGCTTCGAGCGGAATGATCGCCCCGTTATCGACTGATGCGCACTCATCCGCGGTCACCCGGGCAACGCGCTTCATCCCCTCCGCATTTGCGGGCGATTTGGACAGCGCCGTTATTGCATCGATGCTCTGCAAGAATCTCCTCGGATTGATATTGACCGGGATGCACCGTCCGTACATTTCGGCCAGCTCCCGCTGGGCGACAGCACTCCCCGCTTCGGCACGAGCTTTCGTCGTCAGAAACTTCTGTAGCGACTCGTTCGAGACCTTTGTCGGCGATGAGGTTCCGTGGCTGTCCGCAGCGCCCATATTCTTGTCGAACGGGATGGGGCTCATCGAGGCCGCTTCCGCTCTCGGGGATGCCCCGATCGAATCGATGTCCGATCTCCAATGCATGCAGCCATATGCGCATGCGATCAGCACTGCGCACGCCGAGGTGGCCAGCAGATGTTGCGCTTCATGTTGTCCCCTTGTCACAGATCCTTGTGCGCGACAGCAGTGTTCAATGCCTTGAAGTCGCCTGAGGAAGCGTCGTTGCACCATGTCGGCTGCTCACGAACTGCACACCAAACGGAACCTGGCCTGACGACGATTCGGCTTGGATTGGGAGCATACAGCAACGCATTCATACGCTCGGCCCCGAACTCGCTGATGGAGCCAGCTATGCATGAGTTTCCCGATTTGACGCTGGAAGAAATCGCAGTATTCGAAGCCAGTACGCCTGGTCGCGCGGCGCGGCAGTTCCTTGCGCAGCGCGATCCGACGGTTGCATGGGTGGTGCTTAGTTTCCTGGGCGACGCAACGAAGGTCGCGGCGGCCCGCTATACCGATGCCGCCGGCAATGTCAGGGTGCTGAACTTCGAGCAGCGCGGCATTGCATGGCTCATCTTTGAGGAAAATCCGGCGGCGTAAGCGCCGCCGGATCTCAGTGGGAGTCTAGAAAAGCTGTTGGTCGCAACGAATGAACCGTCGCGCGGAACTCCTTGCAAAGCTCGTGACGTTTGATGAACCATCTGCATCTGCATCTGCGTCGTTGATCGCAGAGGTTGGGCGAATGGGCTGGCAACCTGGAGGGACGAGAAGATGTTGGGTTTTCTCCGGAAAATGAGGAGCTGCTCAATGAAGTCCTCTTCTTCCTGGCTACGCCGTCGATCAACCACGGAATCGACAGGGAGAGCATTGGGGAGCTTATGCGGCACTTGCAGAGGGGGCGATGAGCCGAAAGTGAGTGGTGCGCCAGCTTGTCGAGAAATGTCCACTTCTTTTCGTCGGCAATCGTGTTGAAGGGCTTTCATATCGAGATGAGCATGGTGCTTCGGTTCCCGATTCTCCTCGGCGCAGCGCTATTGAGCGGCTGCGCGTTTCTCGTCCACGGTCCCGATCGCGCACCCACGAAGTCCGAAATCATCGGCACCTATGACATGGGGCATGCGGGCTTCGAGGAGTCGCTTGAGTTGCACGAGGATGGCTCCTACATCAACACGCTATACGGGCACCTCGGCCAGGATTCCGTGGCCTTTCACGGCATCTGGCGAATCGAGGGGGCTCAGCTGTACTTCGAGCCCGTGCCTGAAGGGCAGGCGCCGGCGATTCCCGTGCAGGCCGAGGCGTTCTTCTACCGTCACAAACCTGCGTTCGTGCGCACCACTGACCTCGAGCGCGGCAAGGCGGGCGAGTGGTTCATCTACCAACGTCGGGACGAATCCCGGTGACGTCGAAACGGAGATAGCGCCGTGTTCTCGAAATGGAAGACGCGGCTGCGAAATTGGCAATCCGCAGCGCGTGAGTGGCGAGCTGCGTGGGCAGGCCAGGATGCAGTGGGTGATGATGGCCTGACGCCATTCCAGCGCTCCGCCGTGGCGGCGCTATCCGCGGTTGTAGCCGACATTGCGTTTTCGCGATGCGGGAACAGGGAAACCTACCTGCGATGCGACCTGCCCGGGATCGCCACATTCCTGTTCGTTTACGAAGACGGAGTGGAAGTGCACGGCGCACATCCGTGGACGGCAGAATGCCAGGACTACAGAACGCCCGCAGAACTCATCGACCGGATGCTCGTGGCCGTGCGGGCCAACGGGGTGGATATGTCGATTACCTGACCTGTCGGCCCAGCCCTGTTCCGAGGGCCTTGGTTGCTTTACCCTCTGCCCAATCCCAGGGGGGGATCAAAATGAAGTATCTGGTAAAGCCCGTGCTTGTGCTCTCGGCCATCGGGCTGCTGTTGAGCGTCTTGGCTCATATCACGGCATTGCTCGGGATCGACCTGCACTTGGGCGATTCGGTTTTCGTGCTTCATGGCGGCGTCTTCCTGGTCTGGCTGCCGACCGTGCTGCTGGCGTCGAAGATGGGGCGTGGCGGGCGAATCTCCGGGTGGAGCCCGGGCGGACGGGGGTTCTGGAAGCAGGCGCTGTCGGGCTGCCCAGCCTGGATGCGCTATACGGCGTTCGGACTGTTTGGCTACGCCATGCTGAATTTCTTCCTCGTCGCAAGGGGCGTCGCAGACGGTGCGAACGATGCGTCGATGGACCCGGCGGTGATTCGCGGGTTCTCAGGTCATTGGATGGTCTTCTACTACTTCGCCTTTGCGATCACGTACTCCGTGTTCAAGAAGCCGGAACTGCTGGGGCCGGCGGTATGCAGCCTCGGCCACAAAAACTGGCCCGGGGACAAGTTCTGTCCGGAATGCGGCAATCCAATTGTTGTCAGGGCGCGCAAATGATCGCGGCTCGGCATAACCCAGGATTCTTGATCACAAGGCGGGCATCATGAATTTCCGAGTCTTCGTCGTTGCGCTTGCGTTCGTCCTCGCGGGGTGCCAGTCCGCCGCGGTGGCTTCCGGTCAGGATCAGGGGAGCGGCAAGGATGGCCTGACCACCAAAACGGCCGTCAAAGTGCCGAGCATTCCCGCGGAGCGCGCCTGGATCGAACAGCGCTATCCCGGCGCGACGTTGCGGGGACAGGCGCTGCGCATGTCGCCGGGCCCGATGGATGTCATCAGCATCACGTTGCCGAGCGGCGAGAATCTCGATATCTATTTCGATATCTCCCCGTTCTTCGGGAAGTCGTTCTGACGGCACAGCCTGACAGAAGAATCACGTGCTGGGGTACAGAAGGAGAGAGCTGTTGGATATTTCCAGTGCGCAGGCTGCTGCGACGGGCGAACTCGTTGACTTGATCGCAAGCAAAGTCGGGTCGAAGGGCAGGGCAGTTCACCCGGAGACTGCAATCGCGAGTGCTGCACGACTCGCGGGCAGCATGCTATTTCGCTCTTTCGGCTTCATGACTGAAGGTGTCGAGCCGGGAACCGTGATGCTGTCGAATGAGGCCAACGAAAAGTGGCCGCTTCTCACGGAGATTGTGTGCGAATTTCTCTCCAGCGCTGGAGTTTCGTTCGCGAAGTCCTCGTCGACAGCGGCCAGGGGCGCGGAACCCACGCTCACAACACTGCAGTCGCTCTCCCTGCTTCAAGATGATGCGATGCGGATTTCCAAGCGACATGGTCTGAGCTCCGAGGAATTTGTGCGCTGCACGGCGTTGGCTACCGCGTTCATCGTGAAGGAGTGCGTGGGTAGCATCGGGGCGGAGGTTGGATTCAATGTAGCGATGATCGGGTTCATCGAAGGCAGCAAGACTGTTCCCCCTGCGCTTGGGGCGACCCATGCGGCGGTCAGGAAGGCTTGGTACAAGCCGTGGTGAATGGAGGGGTGTCGTGTTCTGCTCGTGGTGGCATGAAGGCATATGACTGGACGGTAAGCTGATGACAATCCCCGCCATCCTCGCGAGTCTGGCGCGCAGGCTCTCCACGGAAATGCCAGACGTGCCTTACCAGCTCCGCGCCGCGGACGGGGGCACGGAACTCGTCATTCGCTCCCCATCCGAAGCGGTGGGCGAGCTCGTCATCGAGGATCAGGATGACGAGGCCATGGTGCATATCGGTACGTTCGCCCACAGCCATTGGGGCGCGGACGACCATGAGTGCTCCGTCGATGCGCGTCCGGAAGTCATCGCCCGGAAGGTCTTCGATTTCATCACGGCCTTGCTGGCAGACGAGATCCAGTTCTATGGGACAGGCGCCGCAGGGGGCTACGGGCCTGCGGGCAAGCCGCGCGGCTGGTGGTCCAGGCGCCTGTTCGGTGCCACTACCTACCGCTGGTCCGGGCCAGTGGAAGATCAATCCAGGGTGTCCGCATCCTGATGACCTGCCTGGAAACCTGGGTATCTCCTTCGCTTCCGCGGAGGAACTCCCCGCGTACTTGGCAAAACCCGTATGCGATCCCGATATCGGAGCGCGTCACTGCTTCGCGTCGGCTGCACGCTTCTCGAACGCCAACAGCCATGATCCGAGCTGTACCTGCTCTTCTTCGGAAAGCGCTTCCCACCGATCATCCAGAATGGACTTGACCAGGTAGTACTCCTCTTCGCTCCGGATAACCCCGCGCTTGAGCACGCCCCGATACTTCCGCGAATACCTGCGCCGAAGCTCGGAGACGCTCACGAAGCCGCGAGCCCGGAGAAGTGCATCCAGCGATGCCAACTGTTCCGGCGTGCAGTGGTCGAAGTGTTGCAGGCTGTCCTGCACGCCGAGACGGAGTCCGGAAAGGGCCTTGGACATGCCTATGTCCGCTACCACCCGTTCCGCCACGGCATGAAAGGGAAATGCTCGGCGGCATGCGGACGACGTGGGTGAGATGGAGATCAAGAAACGCGACCAGTTCCTGGTACTCGCGTAAGCTGGCCTCGGATACCTGTCGTGGCATGGGGCGATCCTCTTCCTCGAGCCTACGGCAACACGAACGGAAAAATCTGCCGTGCCTGCATGCTCACCGGCTTTCCCGCCTTCAGCGCGGGCGTGAACCGCCAGCTTTGCACCGCGGCTATTGCCGCCGCCGATAGCTGGGGCGAGGTCGAGCGTTCGATGCGGAAGTTCGAAGTCAGGCCGCTCTCATCGATGATGAAGATGATCGCGACTTCGCCCGTCACGGGCGTTTGCCCATCCGCGTCATATGGCATGACCGGCGCGTTGCCGGACACCAGGCGCGCGATCCGGTCACAATCTTCGCCGCAGGCATCGCCTTGATCCATCTTGTCGATGAGCGCGTTGTAGGCATCCTTATCGACGCCCGTACCACTCTGCGTATCAATGACGCCCGGCGCGGGCTTCTCGGTAACGGCGACGGCTTGTGCGGTGACAGGGCCGGACATCGCGGCCATCAAGACGCTAGCGACGACTAGCAATACGTGCTTCATGCAGGAAACCCTCCCCGTGGGCTTGTGCCGGGAAGTCTACAGCTACACCCACCCCGTCACCCCATAAATCCCGATCACCGCAAACACCGCCAGCGTCTTGATCAACGTGATCGCAAAGATGTCCCGGTAAGACTGCCGGTGGCTCAACCCCGTCACCGCCAGCAGCGTGATCACCGCGCCGTTGTGCGGCAACGTATCCATGCCGCCGGAGGCCATCGACGCCACCCGGTGCAGCACCTCCATCGGAATCCCCGCCGCCTGCGCATTGGCGATGAAGCTCTGCCCCATCGCGGCCAGCGCGATCCCCAGCCCGCCGGAAGCCGAACCGGTGATGCCCGCCAGCGCCGTCACCGACACCGCCTGGTTCACCAGCGGATCCGGAATCCGCTCCAGCGCCCTGGCGACCACCAGAAACCCCGGCAACGCGGCCACCACCGCACCAAACCCGTACTCGGAAGCGGTATTCATCGCCGCGAGCAGCGCGCCGCCCACCGCCTGCCTGCTGCCTTCGGCGAAGCGCGCGAATACCACGCGCCACGCGCAGGCCAATACGCAGGCGATGCCGGCCAACAAAGCGCCCAACACGGCCCAGATCGCCGCCACCTTCGCCACCTCCTGCACCACTGGCGCCGGCGTGCCGATGGCCGAGGGCGCGAAGCTCGCGCTCTCCCCATACCAGCCGGGAATCCACCGCGTCAGCGCGAAGTTCACCACGCCCACCACCAGCAGCGGTGCGATCGCCAGCATCGGGTGCGGCAGCCTGCCGTCCTCGAAGCGCGCCGGTTCGTTGCGCAGCTCCGCATCGCCCGCATAGCCCTCGTTCGCGCGCAGCGCCACGCGCCGCCGCCATTCCAGGTAGGCCATGCCCAGCCCCAGGATCAGCACGCTGCCCAGCGTGCCCAGCACCGGCGCGGCCCAGGCAGTGGTGCCGAAGAACGAGGTCGGGATGATGTTCTGGATCTGCGGCGTGCCCGGCAGCGCATCCATCGTGAAGGTGAAGGCGCCCAGCGCGATGGTGCCGGGAATCAGCCGCTTGGGAATCGCGTTCTGGCGGAACAGCTCGGCCGCGAACGGGTACACCGCGAACACCACCACGAACAGCGAGACGCCGCCGTAGGTCAGCAGCGCGCACACCAGCACGATCGACAGGATCGCCCGCTGCGGCCCCACCAGCCGGATGGTCGCCGCCACGATGGCCTTGGAAAACCCGGAAATCTCGATCAGCTTGCCGAACACCGCGCCCAGCAGGAACACCGGGAAGTAGAGCTTCAAAAAGCCCACCATCTTGTCCATGAACAAGCCGGTGAACATCGGCGCCACCAGCGCCGGGTCGGTGAGCAGCACCGCGCCCAGCGCGGCCACCGGCGCGAACAGGATCACGCTGTATCCGCGGTAGGCGACGAACATCAGGAAGCACAGGGCCGCCAGCACGATCAGAAAGGACATCCATGACTCCCGGGCACGGCCGAGGTTGCGATGGCCGCGAGTATCCGGAGCCGCCCGCGGCCGCGGCACCTGTACAAACGTACGATGCCTCGCCGGCGCGGCAGGCCCTAGCCTTCACGGTCATGGGCGGCAGCAGCCGCCTGGCCGAGTCATACCTGGGAGGAGGGAGACCATGCATCGCAATCGTTTGAGCCGGGCCATCGGGGGCGCCTTGCTGGCGGCCATCGCCATGCCGGCGCTGGCGCAGGACGCCGGCACTGGCACGCCAGCCACCGGCAGCACGTCGGACCGTGGCCCGACCACGCTGGAATCGATCACCGTCAGCGCCCGCAAGCGCGAGGAAACGCTGCAGGAAGTGCCGGTCGCGGTAACCGCGTTCACCCCGGAAGCCATCGACAAGCTCGATATCCAGGACATCGGCGACCTCGACGAGCAGGTGCCGAACCTGACCATCTACGCCGCGCGCGGTTCCACCAGCACGGTCACCGCCTACATCCGCGGCATCGGCCAGTCCGACCCGCTGTGGGGCGTGGACCCCGGCGTGGGCATCTACCTGGACGATGTCTACATCGCCCGCCCGCAGGGTGCGCTGCTGGACGTGTTCGACGTCGGCCGCATCGAAGTGCTGCGCGGTCCGCAGGGCACGCTGTACGGCAAGAACACCATTGGCGGCGCGATCAAGTACATCTCGCGCGGCCTCACCCAGGACCCGGAAGGCTTCGCCGAGGTGCGCGTGGGCAACTATGGCCAGCTCGATGCCAAGGCCGGCCTGGGCGGCGCCATCGGCGGCCACGACAGCGGCCTGCGCGCCCGCGTGGCGGTGGCCAGCCTCAACCATGACGGCTACGGCGAAAACACCCTCAACGGCCAGCCGGTGAGCGACAAGCAGATCAACGCCGCGCGCCTGCAGCTGGGCGCCTATGCGGGCGACGACCTGGACATCCAGTTCGCGCTGGACTGGATGGACGACCAGTCCGGCGTGCGCGGCGCGCAGATGCTGGCGGCCAACCCGCTGGCGCCGGCCTATCCGCCGTTGTCCTCGCGCTACGACATCCGCAGCGGCATGGGCAACGTCAACGACACCACGATGAAGGGCGCCTCGGCCACGGTGAACTGGCGCGCCACCGACAACTGGGTGTTCAAGTACGTCATCGCCAAGCGCGAGTCCGACACCGACACCAACATCGACTTCGACACCACGCCGCTGAAGCTGGTGGACGTGCATGCGCTGTACAACGACAACCAGGTCAGCAACGAGCTGCAGGTCAATTTCGACGGCGGCGGCCGCGCGCGTGGCGTGATGGGCCTGTACTGGTTCGACGGCGATGCCGGCGGCCGCGTGCTGAACTACTTCTCCAACCCGCTGCTGCCGGCCTCGCTGACCAACCCGCTGCTCGGCGACACCCAGGGCTACGTCAACACGCAGAGCCTGGCCGTCTACGCCGACTGGACGTTCGACCTCACCCAGCGCCTGAAGCTGGACCTGGGCGCGCGCTACACGGACGAGGACAAGCACGCGGTCGCGTTGAACCGCTTCTTCACCGATACCACCTACACCACCTCATGGGGCACGGCGGCCAACTTCGACAAGACGGTGAACTTCAAGAACGTCTCGCCGAAGGCCTCGCTGGATTACCAGATCACCCCGGACATCATGGCGTACGTGTCGGCCAGCCGCGGCTTCAAGTCCGGCGGCTTCAACATCCGCGCCAATACCACCGCCGTGCCGCGCTCGGGCGAGCCGTTCGACGACGAGACCGTCGACAGCTACGAGATCGGTACCAAGATGGGCTTCTGGGACCAGCGCGCCTTCCTCAACCTGGCCTACTTCTACAACAACTACAAGGACATCCAGCTCTCGGTATTCACCGAGTACACGCTGCCCAATGGCACGCAGACCTTCTTCGGCGACTTCACCAACGCCGGCAAGGGCCACGTGCAGGGCATGGAAGCCGAGTTCCAGCTCCTGCCGACCGAGCACTGGATGATCAGCGGCAACCTGGCCTGGCTGGATGCGAAGTACGACGAGTTCATCGACCGCGGCGTCAACATCGCCGACACCCAGCGCTTCACCAACGCCCCGGACTTCTCCGGCGCGCTCAACGTGGAATACCGCACCGCGCTGGCCAACGGCGGCAACCTCTCCGCGCGCGTGTCGTACTCCTACCAGAGCGAGGTGTGGCCGACCACGGACCTGAGCCCGCTGATCATGCAGCCCGGTTACGGCCTGCTCAACGCGGGCGTGATCTGGCGGGCGAACGATGCCTGGACGTTCTCGCTGGAGGGCAGCAACCTCACCGACGAGGAATACCGCACCACCGGCTACAACATCGCCGCCTATGGCGTGCTGACCGGCTTCTACGGGCCGCCGCGCCTGTACTCGCTGACCGCGCGCTACCGCTTCTGAGCACGCGCTCCCGGGGACGCGGCGGGGACGGGCCTGTGCCCGTTCCCGTTGCGTTATTCTCGGCGGGCGCGAACGGGGAGGGGAGCGTGGCCAGCAGTCGTTCCAGCCAGCCGCAGGGTTCACGGGGCATCGGCGGATGTTGAGCCTGTGGACGGTGGCTGCCGCCGGTTTCGCGTGGCTGGCGTTGATGTTCGGCACCGCGCTGTTCGGCGAGCGCCGGCCTACCGTGTTCGCCCGCCACTGGCGGCATGTGTATGCGCTGTCGCTGGCGGTGCATTGCACCTCGTGGACCTTCTACGGCACCGTCACCCAGGCGGTGCGCTACGGCTGGCCGCTGCCGCCGACGTTCGTCGGCGCGATCCTGTTCTACGCGCTCGCCGTCGGCTTCATGATGAAGCTGGTGCGGCTGGCGCGCGAAAGCAACGCCACCTCGCTGGCCGACCTCATCGCCAGCCGCCTCGGCAAGGACGCCTGGCTCGCCGCCGTGGTCACGCTGGTGGCGGCGCTCGGGCTCATTCCGTACATCGCGCTGCAGCTCAAGGCGGTGGCGATGAGCTTCGCCACGCTCACGCTGCATATTCCCGGCCACGCGCAGGGCCTGCCGTTCTGGCGTGATGGCGCGCTCTATGTCGCGCTGGCGATGGCGCTGTTTGCGATGCTGTTCGGCACCCGCCGCGCCAGTGCCACCGAGCACAACCGCGGGCTGGTGCTGGCGATGGCGTTCGAGTCGCTATTCAAGCTCGCGGCGATGCTCGCCCTGGGCACCTTCGTCTGGCTCGGGCTGGACCTGCCGCAGACGCCTGCGCCCGTGACGCCACCTGCCGGCGCCGCCGGCGGCTTCGTGCCGCTGTTGCTGCTGGGCGCGCTGGCGATGTTCATCCTGCCGCACCAGTTCCATGTCGGCGTGGTGGAATGCCGTGACGAGCGCGACGTGCGTACCGCGCGCTGGCAGTTCCCGCTTTACCTGCTGTTGATCGCGCTGCCGGCGCTGCCGCTGGCCAAGGCCGGCGCCGCGCTGCTGGGCGACGGCGTGCCCTCGGACATGTACGCGCTGGCGCTGCCGTTTGCCTATGGGCACAAGGGCATCGCGCTGTTCGCCTTCCTCGGTGGCCTGAGCGCGGCCACCGGCATGGTGGTGGTGAGCACGCTCACGTTGAGTTTGATGATCGGCAACCACTGGTTCGCGCCGGGTCTGTTGCGTGGCGCGTGGTCGCGCACCGGCCGGGCCGGCGATGCGGACCGCCGAGGCGACCTGCTGCTGCTGCGCCGCACCGGCATCGTGGCGATCATGCTGCTCGCCTGGGCCTACAGCCGCATGATCAGCGGCAACGACGCACTGGCCGACGTGGGCGCGGTGTCGTTCTCCGCGCTGGCCACGCTGGCGCCGGTGCTCGGCTTCGCCTTGTGGCGGCCGCAGACGCCGGCACGCGCGGCCATCGCCGGCGTGGTGGCTGGCTTCGCCGCGTGGGCGTGGGTGCTGCTGGCGCCAAGCCTGGTGGCCGCGCTCGGCAGCGATCCCACTTGGTTGGAGCATGGGCCGTTCGGCCTGAGCTGGCTGGCGCCCAATCGCCTGTTCGGGCTTACCGGCTGGAGCGCACTGGGGCGCGCGGTCGGCGTGAGCCTGTTCGTCGGCACGGCGGTCACCTGGGTGGCGATGCACCTGCGCGGCGACGCGCCGCGTCGCGCGCCGGGCCGCCTGGACGTGGCCACGCTGCGCAGCGCCGGCCAGCGCTTCCTGCGCCGCGAGCGCGTGGCCGAATTGCTGGCCGACGCGCCGCGCCACGGCCCGGTGCCGGCGAACGTGGAAGCGTCGATGGAGCGCGAACTCTCCGCCGTGCTGGGTTCGGCGTCCACGCGCCTGCTGCTGGATGCGGCGCGCCGCGAGAGCGGGGAGCTGGAGGCGGTGGCGGCCATCGTCGATGAAGCCTCGCAGGACCTGCGCTTCAACCAACAGGTGCTGCAGGCCGCGTTGCAGAACATGAGCCAGGGCATCAGCGTGATCGACCGCGAGCAGCGGCTGGTGGCCTGGAACCGTCGTTACGCGCAGATGTTCGGCTTCCCGGACGAGCTGCTGCAGGTCGGCGCGCCGATCGTCGAGCTGACCCGCTGGGCGCTGCAGCGCATGCCCGAGCGCGGCGCCGAACGCGCGGTGGACCGCCGCCTGGCGCTGATGCGCGCCGGCACCGCGCACCTGTCCGAGCGCGTGTTCCCGGATGGCAGCATCGTGGAGATCCGCGGCAACCCGATGCCCGGCGGCGGCTTCGTGGCGACCTTCACCGACGTCACCGCCTTTCGCATGACCGAGGCCGAGCTGCTGCGCAGCAACGAGACGCTGGAGCAGCGCGTGGGCGAGCGCACCGCGCTGCTGGAGGCCGCCAAGCGCGAGGCCGAGCGGGCGAACGATGCCAAGAGCCGCTTTCTCACTGCCATCGGCCACGACCTCATGCAGCCGCTGCACGCCGCGCAGCTGTTCACCGATACGCTTTCCCAACAGTTGGCGCGCGCGGAACAGCGCGAGGTCGCCGCGCAGGTGCGCGGTGCGCTGGACTCCACCACCGACCTGCTCACCGGCCTGCTCGACATCGCGCGCCTGGAAGCCGGCGGCCTGGTGCCGCAGCCGCGCGCGTTGCCCCTGGCCGATGTGCTGGACCCGCTGGCCTCCGAATTCGGCGTGCTTGCCCGCTCGCGTGGTCTGCGCTTCGACCACGTCGCCAGCCGCGCCTGGGTGCATGCCGATCCGCAGCTGCTGCGCCGGGTGATCCAGAACTTCCTCGCCAACGCGGTGCGCTACACCGCGCACGGCGGCATCCTGCTGGGCGTGCGCCATGCGCAGGGGCAGGTATGCATCGAGGTCCACGACACCGGGCCGGGCATCGCGCCGGCCGAACAGCGCGCCATCTTCGAGGAGTTCCGTCGCGGCGAAGGCGCGGCGGGGCAGGGGCTCGGGCTGGGCCTGGCGATCGCCGACCGCATCGCGCGGCTGCTCGGCGCCACCATCGCGCTGCGCAGCGCGCCGGGTCGCGGCACGGTGTTCTCGCTGTCCCTGCCGCTGTTGCACCGCGCGGTGGCCGTACCGTCACCGCGGCCGGCCAATGCGCTGGCGGGGCTGCGCGTGCTCGCCGTGGACAACGAAGCGCAGCCGCTGCAGGCGCTGGCCGGCGTGTTGCGCGGCTGGGGCTGCGAGGTGCGCACCGCGCATGACCGCACGCAGGCCGCCGCGTTGCTCGCCAATGGTTACGACGCCGCGATCTGGCTGCTCGACTACCACCTCGCCGACGACGACACCGGCGTGGCGTTGCACGCCGATCTGGCCGCGCGCTTCGGCGCCGCGCCCACGTTGATCCTCAGTGCCGACGACGGCCTGGCCACGCGCCGCGCCGTGCTCGAACACGGCCTGACGCTGCTGCAGAAACCGGTGCGCCCGCTGGCGCTGAAATCCATCATCGACCGCCTGCTGGCCGCGCGCGCCGCCCCCGCGGCGCCATGAGGCTTACATCTCGATGCGCTGGGACGGGTCGCGCAGTTCCAGTTCGCGCAGCACCACCGAGGCTTGCGTGCGGTTGCGCACGCCCAGACGTTCGAAGATCGCCGACAGGTGCGCCTTCACCGTGCGCTCCTGCACGTCCAGCCGGTCGGCGATCTGCTTGTTGAGCAGGCCCTGCGCGACCAGGATCAGCACGCGGAACTGCTGCGGCGACAGGCTCGCCAGCCGCGAGGCCAGTGCGCTGTCGTGCGCGGAGGATTGCGCGTGCTGCACCGCCGCGCGCAACGAGGCCGGCAGCCACTGCTCGCAGGCCATCACGCTGTTGATCGCCTGGTGCAGTTCGTCCAGGCCGGCGCTCTTGGGCAGGTAGCCGGCGGCGCCATGGTCGAGCGCGCGGCGTACCACCTGCGGGTCGTCGTTGGCCGACACCACGATCACCGCCACCGCCGGATGCTGCGCGCGGATCGCCGCCAACCCCGCCAGGCCATGGCTGCCGGGCATGTGCAGGTCGAGCAGGATCAGGTCGGTGTCCGGCGCGGCGTCGAGCGCGGCCAGCGCCTGTTCCAGCGTGGCCGCTTCGCGCACGTGCAGGTCGCCCACCGCATCGGCGGCGGCCTGCCGCAGGGCGCTGCGGAACAGCGGATGGTCGTCGGCGATCAGCAGATGGGGCATGGCGGCAAGCCTACCGTTATTGGGCCGTCCAGCCACCATCCATCGCGAACGCGGCACCGGTGACGTTGTGCGCCTCCGGGCGGCACAGCCACAGCGCCAGCGAGGCGATGTCCGAGGGCAGCGACATGCGCAGGCTCGGCTGCTTCTCCGCCAGCAGGGCGCGCACGCCGTCCTCGCGGCTGCCGCCGCCACGACGCGCCTCGATCTGTGGCTCGATCAGCGGCGTCTCCACCCAGCCCGGGCAGATGCAGTTCACCGTGATGCCGCCGCCTTCGCGCGCGCCGGCCGCGGCGTACTCCAGCGCCACGGCCTTGCTCAGGCCGACCAGCCCGTGCTTGCTGGCCACGTAGGGCGCCTTGTCGCGCGAGCCCACCAGCCCATGCACCGAGGCGATGTTGATCACCCGCCCGAAGCCGCGCGCGCCCATGCCGGGGAGCGCGTGGCGCATGGTGTGGAAGGCCGCGCCGAGGTTGATCGCCAGCACCGCGTCCCACTTTTCGGCGGGCATGCGTTCCAGTGGCACCGCATGCTGGATGCCGGCGTTGTTGACCACGATGTCGAGCGGGCCGTCGTCTTCAAGCGCGGCCATCATGCGTTCGATCTGCGCGGCGTCGGCGAGGTCGGCATCGAAGTGGCGTGCCGCCCCGCCCGGGCCGCTGGCCAGCGCGAGCGCCTGTTCGACCTGCGCGGGCAGGCCGAAGCCGTTGATCGCCACGCGCGCGCCCGCCGCCGCGAGTGCCTGGGCGATGGCCAGGCCGATACCGGAGGTGGCGCCAGTCACCAGCGCGTGGCGGCCATGCAGGAAGGCGTCGCTCATGGGAATCCAAGGGTGGGGGATCGGCTGAAATTAGCAGCCCCTTCCCGCCGCGCGACTGGTACGAAGGTACGATGGAAAGGCCCCGGCACTCTGCTAGCGTGCCGCCATGACCTCTTCCCTGATGACGCTCGCCGGCAGCCTTCTGTTCGGCATGACGCTCGCCGGTGGCGCCGCCGCCGCCGAATCCGCCGCGCCGTTCCGTGCCGAACGCCAGACCGTGCACCGCGAACAGGACGACCTGCTCACCGCGGGCCTCGGCCTTGCGGGCCTACGGCTGCCGACGCCGCCCGCGTTCGCCGATGCGGTGCATCCCACCGCGGCCGAAGCGCGCCGGCGCGCGATCTGGAGCAACTGGCGTGGCATCGCTGATCTCGCACCGGGCGGTGGCTACGGCGACGTCTACGGCGGCACGCTGGGCGCGGTGCCGGGACGCGAGTTTTCCGCCTATGCGCAGCTGCCCGGGCGGCACGCGCCGCATCGCGTGATGGTGCAGCTGCCGGACGACTTCGACGCCGGCAAGCGTTGCCTCGTCGTCACCGCCGCCTCCGGCTCGCGTGGCGTCTACGGCGCCATCGCCGTGGCCGGCGCGTGGGGCCTGCCGCGCGGGTGCGCGGTGGCCTATACCGACAAGGGCGCGGGCAGCGATTACGTGGATCTTTCCGGCGCGCCGGCGGTCGGGCCGGCGGGCGTGGCCGAAGCGGGTTCCATACCCGCTTTCGCGCCGCCCAAGGGCGATGCCCAGGGCGTCGCGTTCAAGCACGCGCATTCGCTGGACAACCCGGAAGCCGACTGGGGCCGCCATGTACGCCAGGCCGCCGAGTACGGGCTGGATGTGCTCAACCGCGCATTGCCCGCGCAAGCGCCTTTCACGTTCGACAACACCCGCGTGATCGCGGTCGGCATCTCCAATGGTGGCGGCGCGGTGCTGCGCGCGGCCGAGGAATCGAAAGGCAAGCCTTGGCTCAAGGCCGTGGTGGCCGGCGAGCCGAGCGTGCTTGCGCCCGGCAAGGAGGGGCGTGCGCTGTACGACTACGCCACCGAGGCCGCGCTGCTGATGCCGTGCGCCCTGCTGGCGATGGATGACCTGCCGCAGCCGCCGTTGGCCGCGCAGCGACAGGCGCTGGGTGCGGCGCGCTGTGCCTCGCTCGCCGCCGCCGGCTTGCTCGACGGTGCGGACCTGCCCGCGCAAGCCGCCGATGCGAAACGACGCCTGCTCGCCAATGGCTGGACCGAGGCCTCACTGCGCAGCGGCGCGTTGTCGGTGGGTTTCGACCTGTGGCGCGCGGTGGCCGTGGCCTACGCCTCGGCCTACGGCCGCTATCCGGCCGGCGCGCACCCGTGCGGCTTCGGTTATGCGGGCATGGGCCTGGACGGCGTGGCGCACGCGCCCACCGCCGCCGAACGCGCCGCATGGTGGAGCGACGGCAGTGGCATTCCGCCGGGCGCGGGCGTGGGCATCGTCGATGCGAAGGCGCAGGCGGGGAGCGATCCCACATTCGCCGGCCTGCAGTGCCTGCGCGCGCTGTGGACGGACCACGATGCCGATGCGCAGCGCGTGCAGGCTGGCGTGGCGCAGACGAAGGCCGGCCCGCCGCGGAAGAAGTTGCCGGTGATCGTCGTGCATGGCCTGGACGACGGGCTGATCCCGCCGGCCTTCAGCAGCGTGCCGTACGTCGCCGCCGCGCAGGCCGCCAAGCGCGACGTGCGCTACTGGCGCGTGCCGCACGTGCAGCACTTCGATGGCTTCCTCGGCCTGCCGGACTATGCCGCCCGCTATCTGCCCCTGCTGCCCTACGTGTATGCCGCGCTGGACCAGGCCTGGGCGCAGGTGGAATCCGGCGCGCCGCTGCCGCCCGATGCCACGGTGGATGCCAAGCCGCGCGGCGCGGGCAACGCGCTGAGCGCCGAACATCTCGCCGTGCCGCACTGACGAAGGGGAGCCCCCAGGATCGGGGGGCGCATGCAGAGCGTGAAAGATCGCTCATCCGCGGTGTTTCGACCGGATGCTAGAGTCCCCGGACATCCGCCGACGGGCGCGATGAAACGCGCGCCATGCGGCGCCCGCTATCCGCTCACGGACGAGGTGCACCATGACGCGCAAGCCGCTGCCAACCGTGGATGACTATCTCGCCACGCTCGATCATCCCCTCAAGGCCGTGGTGGTCGAGTTGCGCACCCTGCTGCTGGCGGTGGATCCGGCCATTGGCGAGGAAGTGAAATGGAACGCTCCCAGCTTTTTCACCGGTGAGCATTTCGCGACGATGCAGCTGCGCAACCCGAAGCTGGTTCAGCTGATCCTGCATCTCGGTGCCAGGAAGCAGGTGCTTCCGAAGTCGGCCATCCCCGACCCTGCAGGCTTGCTGAAATGGCTCGGCGAAGACCGGGCAGTCGTCGGCTTCGAGGGTCTGGCCGATCTGCGGGCGAAGGCGCCCGCGTTGCAGGAGATCGTCCGGCATTGGATCGCCCATGTGGGAGTGGCACCAGGCTAGGCGGCCCGCAGCGGGACGTTCCCCTGCGGCTGTGCTGCCAGCGGATGTCGAGGCCGGGTGAAAGGTTCCTCATCCGGGCTCTTACGCTTCGATGCTAGAGTCCGCGAACTTCTCACTGGACCGTTCGATGGACGCCGCGCCGCCCTTGGATCAGGCCGCACCGGCCGCGAAGCTGCGCCTGTACGAGGCCATATTGCAGGCGACGCCGGACCTGACCTATGTCTTCGATCGCCAGCATCGCTTCATCTATGCCAACCATGCACTGCTGAGCATGTGGGGCATGACCTGGGAGCAGGCCGCCAACAAGACCTGCCTGGAGATCGGCTACGAGCCCTGGCATGCGGCCATGCACGACGAGGAGATCGATCGGGTCATCGCCACCCGCCAGCCGGTGCGCGGCGAGGTGCCGTTCCCGCATGTCACCGAGGGCGTGCGCATCTATGACTACATCTTCTCGCCGGTGTTCGGTCCTGGCGGCGAGGTCGAGGCCATCGCCGGCAGCACCCGCGACATCACCCTGCGCAAGCAGCACGAGCAGCACATGCAGCTGCTCATCAACGAACTCAACCACCGGGTGAAGAACACGCTGGCGACGGTGCAGTCGATGGCGCTGCAGACGCTGCGTGGCAGCACCGGCATGGCCGACGCGCAGGACAAGATGGAATCGCGCCTGGTGGCGCTGTCCGACGCGCACGACATCCTCACCCGCGAGAGCTGGCAGGGCGCCGAACTGGGCGATGTCGCCCGCGCCGCCGCCGCGCCGCACCAGGGCAGCGAAGGCGAACGCTTCGATATCCACGGCCCGGCATTCCTGCTCGACCCGCGGCGCGCGGTGGCGCTCTCGATGGCGCTGCACGAGCTATGCACCAACGCGGTGAAATATGGCGCGCTCTCCGTGCCGGAGGGGCGCGTGGGCATTCATTGGGCATGGTCGGGTGAAGCGCCGGACGAAGTGCTGGAACTGACGTGGCGCGAGCATGGCGGCCCGGCGGTGAGCGAACCGACGCGGCGCGGCTTCGGCTCGCGGCTGATCGAACGCGGGCTCAAGTACGACCTCGGCGGCGACTCGGTGCTGGCGTTCGAGCCGGCCGGCGTCACCTGCCGCGTCTCGATGCCCGCCCACAGGGCGGCACGGGCGGCGGCATGAGCGTGCGGGTGCTGATCGTCGAGGACGAGTCCATGATCGCCATGCTCACCGAGGACCTGCTCGCGGACATGGGCTACGACGTGGCCCCGCCGGTGGCGACGGTGCCAGCGGCGCTCGACGTGCTGGCAAGCGGGCAGATCGGCATGGCCGTGCTGGACGTGAACCTGGCCGGCACGATGTCCTTCCCGGTGGCGGACGCCCTGCAACGCAGCGGCATCCCCTTCATGTTCGTCACCGGCTACGGCCGTGCCGGCGTGCCCGAGCAGTACCACGCGGTGCCGGTGTTGAAGAAGCCGTTCCGGCGCAGGGATTTGCAGGCGGCGCTGTCAGGGCTGCAGGCAGGCCCTGACGCGTCGTAGGCGCGGCTTCAGCCGCGACGCGCGAAAGTTTCGCGCGGCACGATTCACCACCCCATCGGCATCGGCTCGCTCGCCCGGTACGGGCCCGGCCCGTAATAACCGCGACCGTAGTAGCCCGGCCCGAACATCGGGCCTTCGCCTTGGCCGACGCTGATGTTCAAGCCGAACGTATTCGTCTTGCCTTCGTCGGTGGTGTAGTTCTTGGTGAGGTTGACCGTGGCCGCCTGCCAGTTGCTGTTGCCGCCGCGGCTCGAATAACCCACGCCGGCCGCCACCGCGCCGTGCACCTGCAGCTTGTCGTCCACCACGTCGGCGATGCGGCCATCCGGCGCGCGCGGCACCGGGCCGGACTTGTCGCCGTAGAACGTGCCCGGCGGGTCGTTCGCGTAGCTCGGATCGGCGCGGTACTGGATCGGCTCCTGCGGGACGCTCAGGTCCAGCGACTTCGCGGCGCCCGCACCTTCGCTCTGCGCCAGGGCGGCGCCGGAGGCGAGGAACAGGGCGGTCAGGATCAGGCTGCGCTTCATGGTGGACACCCGCGGGTACGGCCGTATGCGACCTGCCTAGGATACTGGCAGTGGCCGCTTGAATGCCTGCTGTCGCGCCCGGGAACTTTCTTGCCAGGATTGGCACACGCCGTTGCGCGGGCTCACCCCTGCTCGCGCACGATGTGTAGCAGCCGCTCGCCGTAGCGCGCCAGCTTGCTGCCGCCGATACCGCCCACCCTTGCCAGCGCGTCCATGTCCTCGGGGCGCTGTTCGGCGATGTTGCGCAGCGTGCTGTCGTGGAAGATCACGAACGCCGGCACGTTCTGCTCGCGCGCCAGCTCGGCGCGCAGGCCGCGCAGGGCGTTGAACAGCGCCAGGTCCTGCGGCGGCACCGACAGCCCGGTGCGCTGCGCGCTGCGCGGCTCGCGTTCGCGCGTGGGCGCCTGCTCACGGCGCATCATCACCGTGCGCCCGCCCTTGAGCACCTGCCGGCTCGCGTCGGTCAGGCGCAGGCCGCCGTGGCCCTCGGTGTCCACTTCCAGCAGGTGCGCGGCCACCAGCTGGCGGAACACGCTGCGCCAGGTGCGCGAATCCAGGTCGCGGCCGATGCCGTAGGTGCTCAGCGCCTCGTGGCCGAACTGGTGGATCTTCTCGCCGTCGCTGCCGCGCAGGATGTCGATCAGGTGGCCCACGCCGAAGCGCTGGCCACTGCGGTACACGCAGCTCAGCGCCTTCTGCGCCGGGACGGTGGCATCCCAGGCCGCGGCCGGGGTGAGGCAGTTGTCGCAGTTGCCGCACGGCTGCGGGTAGGTCTCGCCGAAGCCCGCCAGCAGCACCTGCCGGCGGCATTGCATGGATTCGCAGTAGCCGAGCAGGTGGTCGAGCTTGGCGCGTTCCAGCCGCTTGCGCTCCTCGGCAGCCTCGCCCTGCTCGATCATCTGCTTGAGCAGCACCACGTCGCCCAGGCCATAACACAGCCAGGCCTCGGAGGCCTCGCCGTCGCGGCCGGCGCGGCCGGTTTCCTGGTAGTAGCCCTCCATCGACTTGGGCAGGTCCACGTGCGCGACGAAGCGCACGTCCGGCTTGTCGATGCCCATGCCGAAGGCGATGGTGGCGCACATCACGATGCCGTCCTCGCGCAGGAAGCGGCGCTGGTTGGCCGCGCGCACCTCGGCCGGCAGGCCGGCGTGGTAGGGCAGGGCGTTGTAGCCCTGCGCGCACAGGTATTCGGCGGTCTCCTCGACCTTGCGCCGCGACATCGCGTAGACGATGCCGGCCGCGTCGCGGTGGCGGCCGATGAAATCCAGCAGCTGGCGCTTGGCGTTGTCCTTCTGCACCACGGTGTAGCGGATGTTCGGGCGGTCGAAGGAGCTGACGAAATGCCGCGCTTGGACCAGGTCCAGCCGCTCGGCGATCTCGCGCTGGGTCGGCGGGTCGGCGGTGGCGGTGAGCGCGATGCGCGGCACTTCCGGCCAGCGCTCGTGCAGCACGGTGAGCTGGCGGTATTCGGGGCGGAAATCGTGGCCCCACTGCGAGACGCAGTGCGCCTCGTCGATGGCGAACAGCGCGATCGCGCTGCGGTCGAGCAGCGAGAGGAAGCGCCCGGTCAGCAGGCGCTCGGGCGCCACGTAGAGCAGGTCCAGCTCCCCGGCCAGCAGGGCGCGCTCGACGCGCTGCGCGTTCTCCGCGTCCAGCGTGGAATTGAGGAACTCGGCGCGCACGCCGGCCTGGCGCAGGGCCTCGACCTGGTCCTGCATCAGCGCGATCAGCGGCGATACCACCACTGCGGTGCCCTCGCGCAGCAGCGCCGGCACCTGGTAGCACAGCGACTTGCCGCCGCCGGTGGGCATGAGCACCAGGGCGTCGTGGCCGGCGGCGACGTGTTCGACGATGGCCTGCTGGGGGCCGCGGAAATCATCGAAACCGAAGACGCGACGCAGGACGGCATGGGCGGGGGAAGGCATCGGCCTAGGATACCGTGGCGGTCAAGCCGGGCCGACGCGTTGGCGTATCGGGCTTTGCCGCCGCCGCTGGCTAGAATCGGGCCCATGCATCCGTTGGAAACCCTGCTGGCCGAGGCCGAAGGCTTTGCCGGGCCGGCGCCCGATGCCGCGCTCTGGCAACGGCTGGACTGGCTCGACCGGCTGGAGCGCTGGCTGCCGGAAGACGAGGCCTCGCCGATCGCCGGCCCATTGCGCGCGCGGCGGGACGAGGTCGAGGCGGTCAACCAGCGGCTGTATGTCGCCCTGCGGCGCGACCCGGCGCGCCTGCGCGCGCTGCTGGCCAGCCATCCCGGCCACGGCGCGCCGGACGCCGCCGAGGGCTTCGATGCCCGCGACGAACTGCTGGCCGGGGTGCTCGACCTGCCCGTGCCGGGTGCGCCTCGGGTGCCCTTGGCCGCGGGCATGGTGGCCTACCAACCGACGCCGGTACGGCATGTCCTCGATCTGCTGGCGCGTACCGGGCTGGGGGCGGACGACGAGCTGGTCGACCTGGGCGCAGGGCTGGGCCAGGTGCCGCTGCTGGTGGCGCTGTGCTCGCCGGCGCGAGCTCGCGGCATCGAGATCGAGCCGGCGTATGTCGCCGTGGCGCGGGAGGCCGCGCAGGCGCTGGGGCTGGCGAGGGCGCGGTTCGCCTGCGCGGACCTGCGCCAGGCCGATCTGTCGCAAGGCAGCGTGTTCTATCTCTATACGCCGCTGCGCGGGGCATTGCTGGAAGCACTGCTGGCGCGCCTGCGGGCGGAAGCGGAACGGCGGCCGCTGCGGATCGCCGGTTTCGGCCCCTGCGTGGAGGTGCTGGCGGCGCAGAGCTGGCTGCGGCCGGTGGGCCCGGTGCAACCGCACCGCGTTGCGATCTTCGAGGGGGCGGCCGGGGCTGAAGCCCCTTCCGCGGAGTGAGCGCCCCCAAAAACAAACGCCCGGCCGAAGCCGGGCGCCTGTCATCTCATCACTGCATCGCTTACTGCAGCAGCGAACGCAGCATCCACGCGTACTTCTCGTGGGTCTGCAGGCGCTGGGTCAGCAGGTCCACGCTCGGGTCGTCGCCGGCGTCGTCGGCCGAGGCCAGCACCTTGCGCGCGGTGCGGCACACCGCCTCGTTGCCGGTGACCAGCTGGCGCACCATCTCGCGCCAGTCGGCGCTGTCGGTCAGGCCCGGCTCCTCGGGGATGGAGGTCAGGTTGACGAATTCGCGGTACGAGCCCGGCGCGTTGTAGCCCAGGGCGCGGATGCGCTCGGCCACGTCGTCCAGCGCCGTCCACTGCTCGGTGTACTGGGTCTCGAACATGGTGTGCAGCGAATTGAACATCGGGCCCGTCACGTTCCAGTGGAAGTTGTGGGTCTTCAGGTACAGCGTGTACGCGTCGGCGAGGTAGCCGGACAGGCCCTCGGCGATCTTCTTGCGATCGCTGTCCTTGATCCCGATATCCACGTGCGGGGCCGAGGGCGCGGGCGCCGCCAGCTTGGTTTTGCCGGACTTCTGGGGGGTGTTCTTGCTCTTTGCCATCTGGGAATCCTCCTTGCTCATGGATATGGCGTCACAATAGACAGGCTAAAGCATCCGTGGTTATTAAATTTTTCACATCACCCGATCGATGAGTGCTATCGACAAGCCCTTGGGCGACCATCTGCGCGCGCGACGCCGCGCGGTAGACGACGCGATGTCCCGCGACCGCGGCCGCCTGTTCGGCCTATGGTCGCGGTGGCAGGCCAAGCCCGGCAACCCCGAGATGGAGCAGGCGTTCGAGCAGGCGCTGCGCGCCTCCACGGGCGAGCGTGCCCGCCGCGCGCAGAGCCAGCCGGCCATCACCCTCGACGAACAGCTGCCGATCGCCCGCGAGGCCGAGCGCATCGTCGCGCTGATCCGTGACCACCAGGTGGTGGTGATCGCCGGCGAGACCGGCTCGGGCAAGACCACCCAGCTGCCCAAGCTGTGCCTGGCCGCCGGCCGCGGCACCGCCGGCATGATCGGCTGCACCCAGCCGCGCCGCATCGCCGCGCGCGCGGTGGCCAGCCGCGTGGCCGAGGAACTGCGCACGCCGCTGGGCGGGGCGGTGGGCTACCAGGTGCGCTTCACCGACCGCGTCGGCGAGGACACCCGCATCAAGTTCATGACCGACGGCATCCTGCTGGCGGAGATCGCCAGCGACCGCTGGTTGTCCGCCTACGACACGATCATCGTCGACGAGGCGCACGAACGCAGCCTCAACATCGATTTCCTGCTCGGCTACCTCAAGCAGCTGCTGCACAAGCGCCCGGACCTGAAGCTGATCGTCACCTCGGCGACCATCGACACCGAGCGCTTCTCCAGGCATTTCGACGACGCCCCGGTGATCAGCGTGGAAGGCCGCACCTACCCGGTGCAGGTGCGCTATCGCCCGCTGGAAGGCGAGGGCGGCGGCGAAGGGGACGACGACGCCGGCAGCGACGGCGAGCGCTCGGTCAACGACGCCATCGTGGCGGCGATCGACGAGATCACCCGCACCGACCCGCGCGGCGACGTGCTGGTGTTCCTGCCCGGCGAGCGCGAGATCCGCGACGCCCACCACTCGCTGGAACGGCGCAAGTACCGCGAAACCGAAGTGCTGCCGCTGTATGCGCGGCTCTCGGCCAACGACCAGGACCGGGTGTTCAACCCGGGCCCGAAGCGCCGCCTCGTGCTGGCCACCAACGTGGCCGAAACCTCGCTCACCGTGCCGCGCATCCGCTACGTGGTGGACCCGGGCTTCGCGCGGGTCAAGCGCTACAGCCCGCGGCAGAAGCTGGACCGCCTGCATATCGAACCGGTCTCGCAGGCCAGCGCCAACCAGCGCATGGGCCGCTGCGGCCGCGTGGCCGAAGGCATATGCGTGCGCCTCTACAGCGAGGCGGACTTCGCCGCGCGCCCGGAATTCACCGATCCGGAAATCCGCCGCTCCAGCCTCTCCGGCGTGATCCTGCGGATGCTGCAGCTGGGGCTGGGCCGCATCGAGGACTTCCCGTTCCTCGAAGCGCCGGACGAGCGCGCCGTGGCCGATGGCTGGCAGCAGCTGGTCGAACTCGGCGCCATCGATGCCGAACGCCGCCTCACCGCGGTCGGCAAGCAGATGGCGCGCCTGCCGGTGGACGTGAAGCTGGCGCGCATGCTGGTGGCCGCGCAGGCCGCCGGCTGCCTGCGGCCGATGCTGGTCATCGCCTCGTTCCTGGGCATCCAGGACCCGCGCGAACGCCCGCCCGAAGCGCGCGCCGCCGCCGACAACGCGCACGCGCAGTTCGCCGACGGGCGCTCGGAGTTCGTCGGCGTGCTGCGGCTGTGGGAGGCCTACCGGCAGGCCCACGAAGACCTCACCCAATCGAAACTGCGCGACTGGTGCGACCGCCACTTCCTCGGCTTCCTGCGCATGCGCGAATGGCGCGAGCTGCACCGCCAGCTGCGCCTGCTGTGCGAGGAACTCGGTTGGAAGGAAGAGACCGTGGAGGCCTCGCTGGCGCCGTTGCTCGCCGGCAGCAGCGCGCCGGCCCCGGCCGCGCGCGACGATGCCGCCGCCGCCAAGGCCACGCGCGGGCAACTGCATCGCGCCGCGCGGCTGGCCCGCGAAGGCAAGGCCAACACCGCCGCGCCAGCGCCTGCCGCGCCCGCGCCGCGCGGCAAGCCGGCCGGCCCGGAAAGCGGTGGCTTCAGCGAACGCGCGCGCAGTGCCGCCTACCAGACCCTGCACCGCGCGCTGATCGTCGGCCTGCCCACGCAGCTGGGCCATCGCAGCGAGAAGGGCGATTTCCAGGCGCCGCGCCAGCGCCGCTTCCTGCTGTTCCCCGGCTCGGCGCTGTCCAAGCGGCCGCCACCGTGGGTGCTGGCCGCCACGCTGCTGGATACGCAGAAGGTGTGGGGCCTGACCAACGCCGCCATCGAGCCGGATTGGGCCATCGCCGAACTGCCGCACCTGCTGCTGCGCAAGCATTTCGACCCGCATTGGTCGCGCGCGCAAGGGCATGTGCTGGCCTCCGAGCAGATCAGCCTGTTCGGCCTGGTGCTGGCGCCGAAGAAGCCGGTGCACTACGGGCGCATCGATCCGGTCGAATCGCACGACATCTTCGTGCGCCAGGCCCTGGTGACCGGCGAGATCAACACCCGTGCCAGTTTCGTGGCCGACAACCTGCGCGTGCTCGAACAGGCCCGCGAGGAAGAGGCCAAGCTGCGTCGCGCCGGCCTGGTGGCCGATGAAGGCTGGCAGGCGCGCTGGTACCTGGACCGGGTGCCGTCGGACATCCACTCGGCCACCGGCCTGGATGCCTGGTGGAAGGCGCTGGCGCCGGAGAAGCGCCGCCAGCTGCACTGGACGCTGGTCGACCTGCTGCCCGGCGAGGGCAGCGAGGAAGACCGCTATCCGAAGTATTTCCCGCTCGGCGATGCGCGCCTGGCGCTGCATTACCGCTTCGAGCCGGGCGCGGCCGACGACGGCGTGACGCTGGAAGTGCCGCTGCACCTGCTCAACGCGCTCGATCCTTCGCGGCTGTCGTGGCTGGCGCCGGGCTTCGTCGCCGACAAGGCCGCCGCGCTGATCCGCAGCCTGCCCAAGGCGCAGCGGCGCAACTTCGTGCCCGCGCCGGACTTCGCCCGCGCGTTCTTCGAGGCATTCACCACGCCCTCGGCCGATGACCTGCGCGGCGAACTGGCGCGCTTCCTGGCCAAGGCCACCGGCGTGGCGGTCTCGGCGCTGGATTTCGACGAGCCTTCGTTGGAGCCGCACCTGCGCATGAACCTGCGGCTGCGCGATGAAAGCGGCAAGGTGCTGGCCGAATCGCGCGACCTCGACGCGCTGCGCGTGCGTTTCGGCGACCGTGCCGGCGATGCCTTCGCCGCACGCGCCGGCCGTGCACTGGCCGCCGAAGGGCTGCGCGAATTCCCCGCCGCGCCGATCCCGCGGCAGGTGCCGGGCGAAGCCGGCGTGCCGGCTTACCCGGCGCTGGTGGACCAGGGCGACAGCGCCGCGCTGCGCATCTTCGCCGACCGTGCCGAAGCCGACGCCGCGCATCCGCTCGGCGTGCGCCGGCTGATGGAGATCGGCCTGGCCGACAAGGTGAAGCAGGCCCGCAAGCAGCTGCCGGTCTCGCCCAAGACCGGGCTGCTGTACGCGGCGATCGAATCGCAGGAACGCCTGCGCGGCGACCTGGTGGATGCGGCGATGAACGCATTGCTCGACCATGGGTTGGAAAACATCCGCGACGCCGGCGCGTTCGCGCAGCGGCGCGAGGAAGTCGGCAAGCAGCTGTTCGGCGAAGCAATGCAGCGTTTGAAGCTGGCCGAGGAGATCCTGTCCGGCGTGGCGGCGATCAAGCCGGCGCTGGAAGCGCCGCTGATGGGCTGGGCGCGCGGCAACCTGGACGACCTGCAGGCGCAGCTCGCCGCGCTGGTGCATCCGGGTTTCCTGCGGCAGACGCCGGCCGAGGCGCTGGCGCAGTTCCCGCGCTACCTCAAGGCGATGCTGCTGCGCGCCGAGCGCGCCAAGCGCGATCCCTCGCGCGACCAGGCGCGCATGCTGGAACTCAAACCGTTCCTGGATGCCCTGGACGAAGCGGCGGCGCTGGGCCGGCGCGAGCGCGCGGAGTGGCAGGCCTTGCGCTGGGATCTGGAAGAGCTGCGGGTGTCGTTGTTCGCGCAGGAGCTCGGCGCGCGCGGCGGCATTTCGGCCAAGAAGCTGGCGCAGCGGGTGGCCGCGCTGCGGGGGTGATCGCTACTCCGCGTCTTCCACCCGCTCGCCCATCAGCTCGCGCTGCCGCCGGTCCAGCTCCTCGGCGTAGCGCTTGCGCACGAAGCCTTCCGACAGCACGCCCAGCACGTGCCGCTCGGCGTCGATGACCGCCATCTCGTCGGTCTGCGTCTGGTCGAAGCGCTGCATCACCGCCACCACGTCGGCATCGGCGGGCAGGGCGGTATCGCGGTTGCCGGCGAAATCCGCCAGCACCGCCTCCGGCTTCACGCCATCGGCGTAGACGGCCGCCACGGTGACGATGCCCGCATAGCGCCCTTCGCCATCCAGCAGCACCACGCGCGTGCCCGAGCCGAGCGGGAAGCGATGGCGGAACTCGGCCACGCTGGCATCGGCGGCCATCGTCGCCGGGTCGCGGCGCATCATGCGGCCGGCGCTGAGGTTGTGGATCCAGCCCACGTCGCGCGCGCTCTTGATGCTTTCCCCGCGCAGGTGCAGGCGCCAGGTCGAGAACGAATAGCCGAACACCTGCCGCACCACCGTGCTGGCCACCAGCACCGCGGCCATCACCACGCTGGCCAGCACGAAGTCGTGCGTGCCTTCCAGCACCAGCATCGCCATGGTCATCGGCGCGCCGACCACCGCGGCCGCCAGCGCCGCCATGCCGGCCAGCGCCGCCGAGGTAGGGTCCACCAGCGCATCGCCCACGCCGAGATTGAGCAGGCCGGCATACAGCGCGCCGACCAGCGAGCCCATGAACAGCGAGGCGAAGAACAGGCCACCGCGGAAACCGAAACCCAGCGAGATGCCCGAGGCCAGGCACTTGAGCAGCAACAGCACGCCCAGCCACAGCAGCGGAGTGTGGCCGGTGAGGTCGATATGCAGCGCGCCGTGGCCGGAGGACAGCGTTTGCGGCGTCACCAGCGCCAGCGGAATCAGCAGCACGCCGCCGAGCACCGGCCGCGCCCAGGCCGGCAGCGGCGTGCGGTTCACGCCCTGCTCGATGGTGGTGACCAGGCGCATCACCGCCACGCCGACCAACGCGCACACCAGCCCGAGCGCTGCGAACAGCGCGTAATCGCGCGGATGCAGGCTGAAGACGGTGGCGGCCGGCAGCAGGTAGGGCGGCAGCCCCGCGGCCTGCGCGATGAAGCTGCCGGCCAGCGCGGCCACGGCCACCGCCGCCAGCGCGGAGGGCGTATAGGCGCCGATGACGATCTCGAAGGCATAGAACGCGCCGGCCAGCGGCGCGCCGAACGCCGCGGCGATCGCCCCGGCCGCGCCGGCGCCGACCAGCGTGCGGATATCCGCGCGGCGCAGGCGCAGCACCCGGCCCAGCTGCGAGCCGCTGCCGGCGCCCATCTGCGTGTACGCCGCTTCCAGGCCGACGGACGCGCCGAAGCCGTTGGACAGCAGCGTCTGCAGCGAGACCACCAGGTTGTCGCGCATCGACATGCGCCCGCCGTGCAGCGCGTTGGCCTCCACCGCATCGAGCAGCTGGCGGCGGCGCGCCCGCGCGGCGCGGCCGATCAGCCCGACCAGCAGGCCGCCCACCGGCAACACCCACAGCGATTCCAGCCCGACCTGCGCGATCGAGCTGAGCCGTTCGTTTTCGTCGAAGCCGTACAGCCAGGCCTGCAGGGAGTGCGCCAGGCCGGCCTGCAGCAGGGTCAGCAGGCCGGCGATCAGCCCCACGACCATCGCCAGCACGATGAAGCCGGCCTCGCTGCGGCGGAAGAACCGGCGCAGCGCCGGCATCAGCCCGGATTCGCGGGCGGGCGCGGCGCCTGCGTCGGGGGACGACATCGGCTTACTTCACCCGGCGCACTTTCGGCATGGTGTTGTAGCCATCGACCTGCAGGTACCACACGCCCATCAGGCCCGGCTTGATCTTCACCTTCGGGCTGTCCTTGCGCACGCGCAGTTCGGTCGATTCGGTCTGCTCCCACTCCTGGCCGTTGGCCAGCACGTAGTGGCGGCCCTTGCCGAAGCCGGTGAACTCGCCGGCGATGGTGCTTTCGATCGGATCCTTGCTGCCGAAGTCGAGGAAACCGCGGTTCTTGGTGATGACCTCCTGCCGGCCTTCCTCGCGCGCCTGCGCCAGGGCGGCCGCCCCGGTGCCGCCGGCGACCGCGGCGGTGGCCTTCTGCGTCTCTGCGGCGACCTTGCCCTGCAGCCAGTCGTTGAGCGCGGCCAGTTCGGTGGCGCTGAGCTTGTCCAGGCCGGCGGCCTTGAACTGCGCCGGGGTCATTTCCTGCTGCAGGTCGCCGCTGACGGCGCGCTGGGCGAAGGCCGCGCCGGCCGGCAGGCTGAGGGCGAGGGCCAGGGCGAGACCGGACACGAGCGGGCGGGACAGGCGCATGACATTGGTTCCAGACAGGGGATGCGCGATAGTGTAGACGCAACCTGTTCGACCGATCCGCCGTGCATCGCCCGCCCCCCGCCCATCTCCAGGACCTGCTCGACCGCCGCTCGGCGGCCGCCATCGCGCCCGCGTTGCGCGAGGCGTTGCTGCAGGCCTGGTCCGCGCAGCCGGCCGCCGCCGAGGCCGTGCCGGCCTGGCCGGTGCTGGCCGAAACGCTCGACCTGCTGCACCTGCTCTCGGCCGACGAGGCCACGCTGGTGGCCGCGCTGCTGTTCGACCTGCCCGCGTTGCGCGGCGCGGTGGTCGAGTTGCCGCTGGACGCCCCGCGCCGCCAGGTGCTGGCCGGCCTGCTCGAAGGCCAGGATGCCGCCGACCAGGTCTGGGCGCTGCACGCCGGGCGCGAGGCCGGGCGCAACAGCGAAGGCCTGCGCCGCCTGCTGCTGGCGATCATCCACGACCTGCGCGTGGTGCCGATCCTGCTCTCGCGCCAGCTCGCGCGCATGCGCGCGGCCAGCCGCCTGCCCGAGGCCGGGCGCCGCGCGCTGGCACAGCTCACCCGCGACATCCACGCGCCGCTCGCCAACCGGCTGGGCATCTGGCAACTCAAGTGGGAGCTGGAAGACCTGGCGTTCCGCTACCTGGAGCCGGACACCTATCGCCGCATCGCCCGCGAGGTCGACGAGACCCGCGTGGAGCGCGAGCGCTACATCGAATCGGTGCGCCGCGCGCTGACCCACGCACTGGCCGAGCACGGCCTGCATGCCGAGGTCAGCGGGCGGCCGAAGCACATCTACAGCATCTGGCGGAAGATGCAGAAGAAGCGGCTGGCCTTCGACCAGCTCTACGACGTGCGCGCGCTGCGGGTGATGGTGGACGACGTCGCCGCCTGCTACGCCGCGCTCGGCGTGGTGCACGCGCTGTGGGCGCCGGTGCCCAGCGAGTTCGACGACTACATCGCCCGCCCCAAGGCCAACGACTACCGCTCGCTGCACACCGCCGTGGTCGGCCCGGAAGGGCGCACGGTCGAAGTGCAGATCCGTACCCACGAGATGCACGCGCAGGCCGAGCTGGGCGTGGCCGCGCACTGGAAGTACAAGGAAGGCGGCAAGGGCGCGGAGAAGGCGTTCGACCGCAAGATCACCTGGATGCGCCAGCTGCTGGAGCAGTCGCAGGAAGGCGAGGCCGGCGAGCTGGCCGGCGCGCTGGATGCCGAACTGGTCGAGGACCGCGTCTACGCGCTCACGCCCAAGGGCGAGGTGATCGACCTGCCGCAAGGCGCCACGCCGCTGGATTTCGCCTACCACGTGCACACCATGGTCGGGCACCGCTGCCGCGGCGCGAAGGTCAATGGCCGCATCGTGCCGCTGGCCTACAAGCTGCGCAGCGGCGACCGCGTGGAAGTGCTCACCGCCAAGGAAGCCGACCCGCGCCGCGACTGGCTGCTGCCGGCCAACGGCTTCCTCGCCAGCGGGCGTTCGCGCGACAAGGTGCGCGCGTGGTTCCACAAGCTCGACCGCACGCGCAACGTGCAGGCCGGGCGCGAGTTGCTGGATCGCGAACTCAAGCGGCTGGGCCTGCAGCAGGCCGATCTGATGATCGCCGCCAAGCGTTTCCATGCCGACAGCGTGGACGATCTCTACATCCAGGTCGCGCTGGGCGACACCGGCCCGAGCCAGGTCAGCCGCGCGCTGCTGGAAGCCGAGCGCGCGCAGCAGGCGCCGCCGCCGCTGCCGCGCCCCACCGCCAAGCGCACCGGGCTGGGCAAGTCGAAGTTCACCGTGCTGGGCGTGGGCAACCTGCTGGTGCAGCTGGCGCGCTGCTGCCAACCGGTGGCGGGCGAGCCCATCGTCGGCTATCTCACCCAGGCGCGCGGCGTCACCGTGCATCGCGCCGATTGCGCCTCGCTGGCGCGGCTGGGCGCGGCCAACCCGCAGCGGCTGTTGCCGGTGGAGTGGGGCCAGGCGGGCAGCGGCTACGAGGTGGACGTGCAGGTGCGCGCGGTGGACCGGCGCTACCTGCTCAAGGACGTGACCAACCTGATCGCGCAGGAAGACGCGCACGTGCTGGAGATCAACAGCGACAACGTGCGCGACAGCGGCCAGGCGCAGCTGCGCCTGCGGCTGAAGGTGAGCGACTACGGGCAGCTGTCCACGCTGCTGGGCAAGCTCGATGCGCTGCCGGGCGTGCACCAGGTGCGCCGGCTGGGGTAGGGTCGGCGGGCGTCATGCATGCTCGCCAGTCACCATCGCGTCGCGTGCGCCCCGCTAAGATCGCCCGGTGAACCCGACACCCCCTCCGCGCCACGGACGCCGCCGCCGTTTCCGCACGCCCCTGCGCGGCGCGCTGGTGCGTCCGTTGCGCGACCGCCGCCTGTGGATCGGCGTGGCCGTGGTGGCCGCGGTGCTGGTGATCGGCGTGGTGGCGTTCCGTCGACCGCTGGCGCAGTGGCTGTGGCCCGATACCCGCATCCAGCAGCTGCTGGCGCAGGGCGAACGCGCGCTGGCGCAGGGCCGGCTCAGCGCCGCCGATGGCAGCGGCGCGCGCGAATCCTTCGAGGCCGCGCTGGCGCTGGACAGCGACCGTGGCGAAGCCGGCGACGGCCTCGCCCGCACCGGGCTGGCCGCGTTGGCACAGGGCAAGCGGGCGCTGGCGCGGGGCGACGTGCCCGGCGCGCGCAACGCGCTTACCCTCGCGCAGGCTTTGCAGGTGCCGCGCGCGCAATCCGATGCGCTGGCGCTGGACCTGCGTCGCCATGAAGCCGCGCGCGCCGGGCTGGACGACCTCGTCACCCAGGCCCGCCACGCCCACGACGAAGGACGCCTGGAAGGCGCGCCAGACAGCGCGCTGCCGCTCTACCAGCGCGTGCTGGCGCTCGCCCCGAACCGGCTCGATGCCCTGGAAGGGCGCGAGGATGCGCTTTCGGACCTGCTGCAGGCCGCGCATGCCGAGCTGGCGCGCGGCGATCTCGCCGCCGCCGCGGCCAAGGTGGAGGCCGCGCGCGGCTACGACCCCGGCCATGTCGACCTGCCGGCCAGCGAGGCTGCGCTCAACGAAGCCGTGCAGCAGCGCCTGCGTCGCTTCGACACCCGCCTGCGGCAAGGTCGCCTGGCGCAGGCGGATGCGGATCTGGAGACGCTCGCCGACCTGCGCCCGGCGTACCCGGAGGTCGCGCGCGGAAGCGAGCAGCTGGCGGCGGCCTACGCCGCGGAGGCCGCCCGCCGCGCCGGCGATTTCCAGTTCGACGCCGCCGATGACGCATTGGCCCGCGCGCGCGCCTGGTCGCCGGAGGCCCCCGGCGTGCGTGCCGCCGCCCAGGCCATCGCCAGCGCGCACCAGGCGCAGGCTTCGCAGCGTCAGGCGCTTTCGCCGGCGGCACGGGCGAAAAAGCTGCGCCAGCTGCTGGCCCGCATCGAAACCGCCGAGGCCAGGCAGCAGTGGCTCACCCCGCCGGGCGAAAGCGCCTACGACGCCCTGCGCGAAGCGCAGTCACTGGCGCCGCGCGATGCGCGCGTGCGCGAGGCCGCCGCGCGGCTGGTGCCGCAGACGCAAAGCTGTTTCGAGGATGCGCTGCGCGCCAACCGCGTGCGCGGCGCGCAATCCTGCCTGGATGCGTGGCAGGCGTTGTCCGTGCGCGATGCCGGCCTGGCGGATGCGCGCCGCCGGCTGGCGCAGCGCTGGATCGCGGTGGGCAGTGAGCGGCTGGGGGCGGGCGATGCCGCGTTCGCCAGCGAAGCGGTGCGGCAGGCGCGGCGGCTGGATTCCGCCGCGCCCGAACTGGCCGATTTCCAGGCGCGCGTGCGCGCCGCCGAAGGGCGCGACCGCTAACGGCGTCAGTCCAGGAAGATCCGGCGCACGGTGTCGCGCGCGGCGTCCAGCGAGAAGTGCTCGGCGACGTTGCGCAGGCCATGCGCCGACAGCTGCGACCACAGCGCCTCGTCCTCGTGCAGGCGCACGACGGCGGCGGCGAAATCCTCCGCCGTATCGGCGACGAGCACGTCCTGCCCGTCGCGCAGGTGCATGCCCTCGACCGCGCAGGCGGTCGCCACCACCGGCTGGCCGTGCGCCATGCTCAGGTTGACCTTGCCCTTCACGCCGGCGCCGAAACGCAGCGGCGCCACCGCCACGCGGCAGCCGTCCATGTACGGCGCCAATTCCGGCACATGGCCGTGGATCTCCACGCCCGGCTGCGCGGCGGCGAGCGCGCGCAATGCGTCGGGCACGTCGGCACCGATGCAGTGGAAGCGCACGTCCGGCAGGCGCGCGCGGATGCGCGGGAACACCTCGCCGATGAACCACTGCATGGCATCCGCATTCGGCGGATGGCCGAAGCCGCCGACGAACACGAGGTCGCGGCGTGCGGCCCAGCCGGGCGAGGCGGTGGCCACTTCGTGCAGGTTGGAAAGCAGTTCGACCTGCACGTCCGGTGCATCGGCGCGCAGCAGCTCGCGCTCGGCCGAGGACACCAGCACCGTGACATCGCTGCGCGCCATCACCGACAGCTCGCGCGTGCGCGTGCGTTCGGCCGCGCGCAGGCCGGCGGTATCGCCGGCGACCTCGGCGCCGCGGCGCTCGCGCAGGTAATGCAGGTCCACCGTGTCGAACACCGTGCGCGCGCGCGGCGCGTGGCGGCGCAGCAGCGGCAGCGCGGTGTCGGCGACGTGGTGGCGCACCATCAGCACCGCATGGAAGCGTTCGCCGTGCTGGCGCAGCCACGCCGCGAGGCTGTCGAGCTGCGGCGCGTGCCACACCTCCACGCCCAGCGCCTGCAACGCGAGGGTGTGGCGGCCGCCGTGCGCGCGCGCCGTGGGCACGAACACCACGTGCGCGCCGCCCTCGATCAACAGGCGGATCAGGTTGTACTGGCGCAGCGAGCCGGAATCGCGGTCCGGCTGCGGCACGGCTTCGTCGAGGATCAGCACCTGGCGCTGGCGGCGGTGCAGCAGCGCCGGCGCCGGCACGCTGCCGGCGGGCAGGTGGGTGGCGAGCACCTCGGCCCACTTCTGCGCGAATACCGCGCGGTTGCGCACCTGGTAGGCCTTGATGCCGCTGCCGGTGTCCGTGCCGTGGCTGGTGCCTTCGTCGTGCACCACGCGCGCGGCGGGCTGCACCAGCACTTGATAGCCGGCGGCGTGCACCGCGAAGGCCAGGTCGGTGTCTTCGTAGTAGGCCGGCTTGTAGCGTGCGTCCAGGCCGCCGATGCGTTCGAGCAGGGCGCGCGGGATCGCCAGCGCCGCGCCGGAGACGTAATCGACTTCGCGCACGTAGGCGTAGCGCGGGTCGGACGGCGATTCGAAGCGGCCATAGCTCCACGCGCTGCCGTCGGCGAACACGATGCCGCCCGATTCCTGCAGCCGGCCATCCGGATACAGCAGCTGCGCGCCGACCAGCCCGGCGCGCGGGTGGGTGGCGAACGTGCCGATCAGCACGTCCAGCCAGCCCGGCTGCGGCACGGTGTCGTTGTTGAGCAGCACGACGTACTCGCCGCGCGCCATCGCGATGCCGTCGGTGCAGGCGGCGATGAAGCCGCCGTTCTGCGCGCGGCGGTGGTAACGCAGGCCTTCGACCTGCGGCAGCACGCGCGGCGTGTCATCGCCCGTGCCGGCGTCGTCGATGACGATGACCTCGCAGGCCAGCGCCGGCGGATGCGCGGCCAGCGCACGCAGGCACGCCAGCGTGTGGTCGAGATGGTTGTAGACCGGGATGACGATCGACACCACCGGCGCATCGCCGTGCGGCACCGCGAATGGCGTGAACGGCTCCGCGGGCGGGAACCATAGCGGCGCGCCGGTATCGGCCACGCGCGGCTGCAGGTGCACGCGGGCGCGCGAAAGCGTGGCGCGCCAGCCGCGCGCGCGCAGGCTCGACAGCCCGCGCCGGGCCAGCCCGGTCATGCGCCGCAGGAAGTAACGCCATTCGGAAATCGACATGCGCGTGCGCCCGCTCAAGCCTGCCGGCGCGCGGTGCGCGGGGCGGTGGAGACGACGGCGCGGGGCGCCGCGGCGGGCTTTGCGATCATTTCTGCTTCCATAACACCTTATGAGCCGGGGATCGCGCCGGACGCAACCGCCGCGCCGGCTGCGCTAGACTCGCCGGAGCCCACATTCTCGCATCCCCGTGCCGCGACACCACGATTACGACGATCCCGAAGACATCGAAGACGACTTCGACGAGGAACAGGACGGCCCGCGCTGGCAGCGCCGGCTGATCGTGTGGGGCCTGGCCGCGTTGGCGCTGGCGCTGGGTTTCCTGATTCCCTACACCCTCTACCTGAACCAGCAGGTCACCCAGCGTTTCGGTGAACTGCGCTGGCAGATTCCCACCCGGGTCTATGCGCGCCCGCTCGGCCTGGCGCCGGGCAAGGCGATGGACGCGGCCACGCTGAAGACCGAGCTGGACGCGGCCTCCTACCGCGACGACGGCAGCGGCCAGCTGCCGGGCACCTACCAGCGCGATGGCGGGCGTTTCGTGGTGTCCAGCCGCGGCTACATCGATGTGGACGGCCGCGTGCCGGCGCGCCGCATCGAGGTGGTGGTGAGTGGCGGGCGCGTGGCCTCGCTGCGCGATGTCGCCAGCCGCAAGGCGCTGCGCGCCGCGCGCCTGGATCCGGCGCGCATCGCCACGCTCTACGGGCAGAAGCAGGAAGAGCGCCGACTGGTGCGTCTGGAAGAAGTGCCCGAACTGCTGGTCACCGGCCTGCAGGCGGTGGAAGACCGCGACTTCAATTCCCACCACGGCATCGACGTCAGCGGCATGATCCGCGCGGCGTGGGTGATGGTGCGCTCTGGCGGGCAGACCCGGCAGGGCGCCAGCACGCTGACCCAGCAGCTGGCGCGCAGCGGCCTGCTGGGCATCGGCAAGGAACAGACGGTCACCCGCAAGTTCAACGAAATCCTCTACGCGCTGATCATGGAAGCGCGCTACGACAAGCGCACCATCCTGGAGGCCTACCTCAACCAGGTCTACCTGGGCCAGCGCGGCAGCCAGGCGGTGCATGGCGTGGCCTCGGGCGCGGAGTTCTGGTTCGGCCGCGACCTCAATTCGCTGACCACCGAGCAGGTTGCGCTGCTGATCGGCCTGGTGAAGGGCCCCTCGTATTACGACCCGCGCCGCAGCCCGGAACGCGCGCTGGACCGCCGCAATTTCGTGCTCGGCAAGCTGCGCGAGAGCGGCTTGATCAACGACGCCGAGTACAAGCGCGCCTTGGCCGCCCCGCTGGGCGTGCCCGAGCAGCCCGGCCTGGTGGCCGCCAACCGCTTCCCGGCCTACGTGGACCTGGTGCGTCGCCAGCTCGCCCACGATTACCCCGAAAGCGTGCTGCAGGGCGCCGGCATGAGCGTGCTCACCGGCATGTCGCCCTCGGCCCAGGCGTATGCCGAGGGCGCGGTGACGCGCACGCTGAAATCGCTGGAAACCAAGAAGCGCCCGCCGCTGCAGGCCGGCCTGGTGATGACCGACGTGCACAACGGCGACGTCATCGCGGTGATCGGCAGCGGGCAGGTCTCCGACCCGGGCTTCAACCGCGCGGTGGAAGCGCAGCGGCCGGTGGGCTCGCTGCTCAAGCCGTTCGTCTACCTGCTCGCGCTGGCCTCGCCGGACCGCTGGTCGCTGTCCAGCTGGGTGGATGACTCGCCGGTGACGGTGCAGCTGGCGCGTGGGCGCACGTGGTCGCCGGACAACGCCGACCACCGCAGCCACGGCACGGTGCGGCTGGTCGATGCGCTGGCGCATTCGTACAACCAGGCCACGGTGCGCGTGGGCATGCAGGTCGGGCCGGAGCGCATCGCCCAGCTGATCCACGTGCTGGCCGGCCTGCAGGCCGATCCCAACCCGGCGCTGATCCTCGGCTCGACCGACCAGAGCCCGTACGCGATGGCGCAGCTGTACCAGTTCCTTGCCTCCGGCGGCGAAATCCAGCCGCTGCACGCCGTGCGCGGCGTGCTCGACCCGCAGGGCAAGCTGCTCAAGCGCTACGACAAGACCCCGGCACCGGCGCAGGAGGGCGACTCGATCGCCGCCAACCTGATCGGCGTGGGCATGCAGCAGGTGGTCGCCAGCGGCACCGCGCACCAGCTGATGGCCGACGGCCTGGGCCGGCTCACCCCGGCCGGCAAGACCGGCACCACCAACGATGGCCGCGACAGCTGGTTTGCCGGCTACACCGGCGACCACCTGGCGGTGATCTGGATCGGCAACGACCAGAACCAGCAGGCCGGCCTTTACGGCGCCACCGGTGCGATGCGGGTATGGTCGGGCATCTTCACCCGGCTGCCGAGCGCCGCGTTGAAGGTCAACGGCAAGGGCCTGGACTGGCAGTGGGTGGAAGCCAGCGGTTCGGGCACTACCGATGTGGATTGTCCCGGCGCGCGCCAGTTCCCGTTCGTGGTCGGCTATGCGCCGGCCTACGTGCCCTGCAGTGCCGGCGCCGCGCCGGTCGAAGGCGAAACGGCGGGCGAGGGCGAGGGCGAGAGCCACGGCGGTGGCTGGCGCAGCTGGTTCGGCCTGGACAAGAAGGACAAGCAGGCCGAGCCGGCGCCGGCTTCTTCGCCGCCCGAACAGTGAGTTGATGACGATGCCCAAGTTTGCAACGACATTCCGCGCGATACCCGCCGCCCTGGTGCTGGCCCTGGCCGCCTGCTCCAGCGCGCCGCCGCCGCCGGTGGTGACCGACACCACCACGCCGGCGCAGCGCCTGGCCGCGGTGGACAAGGCCGCCGGCGTGGACGACACCGAACTGTCCGTGCAGCCGCTGCGCGACCCGCAGGTGGACGACCTGCGCGAGCGCGCCCGGCGCCAGCGCGAGGCCGGCGACCTGGACGGCGCCGCGCGCGCGCTCGACCAGGCGCTGGGGATGGTGGCCGATGACCCGGGCGTGCTGCAGGAACGCGCCGATGTCGCGCTGCTGCAAGGCGATTGGAAGGGCGCGGAAAGCTACGCCAAGCGCGCCGTGGACCTCGGCTCCAAGACCGGCCCGGTGTGCCGCCGCCACTGGGCGACCATCGAGCAGGCGCGCCTGGCGCGCGGCGAGAAGGAAAACGCCGCTTCGGCCCAGGCGCAGATCGAGGGTTGCACCGTGCCGGGGATCAAGCGTTACTGATCCCGCGCGGGACCCGGGCACGCATCGCATCGCGGCGGGCGCCCGGCGGTCCCGCCCCCGCTGATTCCGACTTCCCGCCGACCCCGCCCCCATGTCCCTGCTCGCCCACGCCAGCCGCGAAGCGCTCGACGCGCAGGGCGCGCTCGCCCAGCACATCGCCGGCTTCACGCCACGGCCGGCGCAGCTGCACCTGGTGAGCGCGATTGCCGACGCCTTCGACCAGCGCGACGTGCTGCTGGCCGAGGCCGGTACCGGCACCGGCAAGACCTTCGCCTACCTGGTGCCGGTGCTGTTGTCGGGCATGAAGACCATCATCTCCACCGGCACGCGCGCGCTGCAGGACCAGCTCTACCATCGCGATTTGCCACGCGTGCGCGCCGCGCTCGGCGTGGGCGTGGAAACGGCGCTGCTCAAGGGCCGCGCGAATTACCTGTGCCGCTACCGCCTGCAGCAGGCGCGCGGCGAGCCGCGCTTCGCCAGCCCGGAGCAGGTGGCGCAGTTCCAGCGCATCGTGGCGTGGAGCGGGCGCACCCGCTTCGGCGACATGGCCGAGATGGAAGCGCTGCCGGACGATTCGCCGCTGCTGCCGATGGTCACTTCCACCGTCGACAACTGCCTGGGCACCGAATGCCCGTTCTGGAGCGAATGCTTCGTGGTGCAGGCGCGGCAGCGGGCACAGGCGGCGAACCTGGTGGTGGTGAACCACCACCTGCTGCTGGCCGACCTGGCGCTCAAGCAGGAAGGCTTCGGCGAGATCCTGCCCGGCGCGGAGGCCTTCATCATCGACGAGGCGCACCAGCTGCCGGAGCTGGCCAGCAACTTCTTCGGCGAAGGCTTCGGCATGCGCCCGTGGCAGGAGCTGGCGCGCGATTGCGTGGCCGAATCGCGCCTGGTCGGCGGTGCGCAGGCGGTGCTGCAGGCGCCGGTGCAGCAGCTGGACGAAACGCTGCGCCAGCTGCGCGCGGACATGGAAGGCCTGCCGCCGCGCGGCACGCAATGGCGCGCGCTGGCGCGGCCGCAGGTGCGCGAAGGCTTCGACGCGGTGGTCTCGGCGTTGCAGCACCTGCAGGGCGCGCTCGATCCCCTGCGCGATGCCTCGCCCGGCCTGGACGCCTGCGCCGCCCGCGCACGCGAGGCGGCGGGACGGCTCGCGCGCTGGCTGGGCGATGAAGCCCCCGTCGCCGATTTCGACGCGCTGCCCGAAGAGCACACGCCCGACAACGACGTGCGCTGGTACGAAATCACCCCGCGCGGCTTCCGTTGCCAGCGCACGCCGCTGGATGTCTCCGGCCCGTTGCGCGAGCACCGCGAGAACTCCCGCGCGGCGTGGGTGTTCACCTCCGCCACGCTGGCGGTGGATGGCGACTTCGAGCACATCGCCACCCGCCTGGGCCTGCGCGACCCGATGACCCTGCTGCAGCCCAGCCCGTTCGACTGGAACCACCAGGCGCTGTGCTACCTGCCGGGGCCGCTGCCCGACCCGGCCTCGCGCGGCTACGGCACCGCGCTGGTGGCCGCGATCCGCCCGGTGCTGGAAGCCTCCGGCGGGCGCGCCTTCGTGCTGTTCGCCGCGCACCGCGCGCTGCGCGAGGCGGCCGAGGCGCTGCGCGACGGGCCGTGGCCGCTGTTCGTGCAGGGCGAGGCGCCGCGCGCCACGCTGCTGCAGCGCTTCCGCGAATCCGGCAACGGCGTGCTGCTGGGCTCGGCCAGCTTCCGCGAGGGCGTGGACGTGGTCGGCGATGCGCTCAGCGTGGTGGTCATCGACAAGCTCCCGTTCGCCGCGCCCGACGACCCGGTGTACGAAGCGCGGCTGGACGCGATCCGCCGCGAGGGCGGCAACCCCTTCCGCGACGAGCAGTTGCCCCAGGCGGTGATCGCGCTCAAGCAGGGCGTGGGCCGGTTGATCCGCAGCGAGACCGACCGTGGCGTGCTGGTGCTGTGCGACCCGCGCCTGCAGACCCGCGGCTACGGACGGGTGTTCCTCGATTCGCTGCCGCCGTTCGCGCTGACCCATGCGCTGGAGGACGTGCAGGCCTTCTTCGCCTTGGCGCCGGCAGGCGCGGATCCGGCGGCCGAACTGCCCGTCGAGGCCCCGTCGCGGTAACCTTGCGCGCGTTTCCCGCCCGGTTGTGTCCATGAACGTTCTTGCTTTCGAAACCTCGACCGAAGCCTGCTCCGTCGCCCTGCACACGGCCGGCGGCACGATCGAGCGCTTCGAACTGGCCCCGCGCCGGCATGCCGAACTGGCGCTGCCTTGGGCGCAGGCGCTGCTGGCCGAAGCCGGCCTGGCGCGCGCGCAGCTGGATGCCATCGCGGTCGGCCGCGGGCCGGGGGCGTTCACCGGCGTGCGGCTGGCGATCGGCATCGCGCAGGGCATCGCGCTGGCGCTGGACGTGCCGGTGCTGCCGGTCTCCACGCTGGAAGTGCTGGCGCTGCGCGCGCCGGCCAGTGCCACGCATGTGCTGGCCAGCATCGACGCGCGCATGGGCGAGGTCTACGCCGCCGCATTCGCACGCGAGGGCGGGCAGTGGCGTGCGCTCGACGAGGAGCGCGTGCTGGCGCCCACCGCGGTCGTGCTGCCCGATGACGCCGCGCACTGGCACGGCGTGGGCACCGGTTTCGCCGCGGCCGAAGGCGTGCTGGCGCAGCGACTGGCCGCGCAGCTGCGCGGCGTGGATGCGCAGGCGCTGCCGCACGCGGCCGATGTCATCACCCTGGCGCTGCCGCGCCTGGCGGCCGGGCAGGGCATGGCCGCCGAGAAGCTCGAACCGGCCTACCTGCGCAACAACGTCGCGCTGACGCTGGAAGAACAGAAGGCCGCCAAGGCCCAGCGCTAGCCCCTCCCCACGCAAGGACCGCAGGAACCCATGGAAGGATTCGCACGCATCACCCTGTTGGCCGCGCTCACGTTCAGCCCAACTGCCAGCGCCGGCACGGTGTACGAGGGCACGCTCGGCAAGTCGGCCATCGTCGCCGAGCTGGACGCATCGGCCGACGGCCTGGAAGGCCGCTACTTCTATCGTCGCCATCGCCTCGATATCCCGCTGGAAGCACAGCCCGCCGCCGACGGTGCGCAGGTGCTGGGCGAGCGCGCGGACTGGCGCACCGAGGAGGCCGAGCGTCCGCACTGGGAGCTGCGCCGCGCCAGCGATGGCGGCTATGCCGGCCAGTGGCGCGATGCCAAGGGCAAGTCGCTGCCCATCGCACTCAAGCCGGTCGCCGCCGCGCGCCTGCCGGTGGAGGCCGACCCCGCGCTGGAAGCCCTGCGCAAGGGCGAAACCTACGATTACCTGCGCCTGTCCGGCCTGAAGCTGGTGGACGACGGCAGCGAGCAGCGCGGCGCCTACCGCCTGCAGTGGCGCCGCGAACCGAACAGCGGCATCCGCCTGTTCGAGGTGGTGGACGGTTACCCGGCCGACACGCGCGACCGGGTCAACCGCGTGTTGCACGCACGCCTGTGGTCCGAGGTGCAGGCCTACTACGAATGCCTCTCCGGCGGCGGCGAAGGCGAGTACGACCAGACCGTCACCGTGCACCGCCTCGACCCGAAGATCCTCAGCGCCAGCGTCTTCACCAGCTACTACTGCGGCGGCGCGCATCCGGATTTCGGCGACAGCCCGATCAACCTCGACCCGCGCACCGGCCGCGCACTGCGCCTGGAAGACGTGATCTCCACCGGCAAGCCGGCGCCGTCCGACGAACACGACAGCGCATGGCTCGATTACCGCTCGCAGGTTTGGGCGCCATGGCTGGTGGCGCAGTTCGAACGCCTGTACCCGGAGCAGATGAAGACCTCCGGAGGCGAAGACGAGTGCGACTACGCCGACGAACAGATCTGGTCGTTCCCCAGCTGGCATGCCACCGACAAGGGCCTGTACCTGGGCGCCAGCTTCTACCGCGCCGCGCGCGCCTGCGACGATCCGGACTGGAGCGTGCTGCCGTGGTCGGTGGTGCGCCAGCACCACGGTGCGGTGGATATCGCGCCCTGAGGTGGGCGCGGCGGCTCAGCGGTCGTCGCGCAGTTCGCCGTTCTGCAGGAACAGCCAGGTGCGGGTGACCTGCAGGATGTCCACGCCGTCGTCGGTCTTGGGCAGGGCGGGGAAGGGCTGGGCCAGCTGCACCACGCGCAGCGCGGCGTTGTCGAGCACCGGCACGCCGCTGGAAATGAGGATGCGCGAGCTCTCCACCGAGCCGTCGCGACGCACGCCCACGGTGATCACCACGCGGCCGCTCAGGCGGCGCTGGCGCGCTTCGTCCGGGTAGTTGAGGTTGCCCACGCGCTCGGCGCGGTCCACCCACGCACGCAGGTAGTTGGCGTAGGCGTACTCGCGCGTGCTGGCCGAGACGAACTTGCGGTTCGGGCGCTTGGCGTACTGCTCCGAGCGCAGGTGCACCTCGGCGGCGAGCCGTGCCATTTCCGCATCGCGCTGCTCGCGCAGCGCCTCCCTCGCGCTCTGCGGGCGCTGCACTTCCGGGTTGGGCTGCTGCGCCGGCATCGGTTCTTCGCCGCGGCGGCTGGCCACCACGCGCGCTTCCGGCGGCGGCGTGGCGGCCGCCTGCTGGGCCTGCACCGGCACCGGCGCCAGGCCGGTGCGCGGCTGCGGCACCACGCCGGGCTGGCTGTCGCGCGGGCGCGCGGCCTTGTCGTGGTCGCCGCCGCCCTGCTGGTTGGCCTGGGCAAGGAAGTCGGCCTGCTTGGGCGTCAGCGGGGTGCTGGTCTGGCTGAAGATCACGTCCAGCGTCGGCACCAGCGGCGCCTGGTCGCTGACCGCGAAACCCACGCCGAGGATCAGCAGGCCATAGACGATCAGCGACAGCACCAGGGTGGCGCTCAGGCGCTGGTTTTCCACCGCGCGCGGGTCGGGCGCGCGGCCGGCGTGGGTCGTGGCGCTCATGCGGCCTGGCCAGCCTCGATCGCGTCGAACAGCAGGCCGCAGATGTTCAGGCCGTACTGCGCGTCGAGCTCGCGCGCGCAGGTCGGGCTGGTGACGTTGACCTCGGTGAGGTAGTCGCCGATCACGTCCAGGCCGACGAAGCGCATGCCGCGCCGCTTCATTTCCGGGCCGACCTGGGCTGCGATCCAGCGGTCGCGTTCGCTCAGCGGGCGGCCTTCGCCGCGGCCGCCGGCGGCCAGGTTGCCGCGGAATTCGTCGCCCTGCGGGATGCGCGCCAGGCAGTAGTCCACCGGCACGCCGTCGATCAGCAGGATGCGCTTGTCGCCGGCGCTGATGTCGGGGATGAAGCGCTGCGCCATGGCCAGGTGGCGGCCGCCGTCGGTCAGCGTTTCCAGGATCACGTTGAGGTTCGGGTCGCCCTGGCCGCTGCGGAAGATCGAGCGCCCGCCCATGCCGTCCAGCGGCTTGAGCACCACTTGCCCGTGCTCGGCGGCGAAGGCCTTCAGCTGCGCGGCGTCGCGGCTCACCAGGGTCGGTGGGCAACATTGCGGGAACAACTGCGCGGCCAGCTTCTCGTTGTAGTCGCGCAGGCCCTGCGGGTCGTTGACGATCTGCGCGCCGGCCAGCTGCGCGATCCCGAGCACCTGGGTGTCGTAGATGTATTCAGCATCCACCGGCGGGTCCTTGCGCATCAGCACGACTTGCCCGGGGCCGAATGCCAGCGGGGCGAACTCGCCGAGGGTGAACCAGCCGGGCTTGTCGTCGCGCACGCCCAGCGGCGCCACGGTGGCGGTGGCCACGCCGTCGCGCAGGAACAGCCCGCCCGGGCGCACGTAGTGCAGCCGGTGGCCGCGGCGCTGGGCCTCCAGCAGCATGGCGAACGTGGTGTCCTTGGCGATCTTGATCTGGGCGATGGGATCCATCACCACGATGACATCTAGCGGCATGACGCGAACCTGGGGGTAAAGCATGGGAGCTGGCAGCCGATGTTAACGGTTCGAGGGGACGTCGCGGGGACGTCCGCCGCGGAACGGACCGGATCGCCAGGGGGTGGCGCGCCATGGGGAAAATCTGCGCAAAACTGCGACACAGTTCCACCGGCCCCGGCTACCGGGCGGGCGGCGTTGCTGGCGCGCAATCGCCGCGCTTGACAGTATCCGCGGGTACTGGGATATACATGACGTTTCGCAGCGGTGCCGGACTGGAACAGGCACCGCGCGTCCCGGGGACATTGGAATGACTGAAAACATTGCTGCGGGCGGGGAGCTCGCAGGTCTGAGGGTCATGGTCATCGACGATTCGAAGACCATCCGCCGCACCGCCGAGACCTTGCTCAAGCGCGAGGGCTGCGAGGTCGTCACCGCGACCGACGGCTTCGAGGCCTTGGCCAAGATCGCAGACCAGCAGCCGCAGATCATCTTCGTGGACATCATGATGCCGCGCCTGGATGGCTACCAGACCTGCGCGCTGATCAAGGGCAACCAGCTGTTCAAGTCCACGCCGGTGATCATGCTGTCCTCCAAGGACGGCCTGTTCGACAAGGCGCGCGGCCGCATCGTGGGCTCGGAGCAATACCTGACCAAGCCTTTCACCCGTGAAGAACTACTGAGCGCCATCCGCACATACGTCAACGCCTGACCAGGGGGAAGGGCAAATGGCAAAAATCCTGCTGATCGAAGATTCGCCGACTGACCGGGCGGTCTTCAGCCAGTGGCTTGAGAAGGCCGGCCACCAGGTCGTCGCCACGGACAACGCCGAGGAAGGGCTCACGCTGGCAAAAGGCCAGTTGCCCGACCTGGTGCTGATGGACGTGGTGCTGCCCGGCATGAGCGGCTTCCAGGCCACGCGCGCGATGTCGCGCGACGAGGCGACCAAGCACATCCCGGTGCTGATCGTGAGCACCAAGGGCATGGAAACCGACAAGGCGTGGGGCCTGCGCCAGGGCGCGGCCGACTACATCGTCAAGCCGCCGCGCGAGGAAGACCTCATCGCGCGCATTGCCGAGCTGGTGGGCTGATGCGCTCGCCGTTCGACATCCTCGAAGTCTACGAACGCCGCAGCCTGGCCCATGCGGTGCAGCTGCCCGAGCGCCAGTTCGCCACCGACGTGTGGCGTGGCGTCGGCTACCGCGTCGGCCAGCGCCGGCTGGTGTCGGACTTCCGCGAAGTGGTGGAAATCGTGCCGATGCCGCCGGTCACCCCGGTGCCCGGTGCCGAGCCGTGGCTGCTGGGCGTGGGCAACCTGCGCGGCAACCTGTTCCCGGTGGTCGACCTGAAGCAGTTCATGGAAGGCCGGCGCACCGTGCTGCACGAAGGCCAGCGCGTGCTGATCATGCGCCAGGCCGGTGGCGACGTCGCCCTGACCATCGACGAGCTGTTTGGCCAGCGCAGTTTCGAGCTGGCCCAGGCCACGGTTCCGGGCGAGATCGCCCAGGGCCGCTATGGCCATTTCGTCGATCGCGCCTTCCGCGCAGAAGACCAGGACTGGGGTGTGTTCTCCCTGTCGCTGCTGTCGCGCACCCCTGAATTCCGGCAGGCCGCGGCGTAAGCCGGGCCGCCACGCATCGAGCATCGAGGTCGAAAATGAGTACCGCCCCGGACGCGCCCCAGAACAAGAAGATTGGTGGAGTCAGCACGAGCTTCTGGCTTTTCCTGCTGGCCTTGTCGCTGATCGTGTTCTCCGCCAACTTCGCCGTGTCGACCTGGCAGGGCAGCCGCCTGGCCGGTGCCTCCACCGGCGCGGCCGACCTGCAGGTGCTCTCGCAGCAGCTGGCCAACCAGGGCCGCGAAGCGGTGTCCGGTGACGCCAAGGCGTTCGCCGCGTTCAAGGACACCAAGACCCAGATCGACAAGACGGTCTCCGAGCTGGAGGGCCGCTACGGCCAGGAAACCGGCGTGTCCGGCCCGATCCGCCAGCTCAAGTCCACCTGGACCCCGCTGGGCAAGAGCGCCGAACAGGTGATCGCCTCCGAGCCGGCGGTCCTGGCCCTGGCCGGCAACGCCGACCGCTTCACCGGCGCGGTGCCGCAGCTGCAGGCGCAGTTGAACGAAGTGGTGCGCGCGATGACCGTCAGCGGCGCCCCGGCGTCGCAGATCTACAACACCCTGCAGCAGGTCGTGGTCGCCGGCACCATGGCGCGCCGCGTGACGGAAATGCGCGCCGGCGGTGCCGGTGCGGCCGCCTCCGGTGACGCGCTGGCGCGCGACTCGGTGGTGTTCAGCCAGATGCTGGAAGGCCTGCGCAACGGCAACGAGGAACTGGGCATCGCCGCGGTGAAGAACCCGGCGGCGCTGGTCGCCCTGGAGCAGTCGCAGAACCTGTGGGCGACGATGAAGAAGGACGTCGACGCCATCCTGGCCAGCTCGCGCAACCTGTTCGCCGCGCAGTCCTCGGCCGCCGCCATCACCGGCGGTTCGGCCAAGATGCTCGACGACAGCAAGAAGCTGTTCGACGCGTTCTCCGCCTTCGGCTCGGTGCGCGACACCCGCCTGTTCCCGAACCTGTGGCTGGGCGTGCTGTCCGGCGCGCTGCTGGTGATCTCCATCATCGGCCTGGTCTGGTCGATGGTGCGCGCCCGTTCGCGCGAACAGGAACTGCGCCTGCAGACCCAGGTGGAATTCAACTCGCGCAACCAGCAGGCGATCATGCGGCTGCTGGACGAAATCTCCTCGCTCGGCGAGGGCGACCTGACGGTGAAGGCCTCGGTGACCGAGGACATGACCGGCGCCATCGCCGACGCCATCAACTACGCCGTGGACGAACTGCGCCACCTGGTGACCACGATCAACGACACCTCGGCCAAGGTCGCGGTGTCCTCGCAGGAAACCCAGGCCACCGCCATGCAGCTGGCCGAAGCGGCCGGCCACCAGGCCAGCCAGATCACCACCGCCTCCGAGCGCATCAACGAAATCGCGGCGAGCATCGAGCAGGTGTCGCGCAACTCCACCGAATCGGCGGAAGTGGCGCAGCGCTCGGTGGTCATCGCGGCCGAGGGTGCCGGCGTGGTGCGCGAAACCATCCAGGGCATGGACCAGATCCGCGACCAGATCCAGGAAACCTCCAAGCGCATCAAGCGCCTGGGCGAATCCTCGCAGGAGATCGGCTCGATCGTGGAACTGATCAACGACATTTCCGAGCAGACCAACATCCTCGCGCTCAACGCGGCGGTGCAGGCGGCCTCGGCGGGCGAGGCCGGTCGCGGCTTCGCGGTCGTGGCCGACGAAGTGCAGCGCCTCGCGGAACGTACCTCGGGTGCGACCCGACGCATCGAAAGCCTGGTGCAGACCATTCAGGCCGATACCAACGAGGCGGTCAGCTCGATGGAGCAGACCACCTCCGAAGTGGTGTCCGGCGCGCGCCTGGCCGAAGACGCCGGTACCGCGCTGACCGAAATCGAGCGCGTGTCCAACGCACTGAACAACCTGATCAAAAACATCTCCATCGCCGCCCACCAGCAGTCCGCGGCGGCGACGGATATCACCCAGACGATGGACGTCATCCGCAAGATCACCGGCCAGACCTCGCAGGGTGCGGGGCAGACGGCCGAGTCGATCGGTCACCTGGCGCAGCTCGCCGCCGACCTGCGTCGTTCGGTCGCCGACTTCAAGCTGCCGGCGTAAGCGACGGGCGGAACGGAAAGGAATTACGAGAATGACGCGTAGCAATACGCCAATGCAGGAACAGGCCGCGCCGCAGGCGCTCTTGCGCGTGGCCGTGGCGGAAAGCTCGGGGGGGCTGCGATGAGTGCACTGCGCGATGCGATGAGCCACGCGGCGCTGGGTTGGGTGAAGCCCGAACTCGACGAGACGCTGCGCCAGGCCCGCCACGAAATCGAGTTCTTCGTCGAAGAGCCGGCCGATACCAGCCGCATGCGCTTCTGCGCGGGCTACCTGCACCAGGTGCAGGGCACCTTGCGCATGGTCGAGCTGTACGCCCCGGCGATGGTGGCCGAGGAGCTGGAGCTGCTGGCCAAGGCCGTGCAGGACAGCAAGGTCGCCGACACCAACGAAGCCTGCGCGATGCTGATGCGCGGTACCGTGCTGCTGCCCGATTACCTCGAGCGCCTGCAGAACGGCCACCGCGACATCCCGATCGTGCTGCTGCCGCTGCTCAATGAAATCCGCGCCATGCGCGGCGAGGCGGTGCTCAACGAAAGCGTGCTGTTCGCCTTCGACCCGCAGGCCGGCAACGCCACCGAGGCCGAACTGGACCACGCGCGCGGCAGCCTGAGCGGCCGCAACCGCGAACTGCTCGACACCGTCGGCAACGCGGTGAAGGAAGAACTGCTGCGCGTGAAGGACGCGCTCGACCTGCACCTGCGCACCGGCGGCGACGTCGCCGAGCTGCAGGCCCAGGTGAACGACCTGGGCAGCGTTGCCGATACGCTCGGCATGATGGGCCTGGGCGTGGCGCGCAACGTCGTGGTGCAGCAGCGCGATGCGCTGCGCCGCATCGTCGATGGCCAGCAGCAGGTCGATGAAGGCCTGCTGCTCGATATCGCCGGCGCACTGCTCTACGTCGACGCCTCGCTGGACGACCAGGTCGCCCGCCTCGGCGCTGATGCCAGCAACGACGACGACGTCAACGCCAATGCCAATGCTTCGGAGGTGCGCCGCACCCTGGAAGTGCTGGCGCACGAGGCCATCGCCAACTTCGGCGCGGCCCGCGAACATTTCGTCGCCTTCATCGAGACCAACTGGGACCACGGCCGCCTGGCCGACGTGCCGCAGCTGCTCGGCGAAGTGGGCGGCGCGCTGCGCATCCTCGACCTGCCCGAGCCGGCCGATTACCTGGAAGGCGTGCGCCGCTACATCGAGCGCGAGCTGATCGCCAAGCAGCGCGTGCCCAGCGGCCGCCAGCTGGACACCCTGGCCGACGCGATGGCCAGCCTGGAGTACTACCTCGAAGCCCTGCGCGAACGTCGCCCGGGCCGCGAGGAAATCCTCGACATCACCCGCAGCAGCCTGGAAACCCTGCGTTACTGGCCGCTGCCGTCCGAAGAAGCGGCGGAGCTGCCGCCCACGCCCGCGCCGGCCTTCGTCGCGCCGGTGCTCGAAACGGTCGAAGCCGCGGCGCCGGCCCCGGTGGCCGCGTTCGCCGCGCCGGAAGTCGTCGAGCCGGAGATCATCGAGATCGAGGCGCTCGAGGTGGAAGCCGTCGAGCTGGCGCCGGTCGCCGAAGGGGCGCAGGCGCGCCACGAAGTGACGGTCGCCGAGATCAGCCCGCTGCCGCAGGGCCTGCACGTCACCTCCGGTGGCTTCGAGTGGACGGTGCAGCACGAAGCACCGCCGGTGGAAGCGCCGTCGGTCGAAGTGGCCTCGGTGTCGTTCGACCCGGTCGCCGCCGAGCAGGACTTCGACGCTTCGCTGGAAAATGCGCAGATCGCGCCGATCGACCTGTCCGCCGATGGCGGCCAGGCCCCGGGCGGCCTGGACTGGAATGCCGACCTGCAGGCCGGTTCGTTCGACCCGGTCTCGGCCGAGCAGGACATCGACGCCGACGCCGCGCAGGTCACCTACAGCTTCGATGCCAGCCAGCTGGAAGGCGAGGCCGTGGCGTCGCCGGTGGCGACGTTCGCCGAAGTGGCCGTCTCCATCGAGCCGCCGGTCGTCGCCGAACTGCCGCCGCTGCCGCCGTTGCCGGCCATCGAGCCGGAGCCGGCCGCCGCCGCGCCGGAAGCGCCGCAGGCGTTCGATCCGAACGACCCGTCGCTGGATGCCGACAGCCCGTTCGTCGAATCCTTCGAGGCGACGCTGCCCGCGTTCCTGGAAGAAGAAGCCACGCCCGCCACCGCCGAGGCCGCCGCGCCGCAGGTGCAGGAAGGCACGATCAACAAGATCGAGCTGGATGACGCGCATGCCGCGTTCATCGCCGAGCTCGATGCCGCCGCCGCCGGTTTCACCACCGCGCCGCCGCCGGCCGCGCCGGTCGAAGCGCCGGCACCGGTCGCCGCGCAAGCCGCTCCCGCACCGCTGGAAGGCGGCTTCGAGGACGACGGCAACGAGATCGACAGCGACATCCGCGACGTGTTCCTCGAAGAGTTCGACGAGGAACTGGTCAACCTCGGCCAGCTGCTGCCGGTCTGGCGCGCCGCGCCGGACAGCGTGGAGAACCTGCGCCCGATCCGTCGCGTGTTCCATACCCTCAAGGGCAGCGGTCGCCTCGTCGGCGCGCGCACCCTGGGCGAGTTCAGCTGGAAGATCGAGGGCATGCTCAACCGCGTGCTCGATGGCACGCGTCCGGCCAGCCCGGCCGTGGTCGCGATGGTCGACCAGGCCTACCAGGTGCTGCCGCAGCTCAATGCCGCCCTGCGCGGCGCGGGCCGCATCGAAGCCGACCTGATGGCGATGCAGGCCGTGGCCGATCGCATCGGCGCCGGCGAAGACGCGTGGTACGTGCCGACCCCCGCCGCCGTGGCGCCGGTCGCCGCGCCGGTGGTGGCCGAAGCCGCGCCGGTCGCCGCGTTCGTCGCCGAAGGCACGCCCGCCTCGGTGGACAGCGTGCTGCGCGAGATCCTCGAAGCCGAGGTCGCCACGCACCTGGAAACCGTGCACGCATGGCTGGCGCAGTCGCGCCCGGTGCCGCAGCCGGTCACCGAGCCGCTGCTGCGCGCGGTGCACACGATGAGCGGTGCGTTCGCGATGACCGACGTGCCGGAGATCACCGCGGTCACCACGCCGGCGGAAAGCTTCGTCAAGCGTTCGCTGGCCGCCGGCCGTACGCCGGGCGTGGAGGGCGTGGACGGCATCGCCGATACCGCCGCCGCCATCGCCACCACCGTGGCCGCGCTGCAGGCCGAATCGCCGCGCATCCCGTCCTTCGCCGACGTGGCCGCGCGCCTGCGTGCGCTGGTCGACGCGCTGCCCGAAGCGCAGTGGCCGCCGCAGCACATGCTGGGCGGCGACGAGCCGGAAGCGCTCGCGCCGCTGGCCGAGGAAGAGCTCACCGGTCCGCAGGACCTGGGCGCCTACCTCGATCCGCAGGTCGCCGGCCTGGGCGAGCGCCCGGCCGATCCGTACGCCGACCTGGCGGTCGAGGAAATCGAGATGCCGCTGCCGGCCGAGCCGGAAGGGGTGGAGATCGAGGCCGCGCCGGTCGCCGAGGCCAGCGAGGAACCGAACAACGACGGCCTGGCCGAAGCGCTCGCCGCGTTCGAGGCGCTGTCGCCGGCCGGTACGCCGACGCCGCGCGTCGATGCGCCGGTTGAATCGGGCTGGGAAGTCGAGGAAATCTCGCTCTCCACGCGGGAACCCGAAGCCCCGGCGTTCACGCCGGCGGAAGTGGAATCCGTCGTCGAGGTCACCGCCGAGCCGGCCGCGCCGGCCTGGGCGATCGAGCAGGTCATCGCCGCCGTCGCCGAAGTGGTGCCGCCGTCCGAGCAGACCCCCGCGTTCGACGCGGCGGACGTCATCGAGGCCGCGCCGGTCGCCGAACCGGAAATCGAAGCGCCGGTGTTCGTCGAGGCCGCGCCGGTCGTCGAAGACATCGTGGTCGAGGAAGTCGTCGCCGAGGTGCCGGTGGTCGAGGAGACCGTCGAGGCGCCGGTGGCCGAAGCGCCGGTCGAAGTGCCGGTGGTAGAGGCCCCCGTGGCCGAGGTCGCGCCGGTCGAAACGACCGCCGAGGCCGCCGCCGTCGAAGTCGATGCCGGTCCGCTGGACTTCAGCGAACTGGACCAGGAACTGGTCGACATCTTCGTCGAGGAAGGCAAGGACCTGCTCGACCATTGCGACGGTCTCATCGCCGGCCTGCGCGAGACCCCGGAAGACCGCGAGCTGGTCGCGGGCCTGCAGCGCGACCTGCATACCCTCAAGGGTGGCGCGCGCATGGCCGGCATCAACGCCATCGGCGACCTGGGCCACGGCATCGAGTCGCTGCTGGAAGTGGTGGCGGCCCACCGCACCGAGATCGGCCGCGACGACGTGCGCCTGCTCGAGCGCGGCTTCGACCGCCTGCACCAGCTGCTGACCCGTACCGGCCAGCACCGCGCGGTGCTGATGCCGACCGACCTGATCAACGCGTTCGACGCGCGTGCCCAGGGCCGCACCGAAGTGCCGGCCGCCGACGCCGACGTGGCGCGCATGATCAGCGCGGCCGTCGAGCCGGTGGTGCAGGCGCCGCTGTCGGCGCCGGTGCCGGTCGAAGGCGTGGTGGACGAGGAACTCGGCCCGGCTCGCGCCCCGCAGGAACAGGTGCGCGTGCGCGCCGACCTGCTCGACAGCCTGGTCAACCACGCCGGCGAAGTGGCGATCTACCGTTCGCGCCTGGAACAGCAGCTGGGTGCCTTCCGCGGCGCCATGGCCGAGCTGGACCGCACCAACGCGCGTCTGCGTGACCAGCTGCGCCGCCTGGACCTGGAAACCGAAGCGCAGATCGTCGCGCGCTACCAGCGCGAGCAGGACCAGGGCGACACCACGTTCGATCCGCTGGAACTGGACCGCTTCTCCACGCTGCAGCAGCTCAGCCGCGCGCTGAACGAATCGGCGGCCGACCTGGGCGGCCTGCAGGGCGTGCTGGACGATCTCTCGCGCCAGTACGACTCGCTGCTGCAACAGCAGTCGCGCGTCAGCTCCGAACTGCAGGACGGCCTGATGCGCGCGCGCATGGTGCCGTTCGACGGCCTCGTGCCGCGCCTGCGCCGCGTCGTGCGCCAGGCCGCCAGCGATACCGGCAAGCAGGTGCACCTGGTGCTGGAAGGCACCCACGGCGAACTGGACCGCAACGTCCTTGATCGCATGGTCGCCCCGCTGGAGCACATGCTGCGCAACTCCGTGGCCCATGGCCTGGAGAAGCCGAAGGCACGCCGCGAGGCGGGCAAGGCCGAAGAAGGCACCATCGCGATCAAGCTGCGCCGCGAAGGTTCGGAAATCGTGCTGGAAGTGTCCGACGACGGCGCCGGCCTGGATCGCGAGGCGATCCGTCGCCGCGGCGAACAGCGCGGCCTCATCGAGCCGGGCGCGGTGCTCAGCGAAAGCGAGCTGGACCAGCTGATCTTCGCCGCCGGCTTCAGCACCTCCGAATCGGTCAGCCAGCTGGCCGGCCGTGGCGTGGGCATGGACGTGGTGCGCAACGAAGTACGCCAGCTCGGCGGCTCGGTGGACATCCACTCCATCCGCGGCCAGGGCACCACCTTCACCCTGCGCCTGCCGCAGACCCTGGCCGTCACCCAGGCCGTGTTCGTGCGCATCGGCGAAACCACGTTCGCCGTGCCGGTCGCCTCGGTCAGCGGTATCGGCCGCATCGGCCGCGAGCGTTACGGCGCCGGCGTGGGCGGTTACCACTACGGTGGCGAGGAGTACGCGCTCCACGACCTCGGCTCGCTGGTCGGCCAGGCCGCAGCCAATGCCGATGGCGCGGCGCAGATCCCGCTGCTGCTGGTGCGTGCCGGCGACCTGCGCGCGGCCGTGGCGATCGACCAGGTGCTCGGCAACCGCGAAATCGTGGTCAAGCCGGTCGGCCTGCAGATCGCCTCGGTGCCGGGTATCTACGGCGCGACGATCACCGGCGATGGCCGCGTGGTCGTCATCCTCGACGTCGCCCCGCTGGTGCGTCGCCACCTCGCGCAGCCGGCACGCCCGGCGGCAGAGCCGGTGGCCGAATCGCAGCGCCGCGTGCCGCTGGTGATGGTGGTCGACGACTCGCTGACCATGCGCAAGGTCACCGGCCGCGTGCTGGAACGCCACAACTTCGAAGTGGCCGTGGCCCGCGACGGCGTCGAAGCGCTGGAACAGCTGGAAGAGCGCGTGCCCGACCTGATGTTGCTCGACATCGAAATGCCGCGCATGGACGGTTACGAGCTGGCCACCGCGATGCGTGCCGACGCGCGCTTCAAGGACGTGCCGATCGTGATGATTACTTCGCGCTCCGGCGACAAGCATCGCCAGCGTGCCTTCGAGATCGGCGTGCAGCGCTATCTCGGCAAGCCTTACCAAGAGTTGGATCTGATGCGAAACGTGTACGACCTGCTGGGTATCGCCCGTGTCCGCGAGTAACGAACTGGGAACCCCGGTGGCGTTGCTGGGCCGCAGCGGCCCGGCGCGCGAAAGGATGCGCGAGGCGCTGTCGCTGATCGGCGCGCGCGTGGTGCTGGAAGACGAGCCGGGCGCCATCGACGCGCGCACCCTGGCCGACGCGGAGCCCGCGGCGGTGCTGGTGGCGCTGGAGCCGGCGATCGAGGATGCACTCGAAGCGCTGGAGTCGGTGCTCAACCAGCCCGGCATGACGGTGATCTTCGACGAGGCCGAGCTGGCCGCGCGCCGCGAAGGCTGGGATGCGCAGCGCTGGGCGCGGCACCTGTCGGCCAAGCTGCACGGCCACGACGACGTGCTGCCGCCGGGCGCCGAGCAGGAACCGAGCTGGACGCCGGAACCGGGCCTGCCGATCACCCCGGCCGAGCTGCATTCCGCGCAGCCGGTGGCCCCGCACCTGCAGGCCGCCGCGCAGGCGCTGGACGAGGTGCCGGGCGATGCGTTGTTCGCCGCATCGACGCTGGAACTGGCGCCGGAAGAAGCATTCGTGATGCCGGTGGTCGAGCGCGCGCAGCCGATGCTCGAGCCGATCGACAATCCGTTCGCCGATGCGCCGCGCGCGCCGGTGGACAGCGCGCCGCCCGCGGCGCCCGCCGCGCCGCAAGGCAATACGGCGCTGGGTGATTCGAGCACCTGGGGCCTGGTCGAGGACGTGGCCATCGTGGAGCGCGTGCGCACCGAGGTGCAGTACGACCATCTGCCCGATGGCGGCCTGTCGCTGGTCGACCTGGAATCCGCTGCCGCGGCCAAGCCGAAGGGCGCGGTGCTGGTGATGGCGGGTATCGGCGGGCCGGATGCGATCCGTCGCCTGCTCGGTGCGCTGCCGGCCGAATTCCCGCGTGCGGTGCTGATCCGCATGCCGCTGGACGGGGGCCAGTACGGCAACCTGGTGCGGCAGATGGGCCGGGTGTCGCCGCTGCCGGTGGAGCTGGCCGAGGCCGGCCTGGCGCTGGCGGCCGGCAAGGCTTACATCCTGCCCGATGGCGTGGGCCTGGCGGCCGGCGAGGGCACGCTGTCCTTTGCCGAAGGCGAGAGCGCGGCGGTGCTGGTGCCGGCGCTGCCGGCCGATGACAGCGCGGTGCTGCTGCTGAGCGGCGCGAGCGAGGCCCTGGTGCCGGACGTGCTGGCGCTGGCCGAGCAGGGAGCATGGGTAGCCGGGCAGTCGGCCGAAGGGTGCTACGACCCGGCGGCGGCGGCGCGGCTGGTGCAGCAGGGTCGTCCGTCGGGCGATCCGGTGCAGCTGGCGCAGTCGCTGGCCGAGCGTTGGCCGGGCTGAGGCCCGGCGGCGAACCGATCTTCAGGAGTTTTCGATGAGCTACGCCAGTAACGACGAAATCCGCGGCGTCCTGATCCAGGCGGGCGAGGAGCGCGTGCTGCTGCCGAACGCGACGGTGGCCGAGGTGATGTCGCGCGTGCCGGTGGAGCCGCTGGGCGATGCGCCGCGCTGGCTGGTCGGGCAGATCGCCTGGCACGGCTGGAAGGTGCCGCTGCTGTCGTTCGCGCGCCTGAGCGGGCTGGGCGAGGAGCCGGCGGCGGTGAACAACAAGATCGTGGTGCTCAAGGCGCTGGGCGGACACGCGACGCTGCCGTATTTCGCGCTGCTGACCGCTTCGTTCCCGCAGCTGATCTCGGTGCCGCGCGATGGCCTGCTGGCCGACGCGTCCGAGGAAGCGTTGCCGCAGGGTGTGCATATGCGCGTGCTGCTCGGCGAGCAGAGTGCGCTGCTGCCGGATCTGGATGCCATCGAGTCGATGGTGTTGGAGAACATGGCGGCCTGATTGGCCGGGTCGGCCTTGCGGGTGGGGTGTCGCATCGCTGATGCGCGGCTCGCAGGGTTCGTCGCGCGGCGCCCGGGGGCAGGCCCTTTCCGGGACACGCCG
>NZ_LLXU01000065.1 GCF_001431645.1 Stenotrophomonas panacihumi | reverse complement strand
CGGCGGACTCGGGGGCGGGGGCTGCGGAATCGGGGGACGTGGACATGCCGGGCAGGAAATCGGGAAGACCGCCAGTTTAACAAGGCCTTGCGCCCCGCTGGGCCCCGGCCCCGGACGCCGCGCGGCGGGCTTATGCTGGACGCCTCGTTTTCGAGGAGCCGCCCCATGCAGGTTGCCTACCGCGCCGAGAACCTGTTCGACGCCCACCTGGTCAAGCACGCCCTGGAGGACGCCGGCATACCGGCCTTCGTGTTCGGTGAATCCCTGCTCGGCGCCGGTGGCGAGCTGCCGCTGTTCGGCGTCCTGCGGGTGTGCGTGCCGGACGCGGCGCTGCCGCGGGCGCAGGACATCGTGGCCGGGCTGGACTTGGCCGGGGCGGGGGAAGACCCCATATCGGACGGCGACCCGGAACCCGGCTTCCTGCCGGCCTGAGGAGGTCCCCCATGCTCGGAATCGGATCGGCGATGAAACTCGGGATTGGCGCGTTCAAGCAGCGCCTGCCGCGCGAAGGCGAGGCCCTGCCGGGCCGTGATGCCCCGCTGCCCCTGCACAACGTCCACTTCGTCAACGGCCAGCCCCTGAAGGGCGACTTCGTCGGGCTGGAAGTGCTGGACGTGGGCATGGGCTGCTTCTGGGGCGCCGAGCGCAAGTTCTGGCAGCTGCCGGGCGTGGTGACCACTGCGGTGGGCTACCAGGGCGGCGAGACCCCGAACCCGACCTACGAAGAAGCGTGTTCCGGCATGACCGGGCATGCGGAAGTGGTGCGGGTGGTGTTCGACCCGGCGAAGGTCTCGCTGGACGAAGTGCTGCGCACGTTCTGGGAGAGCCATGACCCGACCCAGGGCATGCGCCAGGGCAACGACACCGGCACGCAATATCGCTCGGCGATCTACTGCCACACCCAGGCGCAGTACGAAGCCGCGTTGGCGAGCCGCGAGGCGTACCAGCAGCAGCTGCGCGCGGCGGGATATGGCGACATCACGACGGAGATCGTCTACCCGGCGCCAGCGTTCTACTACGCCGAGGATTACCACCAGCAGTACCTGGCCAAGAACCCCAATGGCTACTGCGGTATTGGCGGCACCGGCGTGAGTTGCCCCATCGGCCTGGACGTCTGACGGCTCGCGTTGAGCGCCGAGTAAGCGCAACGCTCGGTCATCCGATCGCGGAGAACTGGAGGACCCCGTCCCCGCAGACCGTGCAAACAACCACGAACAGCCGATCCACATCGAAGGCCGCTCACCCACAAAAAACCCGGCGCACAAACAAAAAGGGCGGCCAACGGGCCGCCCTTTCGCAAATAAGCCTGGGCCGATCAGCCCAGCTTCCCGCGAATGGTCTCGCGCAAAGCCTGCAGATCCTTGGCAAACGTATCGATGCCGGTAGACAGCTTCTCGGTCGCCATCGGATCAGCGGCCAAGTCCTTGGCGAACTTCGCCGCATCGATCGCCACCACGGCCGCGCCGTCGGCGTCCACCGGCGAGAGCTTGCGCGGCAGGTCGCCATGGTCGGCCTCGAGCTTCTCGAGCAGGTCCGGCGAGATGGTCAGGCGGTCGCAACCGGCCAGCGCCTCGATCTGCGCGGTCGAGCGGAACGAAGCCCCCATCACCACCGTCGACGAGCCGCGCTTCTTGAACTCGGTATAGACCCCGCGCACGAACTTCACGCCCGGATCCTCGTCGATGTTCGCCGGCGTCTGGCCGTTGGCCACGAACCAGTCCAGGATGCGGCCCACGAACGGCGAGATCAGGAACACGCCCGCTTCCGCGCACGCCAGCGCCTGGGTCTGGTTGAAGATCAGCGTCAGGTTGCAGTCGATGCCGTCCTTCTGCAGCTGGCGCGCGGCTTCCACGCCTTCCCACGTCGCCGCCACCTTGATCAGGATCTTCTCGCGCGGCACGCCGCGTTCGGCGTACATCTGGATGAACTTGTGCGCCTTGGCGATCGTGGCCGCCGTATCGTGCGCCAGGTCCGCATCCACCTCGGTGGACACCCGGCCCGGCACCAGCGCCGCCAGCATCGTGCCCACGCCGATCGTCAGGCGGTCGGCCACTTCATTGACCACTTCCTCGCCGCCGCCCTGCTGCTTGCCCCACGCCAGCTCGCGTTCGATCAGCTCGGCATAGACCGGCAGGTCCAGGGCTTTCTTCACCAGGGTCGGGTTGGTGGTGCAGTCCACCGGCTTGAGGCGCTTGATCGCATCGTAGTCGCCGGTATCGGCCACCACCACGGAGAGGTCACGGAGCTGGGCCAGCTTGGAAGGTTGCGAAGTCATCATCGGTTCTCGCGAAACGGAGGAATACGGAAAGGAAAACGGAGCAACGGGGGCGCTACGTTAGCGCGCCTAGCGATGGAAGTCGCCCGCCGCCTCCGGCTGGTAGTGCACGGCGCGCACGCGCAGCCGCAGCGCGCGGCCACCCGGGGCCTGCCAGTCGATCGATTGGCCCACCGACAGGCCCAGCAGGGCGCTGCCGACCGGCGCCAGCACCGAAACACGGCCGCGCTCGACATCGGCTTCCTGCGGGTACACCAGGGTGAGGGTATGCGGTTCGTCGTTAAGCTCGTCGATGCATTCCACGCGGGAGTGCATGGTCACGACGCCGGGGGGAATCTGTTCGGGCGGCAGGACCTGGGCGCGGCCCAGTTCGCCGGAAAGCGCGATCGCGGCCGGCAGCCGGCTCAGCGCGGGGGATTCAAGCAGGGCCTCGAGGCGGGCCACGTCACGGCTGGAAAGGATGATCGACGGCGGCAGGCCGCTGTTGTGCAAGGTATTCATGGATTCTTCTCCGAGGATGAAAAACGGGCGGCCCACCTGGGCCGCCCGGTCCATTGTCGGAAGAATCGCGCGCGGAAGGAACCGGCGCCGATCGCGGGGTTCAGCTGTTCGCCCGAACCTGCGCGGGAGCCTGCGTGTTGCTCGCCACGCCGGGGGCGGGTGGGGTGTCTCGATGGCCCGCGACCTCCCCATCCAGCTGCAGCAGGTGCGGCGGCAGTTCCTTGAACAACTGCGCCAGGCGCTCCAGGAATTCCCCCATCGCCGAGCTGCGCCGCCACACCAGCGCGATGCGGCGGCTCGGCGGACGTTCGGCATCGAAGCCGATCAGCTGCACGTTCTCCGAGCGCGCCACCGGCGGCTTCACCGCCAGCAGCGGCAGCAGCGTCACGCCGACATTCGCGGCGACCATCTGCCGAAGCGTTTCCAGGCTGGTGGCCTGGAATTCGGATTTCTCCAGTGCGCCGGCCAGATGGCAGACATCCAGCGCCTGGTCGCGCAGACAGTGCCCGTCTTCCAGCAGCAGCAGGCGTTGCTCGGACAGCTCATCCAGCGTCAGCGAGCGGCGGCGGGAGAGCGGATGGCTGTCCGGCACGGCCAGCACGAAAGGTTCCTCGAACAGGAATTCGGCATGCACCTGGTCGTCGTGGATCGGCAGCGCGAGCACCGCGGCGTCCAGCCGGCCTTCGCGCAGCTGGCGCAGCAGCTGGTCGCTCTTTTCCTCGACCAGCAGCAGTTCCAGGTGCGGGAAACGCTTGCGGATGCCCGGCACCACATGCGGCAGCAGATACGGGCCGAGCGTGGGAAAAATGCCCAGGCGCACCGTGCCCGCTTCCGGGTCCTGGCTGCGGCGCGCGGCCTCCTTCATCTGGTCAACCTCGGCGACGATGCTGCGGGCGCGGCTGGCGGCCTCGCGGCCGGCCGGCGTGAGCATCACCTTGCGCGGCGCGCGTTCGACCAGCGGCACGCCGAGTTCGTCCTCCAGTTTCTTGATCTGGGTGGACAGGGTCGGCTGGCTGACGAAACAGGCCGCCGCCGCGCGGCCGAAATGCTTGTGGTCGGCCAGGGCGACCAGGTACTTGAGATCACGCAGGTTCATCTGCAGAGCCTCTAGGGGGAGCGCGTGGTACGGCGGAGGACGGCTACGCCCGTGGGCAGCTTACGCCCCCGCGGGCCGGGGCGGCCAGCGACACGCGGTCGCGGGGCCGCCCTGCCCGCGGCGGTCAGGCCGCCTCGGCGACGGCGCCGGTCGTCTTCGGTGCGGTGCTGCGGATCAGGTAGTCGAACGCGCCCAGCGCGGCGGTCGCGCCCTGGCCCATCGCGATGATGATCTGCTTGTACGGCACGGTGGTGGCATCGCCGGCGGCGAACACGCCCGGCACGTTCGTCTGGCCACGGTCGTCGATGAGGATCTCGCCGCGCGGGGAAAGATCCACCACGCCCTTGAGCCATTCCGTGTTCGGCAGCAGGCCGATCTGCACGAAGATGCCCTCCAGCTCGACGCGGTGCGAGTCACCACCCGCGCGGTCCTTGTAGACCAGGCCGGTGACCTTCTGCCCGTCGCCCAGCACCTCGGTGGTCTGCGCGCTGGTCAGCACGCATACGTTGCCCAGGCTGCGGAGCTTGCGCTGCAGGACTTCGTCGGCACGCAGCTTGTCGTCGAACTCCACCAGCGTGACGTGCGAGACGATGCCGGCCAGGTCGATGGCCGCCTCCACGCCGGAGTTGCCGCCGCCAATGACCGCCACGCGCTTGCCCTTGAACAGCGGGCCGTCGCAGTGCGGGCAGTAAGCCACGCCCTTGTTGCGGTACTCGTTCTCGCCAGGCACGTTCATCTGCCGCCAGCGCGCGCCCGTCGACAGCACCACGGTGCGCGACTTGAGCACCGCGCCGTTGGCCAGCTTCACCTGCACCAGGCCGTCGTCGCCGGCCGGCACCAGCGCTTCGGCACGCTGCAGGTTCATCACGTCCACGTCGTAATGGCGCACGTGCTGCTCGAGCGCGGCGGCCATCTTCGGGCCTTCGGTCTCGGTGACCGAAATGAAGTTCTCGATTGCCATGGTGTCCAGCACCTGGCCACCGAAACGCTCGGCCGCCACGCCGGTGCGGATGCCCTTGCGCGCGGCGTACACCGCCGCGGCCGCGCCGGCCGGGCCACCGCCCACCACCAGCACGTCGAACGGCGACTTGGCGTTGATCTTCTCCGCGTCGCGCTTCCCGGCATTGGTGTCCAGCTTGGCGACGATCTGCTCCAGGTTCATGCGGCCCTGGTCGAACACCTGGCCGTTGAGGAACACGGTCGGCACCGACATGATCTGGCGCGACTCCACTTCGTCCTGGAACAGCGCGCCGTCGATGGCGACATGCTTGATGTTCGGGTTCAGCACCGCGGCCAGGTTCAGCGCCTGCACCACGTCCGGGCAGTTCTGGCAGGACAGCGAGAAGTAGGTTTCGAAGACGTAATCGCCTTCCAGGTTCTTCACCTGCTCGATCACTTCCGGCGCCGCCTTCGACGGGTGCCCGCCGACCTGCAGCAATGCCAGCACCAGCGAGGTGAACTCGTGGCCCATCGGCAGGCCGGCGAACGTCAGGGAGATTTCCTCGCCCGGGCTGTTGAGGCTGAAGCTCGGCCTGCGGGCATCGGCGTCGCGGCGCACTTCCAGGCCGATCACGTTGCTCAGCGCGGTGATCTCGTTGAGCATTTCCAGCATTTCCTGCGACTTCTCGCCGTCATCGACCTGCGCGGTGATATGCACCGGCCGGGTGAGGCGCTCGAGGTAGGACTTCAACTGGGTCTGCAGATTCGTGTCCAACATGGTGTTCAGCTCCTGTCGATCGGCAAGGGGAGGGCGAGGCGTCGATGCCGGGAGGCATACGCCGACGTGGGGAGGGAAGGGGTGAACCGCAACCGGCGACGTGCCGGCAGGCGGGAGAGAGAGCGCCGTGCCGGCGCGCACCGGTTCCGGTTCACCCCCGCCCCTGCAGGCAGGGACGGGGTGTGGCCTGCCCCGCGGAGCGGGGCGGGCAGCCGGCTTAGATCTTGCCGACCAGGTCCAGCGACGGCGCGAGGGTCTTCTCGCCTTCCTTCCACTTGGCCGGGCACACCTCGCCCGGGTGGGCGGCGACGTACAGGGCGGCCTTGACCTTGCGCAGCAGCTCCTTGGCATCACGGCCGATGCCCTCGGCGGTGATTTCCACGGCCTGGATCACGCCCGACGGGTCGATGATGAAGGTGCCGCGGTCGGCCAGGCCGACGCCCGGACGCATCACTTCGAAGTTGTTGGTCACGGTGCCGGTCGGGTCGCCGATCATCGCGTACTTGATCTTGCCGATCGCCGGCGAGCTGTCGTGCCACGCCTTGTGCGAGAAGTGGGTGTCGGTGGACACCGAGAAGACCTCGACGCCCAGCTTCTGGAACTCGGCGTAGTTGTCGGCCAGGTCTTCCAGTTCGGTCGGGCACACGAAGGTGAAATCAGCCGGGTAGAAGACCACCACGGACCACTTGCCCTTCAGGTTGGCATCGGAGACTTCGATGAATTCACCATTCTGGTAGGCGGTGGCCTTGAACGGCTTGATTTCGGTGTTGATGACGGACATTGAACTTCCTCTTTGTTGCCAAGGGTGCGGGGAATGGAACGAGGGTCATGCTAGGGAGGTTCGATAGATCAATCAAATCGATTGATGGAATTGGATAGATAGTAATCCTCTATCGAAAACCAAGGGGTCGCCTGCCGTGGCTGGCCTGAATGGCCGGGAAAGGGGCTCTTTCACGGGATAATGGCGGCCCGTCGTTTCCCAAGAGTGACCCGATGTCGCACCTGCCCCAGGCGCTGCTGCGTGAAGCGATCGAGCATATCGATCGCGCCGACGCCGAGGCCCTGCTGCTGCATGCCCTCGGGCGAGACCGCGCGTGGCTGTTCGCCAATGGCCGGGATCCGGTGGAACCCGCGGTGGCGCAGGCCTTCCTCGCGCTGGTGGCCCGTCGCGCGAGCGGTGAGCCGGTCGCCTACCTGAAGGGCAGCCGGGGCTTCTGGACGCTCGACCTGGCGGTGACCCCCGCCACGCTGATCCCGCGCCCGGAAACCGAGCTGCTGGTCGAACTGGCGCTCGAACGGGTGGACGACACCCCCGGCCGGCGCATCGCCGACCTGGGCACCGGCAGCGGCGCGATCGCCCTGGCGCTGGCCAGCGAGCGGCCGCGGGCGCTCGTGTTCGCGACCGATGCCAGCCCCGCCGCGCTGGAGGTGGCGCGTGGCAACGCGCAGGCCAACGACCTCGGCCGCGTCGAGTTTCGCGAAGGTTCGTGGTGGGCGCCGCTGGCCGGCGAACGCTTCGACCTGGTCGCCAGCAACCCCCCCTACATCGCCGACGACGACCCGCACCTGTCGCAGGGCGACCTGCGCTTCGAACCGGCGACCGCGCTGGCATCCGGTGCCGACGGCCTGGAGGACATCCGCCTGATCGTCGCCGGCGCGCCGGCGCACCTGCGGCCGGGCGGCTGGCTGCTGTTCGAGCATGGCTGGGACCAGGGCGCGGCGGTGGCCGCGTTGCTGGGCGAGCGGGGGTTCGTCGACGTCGCCACGGTGCAGGACCTGGAGGCGCGCGATCGGGTAACCCTCGGTCGCTGGCCGGGCTGAGCGCGGCGGGGGCTAAAATCCGGGTTTTCCGAAGTGGACACGCTGAGCATGCGCACGCTGTATCCGGAGATCGAACCCTTTGCCACCGGCACGCTGCGGGTGGACGACCGCCACACGCTGTACTTCGAGCAGTGCGGCAACCCGCAGGGCAAGCCGGTGGTGCTGCTGCACGGCGGCCCGGGCGGTGGCATCAGCGCCAAGATGCGCCGCTTCCACGACCCGGCCAAGTACCACATCGTGCTGTTCGACCAGCGCGGCTCGGGCCGTTCCACTCCGCACGCCGACCTGGTGGACAACACCACCTGGGATCTCGTGGCCGATATCGAGCAGCTGCGCGAGAAGCTGGGCATCGCGCGCTGGCAGGTCTTCGGCGGCAGCTGGGGTTCGACCCTGGCGCTGGCCTACGCCCAGAAGCATCCCGGCCGTGTCACCGAGCTGGTGCTGCGCGGCATCTTCATGCTGCGCCGCTGGGAGCTGGAGTGGTTCTACCAGGAGGGCGCCAACCGCCTGTTCCCGGATGCCTGGGAGCACTACCTGCGGGCGATCCCGCCGGTGGAGCGCCACGACCTGATCTCCGCCTTCCACCGCCGCCTGACCAGCGAGGACGAATCCGTTCGCCTGGCCGCCGCGCGCGCATGGAGCGTGTGGGAAGGCGCGACGAGTTTCCTGCGCGTGGATTCGGATTTCGTCACGGGCCATGAAGACGCGAAGTTCGCGCTCGCCTTCGCGCGCATCGAGAACCACTACTTCGTCAATGGCGGCTTCTTCGAGGTGGACGACCAGCTGCTGCGCGACGCCCCGCGCATTGCCGACATCCCCGGCGTGATCGTGCACGGCCGCTACGACGTGGTGTGCCCGCTGCAGAACGCCTGGGACCTGCACAAGGCGTGGCCGAAGGCGAAGCTGGATATCACCCCGACCTCCGGCCATTCCGCGTTCGAGGCCGAGAACGTCGACGCGCTGGTGCGCGCCACCGACGCCTTCGCCTGATCGACCTGTACGCCACCGCGAGGGCGCGTGGCGTATGTCGGCGCTGGCAAATTCGCCAGCCTCGCGCGGCCTAGCATCCGGCGATCCTCGTATCGCCGGAGTGTGCCGTGCCCCGTTCTCCTCGCGCCTGGTTGTGGCTGGGCCTGCTGCCGCTGGCGTTTCCGCTGGCGGCACAGCAGATGGTCGCCTCCGATTCGCCACAGCAGTGGCAGGCTGACACCAAGGCCAACAAGCAGGCACAGAAAGCCGCCGAGAAAGCCGCCGAGGCCGATGCGCCGCCCAGGCGCGGCGGCGAGGGCGGGCAACGTCCACCGGAGGGTGCCCCGCCCGGTGGGCGCGGGGGTCCGCCACCGGGCGGTGGCGAAGGCGGTCCGCCGGAAGGCGGCATGGGCGGCATGGGCGGTGGGCCTGGCCGTGGGGGCCCCGGCGGCCATGGCAAGCATGGCGGATCGAAGGGCGGTGGCGGTGCGGGCTCGCCGGCGGAGATGCTGCGGCCGGAGATGGACTTCGCCGCGCCGTTGAACGACACGCTGATCCTCTACCGCAGCCGCGAAGCGGTGGTGTTCGGTCGCAAGGAATCTTCGGGCGTGGTGATCCTGCCGCTGGCGGGCACGCCGGTGGAGGTGGCGCCGGGCGTGCAAGCTTCGCTGCATGAAGATGCGCAGGGCCTGCGGGTGGAAGTGGCCACCAGCAACGACATCCACGTCACCTACCGGTACGCGACCGACCCGGAAGGCGCGCTGCGCGTGTCGGTGCAGGCGCAGGGCCCGGTGCCGCGTCCGGGAAGCCGGTTCGAGGTGGAGCGCGTGTACCGGCGGGGACGCTGACGCGCCGCGCGTTCCCCGTGCCGCGGGTGGTTCGGCGAACGGGCCTTACCCGCCAAATCGCGCCGCCAGTGGTGGCAGCAGTCGCGCCAGGCGCTGTGCCCACATCAGCTGCCCGGCCTCGTCGGCAATCAGGTCCTGGCGGATCTCCAGTTCGACGTGCACCAGTCCGCGCCCTTCGCCGTACACCGGCACCGCGTAGTCGCTGGTATCGCTCACCGCATACGGCTGGTTGTCGCCGACGACCAGGTCGCCCTCGGCCTGCAAGGCATCGCGCAACGCATGCGCCAGCCGCGTATCGCGGTGGTACAGCACGCCCACGTGCCACGGCCGCGCCACGCCGGCCATCGCCGGGGTGAAGCTGTGCATCGCCACCAGCAAGGTGGGCTGCGCCTGCGCCAGGCGTGCATCCAATGCCTGCACGATGCGCTGGTGGTAGGGCGCGAAGATCTCATCGATGCGCTGCTGCCGCGCACGCGCGTCCAGGCCGGCGTTTGCCGGTACGTCGGTGCCGTCGCTGCGTGCGGCGATCAGCGTGGGCGAGGCGTGCGGACGGTTGCAGTCGATCACCAGGCGCGAATACACCTGCGTGATCGCCGTGGCGTCGAGCAGGTCGGCCAGCCGCGCCGTGGTGCCGGCGATGCCGATGTCCCAGCCGATGTGCCGATTTAGTTCGGCGGGCGGCAAGCCCAGGTCGCCCAATGCGCGCGGCACGCGCTGGCCGGCATGGTCGGCGATCAGCAGCCAGGGCGAGGTGCCGCCTGCGTTGCGCACCACGAACGGCGCCGGATCGTCCGCGCCGAGCAATGTGCCCGCCGGTGACTCAATCACGCGGCGTGCCGTCCAGGTGGTGTTCGATCATCCACAGGCCGGCCCACAGCTTGGCGTCGAGCTCGTAGCCTTCGGCCATCTTCTCCACCAGCCATGCCGCCGCGCGCTGGCGCGGGATCTCGTGCACGGTGATGTCCTCGCTCTCGTCGCCGCCGCCCGTGCCGACGCGGCTCAGGCCGGTGGCGCGCACGAAGGCGATCTTCTCGTTGCTGGCGCCGGAGGAGGTCGGGCCGATCAGCAGCACCTCGGCGTGCGCCGCGGTCCAGCCGGTTTCCTCTTCCAGCTCGCGCACCGCCGAGACCTCGATCGACTCGCCCGCGTTGATGTCGCCCACCAGCCCGGCCGGCATTTCGATCGTGCGCGCCTGCACAGGCACGCGGAACTGCTCGACGAACACCACGTTGTCCTCCGGCGTCACCGCGATGATGATCGCGGCCAGGCCGCCGGCGTGCACGCGCTCGGAGTACTCCCACGTGCCGCGCACGACCATGCGCTGGTACTTGCCTTCGTAGACGATCCTGGGTTCGGCGTCGTTCGGTTTCATGGGGCTTCCATCGAGGGAGAATTCGGGAGCGGGTGGCCGGCGGCGGCATGCAGGCGGCGCCGGGTCATCGGCCCGAAGCGCAGTGCTTCGCACAGGCCGGCGAGCATGTCGGGATCGCCCGGGGCGCGGTCGAAGCCGGTGGCCGGCAGCACGAGCGGTGCATCCAGCGCGACGGTGGTGAGCTGGCGCCACAGCAGCGCGTGCTCGCGCTGCTCGCGCAAACGCACGGCCATCTGCGCGGCACCGCGCAGGCGCAGGAACGGCACTTCGTCGATGCGCGACAGCAGCGCGTCGAGGCTGCCGAAGTGCGCCAGCAGCACCGCGGCGGACTTGGCGCCGATGCCGGTGATGCCGGGGATGTTGTCCACCGCGTCGCCGCACAGGGCGAGGTAGTCGGCGATCTGGTGCGCGTGCACGCCGTGGCGCGCCTTTACGCCTTCCATGCCCCAGCGCAGGCCGCGCGCGAAATCCCACTGTTCGTCATGCTCGAACAGCAGCTGCGAGAGGTCCTTGTCGGCGGAGATGATCACCCCGCGGAAATCCTGCGCGCGCGCCGCATGCAGCGCGCTGCCGATCAGGTCGTCCGCCTCGTACTCGTGGTGCGCCAGCACCGCCAGCCCCAGTGCGGCGCACAGCGCCTTGCAGTGCGCGAACTGGCGGCGCAGTTCTTCCGGCGCGGGTTCGCGGTTGGCCTTGTAGGCCGGGTACAGGCCATGGCGGAAGCAGCTGTCCAGCGCCTCGTCGAAGGCCACCACCACGTGTTGCGGGCGCTCGCGCTCGACCAGGTCGAGCAGGAAGCGCGCAAAGCCGTGCACGGCGTTGGTCGGCCAGCCCTGCGCATCGCGGAATTCGTCGGGCATCGAATGCCACGCCCGGAACACGTACAGGCTGGCGTCGACCAGGTACAGCGACCGCCGCGCCGGGCTCAAGGACGGCGCGTTCACGGCCGATAAGACCGAATGGGTCATGACACCCAATCTTCGAGCAACGCCGACGGATCCGGCCGCTCGCGTTCCGGCGCGGCCAACCGCGGAGTCCCGATATGGATGAAACCCGCGATGCGTTCGTGTTCGCCCAGGCCCAGGTGCCGGGCGACGACCGGGTCGTAGGCCATCCAGGCGGTGAGCCACTGCGCGCCGAAGCCGTAGGCCTGCGCGGCCTGCAGCAGCGCGAAGCACACGCAGCCGGCGGTGAGCAGCTGTTCCTGCTCGGGCACCTTGTGGCCGGGCTGCAGGCGGGCGACGACGGTGATCACCAGCGGCGCGAAACTGAACCGTTGCCGATCCTTTTCGAGGGCCGCCTCGGGTGCGCCGGGGTCGCGTTCGCGCGTGCGCTCAGCGAGGAATTCACCGAGCTTGTGCCGCGAATCACCGGCAATGCGCACGAATCGGAACGGCACCAGCTTGCCGTGGTCCGGCACGCGGACCGCCGATTGCAGCATGCGCAGCAGGGTGGCCTCGTCCGGGCCGGGCTCGGTGAGCTGTTTGGAGGGCACCGAACGGCGTTCGTCGAGTGCCTGCAACGAATAAAGTGTGTGCATAATCCCACTTTCGAACCGCAATGGCCCGATTATAGACGGCCATCGGGTACCGCTATCGGGGGAAAGCGGCTGCCGCATGGCGCGCGCGTGTCCCGGTGGACGGTTGCTTCCACCGCCTCCGCAGTTGTGCGTCCATGACGATCCATTCGCTGTCCGAAGAGCTTCCCAGCCGTAACCCCCAACTGCTCGAGCAGGTCCGCGAAGCGGTACTCGTGCCCTTGGCGGCGGCCTTCATGGAAGTGCAGGACGTGCTGGCCGAGGCGCTGTTCCGCCAGGCCGAACGGGTCAGTGCCGGGCAGAGCGACTACTTCGAGGCGATCGAACAGCTGCGCCGCCAGCGCGAGCGCGTGACCGCCGGTTTCCGCGGCCACCTCGCCAAGGCCTGGCAGGCACTGGAAAGCGGCCGGCCGCTGTCGGTCGAACGCACGCTGGCGAAGGGCCCGCAGGACCTCACCCTGGTGCCGGAGCACGAGCTGGACGTCCGCCTGGCCGTCCGCAATCTGGCCGGTTCGCTGCAGCACCGCTGGCGCCCGGAGCTGATGCGGCTCAACCGCTATCTGGGCTTCATCGCCGGCGGCCTGCGCATCGACGCCGACAACAATCCCTTCGGCCCCGAACACCTGGGCACCGCGGTGTATGCGGCCTTCCATGGCCTGACCCTGGCCCCGCGCGTGCACCTGGCGATCATCAAGGTGTGCGAGCAGCAGCTGGGCGACCGCGTCGGCCAGCTGTACGCCGGGCTGGAGAAATCGCTGGCCGAGGTGACCCGCCTGCGCGACCTGCCCACCGCGCGCGCGCGCCGGCAGGTGATCCCGCAGGCCGGCGTGCCGGAAGCGGCGTCGGCGCCGGACTGGATCGCGCGCTTCTTCGCCGACTGGTCGGGCGGGCGCACCAGCCTGGCGGCTGCCACCGCCATCGACGTCCACGCCCGCGAAGAGCACGACGTACTGCCGCCGGCGCTGCGCCAGTTGCTGCAGCGCGCCCGAGGCAGCCACGGCGCCGCGCCGCTGCGGGCGTTGTCGCCGCGCGAGCTGATGTCGGCGCTGTCGCTGATGCAGACCGGTCCCGGCGCGGGCTTCGAGGCCATCGATGCCGGCGGCCGCGGGCTGGCGCATGGGTTGCGCCGCGAAATCCTCGCCACTGCCGCGATGCTCGGCATCGACCCGGCGCAGACCGGCCTGGACCCGGCCGACGAAGACACGCTGGACCTGGTCGGCATGCTGTTCGACGCCATCCTGCGTGAAAGCCTCTTGCAGCCCTGGCAGCGCGCGCTGCTCGGGCAGTTGCTGGTGCCGTTCGCCAAGGTCGCGCTGCTCGACTCGCGCGTTTTCGTGCGCGACAGCCACCCGGCGCGGCGCCTGCTCAACCTGCTCGCCGACGCCTGCGACGGCAACAGCGGCGAGACCGCGCCCGAGCAGGCACTGCTGGCGCAGGTGCAGGCGGCGGTCGACGAGATCGTGCGCGACTTCGACGAGCACCTGGCGGTATTCCTGTCGCTGGAAGCGGAGTTCGGCACCAGCTACGAGCAGTACCGGCGCCGTTTGGAGATCGCCGAACGCCGTGCCACCGAGCTGCAGCGCGCCGAGGAGCGCCGCGAGCGCGCGCGTGGGCTGGCCCGCGCGGCGGTGTCCGAGCGCCTGGCCGGTCATGAAGAGATGCCGCCCGCGCTGGAGCACTTCCTGTCCCGCGCGTGGCACCAGTACGTGCAGCAGGCTGCCCTGCGTGGCGATGGCGCCGGCCCCGCGCTGGACGCCGCCCTGACGCTCGGCGATGTGGTGCTGGCGCAGTGGCGCCAGGCCCGCGCCGCGCAGCCCGCGCCGGAAGCGGGCTGGCTGTCGGCCGAACGCGAGACGCTGCTGCAGGTCTTCGCCCAGGCCGGGCTGGCGCCGCCGGAAGCCGCCGCCGCCTGCGATGGCCTGCGCCGCAGCCTGGAACTGGTGCGGCTGGCGCCCAGCCAGGCCCCGGTGACCGTGCCGTTGCCGGTGCTGGCCGAGCCGGTGGAAACCGAGAGCGAGGCGCTCACCCCGATGCTGGACGACCAGGCCGGCGCGGAGTTCGACCGCGTCACCGCCGAGTTCTTCCGGGTCCTGCCGGTGGGCACCTGCCTGGACTTCATCGACCGCCAGGGCGTCATCCAGCCCGGCAAGCTGTCCTGGATCAGCCCGATCTCCGGCCGGCTGATGTTCGTCAACCGCCGCGGCGGCCGCTTGTGCGTGGCGTCCCCGGAGGAGCTGGCGATGATGGTCTGGCTGGACCGCCTGCGCCTGCACCGCGAGGGCGACGCCTTTTACAGCGCCATGCAGGGCGTGGTCGACGGCCTGGAGCAGGCGCCCGGCGAGGTCTGAACCTTGCCGCCGCAAGCCTTGTCCTGACAGGCGTTGCGACCGAATGCGCGCTACGATGTAGCGCCGCCAGCCAGGAATCGAAATGCGATTGTCGTCACTGTCGCGCGCCCATGGCCCCGCCTACCATGCGCAGGCGGAAACAGGGGCCGCGTCTGTCGTTCCAGCAGTCTTCCTCATTTATACGCCTGCAAGGGCGGGGAGCCTTTGCGCATGATGTCCACCCCCAGCCCGCTGGGTCACCCCGGGCGTGATCCGCGTTTGCTTGCGCAGGCGCGGGACGCGTTCCTGCCCGCGCTCGCCCAGACGTTCGCCGCCGCGGTGACGCGGTTCGACGACGTGCTGTTCGACCGCGCCGAAAACGCCGGCGCGTCGCAGCTCGTGTTCCTGGACGGCATGCGCGAGCTGCGCCGGCGCCGCGAGGAAATCGTCAGCCGTTTCCGCACCCAGATGGAGAGCTCCTGGCAATCGCTGGAGCAGGGCCTGCCGCTGTCGGCCGAGGCGGCGCTGTCCGGCCAGCCCGCCGCGCCCGGCGGCCTGAGCCTGGTGCCCGAACACGAACTCGAATCGCGCCTGGCCGTGCGCAACCTGGCCAGCGTGCTGCAGCGCGAATGCAAGCCGGTGCTCGCGCACCTGGACCGCCGCCTGGGCTGGATCGCCGGCGGCATGGAGCTGGGCTCGGATACCGACCCGATCGGCCCGGAACACATCGGCGTGGCCATCCACGAAGCCTTCGCCACCAGCGACCTGGCGCCGGAAGTGCGCCTGGTGCTGATCAAGCTGTGCGAGCGCGATTTGGCCGAGCCGATCGCCCGCCTGTACGCGCAGCTGGACGAGATGCTAGCCAAGGCCGGTGTGATGCCGGAGATCTCGCAACCGCGCCGTCCGCCGCCGCAGCAGCGTCCGCCGCAGCGCGAGGAAGCCGATCCCTTCAGCGCCGGCAACGAAGACGAATTCGACGAACAGTACGCGCCGGCCTGGGCGAACCGCTTCGTCAACCGCTGGGCGCAGAGCCGCGGCCGCCTGCAGGCCGCGCACCGCGGCCGCGAGGGCGGTGGCGAGGACATGGGTGCCGACGGCCACCCCGGCGGCAACCAGGGCATGCTGCTGGAAGCCCTGCACGAACTGCTGCAGCAGACCCGCAACGTGCGCGACAACGCGACCACGGCGGCCACCGCCGCCTCGGCGGCGATGGGCCAGCAGCGCCCGCTCAGCCAGCGCGAGATGATGTCGGTGCTGTCGCTGCTGCAGGCCACGCCGAGCGCCACGCTCAACGCGGCCATCGGCGATGACGGCGAATCGCTGGCGCAGCGCCTGAAGAGCGAGGTGCTTTCCAGCGCCACGCAGCTGGGCGTGGACCCGGCCAGCGCGCGCCTGGACCCGATGGACGAGGACGCCATCGACCTGGTCGGCATGTTGTTCGACGTGATGCTGGACGAACGCGACCTGGAAGGCCGTTCGCGCGAACTGATCGGCAAGCTGGTGGTGCCCTTCGTCAAGGTCGCGCTGCTGGACCGCAAGATGTTCGTGCAGAAGACCCACCCGGCGCGGCGCCTGCTCAACTCGCTGGCCGAGGCCTGCGAGGGCAACGCCGGCGACAGCCCGGCCGAACGCGTGCTGATGGGCAAGGTCGAGGAAATCATCGAGCGCCTGGTGGCCGAGTTCAACGAGAACCTGGCGATCTTCCTGACCCTGGAAGAAGAGTTCCGCGACTTCCTCGCCCAGCACCGCCGCCGCATCGAGATTGCCGAGCGCCGTGCCGCCGAGACCCAGCGCGGCCAGGAGAAGCTGGAGCTGGCGCGCAGCCGCGCGCTGGAAGAGCTGGACAAGCGCGTCAACGACGAACTGCCGCAGGCGGTGCAGGATTTCCTGCGCCAGCCGTGGCTGCACCACATGACCATGTCGATCCTGCGCGACGGCGAGGAAGGCCCGGCGGTCGCCGAGTCCGTCACCCTGGCCGACGGCGTGCTGGAGGAAGTCGCCGAGGCGCGCCGCCACATCATCGGCAAGCCGTGGCTGCAGGCGTGGGAGCCGGCGCTGCAGAAGGTGTTCGCCAGCGTGGGCCTGCATGGCGACGCGGCGCTGGTCGCCATCGGCGCCCTGCACGACACGTTGCAGGCGGTGGCCGAGGCGCGCCCGGAGCTGGAGAAGTCGCTGCCGGAACTGCCGCAGGTCAGCCTGCCGCCGCCGCCGGTGGCCGAAGCCGGTGGCGTGGAGCTGGAAAGCGACCCGACGCTGGAAGACTTCGACAACGCCGATGCCGACCGTTTCCGCCAGATGGCCATCGGCACGTGGCTGGATTTCGTCGACAAGGACGGCAAGGTGCAGGCGGGCAAGCTCTCCTGGGTCAGCCCGATCTCCTCGCGCCTGCTGTTCGTGAACCGCCGCGGCGTGCGCTTCTGCGTGGCCTCGCCGGAAGAACTGGCGGTGATGGTGCGGCTGGGCCGGCTGCGCGCCCACGTCAACGATGGCGCCTTCGACAGCGCCATGCAGGGCGTGATCGACCGCCTCGACCCGCAGACCAACACCTTCCACTGACCGGCCCGGCCGGGCCCGTCGGTCGCGCCACCCGCGGGCAGGCCGGGCGTGGCGCCGACCTTTGCTAGGATCGGCGCGACACGACCACGGGCAAGGGGCTGGCATGGCGGTGCAGGTGCGGGTGTTGAAGGAACACGCCGAGGGCGAGCGCCGCGTGGCGGCCACCCCGGAAACGGTCAAGAAGCTCATCGCACTCGGCGCGCAGGTGGCCATCGAGCCCGGCGCCGGCAGCGCCGCCGGATTCCCCGATGACAGCTACCTGCAAGTGGGCGCCACGCTCGCCGAAGGCGCGCTGGCCGACGCCGCGCTGGTGCTGTGCGTGCAGGCGCCGGAGGTCTCGCGGATTCGCCAGATCGCCGGCGGCGCCACGCTCGTGGGCCTGCTGCAACCCGAAGCCGACCCGCTGCGCGCCGAAGCGTTGCGCGCACCCGAGCGGCAGGTGTTTCCCCTCGAACGGTTGCCGCGCACCACGCGCGCGCAGGCGATGGACGTGCTCAGTTCGCAGGCCGGCATGGCCGGCTACAAGGCCGCGCTGATTGCCGCCGAACTGGCGCCGCGCTTCTTCCCGATGCTGACCACCGCCGCCGGTACCATCCGGCCGTCCAAAGTGCTGGTGGTGGGCGCCGGCGTGGCCGGGTTGCAGGCCATCGCCACCGCGCGCCGGCTGGGCGCGCAGGTGGAGGGCTTCGACGTGCGGCCGGAGACGCGCGAGCAGATCGAATCGCTGGGCGCGAAGTTCCTGGACCTGGGCGTCAGCGCGGCGGGCGAGGGCGGTTATGCGCGCGCGCTGACCGACGAGGAGCGTGCCGAACAGCAGCGCCGCCTGGCCGATCACCTGCGCGGCGTGGACGTGGTGGTGTGCACGGCCGCCGTGCCGGGGCGCCCGGCGCCGAAGATCCTCACCGACGTGATGGTGGCCGGGATGAAGCCGGGCAGCGTGATCGTCGACCTGGCCGCGGAAACCGGCGGCAACTGCGCGCTGACGCGGCCGGGCGAGACGGTGGTCGAAGGCGGGGTGACGATCGCCGGGCCGTTGAACCTGGCCAGCATGGGCGCGGTGCACGCGAGCGAGATGTTCGCGCGCAACGTGCTGAACTTCGTGAGCCTGTTCGTGCGCGAGGGGCAGGTCACCTTCGACTGGGAAGACGAACTGCTGGCGAAGACGCGCTGGGGGTAGGGCAGGGCCGCTGCCTCAGCGGTCATCCCCGTCGTCATGCGTGCGGATCCACTCCTGGCGCTGCGGCGGGCTCATCTTCTGCCACTGGTCCAGCAGGGCCTTGCGCTGCGCGGGATCCATCTTGCGCATCTGCTCGAACAGCACCTTCGCCTCGCGCCGCTGCTGCGGCGACATGTTCTCGAACCGGCGCATGCCGTCCGCGGCCTGGCGGCGCTGCTCCGGCGTCATCGCCTGCCAGCGCTGCGCGTGCCGCAGCATGCGGTCGCGTTGTTCCGGCGCGTCGTTCCAGCGCTGGCGCACCGAGGCGATCAGCAGCTCGCGCTGCGCCTGGGTGAGGTGGTCCCAATCCGGCAGCGGCGCGGCGGGCGGCGGCGGGCCGTGCGGCGGCGGAGGCGGCGGCAGGTCGGGCGTCGCCTGCGCCCAGGCACTGGCGCTGCCCAGCGCGAGCAGGACGGTCAACAGCAGGCGGGTGGAGGTCTTCATCGGGTCTGCTCCATGGCCAGGGCGTTCTCCGAGCCCAGCCAGACATAGAGATCGGGATTCTGTTCCAGCACTTCGTCGGCATCGACGCTGGCGACCAGCGAGGACGCCGGGCTCACCGAGGTGTGCGAGGGAGAGGGCAGGTTGAGGTGCACGCCCAGCCCCAGCGCGAGCAGCGCGGTGCAGGCGGTGGCCAGCCACAGGCCGCGATGGCGGCGGCCCGGCGCGGCCTGCGTGGCGTCGTGGCGGGCGGCGCGCAGGCGCGCCAGCGTGGCGGGGTCGAGCGCGCCCAGCGCGGCCTGGTGCAGGTCGCGGGCGTGCGCGTCGAACATGTGCGATTGGCGGTCCGTGGTGTTCACCGGAAATCCTCGAGTTGTTGCTGCAGGGCCTCGCGGGCCCGTGACAGATGCGTTTTGACCGATCCTTCCGAGCAGCCCATCACCTTGGCGGTGGTGGCCACGTCCAGTTCCTCCAGCACGCGCAGGGTGAAGGCCTCGCGCTGGCGTGCGGGCAGGCCGCGCAGGGCCTGCACCATGCGGGTGTAGGCCTCGCGGCGGTCCTGCGCCTCGGCCGGGCCGGCGGCGGCGTCGGCCCAGTCGATGCTGGACTCGCCATCGGCCTCCGGCGCCGGCGCCCAGAACTTCAGGCGGAAGCCGCGGCGGCGCTGCACGTCCACGATGCGGCTGCGCAGGATGCTCCAGAACAGCGGCGTCCACTCGCTGGCCGGCCGGTCGCGGTAGGCCAGCAGCTTGATCATCGCGTCCTGCACGGCGTCCAGCGCGTCCTCGCGGTGGCGCAGGCCGGCCTCGGCAAAGCGGAACGCGCGCGGGCCGATCCCGGCCAGGAACGCGTCGAGCGAGGCCGGCGGGGCCGGCGCTTCGGTTTGCGGATCGAGAGGAGTACCCACCAGCACAGCGTAGCTTCCCAAGGGGAACACCCAGTCAACGCACGGGTGGGCGATTGGTTGACCGGCTGGCGGCCCATTCATGGGCGGTTATGATGCGGAGCATCCTGACCAAGACGGGGCAGTGGGCGATGGGCGACGGTTTCGTGGCGTTGTACATCTTCATGCTGGCGGCGATTGCCGGCCACGTGATCATCTCGCGGGTGCCGGTGATCCTGCACACGCCCCTGATGTCGGGGTCGAACTTCATCCACGGCATCGTGCTGATCGGCGCGATCGTGGTACTCGGCCACGCCGACACGACGCTCGAAAAAGCCCTGGGCTTCCTCGCCGTGCTGCTCGGCGCGGGCAACGCGGCCGGCGGCTACGTGGTGACCGAGCGCATGCTGGAGATGTTCAAGCCCAGCGCCCGCAACGGCGGCAAGCCGGAGGGCCGCGCTTGAACGTGTCCACGACGGTCTTGCTCGAAGGGTTGGTGAAATCCAGTTACCTCGTCGCCGCCACGCTGTTCCTGCTGGGGCTGCAGCGCATGGCCTCGCCGCTGACGGCGCGCAGCGGCATCCGCTGGGCCGGCGCGGGCATGTTGCTGGCGACGGTGGCGACGTTCTTCCTGCCCGGGCTGCACAACCTGCCGCTGATCCTGGCGGCGGTGGTGATCGGCACGGGTGCGGCGTGGTGGTCGGCCAAGAAGGTGGCCATCACCGACATGCCGCAGATGGTGGCGCTGTACAACGGCATGGGCGGCGGGTCCGCCGCGGCGATCGGCGCGGTGGAGCTGCTGCGCTTCTCGTTCCTGGCCCATCGCGATACGGCGCACTGGAGCCCGGGCGCATTGGCGGACCTGGCCGCGCGCCAGCCCGGGGCGACGACGCTGGCGCTGGCGGTGGTGGGTGCGGCGATTGGCGCGGTGTCGCTGTCGGGTTCGATCATCGCCTGGGCCAAGCTCGATGGCCGCCTCGACCGGCGCGTGACTTTCCCCGCGCAGCAGGCGTTCAACCTGGCGGTGGCGTTGGCGGTGGTGCTGCTGGGAATCTGGGCGGCGGTATCGTTGCAGCCGGTGGCGATCATCGCGTTCTTCGTGGCGGCGCTGGCGCTGGGCGTGTTGATGACGCTGCCGATCGGCGGTGCGGACATGCCGGTGGTGATCTCGCTGTACAACGCGTTCACTGGCCTGGCGGTGTCGTTCGAGGGTTACGTGCTTGGCAACGAGGCGCTGATCATCGCCGGCATGATGGTGGGGGCGGCGGGCATCCTGCTGACGCGGCTGATGGCCAAGGCGATGAACCGGCCGATCAGCGGCGTGCTGTTCTCCAACTTCGGCGGCGGTGGTCAGGGGCAGGCGATCGAGGGTTCGCAGAAGCCGATCGATGCGGCCGATGCAGCGGCGATGATGGCCTTCGCCGAGCGGGTGGTGATCGTGCCGGGCTACGGCATGGCGGTGGCGCAGGCGCAGCACAAGATCTGGGAGCTGGCGCAGCGGTTGATCGCGCGCGGGGTGAAGGTGAAGTTCGCGATTCACCCGGTGGCCGGGCGCATGCCGGGGCACATGAACGTGCTGCTGGCCGAGGCGGGTGTTCCGTATGACTTGATCGCCGACATGGACGACATCAATCCGGAGTTCGCCAGCACGGATGTGTCACTGGTGATCGGTGCGAACGACGTGGTCAATCCTGTCGCCAAGACCGATCCTTCCAGCCCGATCTACGGGATGCCGATCCTGGACGTGGTGGATTCGAAGAACGTCATCGTGATCAAGCGCGGCAAGGGCACCGGGTTTGCCGGGATCGAGAATGCGCTGTTCTATGCGGACAACACGCGGATGCTCTATGGCGATGGGGCCGAGGCGGCCGGGGCGCTGGTCAGCGAACTCAAGGCGCTTGAGGGTGGGGGGCACTGAGGGGGGTTT
>NZ_LLXU01000064.1 GCF_001431645.1 Stenotrophomonas panacihumi | reverse complement strand
AACCGCCATGTCCACGTTGACGCCGCTCCCCGAATTGCCCCTTGGCCGTTATCGCCATTACAAGGGCGGCGAATATGAAGTGATCGCCGTGGCCCGGTGCAGCGAGACGCTCGAACCGCGCGTGGTGTACCGGGCGCTGTATGGCGAAGGCGGGCTCTGGGTGCGCCCGCATGCGATGTTCGTGGAGGATGTCGAGGTCGGCGGCGTGCGGCAGCCGCGCTTCGCGCACGTCGGCTGAACCCCCTGCTCGCCCGGCCGCGCGCGACTCGAAGCAGGCGACTGAAAAAAATGCCGCCGCGCCTGGGAGGGCCGCGGCGGCACCCGGCGCCGGCCCGGGTCAGGGGCCGGTCCGGCAGCCGGCCTCAGAACTTCAGCGCCATGCTCAGCTTGAAGGATCGGCCGTAGCGGTAATACCCCTGGGAAAGCAGCGGATTGCCGTTGATGCTGTAGGTCTGTTCGTCGTCCAGCAGGTTGTCACCTTCCAGCGTCAGGCTGAGGTGGTCGTTCACCGTATAGGCGAGGTGCGCGGTGAGCCAGGTCAGCTTGTCGGCCTGTTCGTTGTAGCCCTGGCCGAGCACGTTGGTGGCAGTGACGAAGCCATCGGTATGGTCGGCCTGCACGCCGGCCGACCAGGCGCCCTTCTCGTACATCAGCCCCAGCGAGTAGACCGACGGCGCGATGCCTTCCAGCGGACGCTCCTCGCCGTCGACGAAACTCTTGGACCAGTTGCGGGTGTACTGCGCACGGAAGCCCAGGCCGTTGTTCCAGAAGTGCTGCAGGCCTGCCTCGATGCCGTGCACCTTGGCGTAGTCGCCGTTGATCGGGCGCATCACGTTGAACAGGTAGCCGGGCACGCCGATGTCCTGCTGCGGCTCCCAACTGGTGGTGATCTGGTTCTCGATGCGCTTGTAGAAGGTGGCGAGGTTGAAGATCGAGTTCTCGCTGAAGTACCACTCCAGCGAGATGTCGCCCTGCTTGGCCGAGTAGGGCTTCAGGTCCACGTTGCCGCCGTAGATCTGGGTGAACTCGCCCCAGGCCACGCTGGCGGTGGTGTTGGTGGGCGCGAGCTGCTCCACCGAGGGACGCGCCATGGTCTTGGCGGCCCCCAGGCGCAGCTGCAGGTCGTCGGTGAAATGCCACACGAAATTGGCCGACGGCAGGAAGAAGCTGTAGCTGGCGTCCTGCAGGATCGGGGTCGGGTCACCGTACTCGACGCTGTAGTTGAACGCGCCCAGCTCGGTAATGCTTTCGATCTGCGCATCCCATGCCTGCGCGCGGGTCTTGGTGGTGCCGAAGCGCACGCCGATGTTGCCGTCCCAGCGCTCGCCGGACATGTCCGCCTGCACGAAGACCGCGGTGGTCTTCTCGCGCACGCGGTAGCTTTCCAGCGGGTTCCATTCCGGCGCGGCGTTGGCGTAGTCGTACACGCCGCCATCGGGGCTGGGCTGGCCGTCGTAGGCCTGCAGCGCCTTGATGTACGCCGGCACGTCGAAGCCGAGGAAGTTGCGCGGGAAGCTGGCGTTGACGTCGCTCATGAAGCCCGAAGGCGACAGCGTGCGGTCGATGATGTCGCCGTCGAGGTCGGACACGTTGATGCGGTTGTCGCCGGAGTAGTAGTTCTCGCCGCCGTTGAAGGCGTTGTTGACCAGGTCGCGCGACTTGCGGCGGTCGGTCAGGCTGACGCCGAACTTCACGTGGTCAACGTGGAAGTCGCCGACGAACAAGTCGCCGCTCAGCGTGCCGCCGTTGATCTCGTCCTTGATGTTGTCGCCGGACAGGCCGAAGTAGTGGGTGTCGAAATCGCTCTCGCCGAATTCGCCGTTCTTCAGGCCGTCGATCCAGTCGCGGCCGTCGTCGAACTGGATGGCCACGTTGGGCACCGCGGCGCGGGTCAGGTCGATGTGCGCGGTGTTGGGCTGGTTCATGCGCAGGACGACGTAAGTGTCCAGGCCGCCGGAATAGCGCTTGGAGGTCGAGCGATAGACGTCGCCGGTGATGGCGAAGCTGTCGCTGACCTGCCAGCGGGCGTTGGCCCCGAACAGGTCCGTATCCACGACACGGTACTCGGTCTGGTTCAGCAGTTCCGGGTTCAGGCGCTGCTCCGGATCCGGGTTGTCCATGTCGAAGCTGGTGACGATGCCGTTGGTCACCTGGATGTTCGACCAGCGGCCGGGCGAGAACAGCGGGTAGTACGACTGCTGGTAGCTGACCTGCGGCGAGTCGAGCTTGGTCTTGAGGCCGTCCACGGTCAGGCGGAAGCTGTCGCTGGGACGCCACTCGAACTTGCCGGTATAAGCGTGGCGTTTCTTGTCCTCGATGATCGAGCCGACGCGGAACTGGCCCGGGGCGATCAGGCCGTATTCGTCCGGATCCAGCTCGCCGTTGCCGTTGAGGTCGATGTTGCCACCCCAGGCATTGCCGCCCCAGGTCGGGTCGTTCGGGTCGGGGTTGCGGGTCCAGCCGCCGTCGTTGCCGGCCACGTCGGTGCGGTCGCGGCGGTCTGCGTAGACGGCACCGAGCAGGATGCCGACGGTGTCGTCGGCGAAGGTGTTGCTGTAGACGCCGGAGTACTTGGTGCCGTTGTAGTCCGAGAGCGTGTTGCGGTCGCCCTCGATGCGCAGCACCGCGTGCTGGCCCTTGTCGTCGAACGGGCTGGCCGAGCGCAGGTTCACCAGGCCACCAATGGCGCCTTCGGTGTTCTGTGCCTCGGCACCTTTGATGACGTCGGCGCCACTGATCACGTCGGACGGCAGTACGTCGAAGGCGAAGTCGCGGCCGGGGCCGTCGGTGGCCAGGATGCGGCCGTTGAAAGTGGTCAGGGTGTATTCCGGGCCCAAGCCGCGCACGCTGACTTTCTGCCCTTCACCGCCGGCGGTACGCGAGATCGCCACGCCCGTGATGTGGCTGAGCGAGTCGGCGACGTTGTCGTCCGGGAACTTGCCCAGCTCCAGTGCGGAGATCGAGTCCTGCACGGTGGCGGCATCACGCTTGAGCTCCACCGCCCGCGCCAGACTGGCGCGCACACCGGTGACGGTCACGGTGTCCAGGGTGGTCGCGTCCTGGCCGGCAGCTGGGTCTGCGGCAGGCGCCTGGGCCACGGTCTCGCCGGTGGACTGGGCGAAGCTGCCGAACGGCATCAGCAGGGCCAGGGCGATGCCTCGACAGAGCATCGTTCGATGTAGCGGTGCACTCTTCACGGTCCCTCCTCCCAAGACAGGTGATAGCTTGCTGGCTATGAAACGAAACCGAGCCTATCCGATGTTTCGTTTTGTAGCAATAGCGAAATTTAACGAAATGACGCATACTCGCGACCGACCAGGAGGGACCCATGTCCGTCACCCGTGACACCAGCTCAAGACGCCTGCAGATCAGCGAACTGGTCCGCCAGCACGGCAGCGTGCAGGTGGCGGCGCTGGCCAGTCGTTTCGGGGTGAGCATGCAGACCGTGCGCAAGGACCTGCGCTACCTCGCCGAGCGCGGGGTGATGGCGCGGGCCTACGGGGGGGCGATCGACAGCCATGCCGTCGGCGGCGCGGTGACCGAGCCGCCCTACGAGGCCAAGCGCACCGTCCACCTGGATGAAAAGCGTCGCATTGGCCAGCTGGCCGCGACCCTGGTCAAGCCAGGCGACACCATCGCCATCGATTCGGGCACCACCGCCATGCAGCTCGCCGAAGCGCTGCCGAACATCGAGGTCACCGTGGTGACCAACGATTTCGGCGTGCTGACCGTGCTCAGCCCCAAGCACAACATCCGCATCGTGATGCTGGGCGGCGAACTGCGCCGCAAGAACATGGCCTTCTATGGCGGCCTCACCGTGGAAGCGCTGGACGATTTGCACGTGGACCGCCTGTTCCTGGGCGTGGACGGCTTCGACCTGGAGCGCGGCATCACCACGCACTACGAGCCGGAAGCCATGCTCAACCGCAAGATGGTGGAGGCCGCGCGCGTGGTCATCGCCATTACCGACAGCTCCAAGTTCGGCAAGATCTGCCTGCACCGGATCATTCCACTGGGCGAGCTGGACGTGCTGATCACCGACAGCGACGCCCCCGCCGAGATCCGCCAGGCCAGCGAACAGCTCGGCTTCGAGCTGCGGCTGGCCTGACGCCCCCGCTCAGCGCCTGGGCGCGGTGAATTCGCGCACGGCGTTGGCGTAGTAGATCTTGTCGATCACCGCGCGCGGCAGGGCCAGGCCCGGCACGTCGGCCTTTACCGTATCCACGTGCTGGGTCTCGCCGGTCGCCAGGTACTGCCAGTCCGAGCGCCAGACCGCGTCCGCGCTGCGCTTGAATTCAGCCGCATCGCCGCCCGGCTCGTAGGTCAGGTCGGTGCCGTACATCAGCCGGTCCTGGTAGCGGATGAAGAAGTCGCGCACCTTCGCGTAATCGCGCACCGACTGGTACTGCACCTGGCCCATGCGCGCAGCCAGGTCCACCGAGGCATTGGGGAAGCGGTCAAGGAAAGCGGCCAGGCGGTCCACGTCGTATTCCAGGCTGGCCATGTGCGCGCCGACGAAACGCAGCTTTGGATGCGCGGCCACGAAGCGGTCGCGCGCGGCCATCTGATCGTCGTAGCTCGGCTGATCGGGATGCAGGTACATGTGGTACTGCGGATGATGGCCGAAATACTCGCGATCGTTCTCGGTCGTCATCTGCGACAGCGGCAGCCAGCAGTTGTGCGGCTCGCCCTGGTGGCCGATCAGCGCCACGTCCAGCCCGCGCACGTACTCGGCGACCGGCGACAGCGCCGGGTTGTCGAGCATGACCAGATGTCCCTGGGCGTCCTTCTCGACCATGCCGACGTTCTTCCAGATCTTCACCGCGGTGGCGCCACGGCCGACGTCATCGCGCAGGCCGGACTCGACCTGCTTCTCCCAGCCGGGCTGGCCGAAGCCGTGCATCGAGAACGTGGCCGCCCAGTGGATGCGGGCCGGGTCGGCGGCATGCTCCATCAACGCGACTTCGCGCTGTTTCGCCAGCGGCGGGAAATCCGGGTAGTCGACGTTGATGGTCATCAACTCGAAGCCGTCCTCGCGCGCGATCTCCAGGAACGCGGGATCGGCCACGTTGTAGTGCACGTGGGCGTCGTACTTGCGCACGCGGGCGAAGTCCGCCATCGCGTACGTCGCCCCGCCTGCCTTCGGCTGCGTCGCGGCGGTCGCCGGGGCCGGGGGCGCGGCCGCCAACGCCGTGCATGCCAGCGCCGCGCAAAGGCCCGCCGCGAGCACGGCGGGGCGGAAATCGGTCGGTTGCCGCATCGTCATCTCCTGCACTTGGTAATGTAACGAAACTTATCTACAACATATCGCAACAAAAGTGTTGCATCCAGTGGGCCGCGTGCACCAGAATCGATCCACCGTCGCACCAGGAAAGGTCAGCATGCCCCCGATCGGACGCCGTACCGTTCTCAAGCTCGTCAGTGGCGCCATGGCCGGCGCGAGCCTGCCGTGGCCGGCGCTGGCCCGCGCCAGCGCCGCGACCGCGCCGGCCAGCACGCCCGCCCGGGTCGGCGATTCGCAGCTCGGCCTGGTGTTCGACGAAGCCATGCGCACCCAGGTCAGCGCGTTCGGCCAGCCGATCACCGGCTTCGACAGCAGCGAGACCCTGCTGCTCGCCGACGGCCCGCTCGACACCTTCGTCCATCGTGACCAGCGCAGCGAACGACTGCGCGGCGACCGCCATGGCGCCGGCAAGCGCACCGTGGTGCGCGGCCTGGCCGCCAATGGCATCGAGAAGCAGGTCAGCGCCACCGTGTACGAGCGTTACCCGGGCCTGGTGCTGTTGCAGGTTGCCTATCGCAACGGCGGCCACGCGCCGGTGGAAGTCACCGGCTGGCGCAATGGCGCGCATGTCGTCCAGCCGCATGAGGGCGGCTTCTGGAGCTTCTCCGGCGCGACCCACGAGGATCGCCGCGACTGGGTGCGTCCGCTGGATGCGGCGTTCGAGCAGCGCAACACCCTGGCCATGGAGGCGTCCGACTACGGCGGCGGCACACCGGTCGCCAACGTGTGGCGCCGCGACGTCGGCCTGGCCGTCGGCCATGTCGAAACCGTGCCGCGCCTGCTCGACATGCCGGTGCGTGCGACCGACGAAGGCGCGGCGATCGGCATCGAGTCGGTGCAGCCGCTGACCCTGGCGCCCGGCGCCACGCTGCTGACCGACCGCACGTTCGTGTGCGTGCATCGCGGGGATTTCTACCCCGCCCTCACCCACTACCGCCGCTTCATGCAGGACCAGGGCATCAGCGGTCCACGCGCGCCGGAGTCGGCCTTCGCGCCGGTGTGGTGCGCGTGGGGCTATGACCGCGAATTCACCACCGAACAGGTCATCGCCACGCTGCCGAAGGTGCGCGAGATGGGCTTCGAGTGGGCGGTGCTCGACGACGGCTGGCAGACCAACGAAGGCGACTGGAAGCTGGACCCGCGCAAGTTCCCGCGTGGCGATGCCGACATGCGCGCCTTCGTGCAGGCGGTGAAGGCGCAGGGCCTGCGCCCCAGGTTGTGGATCGCGCCGCTGGCCTGCGACCCGGGCAGCGACGTGCTGCATGACCATCCGGACATGCTGCTGCTGGACAAGGAAGGTTCGGTGCAGAAGGTCAGCTGGTGGAACGCGTTCACCCAGTGCCCGGCCTATACGCCGACCATCGATTTCTATGTCGCGCTCACCCGCAAGGCGATCGGTGACTGGGGCTTCGAGGGCCTCAAGCTGGACGGCCAGCATCTCAATGCGGTGGCGCCCTGCTACAACCCGCTGCACAAGCACGACAAGCCGACCGACTCGTTCGAGAAGCTCGCCGACTTCTGGAACGCGATCCACCGCGCCGCGCGCGAGGAAAACCCGCAGGCCGTGGTGGAGCTGTGCCCGTGCGGCACCGCCTTCGCTTTCCACAACCTGCCGGCCACGGACCAGTATCCGGCGTCCGACCCGACCTCCTCCTGGCAGGTGCGCCACAAGGGCAAGTCGGTGAAGGCGCTGTTCGGGCACACCAGCAGCTATGCCGGCGACCACGTCGAACTGAGCGACGGCGGCGACGACTTCGCTTCCAGTGTCGGCGTCGGCGCGGTGATCTCGACCAAGTTCACCTGGCCGCGCGACACCGACCACCCGACCGAGCCGCTGCCCCCGGGTGGCTTCGTGCTGACGGCGGAGAAGGAGAAGCTGTGGCGGCAGTGGCTGGAGATCTACCAGGCCCACATGCTGCCCAAGGGCGAATACCGCGGCGAACTCTATGACATCGGCTTCGACAAGCCGGAGGCGCACGCCATCGCGAAGGACAAGGCGATGTACTACACCTTCTATGCCACCGACTGGGACGGCCCCGTGCAGCTGCGCGGACTGGGCAGCGGCCGCTACGTGGTGCGCGACCTGTTCAACGGCACCGAGCTGGGCCATGTGGATGCAGGCAACAACGTGCTGCCCGCGAAGTTCAAGCGCTTCCTGATGCTGCAGGCGGTGCCGGCATGAGCACCATGCAAAGGGACGGGCGCCGGCTGTGGCTGTTCTACGCGCTGGCCGTGGTGGCGCTGTGGGGGGTGTGGGGCACGCTGTCGGGGTTGTCGGCCGCGCATGGTTTCCCCGACACCCTGGTGTATTGCGTGTGGGCGTTGACGATGATTCCGCCGGCGCTGTTCGTCCTGTGGCGTGGCGGCTGGCAGCTGGACCGCACGCCGCGCGCGGTGATCTACGGGCTGTTGATCGGCCTGCTCGGCGCCGGCGGGCAGATGCTGCTGTTCCGCACGCTGACGCTCGGGCCGGCTTATTACGTCTTCCCGATCATCTCGCTGTCGCCGGTGATCACCATCGTGCTGTCGTTCCTGTTGCTGCGCGAGCGCACCGGCAGGCTCGGCGCGCTTGGCATCGTGCTGGCGCTGGTGTCCTTGCCGCTGCTGGACCTGTCGTTCGGCAGTGGCGCGCAGGGAATGGGCTGGTTCGCGCTGTCGCTGCTGATCATGCTGGCCTGGGGCCTGCAGGCCTACTTCATGAAACTGGCCAACGACTCGGTCAACGCCGACAGCATCTTCTTCTACATGACGGTCGGCGCGCTGGTACTGATGCCGGTGGCGTGGGCGATGACCGACTGGTCCCAGCCGGTCAACACGGGCCTCGACGGGCCGTGGATGACCGCGGCGATCCAGATCCTCAACGCGATCGGCGCGTTGGCGCTGGTCTATGCCTTCCGCTACGGCAAGGCGATCGTGGTCGCGCCGCTGACCAATGCGGGCGCGCCGCTGGTGACCGCCGCGCTGTCGCTGTTGTTTGCCGGCGTCGTGCCCGGCCCGCTGAAGATCGTCGGCCTGCTGCTGGCGCTGGTCGCCTCGCTGCTGCTGGTGCTGGAGCCGGAACGGCCCGCCCCTTCCCCCACTGCCTGACGGACATCCCATGCAAGCTCTTCTGGATCTCGTCGCGCGTCACCGCCAGGGCCAGGCCCGTGGCGTGACGTCGATCTGCTCGGCACACCCGCTGGTCATCGAGGCCAGCCTGCGCCATGCCCTCGCCCACGACGTGCAGCCGGTGCTGTTCGAAGCCACCTGCAACCAGGTCAACCAGGATGGCGGCTATACCGGCATGACGCCGGCGGATTTCGTCGCCTTCGTGCACGGCATCGCCGCGCGCGTGGGGGTGGCGCCCTCGCGCATCGCGCTGGGCGGCGATCACCTCGGCCCCAATCCGTGGACCGCGCTTGCCGCCGAGGCGGCGATGGACAAGGCCGAAGTGATGGTGGCCGCCTACGTGGCTGCGGGCTTCCGCAAGATCCACCTGGATTGCTCGATGGCCTGCGCGGGCGATCCCGAGCCGCTGCCCGAGGCGGAAATCGTGCGCCGCGCGGTGCGCCTGTGCAGCGCCGCCGAGCGCGCATGGGCGCAGGCCGGGGGCGAGGCGCCGGTGTACGTGATCGGCACCGAAGTGCCGGTGCCGGGTGGCGCGCACGAAACCATCGAAGGCCTGGCCGTCACCACGCCGGAGGCCGCGCTCGCGACCATCCAGGCGCATCGCATCGCGTTCGAGGCCGCGGGGCTTGGCCAGGCATGGCAGCGCGTCATCGCCTCGGTGGTGCAGCCGGGCGTGGAGTTCGACCACCACCACGTGGTCGACTACGACGCAGCCAAGGCGCAAGCGCTCAGCACCGCCATCACGACCGTGCCGCGGCTGGTGTTCGAGGCGCACTCCACCGACTACCAGACCCGCGACGCCCTGGCCGCGCTGGTGCGCGATCACTTCGCCATCCTCAAGGTCGGCCCCGGCCTCACCTTCGCGCTGCGCGAGGCGCTGTGGGCGCTGGATGCGATCGAAGCGGAATGGATCGCGCCGGAACGGCGCGCGCGCCTGCGCGAAGTGGTGCTCGAACGCATGCAGGCGCAGCCCCAGCACTGGCGCAAGTACTACCACGGCGATGCGCGCGGCCTGCACATCGACCTGCAATACAGCCTCAGCGACCGCATCCGCTATTACTGGCCGGATCCGGCCATCGAGCAGGCACGCCAACGCCTGTTCGACAACCTGCGCGCGGATCCGCCGCCGCTGCCGTTGATCGGCCAATACCTTCCCCACGCACTGCATGCCCTGCGCAATGGCCGTTGCGATGCCGACCCGGCATCGCTGGCGATGGCCCATATCGATGCGGTCCTCGACGACTACCACCATGCGACCCACCCAAGCGATACCGATGAACAGCACTGAATTCCTGGGCCTTTCCGAAGACGCGCTCGCGGCCCGCGGCGCGCTGGCCACCGCGCGCGAGATCGCGCAACAGCCCCGCATGCTCCAGCGCACGCATGCCCTGGTGGCCGGGCTGCACGCGCGGATCACGGCCTTCGTCGAACCCATCGCCCGCGACCCGCGCGCGCGGGTGATCCTGACCGGCGCCGGCACTTCGGCGTATATCGGCCAGTGCCTGGCCGCGCTGCTCGACCGCCAGCTGGCGGCGCGCGTGGACGCGGTGGCCACCACCGACCTGGTCAGCAGCCCGCACCTGTACCTCGATCCCGAGCAGCCGTTGCTGCTGGTGTCGTTCGGACGCTCCGGCAACAGCCCGGAAAGCCTGGCCGCCGTGCAGCTGGCCGAGGCGCGCGTGCGCGAGGTTCGCCACCTGGTCGTGACCTGCAACGCGGATGGGGCGCTCAACCGTACCGGCGCGCGCCAAGCCCTGACCGTGCTGCTGCCCGAGGAGACCCATGACGAGAGTTTCGCCATGACCTCCAGTTTCACCTGCATGATGTACGCCACGCTGCAGGCACTGAGCCCGGCGGGCATGCTGGACGCCCGCATCGGTCCGCTCGCGGCGGCGACGGAGACGGCCATCGCGCGGCAGCTGTCGCCGCTGCAGGCGCTCGCCGGGCTGGGCTGCGACCGCGTGGTCTATCTGGGCAGCGGCCTGCTGCAGGGCCTGGCGCGGGAGGCCACGCTCAAGCTGGGCGAACTGACCAACGGCGCGGTGGCGACATGTTTCGACAGCCCGCTCGGGTTCCGCCACGGGCCCAAGACTTTCGTGACGCCGAAGACGCTCGTGCTCGTGTTCGTATCCAACGACCCCCTGACCCGCCAGTACGACCTCGACCTGCTCGACGAACTGCGCCGCGACGGCGTGGCCGCGCGGGTCGTGGAGATCACCGCGCAGCCGCGCGATGGCCATGACGCCCTCGTCGTCGAGGGGCTGGCCCAGGCGCCGGACGTGGACCTGCTGTTCCCGTATGCGGCGATCGCGCAGATCTTCGCCTTCCAGGCATCGCTGGCCACCGGCATCACGCCGGACAACCCCAACAAGGCCGGCACGGTGAACCGCGTCGTGCAGGGCGTGCGCATCCACGCGCTGGCTTCATGAGCGGCGAGCGCTTCTACCTGGGCGTCGACGGCGGCGGCACCAAGACCCGGTTCGCGCTGATCGATGGCACGGGAAGGGTCCGGGCGAACGCGCAGCTGGGCACGACGTACCACCCGGAGGTGGGCTTGGCGGGTGTGCGCGCGACGTTGGCCCAGGGCGTGGCGTCGGTATTGGCGCAAGCCGGGGCCGACGCCTCCGCGATCGACTTCGCGTTCTTCGGCATTCCCGCGCATGGCGAGGACAGCGCGGTGACGCCGGTGGTCGAGGCGATGCCGACGGCGATCCTGGGCCACGATCGCCATGCCTGCGACAACGACATGGTGTGCGGCTGGGCGGGCTCGCTGGGCTGCATGGATGGGATCAACATCGTCGCGGGCACCGGCTCGATCGGCTACGGGCAGCGGCGCGGTATTGGCGCGCGCTCCGGCGGCTGGGGCGAGACCTTCTCCGACGAAGGCTCGGCGTACTGGATCGCGGTGCAGGGCCTGAATGCCTACTCGCGGATGAGCGACGGACGGCTGCCGGTCGGCCCGCTGCATGCGCTGATCAACGACGCGCTGGAAGTGGACATCGACCTGGATGTCTGCGCGCGCATCTACGGCGAGCAGGCGCGCACCCGCGGCGAAGTGGCGCAGCTGTCGGTGGTGGTGGCACAGGCGGCGCAGGCGGGCGACGTGGCGGCGCGGGAGATCTTCGTGCGTGCCGGACGCGAACTGGCCCAGATCGCCGACGCGATCCGCCAGCGCCTCGGCTTCGAGGCGGACGAAACGGTGCCGCTGTCGTACTCCGGGGGCGCCTTCGCTTCCGGCGCGCTGCTGCTGGCTCCCTTTGAACAGGCGCTCAAGGCGGCCCATCCGGGGTTCGCGCTGCGCGCTCCGCGGTTCGAGCCGCACTACGGCGCGGCGTTGTATGCCGCCAAGCTGGCGGGCGCGGATGTCGCGGGCATGACGGCGGCATAGCGGGGCGCCGCCCGCCCGGCTCAAGCGGGCAACGGCGCTCCCAGGCTGCGGCAACAGGCGCGCACGGCGGCGGCGAAGGCCGGGGCATCTTCCAGCATCATCATGTGGCCCATGTCAGGCAGTTCGACGAAGCTGGCGGCCATGGCGATCGCCCAGTCCGGCACGTCCCAGCCTTCGCGCGTGCGCTCGCCCGCCAGCAGGTGCACCGGCACGTCGTGCATGAGGTCGTGCAGGCGCTGCAGGTAGGCCGGCTGGCCGGTGATCTCCACCACGCTGCGCGCCATCGCGCGGATCGTCGAGGCGGGCTGGTCGTCGAGCAGGCGCATCGCCAGGTCGGCCATGCGTTCGGCGCCGGCCACGCCGCTGCCGGCCAGCCAGCCGACCGGGTCCTGGCGGATGTCGAGCAGCATGTCGTCGGCGGCCTGCGGGGTCATCTGCGCCACGCGCGAGGACCAGAACGCGTCGCGCAGGGTGAAGTTGCCTTCCACGCTGACCAGGTGGGCCACGCGCGCGGGATGCCGCAATGCGTACAAGGCTGCGACCACGCCGCCCACCGAGTGACCCACCAGCACCACCGGGCGATGGCCGAACGCGGCGGTGATGCACGCATGCAGGTGTTCGGCCTGCCGCTCCAGGTGTACGTCGTGGATATCGACACCGGCATGTGGCCCATAACCGAGCAGCGGCGGCGCGAGCGTATCGGCCGGGAAATGGCGCAGCACTTCGTCGTGCTGCAGCGTGCCGATCAAGCCGTGGACGAGAACGAACGGGACATCGCTCATGGGTTCCCCTGGGTGGTGGCGCGTGGCGGTGGTGGTGTGCCGGTGCGGTGCCCCAGGGGGTGCCCGCCGGGCGGCGGGCAGAGGGCGTGGCGATCGTACAGCGGTTGCGGCGTGAGTGCAGCAGGACGCGCTCAGGGCGCCGCGGCCTCGCGTTGTTCCAGCGCCTCGGCGAAGCGGCACATCAACCGCACCAGGTCGTCGCGATCCTGCGGAGACCAGGATGCGAACAACTCGCGCGCCATGGCCTCGCGCGCGGTGTCCAGGCGGTCGGTCATGGCCTTGCCCTTGGGTGCGATCAACGCCTCGCGCACGCGGCGGTCTTCCGTGTTGCCCCGGCGCGTCACCAACTCCATGGCTTCCAGCTTGGCGACCTGGCGGCTGATGGTCGTGTAGTCGCGGCCGAGGCGATCGGCCAGCTCCACCACGCCGATCGGGCCAAGCCGTTCGATCACCACCAGCAGCCGGAACAGCGCCTGGTCGATGCGGATGCCGGCTGCTTCGATCAGCCGTTCGTCGTTGCGCGGTCGGTTCATCACGCTGCCAATGGCGATGAGCGCGCCGTGGAGCGATCTCATCTGGGCAGAGATATGTGTATCTTGCACACTCTTTTTCATCGGCGTAGGGTGCGTTCCAATTGGGTGCATATTACACACAACTGGAGTAGCGCGATGAAAATCGAAACTGATGTGCTGATCTGCGGCGCCGGCGCGGCCGGCCTGACGCTGGCGATCGAACTGGCCCGCCGCGGGGTGGCGTTCCAGCTGGTGGAGAAGCTGGCACAGCCGTTCCATGGCTCGCGTGGCAAGGGCATCCAGCCGCGCAGCCAGGAGATCTTCGAGGACCTGGGCATCGTCGACCGGCTGTTCGCGGTCGGTGGGCTGTACCCGGTATCTCGCAGCCATCATGCGGACGGCCGCTGCACGGATGCAGCGATGGTGGAAGCACGCGCGCCCACGCCGGCAGAGCCGTATGGCCAGCCGCTGATGGTGCCGCAGTTCCTCACCGAGGCGGTGATGCGCGAGCGGCTGGCCGAACTCGGACATGGCGTGTCGTTCGGGCACGAGCTGCTTGCATTCGGGCAGGATGTCGAGGGCGTGACGGCGAGGATCGCCACGCCAGGCGGCGAGGCGCAGGTGCGGGCGCGCTACCTGATCGGGGCTGATGGCGGACGCAGCTTCGTGCGGCAATCGCTGGGCATCGACTTCCCCGGCAAAACCCTGGGCGTGCGCGCGGTGGTCGCCGATGTGGTGCTGACGGGACTTGACCGCGATGCATGGCACCAGTTCAACGAGACATCGAATACCACGCGCCTGTCGCTGTGCCCACTGATGGGCACGGATTTGTTCCAGGTGCAGGCGCCGGTGCCGCTCGAAGGAGAGATCGATCTTTCGGCTGACGGGCTTGCATCGATGGTGCGCGAGCGCAGCGGACACGAGGACATCCGCGTGCATTCGGTATCGTGGGCCTCGGCTTACCAGATGAATGCCCGGCTTGCCGATCGCTATCGCGAAGGCCGCGTGTTCCTCGTCGGGGATGCGGCACATACCCATCCGCCCACTGGCGGACAGGGGCTCAACACGAGCATGCAGGATGCGTACAACCTCGGCTGGAAGCTGGCGGCGGTGACCGGTGGCGCACCGACATCGTTGCTGGATACCTACGAGGAAGAGCGCCGGCCGATCGCAGCGTCGATGCTCGGGCTTTCGACGCGCCTGCTGGACAACGCCAAGCGTGGCGACAACCGCCGCGGGCGCGATGTGCAGCAGCTCGACCTGGGATATCGCGGCTCGTCCCTTTGCCTGGAAACCGAAGACCGCGAAGGCCGCATCATGGCCGGCGACCGCGCACCGGACGCACGCCTGCGGGGGGCGGGCGGACAGGTACGCCGCCTGTTCGACCTCTTGAAGGGTACGCACTGGACCTTGATCGGGTACCACGCCGATCGCGCGACCGCTCCGGCATGCGCGGGACTGCACGTGCATGTGATCGGGCCCGACGCGGAGCTGCGGGACGTGGACGGGGATTTCGTCTCGGCCTACGGGCTAGTGGCAGGCGAGTGGGTGCTGGCAAGGCCCGATGGCTATGTGGCGGCCGTGGTGGCGCAGGCGGAGATAGGCTCGCTGGAGCAGTATGCCGGACGCCTCTGCCAGAGAGGATATTGGCGTTCCGCTTGACGTATTACGCGCCGCGTAATACGCTGCCGAGCATGGCCATCCAGTCCTTCAGGTGCCGGGATACCCAGGCCCTGTTCGAGGGCGAAACGCCGCGCGTCTTCCGCGCTTTCGTCACCGTGGCTACGCGAAAACTGCAAATGCTGGATTCGGCGGCAAGCGTGGACTTCCTGCGCTCGCCGCCGGGAAATCGCCTTGAAGCCCTGCGCGGAAGTCGCAGCGGCCAGTACAGCATCCGCATCAACGACCAGTTCCGCCTCTGCTTCCGATGAACCGATGCAGGCCCCACCGACGTCGAGATCGTCGATTACCACTGAGGTTCCCATGAGCCGCCCCACCAACCGCATGCGTCCGATCCACCCGGGAGAAGTCCTGCGAGAGGAGTACTTGTCCCCGCTTGGCATGACCCCCAACGCGCTGGCCAACGCATTGCGCGTGCCGGCTACGCGCGTCCATGCCATCGTCAACGAGCAGCGCGCGATCACCGCCGATACCGCGCAGCGGCTTGCCGTGTATTTCGGTGGCGACGCGGCCAGCTGGCTGGCGCTGCAGGCGGCGTATGAGTTGAAGACGCTGCCGAGCCTGGCGGAGATCGCCCGGGATGTACGGCCACGCGCGGCCTGAGTGATCGACGGGCTAACCGCTGACGTGGCCACGGCCACGGAGGGCAACCATGGCTGAACCGACCCGGCGGCCACCCCTGCCACGCCTTCGCGACCCGGCGTAGCTTCGAACCGGGGCACGCCGCCCCGTCACGGAGCAGACGCATGGCTTTCAGTGCCGCAGGTCGTTCCACCCCGTTGGCCGATATCAACGTCACCCCGCTCGTCGACGTGATGCTCGTGCTGTTGATCATCTTCATCGTGACCGCACCGATCGTCGCCCGGCCGATCACCGTCGACCTGCCGCAACGGGTGCCGGCGGATGCCAATCGATTGCCCCCGCCCGAGCCCGTCCAGCTGCGCATCGATGCCGCCAACCAGTTGAGCTGGGACGGCGAGCCGGTCGCGCCGGCCGAGCTTTCCTCGCGATTGGCGGACGTGGCGCGGTTGTCGCAGGGTCCGCAGCCGGAACTGCGGATCAGCGCCGACCCGGCTTCGGAGTACCAGGTCACCGCGCAGGTGCTGGCCGCGGCAAAGAACACACGGATGGAGCGCATCGCGTTCGTGCGTTGAGCGGCAACGGCCTCCGGTGCCCCATGGCCCGGGGGCCGCCCTCGCGCTTTCAATCGGGCCGCCAGCCCACCGTGCCCACGTCCACCTCGCCCGCCTTGAGATAGCGATTCAGCAGCACGCCCTTCGCAGTGCACACCGTGTCCGCCAGCGTGAACGCGACAGCCGGCGCATCATCGCCAAACAGCCGCCGGCCGCGCCCGAGCACGAGCGGGAAGACCTGCAGCCGGAGTTCGTCCACCAGCCCGGCCGCGACGAGCTGGCGCACCATCTCGCCGCTGCCGAACGTGAGCAGATAACCCCCGGCCTCCTGCTTGAGCGCGCGCACCGCGTCGACCAGCGAGCCGCGCAGCGCCACGCTGCCGTCCCATGGCAACGCGGCTGGCCGGTGCGTGGCGACATGCTTGGGCACGGCGTTGAAACGCTCGGCCAGCGCGTGGCTGGGCGCGTCGGCCGGCACGTGCGGCCAGTAGGACGCGAAGATGTCGTAGGTGCGGCGGCCCAGCAGCAGCTCGAACGGCTGGGACAACAGGTCCTGCAGGTTTTCGCCGATGAGCGGATCCTGATAAGGCGCCACCCAGCCCCCGAGGCGGAAGTCGCCGCTGCGGTCTTCGTCGGGACCGCCGGGGCCCTGGATGACACCGTCCAGGCTGATGAAGAGCGAGGCGACCAGTCTGCGCATGGGGGGCTCCGGGTTTCGGCATGGGTTGCAATGGCGACGAGCGGGCGTGGCCAGGATCGACACCCGCCCTGCCCTGCCGATGAAACCGGCTAGACTCGGGCCACTGGACGGGGATTTCAGGATGAACCAGATCGAGAACGTCGGCGGCGCTGGCGCCGCACCGGGCGCGCCGCCTCTCGGCCGCCGCATTGCCTTCGAGCGCCTGCGCGAACGCAGCGACGAGCTGGAGCTGTTGATCTCCGGCCTGTTCGCCTTCGCGCTGCTCACACTGCCGACGCGCCTGCTCGAAGGCTGGGTAGGCAACGAGATCCATGCCGATGGCGTGCTTTGGTACGCGATGCAGTTCGGCTGCATGCTCGCCATCGGCCTGAGCTACGCGCTGGGCATCGCCTTCGTGATCCACCTGGCCATCCGTGGCTACTGGGTGGGGCTGGTGGGATTGAAGGCCGGCTTCCCGGGTGGCATCCAGTGGGACCGCCTGCCCTCGCTGGGCCCGGTCTCGCGCACGTTCTACCGGATGATGGTCGGGGACCTGGGCGAGGTGATCGACCGGGTGGACCGCACCGCGTCCGTGCTATTCGTCAGCGCGGTGATGGTGGCCGTCGGCATCCTGTGGACCGGCCTGTTCGGCGTGGTGCTGGTCATCCCTTCGCTGCTGATCAGCCTGCTGTTCCACAACCGCGAGCTGGCGACGATCGTCAGCTTTGCCGTCCTCAACGGGCTGGTGATCGTGCTCACGATGGCGCTCGCCGTGCTGGACAAGCTCGTCGCACGACGCGAAGCGCAGGGCCGTAGCGCACCGGCGCTGCAACGCGCCACCCTGGCCATGCTGCGCGTGCTCACGCCGCTGCTGCCGCTGCGGCTGATCGCGCCGGTGCAGCTCACCCTGCAGAGCAACCTGGGCCGTCGCGGATACACCGTGGTCTATTACCTGGTGCCGATGGTGGCCCTGGTGCTGGGCGCCGCGCATATCGTCGGGTCGTTCGGCTTCTCGCTGCTCAACCGCTACGAGGTGATCACCAGCGAGGCGGTGGACCATGGCATGGCCAGCGCGCACTACGAATCACTGCGGGGCGCGGACGATGCGGTGCTGCGCTACCCGATGATTCCTTCCGACCGGATCGAAGCCCGCCAACTGCGGCTGTTCATCCCCAACCGCGTGCGGCTGGACAACCCGCTTGCGCGCGAGGCATGCCCCAGGCTGGACGATGGCCGCAACACGGCCCAGGGCGCCGCCGCCGCGAAGCTGGCGACGCAATGCATGGCGTCGATCTGGACGGTGACGCTGGACGGGGTACCCGTCCGCGTCGATGGCTTCCTGCCGGCGGAGCGCCGCGACCTGGGCATGCGCGGGATGATGGGGTACATCGACCTGCGCGACAGGGCGCCGGGCCGGCACGACCTGCGGCTGGTATGGAATGCGAAGAGCGAGGAAACCGGGCCGCAGCGGCCGCGGGAGTACCTGATTCCGTTCTGGTACGACCCCGACGGCACCTGAGGCGCCGACGCCTCAGGGATTGTGCGGCTCGACCACCACCGCCGTGCCGTAGCACAGCACTTCGGTGAGGCCGGCCATCAGTTCGGTGGCGTCGTAGCGCACCGCGATGATGGCGTTGGCGCCGAGCACGCGCGCGTGCTGCACCATGTCCTTGTAGGTTTCCTGGCGCGCCTGCTCGCACAGCTCGGTGTAGATGGTGATGTTGCCGCCGAGGATCGTCTGCAGCCCGCCGAAGAAGTTGCCGATGATCGAGCGCGAGCGCACGGTGATGCCGCGCACGAGCCCGATGTTGCGGGTGACGCGGTAGCCGGGGAGTTCGAAGGCGGTGGTCACCATGGCGTCCGTCAGCGGCGTGGCGACGGGACGCAGGGGCGTGGAGTTGTACGGGTCGGTCATGGGTCTTCCTTGGCGGGTGCGGGCGACGGGCAACGCGGAAGGCGATGCCCGTCGATCTTATGCGGCCGCGACCAGGGAAGCGATGGAGGACGAAAGCCGCGCTGCGAGGCGGCCTACGCGATTTACTTCGGCGGCGTCGCCGAGGAGAACGGGATCGGCGTGGCGCCGGTGATCCTGCCCGTCTTGGCGGAGCTGTGGACGTAGAGCTGCACGGGCAGTTCGAAGTCCAGGTCGCCGTCGACCACGGCATTCGGGCCGATGACGATGCGCGGCGGGTGGTCGAGGTGGCTGAAGGTGGGCTTCTTGAGGTAGATGCGGCCCTTCACGTGCGAACCGACGCCGACGGTGAGGTCGCTGGTGGCGAAGGTGATGCCGCCATCCAGCTCGGTCTGCACCAGGCCGATCGAGCCGCTCACCGAGGCGATGTCGCCGGTGATGTGGGTGCCGCGGTCGGCGAAGATGTCGCCGCTGACGGCCGCGATATCGCCGCTCACCTGCGCGCCGCTGCCGAGCTTGATGTTGCCGCTGACGCTTTTGACGTTGCCCAGTTTGGCGTTGTCGGCCGCCTTGATGTTGCCGCTGGTGTTGGCGACATCGCCGACGGTGGCCCCCGCATCGATCGTGATGTCGCCGCTGACGGTGTGCACGCCCCTGGCCTGGACGTTGCCGGCGACGTGGACGTCGCCGCTCACGGAAGACAGCGAGCCGTATTGCTGGCCGGCCTGGGTCTGGATGTCGTCGGAGATCTTGCTCAGGCTTTGCTGGGCGAGGGCCGGGGTGGTGGCCACCAGGGCCAGCCAGAGGATGGAGCGGGACAGGCGCATGACGTTGACTCCTTTCGGCATGGAATCCGGCCCTGGGTGCCCGGCCGGTGCATGGGTACATGGCATCACGGCAACGCGGGAGCGACACCTGCCTGAAGTCACTGTGCCGAGTTGGCGGATGCCCGTTTGTTGGACGGAAGCAGCGGGCTCATTGGCCCCGGCCGCACACCGCGACCACTTTGGATCGTTGGTCGATCAGGATGACTGCGTCCTGCAACGCGTGGGCACCGACCAGGATCTCGGGATACTTTTCCGAGACCTTGGCCTCCAGGTTCGAGAGCGAGAGCGTTCCGATCTGGACCGGGCCCTTGATGGTCGCACGCTGTAGGTCGATATGACCGTTGGTGAGCTGGGCACGTCCCCCTGATTCCGCAGGCCCCGATTCGACAGCAGCGTAGAGCGCTTGCGGAAGGACGATGCTGACATTGGCGCCGGTATCCAGGTTGCCCAGCGCGTGGACTGCGCCGATGGAGATCGGCACCCTGAAGGCACGCTCGTAGCGCAGGGAATCCGGATCCTTGGGCGAGAGCGTCATCGTTCGGCTGAATGACAGCATGCGGTTCGGATAGTCGATGACCAGCACGCCATCCGAGAAGAACTCGCGGACCAGCAGCCCGTGGAACTTGGCCTCCTCCGGGGCACGGCTGGCGTAATCGCGTGTGATCGCTTCGACGTCGCTTCGCACCAGTCCGCCCAACTGCACGGAAGCCAAGCGCGTGGTTTCCACGTCGGCGTGCTGCACGCCATCGGAGACGCTCGCCTGCCCCACCACCTGCAGGCCCAGCGTATCGACCAGGCGGGTATCGGCCCGCGCCATGCCGCCTGCACCGGTATCCACTGCGAAACGGAACGGTCCCATTCCATTGACCCGGGCATCGACGTAGATGCGGCCGTCCACTACCTGGAAGGGCACGTGGACGATCGTGTCCTCGCCTTGCAGGCGGGTGGGTGCGCAGGCGGATAGCTGCGCTGGTTCGTTCGACGGTGCCGCGCTGCCGGTGGGCGCGATCGCGCATGCGAAGAGGCTCAGTAGTGCGCGTAGCGTCCAGCGGCGCGATGGGGCATGACGATCAATGGATTGACGCATGGGAACATCCTTGAATTCAGGCATGGCGCAGCCGCCAGAAGCTGCTGCTTCTGTGTCGTCTGGACACGGGGCTTCTTGGGGGAGCGAGATCGGGGCCGCCTATGAGAGAGGGTCCGAACTCGAGGAAGCGCGACTAGACGCGCTTCAAGTGAGCGAATATCAGCGCTCGATCTTTCGCTCGATCAGGTAGAAAGCCAGGTTGCCGAGGCCAGTGGCCGCCAGCAGGATCGCCACGACGCCCGGCGTAAGGGTCTGGACGTCGAGGAATTCCACCAGGCCAAAGCCCAGGCTCAGGATGACCATGACGGTGCCCCACTGCAGGGACGCATGGCGGCGGCGCACGGTCTCGCCTTCCAGCAGTGCCCGTACCAGCTCCTCGGAACCCCTGGATTCGATGATCTTCCTTCGCGCATAGGCATCGACCACTGCCTTGAGCGAATAGGCGATGCAGATGAAGAGCGTGATGGGGATCAGGATGTCGTAGTGCATGGGGCCGGTTCCGGGCGGGAGGGTTCTGATTATTGAGATACGGGCAAGGCGCCAGCGGTTGCAAAAGGGTTGGTTGCAACCAAAATCGCGCCGACCGTATCTTCTTCTGAATGCCCGACCCGCCCTTGAATCCTGCTGAGCTGCATTCGGATGACCAGGCGTTGGTCAGGGCGGTACTGGATCGCGTGCCCGGCGCCTTTGAACGGCTGGTTCGCCAGTACCAGCGCCTGTGCTGGCATGTCATCGACCGCATGGTCCGCCAGCCGGACGACACCCAGGAGCTGTGCCAGGAGGTGTTCCTGCGGGTCCACCAGACGCTGCATCAGTATCGTGGCGATAGCCTGCTGAAGTCTTGGATCGCACAGGTGGCGTACTCTGTCGCCAAGCGTCATCTGGAACGCAAACGCATTCCTATCGTGGAGCCTGATGCGTTCGGGGCGCTTCCGTTGCCGGCAGAGCAGGTCAGTGACGGGCACGACCTGGAAGCCGCGACGGCGGACGAGGAGATCGCCCGTCACCTGCATGATGCAATGGATCGGCTGCCGCCTTTGCAGCGAACGTTGTTGACGCTCTATCACCTGGAAGAGCTTTCCATCGGCGAAGTCGCCAAGGTGACGGGGCTGCCGGAAGGCACGATCAAGAGCCATCTGTTTCGCAGCCGCAAACTGCTTCGCGGCATACTGGAATCACGTATCGGAGTTCCGTCATGAACCATGGCAACGACCTTCCCGATGAGCAGGATGAATGGTTGGCGCAGGAGCGGGGGATGCTTGCTGCGCGCGGAAGCGGCTCGATAACGTCTGACGCTATGGCCGAGCGTTATCGGGTGCTTTGCGAAGTCCTGGCGAGTGCGCCTGTTGCGGAGCCGCCGGCGGATTTCGCGGCGGCGGTGAGCGCGCGGATTGCGCGTCGTGACGCAGCGGTGGAACGTGTGATGACCAAGGTGTTGCTCTGTGCGCTGGTCGTATCAATTATTGCCGTTGCGGGGCTGTATGGCGGTCAGGTGCTGGAAGTGTTTCGCGCAAGATTGTCAGCGGACAGCATGACGGCACTTTTCCTGGCGCTCGGCTGCGTGGCGATTACTTGGGCCATACGTTTCGGCAGCGAGATTGTGCGGGATGGTGGGCAGGCGAGCGCTTAGGAGAGGGCTCGTAAAGCGAGAGTGTGACTGCCTCCGGCCCTTCCGAGCCATCGTTAGTCCAACACAGGCAGCCGATACTTGGATACTACCGCGTCATTTCGCACCAGCGCGTAGAAGTACGGATCGCCGCCACTGCAAGACACCAGGCGCAATTCATCCGTCGGTCGCCGCATCGCGAGCATCTCTAACCAGCCTGAATCCTTCTCTAGATCCGGATAGAGATTCCACTTCTTTCCGATCTCCACAGCCTCGCTCGGACTCATCGGAACTGATGTTCTGCAATTGCTAAGCCCCAAGCGTTCGGCGACTGATCTTGCCTCCATTTTCACGGGCCCCGGTGATGTACACCCTGCCGACAGAGCGGCCATAGTCCCCGCAAGCGGGAGCCACAACGCGCAGCTCCGTCCGCAAGATTTCAGGCACTTAATGAACTTGATCAGAAGCGCCATTAGATGGAGGTTGACGGGTAGCCGGGAGAGAAAGCAGTGAGGTTACCGCCGAAGCTACCGCCAAAGAAGTCCGGATACGGCGGCGAACTCGGCCTTCAGCGACAAGCAGACGCGAATAAGGCTGAAATCCCCGTACTGCTAGACGCTCTTGGACCTTATAAGACTGCATAGGATGTTCAATTGGTGGGCCCACCAGGATTCGAACCTGGAACCAAGGGATTATGAGTCCCCTGCTCTAACCGTTGAGCTATAGGCCCGCATCACGCAGCGGCATTGCACCGCAGCCTGCCAAGTTTAGCGTTCCGCCCGGCCCTTAGGCAGCCGCACGGCACGCAAAAAAGAAGCCCCGCTTTCGCGGGGCTCCCAATCTCTACAACCCGGCTTTCAAGCCACCCGGATCAATCAATATCCAGGAAGCTCCGCAGCTGCTCCGAACGGCTCGGGTGGCGCAGCTTGCGCAGCGCCTTCGCCTCGATCTGGCGGATGCGCTCGCGGGTCACGTCGAACTGCTTGCCCACTTCTTCCAGGGTGTGGTCGGTGTTCATGTCGATGCCGAAGCGCATGCGCAGCACCTTCGCTTCCCTCGGCGTCAACCCGGCCAGCACGTCACGCACCGTCTCGGACAGGTTGATGTTGGTGGTGTTGTCGATCGGGGACTCCACGTTGGTGTCCTCGATGAAATCGCCCAGGTGCGAGTCCTCGTCGTCGCCGATCGGGGTCTCCATGGAGATCGGCTCCTTGGCGATCTTCATCACCTTGCGGATCTTGTCCTCGGGCATGTCCATTTCCTTGGCCAGCTCCTCCGGCGTGGCCTCGCGGCCGAACTGCTGGAGCATCTGGCGGGAAATGCGGTTCAACTTGTTGATCGTCTCGATCATGTGCACCGGGATACGGATGGTGCGCGCCTGGTCGGCGATCGAACGGGTGATCGCCTGGCGGATCCACCACGTTGCATACGTCGAGAACTTGTAGCCGCGGCGGTATTCGAACTTGTCCACCGCCTTCATCAGGCCGATGTTGCCCTCCTGGATCAGGTCCAGGAACTGCAGGCCGCGGTTGGTGTACTTCTTGGCGATGGAGATCACCAGGCGCAGGTTCGCCTCGACCATCTCCTTCTTCGCCTTGCGCGCCTTGGCTTCGCCATAGGCCATCGCGCGGCTGATTTCCTTGATCTCGGCCAGGGTCAGGTGGTTCGCCTTCTCCAGGTCGATGGTGGCCTGCTGCTCGGCGATGATCTGGTCCTTGACGTCACGCAGGGCCGAAGACCACTTCTGCTTGCGCTTGAGCGCGTCTTCCACCCACTCCAGGTTGGTCTGGTTGCCTTCCCAGGAACGGATGAAGTCCTTGCGCGGCATCTTGGCGACGTTGGTCGACAGGTGCAGCACGCGGCGCTCGTGGTCCTTGATGTGGTTCTGGACTTCGCGCAGCTGCCGCACCAGCACGTCGGTCAGCGGCAGCGGCAGCTTCAGGGTCACGAAGATCGCGGCGATGTCCTCGCGCGCCTTGGTCACCAGCTTGTGCTCGGCGCCGTGCTTGGCATACGCCTTCTTGAACTTGGCCAGTTCGTTGGCCAGGTTCTCCATGCGCGTGGCGACTTCGACCGGGTCCGGGCCGACCGGGCCGGTGTCCTCGTCGGCACCCTCCACGTCGTCCTCGTCCTCGTCGTCTTCCGAACCCTCGGCATCGGCGTCGCCGCCGTTGGCTTCCAGTTCGGCGGCGGCCGCGTCGGCCTCCTCGATCAGGTCGTTGAAGCCGACGATCACCTCGGCCAGGCGCTTCTTGCCTTCCTTGTGCAGTTCGTAGTCGGAGAGCAGCAGCTCAACCGACGCCGGGAACGTGCCCAGGGCGGCCTGGACCTGGCCCAGGCCTTCCTCGATGCGCTTGGCGATGGCGATTTCGCCCTCGCGGGTCAGCAGCTCGACCGTGCCCATCTCGCGCATGTACATGCGCACCGGGTCGGTGGTGCGGCCACCTTCGGTATCCAGGGCGGTCAGGGCGGCGGCGGCTTCCTCGGCGGCGGTGTCGTCCACCTCGCGGTTGCCGGTGTTGCCGTCGTTGAGCAGGAGGGTTTCGGCATCCGGCGCCACTTCATGGACGTCGATGCCCATGCCGTTGATCATGCCGATGATGTCTTCGATCTGCTCCGGGTCGACGAGGTCGTCCGGGAGATGATCGTTGACCTCGGCGTACGTCAGGTAGCCCTGTTCCAGGCCCTTGCTGATCAGTTGCTTGATGTCGGATTGCTGGGCAGGACGTTCGTTGGCCATGAGTGCTCGCGCCACCGGCTGGGAAGGAATGAGAGAGAACCTAGCATTATACCAGCGACTGCCCCCGTCTGCCGGATGAGGCGGGGAGAGGCCGGGCCAGGGCAGACCGCGCGACTTCGCTGTCGGCGTCAGGGCCTGAGCAGGAAAGTGACCGGGCCGTCATTGACCAGGCTGACCACCATATGGGCCCCGAAGCGGCCCGTTTCCACCCTCGTAACGTGTTTTTCGCGACAAATCGCCACCAGATGGTTGAACCCGCGTTCAGCCTCCGCCGGCGGGGCGGCCGTGGTGAAGCTGGGCCGCATGCCCGAGGCGGTATCCGCGGCCAGGGTGAACTGGCTGACCAGCAGCAGGCCGCCGGCGGTGTCGGTAAGGGAGCGGTTCATGCGGCCGGCGTCGTCGGCGAACACCCGGTAGCCGAGCAGGCGCTCGGCCATGCGGCGGATCATCGCGTCCGTGTCGCCCGGCTCCATGCCGACCAGGGCCAGCAGCCCCGGGCCAATCCGTCCGACCACCTCGCCTTCCACCTCGACCTGGGCCTGGGTGACACGCTGGATCAGGGCGAGCATGGCGTTCTTCAAGGGGAAGGGGGAGGCAGCATGGTTTACGCGAGGGCGCATTGTCACCCGCGCGCGGCGGCGCCTGCAGGACCACCCCGCCCCGCCCGTTTAGAATTCCCCGGATGAATGCCGATCTCCGAGCCGGATGGCTGTACCGGACCGCCGCGCTGCTGGGGCGCCTGCCCTGGCCGTGCCTGAAAGCGCTGGCTGACGCCATCGCCTGGCTGTGGCTGCGCCTGGACGCCCGCGAAAGCCGGGTCGTGCGACGCAACCTCGAACTCGCCTACCCCGAGCTCAGCGCGGCCGAGCGTGCAGCACTGCACCCACGCGTGCTGCGCTCCACCGCCCGGCAGACCTTCGAAATGCTGCGCACCTGGACCCGCCCGCCGGCCGAAAACCTCGCCCGCCTGCGCGAACGCCACGGCCAGGATCTCTACGACGCGGCGCTGGCCTCCGGGCGCGGCGTCATCGTGGCCGCGCCGCACTTCGGCAACTGGGAGCTGCTCAACCAGTGGCTGGCCGAGCGCGGGCAGATCGCCATCGTCTACCGCCCGCCGGACTCCCCGGTCGTCGACGGTTTCCTGCAGCGCGCCCGCGGCAAGGAGAACGTGCGCCAGGTCCGCGCCGAAGGGCCGGCCGTGCGCCAGCTGTTCAAGGTGCTCAAGGACGGCGGCGCCGTTGGCATCCTCCCCGACCAGCAACCGAAGATGGGCGATGGCGTGTTCGCCCCGTTCTTCGGCGTGCAGGCCCTGACCATGACCCTGGTCAACCGGCTGGCCGAACGCACCGGCGCCATCGTGCTGTACGGCTGGGTGGAGCGGCTCAGCGACGACCTCGACTTCGCCCTGCACGTCGAACCGGCCGGGCCGGCGCTGGCCGACGCCGCCCCGGTCACCGCCGCTACCGCGCTCAA
>NZ_LLXU01000063.1 GCF_001431645.1 Stenotrophomonas panacihumi | reverse complement strand
TGAACCCCCTGCCCCACCCCTACACTGTGCCTGTCAGCGTTTCACGCTGATCCCCGGGGGTGCACTGGTTTCGACGGGGGTCGCGAAGTCGCTTGGCGCATGCCGAGGGGGCAGCTTTCCTCGTAAATCCAGCCGCAAACTTATAGTTGCCAACGACGACAACTACGCTCTGGCCGCTTAAGGCCTAAGCCCCGAAATCGCTTGTGTCCGTGCTCGCGACGTAGGGTCATCATCACGGAACCGCCTGTGGTGGCTGCCTGTCAGCCATGGGTTAAATAAAGCGGGCTGGCTCCGGGATGCGCTTTGCACATCGTGCTGTCCCGGGGCGAGATTCAACGGTGAGCTAAGCATGTAGTGCCGGGGATGGAGAGCCTTCGGACGGCGGTTCGATTCCGCCCACCTCCACCAATGCAAGGGCCGAGGAGGCCCGAGAGAGGCCGGAAACACCTTGATTTAAAGGGTTTCCGGCCTTTTTTATGTGCGACGCGGTGCGGGCGCGAACGTATCAATCCGCGAGACGGTGGGGGTAGATATTGGGGTAACTCACCTACCCTAGCGCCCTGTTACCCCCAATGCCGCTTTCCGATCTCGCAATTCGCCGCGCAAAACCCACCGCGCGCCCGCAGAAGCTCGCCGATGGTGGCGGCCTATACCTCCTCGTTCAGCCTACCGGCAGCCGATGGTGGCGCTTCAAATACCGCGTCGCTGGCAAGGAGAAGCTGATCTCTCTCGGAACCTACCCCGAGGTGCCGCTGGCTTTGGCCCGCCAGCGACGTGACGAAGCGCGCCAGTTGCCCGCCCAAGGGGTCGACCCGAGCCAGCAGAAGTCGGCGCGTGCTTTTCACAAACCACGATGGAGCAGCGCCGTGCTTGGATACGTGTCGGAGATCCTGACCTCAAAGGTTCCGGTAGCCATTCTGGTCACCATTGCCGTGTGTCGGATTGCCTATGTCGGCTTCGGGACGGATTACTCGCTCCGCATGGTCAAGGATATCCACGCGTGCGACGGCTCGGAATTGAGCGGCCGACTCGATGAGGATGAGATTATGAAGATGGTCAAGAAGTGCAACGCCATTTTAGGCGCCCACTCGAAGCCCCCGTCTGCAGGGTGATCTCGACGGCCTGCTAGGGCCGCCGAACTTCATGGATGGCGCCACGGCTGCGCGGCACCTGCGCAACTGATCACAGCCTGCTGATCCAACGAGATTCTCTTCAAAGAGTCCAGCCAGCGCCTTGCCGCTGCATGATTTCTTATTAGCTGACCCAAGTCATCGCATAGGCAGTTCGCACAGAGCTGCCCACCAGGACTAGAACTTCCGCACCGCTTGCATGGCGCCATCGTCGTTATGGCGGGAAGGCGCAATTGGTGGACTATTTGCCCCATAAGCGCTTGAGCAGCGGCCTGTCTGAGCATCTTGTACTCCAGCAAATGTACGAAGGGATGCGCAAAAAGCGCACCCCTCGCGTACTCAATCAAAGACCTCAAACCGCCTTATGCGGCTCGTTCTGGTCTCGCTTTTCTTGCTTGCCGTCCTTGTCTTTTTCGCTGGGCAGTTGCTGATTCTGTTGCTGCGGCCCCTTTTTTTCAGAGTCGCTCACGCCAGGATTCCCACCCTGTTGACCTTGGCGACCTTGCTCGTTGCTGGACATCATCTACTCCTACGCGATGGAATCACCGCCCCCGCAACATGCTCTCGATGCTGTTACTAGGGAGTGAGGCACGGACTGGGATATCAATGCCATTCGCTTATTACGCAAATAGAGAGTAGGGTCGACCCGAACCCTACCCTTGCCAGTTCCGGCCATCCGACTCATGGAGACGCTCGGAGCGATCTTCAGCGTGGGCAATCTAAGACAACCAGTCATATCGCCCCACGCCACCGGAGATCAACGTGCAACCGCCCAGAAGCCGCCTTAATGCCTCACTCCATTCCTTCAATCAACTCGACCATGACCTCAGCACATTTCAGTGCCAAGGCAGTGAAGCAGAGAAGATTGAGACGGCAGCCACCGCGCCGAGAACTCGCGATCAGCGGACAATCACTCCCCCCAATGGACATGATCCCGTCAGCAAGAGCTTCACCACTCTGATCTTGGAGAAGCGCTCCATTGAAGGCCGGCACGACGGGAGCGAATTCTCGGTTGAGGTTTGGCTTCGCGAAGGATCAGAAGCCTTCATCCATCGAGTCGACGTTGATCGAATCCCCGTTCCCGCAGGTCATCTCCCGGTCTGCATGGGAATGAATGCAGCCTTGGATCTGGGCTGCCATTTGGCACGCGACTTCATCGATGCCAAACACCTGTGACCATAGATGGCACCTGAGCACTATTCGCAATATCCAAGACTACCGTAACTGGAGCAACCATGCCCCCCCGGAACTGCGAATCGAAGCGATGCTGCAAGACCTTGAGGACATTGTCCAAAGGCGTAGCGCTCCAGCAAATGATGAGCCGGAAGGCTACCGCGCCGCGAAAGTCTCCGAGAGCGAACTTCTCCGCCAGATCCGTATTCGTATAGCGCGATTTCGCCAAGGATATTGACCAATGGAAGACCGTTCCCACGTCGTCGTCGACGTTGATTCAATGACCTCATACTGGCGCGAGAAGCATACGCGTGGAGAGCTGGGAGACCTGGTGTTCCAACGGGATATTGCCCCCCTAATCCGCGCGGCCTGCGACTCCTACCTCTCTTGCAACGGAACGCGCCCTCAGATGACACAACGTTACCGAAGACAGGTGGAATATATGGTCAGGGTACGTGCGACTTCTCGACAGGTCGATTGCGTTGCGGAGAGCTGTTGGCAGGTGCTGGAGAGCCAATCCAAGAAAGAGAAGCCCTAACTAGAGGCTCCAGCGGAAGACGTGTTACGAACTACGCGGCCTCGGCCTGTACTTGTCGCGATTTCCATCAGCTAGCTCAAGATGGGCAAGGCCGACACGCTGTACACAGAGCACTAGCGGCTAATTCGGCCGTTGCCTGTCATCAATGATCGCTCGCAATCTGGCGAGAGTCGCCTCTATATCGTCGGCACTGACGTCATAGACGACGTGACGGAAGCCAGGGCCAACTGCAAGAAAGTCACTTTGCTGCAGATCTGGGAAAACGTACTGATGAATTGCATATTCCCCGCGAAGCTCAATCACTCTGTGCCTTGCACCGCGACGACCTAGTAGAAGATCAAGATCCATCACCAGACTCAGCTACAGCATCGTGCGATGCAGGCATCCGCACTTCGAGAAATTGCCCCCCAAGAGGGTTATTTCCTAGCCGTTCAAGCACGCCGCCAGCAGATTGGAATCGCTCCAAATCCGCGAGAACTTGAGCACTAGTCAGGCATGGGCGGATAACTCGATCCGTCGTGAAATTACGTTCCGGGGGCTGCATAAGTTGGCACCTGCAGAGAAGGCGAGTGGCAGGTGCAGGCGCGGACGCCTTCAGCTGGACGATGATAAACAACGGCGTTCAAGCTACTCCGGCCAGCTCTATGCCACGTGACGAAACCCTCATCTGAAGTCCTTGGTGGGTCATCAGAGAACCCCGCTCGCGCCGGTCGGGATCGACGCAAGTGTAACCGCTTGCTGGATGCTAACGTCGACTAAGTACTGGCTGCCCCAGGCGACGACCACGCGTTGCTTTTCCAGCGGCGCCAGCAAACAGTTCCGGGGATACGGCATCGATCCCACCGCGTCGCCGGCGCTGTGCGCCAGGTTAGCTTACCGGCCTCCACCCGCTGAGTGACCCCGCAGGCCTTGGCGGTGGCTCCGTGCATGGCCGGGAGAACCAATGGAGGTCGCCGCATGTGCGGTGACCTGTCATTTCGAACGTATTTCCGGAGGCCGTGTGGCGGGAACCTTCTCCCGCCGGGTCGGCGAAGATTTGCGCGAGGACCGGGACGTCCGGCGGCTACGGTGGCCGCTCAACCTCACGGAGAGGAACCATGCGATCGTTCGCCCTGCTCATGCTCGCTGCGGCCATGACCGGCTGCGTCACCACCCGCTCGCCCTCCCAGGGTGTCTACACCTACCCGACCAGCCGTCCGGAGGCCGAGGTGCGTGCCTGCGTCGCCGAGCGGTTCACGCCCCGCTATTACGGCGGCGTCGAGGCCCAGGGCGGCTGGCCGAAAGCGCCCATCGGGATGAAGATCGAGAGCGATGGCGCCGGCGCGCGCGTCACGACGCGCGGCCCGCTCGACCCGCAGCTGGCTAGCTGCCTTTAATCTTCAGCGACCTGCGGCAAAGCCTCTTCTGCGCCCGCCAGCTGCAGCCGGTGGTCAACCACCGCCTTGATCATCGCCATCAGCTTCCAGCCCGGCTCGACAGCCTGCTCGCCTGTCGCCGGGTCGGTGACGGTGTAATCCGCCGCCAGCAGGTCGGCGATCTGCGCACTGATCACGCTGACGAAGTCGCGCGAGACCACGAACAGCGGGTCGCTGCCATCGCGGGTGACGATCTTCTCGATCGCGAAATCTACGGTTCCCAGCTGCTCCGCGGTGGCCGCTGTCGGGTTCCACTTCACTGCGATGTTCGGCGCGACCAGCTCGGTGGTGGTGCCCAGGCCCTGCATGGTGATCATGGCGTTCCCTCAGTAGTTGGTGACGTCGAGAATGATTCCGGAGACCGGACCGTTGGCCGCCGACGCCGCGCCGGCGATGGTGGCGACCTGAAAGGGGGATACGCTGATCGTGCCGCTACTCACGGATGCGCCGAAGCTCTGCACGACCCCCGCGCTCGGGCCGGTGGGGATGGCACGGCCGCCGGGATTCATCGCAACCGCATACGTGCGCCCGGCCGGGAGGCTGTAGGTCACACCGCTGATCCCATCGTTCGAAACGATGCCCACGACTCGCATGGCCCTCCAGGTGGAATCGAACACCACCTCCCCGGCCGCGTTCATCACCTGCAGCCCGTACGTGCCGCGCTCGGCCGGCGCCAGCGTGTCGTAGGCATACCAGTCGAAGGTCGCGCCGACGTCCGCCCGAACATAGAAATAGGCCCACCAGGAGCCATCGGGGTTCTGCTGCGGGTTGCCCATCGCTACCAGCGAGCCGGAGCGCACGGCGACCAGCGGCCGGCGATTGAAGCCTCCACCGAACTGCACGGCCACGTAGCTGACATTCGCGCCGGCCAGCGGAAAGTAGATGGTCGTGGCGCTGGCGCTTCCCTTGCTGCGCTGATGCAGGTTCTGGTAGCTGCCGTCGATCTGCAGCATGCTGCTGCCGTCCTGGGCCATTACTTGGACGCCAACAGGCATCAGCGCACCCCGTAATACAGGTCCGCGTCCGTCTGCAGACCGGGCGAGGTAGTGTTGGGTGCGAAGGAAATGGTACCGCCGCTGATCGTGATCTTGTGGCAGCAGCCGGTGGGGTAAGACCGGGGAACCGGAATCGCCCACGGCTCCCCAAGCGACGCATCAACCGTCACCGAGCCACTTTCCCCCGCCCCGATATACCGAATGCCGACCAGGCGCGACAGGCGCGTGGTCAGATCAACCGTGAGGTTTCCGGCCGCGTCCCAGGCTTGCAATCCGGCCGGCATCAGGCGATTGGTTCCTGCAGCAGAACTTCCTGCTCTACGCAGCACCTCCGATGCTGGCCGAATGGCTCTCGAGCTTCAAGGAATTCCCTCCGCGGGCACGCGCCGCCAGCTTCAGCATCGACAAGATAATGGAAGCCATGATGCCGAAGTCCTAGGGCGAGCCAGCGGCTTGGCCAGCTGGCCTTGAGGTTTGGCTCACTCGAACCGCGGGTGCCACTGCTGGCCGGGGGCATCACTGGGGGCATCTACCGTCCCGGCGGCCGGAAACATCTGCCGATGGCAGGGTTTCCGGCCTCTTTACGCGCGACGGCTTGCGCGCGCGAACATCTCATCAGCGCCAACTGATTCAGGTACAGTCCGCCCAGCACGGGAACGCCACCGACCTGGGGGAGTGGCGCGGCTCGGCAAACGCATTCGACGGTCAGGAAGCGGCGGGGTTGGCCACTACTGACGCACACAATCAATGGGAGGCAGGGACGTCGTGTCTTTTCCGGGCGAAGAGTGGGTGTTCATGTGCATCGGCTTTGCCGCCGGCTTCTGGTGCCTGCGGGAGATCATCCGGGCCATTCGCCATGACGTCATCCGCGACGGGCACTTCATGGGGATGCATCACCGAAAGGATGATGAAACGAAGTTCTGGGGGCACGTGTTCTCCTGGTGCCTCTACCTCGTCCTCTGCTTCGGCGTGTCATTCATGATGCTGAGAGACCAGCTCGCCGGGTAAACCCGTCCCGCAACACCGCATCGCTAGACCCCGCGCGCAGCGCCCGCCACCCCATCGATCAACGCACGGCACTGGCCGATCACCGTCTCCACGTCCTGCGGCTCCACGTCGAAAACAACGTGACGAAGCCCCGGGCCGGCCACGTGGAAATCGCAGCGCGCATGCTCACTGAAGCAGTAGCGATGGATGACGTACTTCCCGCGCACTTCCACGACCTCATTGCGAGCGCTCAACCCGCTGGCGATTGATCTACGTTCCATCTGCCACCCCGGACGGGGCTTTGCTTCGCCAGCGCGCGTGCACGGATTCCGCGGCCCTGCGCACCGGTGTATTACCCAACCGCTCGATCTCGCCGCCGGCGCGCAGGAACCGGTGGATGTCCGCACTCAGCTCATCCCCGCCCAGGCGCGCGGGAATGACCCTGTCGGAGGTGAAGTCTCGGTCTCGTGGTGGCATGGGGCACCTGTGCAATGGGGAAATCGGCAGGTGCAGGCGTCATGCCTTCAACTGGCTGGCAGTCCGATGGCGCGGACAATGTCCACACCGTATTCCCACGCCCGCGCCATCGTCGTGAGGAAAGCCTCACGCCCCCCCCCGGCGACAGCGCCCTCACGGCGAATGGGTATCGTGGTGCCTCTCCCCACTGGAGATCCCTCATGGAACCGACCCACGACCAGAAGTACCAGATCCTCGCCGGCATCAAGGAAGGCAAGGCCGTGACGGAGGAACAGGCGCACTGGGCCGTCAAGCAGGGCTATGCGCAGTTCGGCGAGGACGGCGACATCGACCTGACCCAGAAAGGCCGCGATGCCTACGACGCCAACCGGGTGGATTGAAGCCCGCCGAAGCGCGACGCCCCTCAGTCCGTACTCACCACACGCCGCGAAGCCGGCAACAGCTTCTTGTCCACCCGCGCCGAGAGCCCCACGCTGCGCCCGGCCAGGTTGGCCACGTCGTAATGCACCGCGGACCCCAGCACCTGCGCCGCCTGCGAGAGCGTCATGCCGTAATCCTCGCGCAGCCATTGCAGCAGGCCGGTGCTGGCGAAACGCATCGCCTCATCCAGCGACCCCGCCTGCCCCAGCACCATGATCTGCGTGGGTGACTCCACCCGCGGCATGTTGATCGCCTTGCCCTTGATGATCGACACCGAAAATTCCACGTCCATCGACGTTTCCAGCGCGTACTGCGAGGTCTCGCCATCGCCCTGCAGCGCGTGCGCATCGCCCAGGTACAGCAGGCCACCGGGCTGCTGCACCGGCAGGTAGACGGTGTTGCCTTCGATGACTTCGTTGAAATCCATGTTGCCGCCGCTGCGCCCGGTATCGCCGGTGGACATCGCCGGTGCGCCGAAGCCCGGTGCCAGGGCCAGCCCCCCGAGCATCGGCCGCAGCGGCACGGCGAAATCGGCCAGCGTGCCCTCCGCATGCTCCGGGCGTGCGACGCCCTGCCCGCCATCCAGCTTCCAGCGCACCGGCTTGCCCAACTCGCCGGCCTGCGGCACGAGGCTGCTGCCGAGTGCGCGGCCGACGACGCTGTCCAGGCTGTCGGCGTAGTCGCGGTTCAACGCGAGCTTGCGGATATGCACGGCCACGGTGTCGCCGGGCTCGGCGCCGGCAATGAAGAACGGGCCATTCTGCGGATTGCCGAACAGCGCCCGGGTCACGCCCTGTGCGTCGACACCGCCGGAATCCAGCGTGCGCGTATGCACGATGTCGCCCGGCCAGATCACCATCTCGGGGCGGCGGTCCGCATCGAAGGTGTTGGACCAGCTTTGCGGCGTGTACGTCAGCGTGCGCGGTGACGCCGGCGCGGCGGGCAGGCGCCAGCCGGTGACCGGATGGGTGACGCGACGCTGGCCATCGTTGGGGTCGGCACTGTCCACCTGCCCTTCGAGCTTGTCGCCGCGCAGCCGCAGGTCGTACTGGTCGCGCGCGCGATCCTCCACTGCCAGGCGCAAGCGCCCGCCTCGCAAGCTGCCGCGCGCGGCATCGCCGTCGAGCGTGCCGGTCGTCGCGTCACCCTTCGCCTCCAGCTGCAATGTCGAGAACGCCGGGTTTCCCCACATCTCGGTGCGCAGGATCCAGGTCTCCGCCGCGCGCGCCGAACCGCCGTACATCAGGATCGCGCCGAGCAGCGCGACAACCGCCTTGTCCATGGTGTGCTCCCGATCGATGGCGCCATTTCGGCGGCCACCGCGTCGGGTGTCAATGTGACCAACGGCATGCCGGTGCGCGCGAACCACCGACCTGCGACACTGTCCCGGCCGCTGGGGAGCGGCTCGGGACGCCGTCGCGCGCCCCTGCCTTCCCGCACGGACCGCCCACATCGCCTCATGGAGAGACCATGCGTTACCCGTTGCTGACCGCCGCCCTGCTCGTATCGTTGTCCGCCTGCACCGCCGTCTCCCCCGAGCCCGGGCAGCAGGCCGTGCTGGTCGACAAGCCCCTGGTGTTCGGCAACGGCGGCGTGCGCCTGGACGACGTGCGCAACCCCGGCCGCACGTACACGTGGTTCACCACCGACAAGATCTACATCGACGTGACGCCGCAGACGGTGCAGGTCGGCTTCGACGACTTCTCCTCCAGCGACAACATCCTGCTCGACTTCTCCACCCAGATCCAATACCGCATCACGGCCCCGGCACTGCTGCTTTCGCGCTTCGGCCAGAACTGGTTCCAGAACAACGTGGCCAGCCAGTACGCGGCGATCGTGCGCGACCAGGTCAAGCGCTACGACATGACGCGGATGATGAGCGACCCGGAAACCGCCAAGCAGATCGACGATGCGGTCACCGCCAGCGTGCGTGCGTTGGTGAAGGAACAGCAGCTGCCGATCGAGATCCAGAACATCACGCTCGGCCGCGCGCGCCCGAACGCGAACGTGCTCGAGCAGATGAACCTGACCGCCGCCCAGCAGCAGCGCGTCAAGACGCTGGCCGAGGCGACCAACGCCGAGCGCCAGCGCGAGCAGGAGCAGGTCGCCAAGGCCGATGCCGACAACGCCTACCGCAACCGCATGGGCCTGACGCCGGAGCAGTACCTGGCCAGCCAGATCGCCGAACTCAACGCCAGCGCGTGCAAGGAAGCCAAGGCGTGCTACATGGTGCCGTCGGGCACCAGCGTGGTCGCGCACTGATGCGCACAGCGGGGGCGTCGCACCATGACGCCCTCGCCCGCCGCAGGCTCAGCTGCGGAAGCCGATCCGGCGATGCGTGCCATCGCAATAAGGCTTGTTGGCCGATCCCCCGCAGCGGCACAGCCGCGTGCTGCTGACGCGGTTGATCGTGCGCCCGGTGCCGCAGCAGATTTCCAGGTTGCCGGTCACCGACAGCGGCCCGTTGATCTCCGCCTCGATCTCCAGCACGCCGCCGCGCTGCGCCAGCGGTTCTGAGGCGATGGTCGCCGGCTCGCCGGTCGCCTGGAAGTGGATGTCGTTGTGGCTGCCGTCGCAGAAAGGCTTGTGCTTGGAGGCGCCGCATCGGCACAGCACCGCGCGCATGCCGATGGCTTCGCCGTCGAGCACGATCTGCGCGCGCAGGCCGAGCGGGCCGTTCTCGCGCAACTGCACCAGGTTGACCGGCGGCGGCGCTTCTTCCGCGCCGCCGTCATGGCGGCGGTAGCCGATCGCACCGGAAGGACACAGGTGCGCGATGGTGACGAGTTCCTCGACGCTGGCGGCCGCCGGATCGATCCACGGGCCTTCCACATTCGCCTTGAACACGCCCGGCAGCCCGAGCACGCAGTGGCGCGCGTGGATGCAGCGCGCGCCGTGGTAGATCAGGTCGACATGCGGCCCGGGAATGCGCTGCACGCCGTGGCCTTCGTCGATCGGTTCGGGGATCGCATGCGGCGTGGATGCAGCCGCCGCAGCCGGCACTGCCGCCGGCGCCGCGACCGCTGCGGCAGCCGGCACCGCCATCGCAACCCCATCAGCCGGCGCAGCGTCCGCTGCATCGGCGCGCTCGGCTGCCGCATCGCGCGCCCGCGCCAACCGCTCCACGGTGCGCGCCAGTCCCTTGCAAGTCGCCTGCAACAGCGGCTCGATCTCCGCATGGCGCGGCACCAGTTCACCGCAGCGCATGCGTATTTCCTCCAGCCGCTCAATCAGCAGGTCCAGGCTCGCCGCGCCCGGCAGCAGCGCGGCCGCGTCGCGCAGGGTGGCGAAGCTGATGCCCGCGGTCGCCTCGGGTAGTTCGGGGCTGGCGGCCAGCGTGCCCAGGCAGGTCGCCACCGGCGTCAGCACGTGCATCAGGTCGATGCTCGACTGCACCAGCACGCGCTGCGTGGCGGCATCCACGCCGCCGTAGGCCAGCGAGAGGCAGCGCAGGCTGTGGTTGTACAGCGCGTTGCCGAGGTCCATCAGGCTGGCGGCCGGTTCCAGCGTCACCCACAGCTTGCCTTCCGGCGTGGGCGGCCGGCGCATCACCGGGTTGTGCGCGCTCATGCGTGCCGGGCGGAAGGCCGGGCGCGCCTCGCGCAGGGCCTGGTATTCGCGCTGGATGGCGAGGAAGCGCTGGTAGTGCGAGGCCTCCTGCGCGGCGGCGGCGCTTTCGCCCTGCTCCACGATCGCGGTGATGGCGATCTGCGCGGTCTTCAGGCACTGCACCACCTTCAGGCCGGGCAGCCGCGCGACTTCGGCGCTGAGCTGGTGCGCCGGGTCGCCGATGAACACCTGCGCGCCGCCGAGCGTCCGCACCAACTGTTCCAGCCCCAGGTTGATCGAACGATACAGCTCGCCCACCGTGGCGTAGTCGGTGGCCACGCTCATCAGCCGGTCCATGCGGCTGTCGCGCTGGTAATCGCGAGCGGGTTCGAAGCCGGCGCCGTCGGTGAGGGTGCTGTCTTCCGGCCGCTCCAGGTAGATGAAGTGGTCCAGCGTCTGCGGGTTGAACGGCGTCAGCTTCACCACCACGCCGGCCGGGTGGTAGCCGGGGGCCACCGGGAAGTTCTGGTGCGCCAGGTGCGCCGGCGCCCCCAGCGCGGACAGGATGTTGCACACCGTGGCCAGGTGGCCCATCTCCTCGATGGCCACGCCGAGGATCTCCTGCCGCCAGCGCACCACCGCCGCCAGCTCGTCGGGTTGCAGGTCTTCCCCGGCATGCTCCTTGAGGCTGAAGGCCGCATAGAGGTAACAGCACATCAGGTGGTGCTCGATCTCCGCCGCCTCGGCCAGCAGCCCCCACAGCTGTTCGCGGGAGGTGGGCACGGCAATCTCTTGGCGCATGGCAATCCCTCGGCTTGGGCCAGGAACCCAGTGTGCCTGCGTCCGCGCCGCCTGCCCACGCATACGTTCGGATGAATGCCGCGCCGTGCCTGCACGCCCGCGTCACCGCCCATCTGGTGCCCTATGCGTACTGCAATACGCTTTTCGGAGGGAGATGGTCATGACCGGTGGATCCTGGTTGTTCCTGGTCGCCGTGGTGGCGCTGGTCGGCACGGTGGTGTTCCTGGTGACGCGCGCGTTCACCAAGCGCAACAAGCCCGGCGCCGACGTGCCGCGCGAGGAAGTCCCGCGCGAATGAGTGCCGCGGGCGGCGCCACCGGCCCGCCCGCGCCGACGACCATGCCCACCCGCGCCCAACTCGACGCCGACCTGCATGCCTTGGAGCAGACCCTGCCGGTCCGCGGCACCGCCGACGCCGCCTCTTTCGACCACGGTGCCTTCCAGGCCCGGATCGCCGAACTGGTGCGCATCGCCTCGCCCGACGACCAGGAACACGTGCGCTGCCGGGGCGAACAGATGCTCCTCGCCGCCGGCCTGGAGCCGCCGCCCCCGCCCGTCGTCGGCTGAACCGTTGTTCGCAGCTTGCCGTTGCTGATTTCCCGAAACCCGCCATGACCGTGAACCTTGCCGGGCAGGCGCGGCGGCACCGCCATGGCTACAATCGGCGGCGGATATCCGGCCCAGGCTGCGATGTCCGGAAGGCGCCGGTCGGGGACGGGCGGGCGCCGCTCCTCCATGCTTCACAGGCAGAGGCGGCCAAGGTGGTCGGCCGGCGGCATGATGCTGCCTGCCCCGCGCGATGGCCGCTGGCCCGAGGCGTGGCCCGCTGCCGGCAACGGCCGTTTCAACTTTGTCTCTCCATGGTCGATGACCCGGTGAGCCTCGTGGACCCAGACGCGACGTGATCGTTCAGTTCCGGCGTGATTTCCGGGCCGGTACCCACCGGGTACTGGCCCCGATGACTGCCATCTCCCTGCTGCTGTACGCCGCCGCCCTGGCCTGGGCAGGCGAGCTGCTGGGCGCGGGACTGGCGACACTGCTGGGCGTGCTGGCCGCTTTCCGTGGCTGGCGCATGCGCCGCGCGGCGCGTGCCGGGCAGCAGGGGCTCTGGATCGCGGCGATCAACGTCGCCGGCTGCCTGCTGGCGTGCAGTTTCAGCGGCGACACCGCCCTGCCCTGGCTGTTCCCCGCGATCATGGTCAACTACTTCCTGTGCGAACCGCGCCGGGCGGTATTGATGAACGTGCCGCTGGTGCTGGTGCCGCTGCTGTTGCCGGGCCTGCTGACCAGCGTGGGCCAGGGCGTGTCGGTGATCGCGGTAAGCCTGCTGACCCTGGTGCTGGGCCTGGCGTTCTCGATGCGCATCCAGGACGACCGCGTGCACCTGGAGGAACTGGCCTCGCTCGACGCGCTGACCGGCCTGCCGAACCGCCGCATGCTGGAGCGCGCGTTGACCCGGCAGATCGAGGAGCGTCGCGAACACGAGCGCCTGAACGGGCTGATCATCCTCGACCTGGACCACTTCAAGGACATCAACGACCTCTACGGCCACGCCGCCGGCGACGCCGCGCTGGCGGACCTGGCGACGATCCTGCGCTTCGAGGTGCGTGGCGAGGACGAGGTGTTCCGCTTCGGCGGCGAGGAATTCGTGGTGCTGCTGCGGGTGGAATCGCTGGCCGAACTGGAACTGGCCACCGAGCGCCTGCGCAAGGCGATCCGCGGCGCACTGCGTGGACCGGGCGGCAAGATCACCGTCTCGCTGGGCGCGGCCCGGCATGCCGGCGAAACCCACTGGCAGGACTGGTTCTCGCGCGCGGACGCGGCGCTGTACCTGGCCAAGAACAACGGCCGCGACAACTACCGCATCGCCGACAACCTGTAAAAGAAAAGCCCCGGCGCATCCGCACCGGGGCTTTTTTCATTACGCCAATGGAACGCGCGGTCAGCGCATCGCCACCGGTGCATCCGCTTCCACCGGCGTGCGCCAGCCACCCAGCGCCTTGTACACCGCCACCACGCCGACATTGACCTGCGCCTCGGCGTTGGCCAGTGCATCGTCGGCCTGCAGTTGCGTGCGCTGCGCGTCGAGCAGGGTCAGGAAATCCTCCGACCCTTCGCGATAGCGGATCTGCGCCAGCGCCTCGGCCTTGCGCGCCGCATCGGCCTGCTCGGCCACGATCGCCAGCCGCGACTGCTGCCGCGAGTACGCGGTCAGCGCGTTCTCGGTGTCCTCCAGCGCCAGCAGCACGCTCTGCTCGTACTGCGCCAGCGCGCCATCGGCCTGAGCCTGGCTGGCGCGCAGGCGCGCGCGCACCGTGCCGAAGTCGAACGCCGCCCAGCTGATCGACGGTGTCACCGACCACGCCTTGCTGGCGCTGTTGGTCAGCGAACCGGCATCGCCGGACAGGAAGCCGACGAAACCACTCAGGCTGATGCGCGGGAACAGGTCCGCCGTCGCCACGCCCACACGCGCGGTAGAGGCCGCCAGCTCGCGCTCGGCGCGCCGCACGTCCGGCCGCTGCCGCAGCAACGCGGCGGTGTCGCCCAGCGGCAATGCCCGTGCGTAGGCCGGCGTGGCCTTCGGCACCAGCAGCGCGTCGAGCGCGTCGGGCTGCCGGCCCGCCAGCACCGCCAGGCGGTGCCGGTACTGGGCCTGCGCCACTTCCAGCAGCGGGATGTCGGCCTCGATGGCCTTCAACCGCGCCCGGCTGCTCTGCACGTCCAGTTCGCTGCCCGCACCCAGCTGCCAGCGCGTCTGCGTCAGCTGCTGGGTGTCGCGCAGGTTCACGAGCGTCTGCTTCGCCACTTCGATGCGCTTCTGCACGCCGCGCAGTTCGAAGTAGTTGCGCGCCACTTCCGCCGCCACGGTCACCTGCGCGTCGGCCAGGCCCGCCTGCTCGGCGTCCAGGTCGGCGCGCGCGGCTTCGGCGGCACGGCGCTGGCGGCCGAACAGGTCCAGCTCCCAGCGCGCATCGAAGCCCAGCGTGTAGCTCTCGCTCAATACGCGCTGGCCGTCGGGCGTGGTGAGGTCCGGCTGCTTGCGGCGGTCGTAGTCGCCCTCGGCGGTGACGTGCGGCGCCTGATCCAGGCGCCGCTCGACGAACACCGAGCGGGCTTCGGCCACCCGCGCCATCGCGATGCGCAGGTCGTGGTTGGCCACCAGCGCGTCACGCACCAGGCCTTCCAGCACCGGGTCGTCGAACTGCGCCCACCACTGGCCCACTGGCGAGTCGTTGTTGAACACCGGATCCTGCGCGCCCTGCAGCACCACGCTGGGCGCGGGACCGGCCTTGTAGTCCGGGCCGACGGCGCAGCCGGCCAGGACGACCGCGGCGATGGCCACGGTCAATGCCTGTCGGATCATCACCACGGCAGCTCCTGTCCAAGGTGGCTGAAGCTGCCGTTCGGGCCGTCGGCGCCGATCAGCGCCATCTCGACGCTGGTCTTGGCCCCTTCCGGAATCTCGATGGCACCCTCGCCACTGTTCATGTCGGTCTTCACGTAACCCGGGTGGATGGTGTTGACCTTCAACGGGGTGTCGCGCAGCTCGTAGGCCAGCTGCACGGTCCACGCGTTCACCGCGCTCTTGGAGACGTTGTAGGCCGGCACCTTGAAGTCGTAGATCGGCGAGGCCGGATCCTTGTGCAGCGCGATCGAGCCCAGGATGCTCGACACGTTGACGATGCGCCCGGCCGGGGCCGCCTTCAGCAGCGGCAGGAACGCCTGGGTCACCGCGATCAGCGCGAACAGGTTGGTATCGAACGTGGTGCGCCAGGTATCGAGCGTCTGCTCGGACGGCGCGCGGCCGAACTCGTCGACCAGGATGCCGGCGTTGTTGACCAGGATGTCCAGTCGGCCGTAGCGCTCGCGCACTTCGGCCACGGCGGCGGCGATGCTCTTGCCGTCGGTGACGTCCAGGGCGATGGCGTCCACCGGCAGGCCCTCGGCCTGCAGCCTGGACGCCGCTTCCCCGGCGCGCTCGCGGTTGCGGCCGGCCAGCAGCGTGTGCACGCCTGCCTGGGCCAGCTGGCGCACGGTTTCCAGGCCGATGCCACGGGTGGCGCCGGTGACGAGGGCGATCTTCTGCGAAACAGTCATTGCATTGCTCCTCAACGGGGGATAGGGATCAAACGTGCTGTGCGTGCGCCTCGGGCGCATGCGAAACCAGCGGGCGCCCGGCCAGCTTGCGCAGGGCGACGTAGAACACCGGGGTCAGGAACAGGCCGAACAGGGTCACGCCGAGCATACCGGCGAACACCGTGATGCCGGTCGCCGAACGCACCTCGGCGCCCGCGCCATGCGAGAACACCAGCGGCACGGTGCCGGCGATGAACGCGATGGAGGTCATCACGATCGGGCGCAGTCGCAGGCGGCACGCTTCCAGCGCCGCTTCGACGATGCCCTTGCCCTGCAGTTCCAGCTCGCGGGCGAACTCGACGATCAGGATCGCGTTCTTGCACGCCAGGCCCATCAGCACGACCAGGCCGACCTGCACGAACACGTTGTTGTCGCCACCGGTGAGCCACACGCCGAACAGCGCGGACAGCAGCGTCATCGGCACGATCAGGATCACCGCCAGCGGCAGGGTCCAGCTTTCATACAGCGCGGCGAGCACCAGGAAGGCCAGCAGCACCGCCAGCGGGAACACCACCAGCGCGGCCTTGCCCTGGGTCGACTGCTGGTAGCTCAGGTCGGTCCATTCGATGTTCATGCCGTTCGGCAGCACCTGCCTGGCCAGCTCCTCCACCTTGTGCATCGCCTCGGTGGACGAGAGCAGGCGCGCATCGGCCTCGCCGGCCAGGTCGGCCGCCGGGTAACCGTTGTAGCGCAGCACCGGGTCCGGACCGTAGGTCTGCTTGATGGTCACCATCGAACCGATCGGCACCATCTCGCCGCGGTCGTTGCGGGTACGCAGGCGGCCGATGTCCTCGACGCTGTCGCGGAACGGCGCGTCGGCCTGGGCGATCACCTGCCAGGTACGGCCGAACTGGTTGAAGTCGTTGACGTAGGCCGAACCCAGGTAGGTCTGCAGGGTGTCGAACAACTCGGTCAGCGGCACGCCCTGCGCCTTGGCCTTGGCGCGGTCCACCTCGGCATCCAGCTGCGGCACGTTGGCCTGGTAGGTACCGATCGGATACGCCATGCCCGGGGTCTGCGCGATGGCGCCCTGCATGGTGTTCACCGCGTTCTGCAGCGCGCCGTAGCCCAGGTTGCCGCGGTCCTCGATGAACAGCTGGTAGCCGTTGCCGTTGCCCAGGCCCAGGATCGGCGGCGGCATGAACGAGAACGCCATGCCCTCGCCCAGCCCGGCGACCTTCTGGTTGATCTCGGCGTTGATTTCCAGCGCCGAGCGGTGGCGCTCGGAGAACGGCTTGAGCGGCAGGAACACCACGCCGGTATTGGGCGTGTTGGTGAACTGCAGCGCGTTCAAGCCCGGGAACGCGATCGCGTGGTCCACGCCTTCGGTGTGCATCGCGATATCGGTGACCTTGCGCAGCAGCGCGTCGGTACGCTCGATGGACGCGCCTTCCGGCAGCTTCACGCCGGCGATCAGGTACATCTTGTCCTGGGTCGGGATGAAGCCGCCCGGCACCGCCTTGAACATCAGGCCGGTGAGCAGCAGCAGGCCGATGTACACCGCGAACACCGCGCCACGGCGGCCGAGGATCTTCGACACCGTGCCCTGGTAGCCGTCCGAGCTGCGCTTGAAGAAGCGGTTGAACGGACGGAACACCCAGCCGAACAGGCGGTCGATCAGGCGCGACGGGGCATCCTTCGGCGCGTCATGCGCACGCAGCAGGCGCGCGGCCAGCGCCGGCGACAGGGTCAGCGAGTTGATCGCCGAGATCACCGTGGAAATGGCGATGGTCACCGCGAACTGCTTGTAGAACTGGCCAGTGACACCGGACAGGAACGCCATCGGCACGAACACCGCGCACAGCACCAGCGCGATGGCGATGATCGGCCCGGAGACCTCCTTCATCGCCTGGTGCGCGGCGGCGAGCGGGTTGAGCCCTTCCTCGATGTTGCGCTCGACGTTCTCCACCACCACGATCGCATCGTCGACCACGATGCCGATCGCCAGCACCAGGCCGAACAGGGTCAGCGTGTTGATCGAGAAGCCCAGCACGTACAGCGCGGCGAAGGTACCCACCACCGAGACCGGCACGGCGATCAGCGGGATGATCGAGGCGCGCCAGGTCTGCAGGAACAGGATCACCACCAGCACCACCAGCAGGATCGCTTCCAGCAGGGTGTGCACCACCGCGCTGATCGAATCGCGCACGAAGATGGTGGTGTCGTACACCGCCTCGTATTTCACGTCCTCGGGGAAGCGCGCCTGCAGCTCGTCCATCTGCGCGATCACCTTGTCGCGGATGTCCAGCGCGTTGGCGCCCGGCGCCTGGAAGATGCCGATGCCGACCGCGTTCTTGCCGTCCAGCTGCGAACGCAGGGTGTAGTCGCCGGCGCCCAGTTCGATGCGCGCCACGTCGGCCAGCCGCACCACTTCACCGTCGGTGCCGGTCTTGAGGATGATGTCGCCGAATTCCTGCTCGCTGCGCAGGCGGCCCTGGGCGTTGATCAGGGTGAGGAACTTGCTGTCGGGCATGGGTTCGGCGCCGAGCTGGCCGGCCGAGACCTGCACGTTCTGCTCGCGCATCGCCGCCACCACGTCGCTGGCGGTCAGGCCGCGGGCGGCCACGCGCTCGGGGTCCAGCCAGGCGCGCATGGCGTAGTCGCCGCCACCGAACACCTGCGCGTCGCCCACGCCCTGGATGCGCGCCAGCGCGTCCTTGACGTGCAGGCGGGCGTAGTTGCGCAGGTACAGCGTGTCGTACTTGCCCTTGGGCGAGGTCAGGTGCACGACCATCAGGAAGGTCGGCGACTGCTTCTGCGTGGTCACGCCCTGCCGGCGCACGTCCTCGGGCAGGCGCGCATTGGCCTGGGCCACGCGGTTCTGCACCTTGACCGCGGCGTCGTCCGGGTCGGTGCCGGGGCGGAAGGTGATGGTCATCTGCAGCACGCCGTCGGAGCCGGCGACCGACTTGATGTACATCATGTTCTCGACGCCGTTGATCGCTTCTTCAAGCGGCGTGGCGACGGTTTCGGCGATGACCTTGGGGTTGGCGCCCGGGTACACCGTGCGCACGACCACCGAGGGCGGCACCACGTCGGGGTACTCGCCGATCGGCAGCATCGGGATGGCGATCAGGCCCGCGGCGAAGATGATGATCGACAACACCGCGGCGAAGATCGGCCGGTCGATGAAAAATCTGGAAAAGTCCATGGGGAAGGTCCTTGGGTGGTGTGGCCGGCGGGCCGCATCGTGGATCGGCGGCCATGCCGGCCCGACGCCGGCCTCGTGGGGAGGCCGGCGCGCGGGGACGCGAACTACGGGTGTTGCGGGCTCAGTTCATCGCGGTCTTGTTGGCCGGCGGCGGTGCCTGCATCGACACCGCCTTGGCGTCGACCGGCATGCCCGGCATGAAGATCTTCTGCACGCCATCGACGATCACGCGGTCGCCCGCGGCCAGGCCGCCGGTGACGATGCGCAGGCCCTCGGCGGTGCGGCCGAGCTGGACATCGCGGCGCTGGGCCTTGTTGTCCTTGTCCACGACGTAGACGTACTTGCGGTCCTGGTCGGTGAGGATGGCCTTGTCGTCCACCAGCACCGCCTTGAACTCGCCGCTGCCCAGCAGCTGCACGCGGGCGTACAGGCCCGGGGTGAACTGGCGCTGGGCGTTGTCGAGCACCGCGCGCACGCGGATGGTGCCGGTGCTGCGGGTGACCTGGTTGTCGAGGAAGTCGACGCGGCCGCTGTGCGGATAGCCGTCCTCGCCCACCAGGCCGATGCGCACCGGCAGCTGGCCGTCGCGCTCGCTCGGGCGCTCGCCGCTGCGGGCCATCTGGCTGTAACGCAGGAAGGTGCCTTCATCGGCGTCGAAATAGACGAAGACCTTGTCCTGCGACACCACCGTGGTCAGCACGCTGGCGGCATCGCCGGCGCTGACCAGGTTGCCCGCGGTGACCTGCGCGCGCCCGGCACGGCCGTCGATCGGCGCCCGCACGCGGGTCCAGTCGAGGTTGAGGCGCGCGGTTTCCACCGCGGCCTCGGCGGCGAGCACGTCGGCCACGGCCTGGTCGGCGGCGGCCTTGCGTTGTTCCCAGGTCTCGGTGGAGATCGCCTGCTGGTCGGCCAGCTTGCGCGCACGCGAGGCCTCGCTGCGGCCGAGTTCGGACTGGCTGCGGGCACGCACCAGCGCGGCCTGGGCCCGGTTCAACTCGGCCTTGTAGCTGCGGTCGTCGATGGTGAAGAGCACATCGCCCTTCTTCACTTCCTGGCCTTCGGCGTAGTTGACCTTGTCGATGTAGCCGGACACGCGCGGACGCAGCTCGACGCTTTCCACCGGCTCGATGCGGCCGGTGAATTCGTCCCACTGCGAGACCTGCTTGACCAGCACCGGCGCGGCCCCGACGGCGGGCGGCGGCGGCGCGCCCTGCTCGGCGGCCTGCGAACCGCACCCGGCCAGCACCGCGGCGAACACCGCCGCGGCCAGGGCATTGCGCAACGGGGCGCGGAAGGAAGACAGGAACGGGGTGGCGTTCGTGTTCATGGGGAAACCTCGTGGAGGGAGAGGGGGAGAGGAATACCGGCCAGCTTTCCTGCGACCGGCTGCGAAGCGAGTTTCTTGTCGGTACTGACGATCACCTGCCCGGGTTGGCCACGCCCGGCGAGCAGCGACACCGCGCATCGGCCCACGGCCAGCGGGCTGAACCACTCCGCGCAGGCCTGCTGCTTGTTCGACGGATCACAGACCGGTTCTTCGACCTGCAGCAGCTGCACGCGCACGCCCAGCGGCTGGGCTTCTTCGTGCAGCACCTGGGCGAGCATGCGGGTGGCCGAGCCGGTGACCGAGGCTTCGCCATGGCCGGCCCAGGGACGCAGCGCGCACGGGCTGCCGACCAGCACGTAGCGGCCGCCGAGATCGGCGAGCAGCGGCAGCAGGTGGCGCGCGGCGGCCAGGTGCGGGAGCAGGTCGCGCTGCAGGCGGCGCAGCAGTTGCGAGGCCGGGCGGTCGATCATGCGGCCGCTGCTCAGCGGGCTGCCGAGGCTGGCGACCACCGCCGAGAGCGGATGCTCGCGTTCGGCAATGCGCGCGGCCAGGGCTTCGGCGCCGGCGTCGTCGGCCACTGAACCGACCAGGGTGTCCAGACCGGGGGCGTCGCCGAAGCGATGGCGCAGCGCCTTCAGGCGCTCGGCGCTGCGGCCCACGGCCAGCACGCGGCTGCCGGCTTCCAGCAGCGCGGCGACCACGCCGCCGCCCACCGTGCCGGTCCCGCCGAGCACCAGCACTTCCGGCTGGAGCATCCCGCTCATGGGACTTTTACTCCCGGAATCGGGACAATGCGGATCGAGCCGAACCGGCCGTCGCGACGCGCGGCCAGCCGGAACTGGCCACCGCCCTGGCGTTGCGGCGGTGGGGTGAATTCGCGAAAAGCCTGCGGCGTACGCGCATTCACGTTGAGGGTAACGGGGTCAAAGGCGCCTTCCAGCGCTTCTTTGCGGGAAGGCGGCAAGCCGAGTAGACGACGCAGCCACATGGCGCACCTCGAGGGGGTTCTGGACTGGGCGCCAAGTTACGCCCCGAAGCCGCACTTGATTAGTCCGGATTTAGGGGAATAATCGTCCCGGAGACGGTCTAATCCCCCGCCCCCCTCCTGTTTCTTTTGTACATCACCGACGCCACAAGAACCAGCTCTACGTTGACTTCAGCGTTGTGCGTCGAAAAGAAAGAAAACGCGGCAAT
>NZ_LLXU01000062.1 GCF_001431645.1 Stenotrophomonas panacihumi | reverse complement strand
GCTGCTGCTCGACGAACCGACCAACCACCTCGACGCCGAGTCCGTGGAGTGGCTGGAGCAGTTCCTGGCCCGCTATACCGGCACCGTGGTGGCCGTCACCCATGACCGCTACTTCCTCGACAACGCCGCCGAGTGGATCCTGGAACTGGACCGCGGCCGCGGCATTCCGTGGAAGGGCAACTACACCCAGTGGCTGATGCAGAAGGACGAGCGCCTGAAGCAGGAAGACAACCAGGAGAAGGCGCGCCAGAAGGCGATCCAGAAGGAACTGGAGTGGTCGCGGCAGAACGCCAAGGGCGGCCGCACCAAGGGCAAGGCCCGCCTGGCCCGCCTGGAAGAACTGCAGTCGGTCGACTACCAGAAGCGCAACGAGACCAATGAAATCTTCATCCCGCCGGGCGAGCGCCTGGGCAACTCGGTGATGGAGTTCAAGAACGTCTCCAAGAAGTTCGGCGACCGCCTGCTGATCGACAACCTGTCGATGATCATCCCGCCGGGCGCCATCGTCGGCATCATCGGCCCGAACGGCGCCGGCAAGTCGACGCTGTTCAAGATGATCACCGGGCAGGAGAAGCCGGATTCGGGCGAGATCGTGGTCGGCCCGACCGTCAAGCTGTCCTACGTCGACCAGAGCCGCGAGAAGCTGGAAGGCAACCACAACGTGTTCCAGGAAGTCTCCGGCGGCCTGGACATCCTCAACATCAACGGCGTGGAGATCCAGTCGCGCGCCTACATCGGCCGCTTCAACTTCAAGGGCCAGGACCAGCAGAAGATGGTCGGCTCGCTGTCCGGTGGTGAGCGCGGCCGCCTGCACATGGCCAAGACCCTGCTGCAGGGCGGCAACGTGCTGCTGCTCGACGAACCGTCCAACGACCTGGACATCGAAACCCTGCGCGCGCTGGAAGACGCGCTGCTGGAGTTCCCGGGCAACACGTTCGTCATCAGCCATGATCGCTGGTTCCTGGACCGCATCGCCACGCACATCATCGCCTTCGAGGGCGACTCGCACGTGGAATTCTTCCAGGGCAACTACCGCGAGTACGAAGAGGACAAGAAGCGTCGCCTCGGCGACGATGCCGGTCCGCACCGCCTGCGCTTCAAGGCGCTGAAGTAAGACTGGAAAGGGCGCCTTCAGGGCGCCCTTTTTCTTCGCATCCTCCGCGGTCGCCTCGGGCATCATGGCGGGCGCGTCGCGGCTGAAGCCGCTCCTACAGGTCCTGCGCATGTCCGACTTCCTCGAGCGCGTCTTCCGGCTCCGCGCGCACGGCACTTCGGTGCGTACCGAAGGGCTCGCCGGCCTGACCACCTTCCTGACGATGTCCTACATCGTCTTCGTCAATCCCGACATCCTCGCCACCACCGGCATGGATCCCGGCGCGGTGTTCGTGGCGACCTGCCTGGCCGCCGCGCTGGGCTCGGCCATCATGGCGCTGGCCGCGAACTTCCCGGTCGGCATGGCGCCGGGCATGGGCTTGAATGCGTTCTTCGCCTTCACGGTGGTCGGCGCGGCGGGCCTGCCCTGGCAGCAGGCGCTGGCGGCGGTGTTCATCTCCGGCCTGGTGTTCATGGCGCTCTCGCTGACCGGCGTGCGTGCGTGGCTGGTGGCCGGCATTCCGCCCTCGCTGCGCGCGGCCATCGTGGCCGGCATCGGCCTGTTCCTGGCGATCATCGCGCTGCAGAAGTCCGGCGTGATCGTCGGCAATGCCGACACGCTGGTGGCGCTGGGGCCGTTGCACAGCGCGCCGCCGCTGCTCGCGCTGGCCGGCTTCCTGCTCATCGCGGTGCTGGAAGCCCGCGGCGTGCGCGGCGCGATCCTGATCGGCATCCTGTCCGTCACCGCCGGCGGCTGGCTGGCGGGCGACGTGCAGTACCACGGGCTGGTGTCGCTGCCGCCGAGCCTGGCGCCCACGTTCCTCCAGCTCGATCTGCCGGGCCTGCTGCACCACGACGGCGGCGCGCCGCTGACCGTGTTGATGCAGGTGGTGCTGGTGTTCGTGCTGGTCGAGGTGTTCGATGCCACCGGTACGCTGTACGGCGTCACCGGGCGCGCGGGCCTGCTGCAACTGCCTGATGGGCAACGCCGCTTCGGCCGCGCGCTGCTGGCCGACAGCACGGCGATCGTGGCCGGCTCGCTGCTGGGCACCAGCAGCACCACGGCCTACGCGGAAAGCGCGTCCGGCGTGCAGGCCGGTGGCCGCACCGGACTCACCGCGCTGGTGGTGGCGCTGCTGTTCCTGGCGGCCCTGCTGTTCTCGCCCCTCGCGGCCATGGTGCCGGGCTATGCCACTGCGCCCGCGCTGCTGTTCGTTGCCGGGCTGATGCTGCGGGAGCTGGTCGACGTGCACTGGGCCGACCTCACCGAATCGGTCCCCGCCGCGTTGTGTGCGCTGGCCATGCCGTTTACCTATTCGATCGCCAACGGGTTGGCGTTCGGCTTCATCGCCTACGCCGTGCTCAAGGTCGGCACCGGGCGATGGCGCGAGGTGCATGCCGCGGTGTGGCTGGTCGCCGGGTTGTTCGTGCTGAGGTATGCGCTGGGCTGAAATTAAGATGCCCCTGGGCATCTTTCCCGCGAATCAATTGAAGCCCAAAGGCATCTTTTTCGATCACGAATGCCTCCCTATAGGCATACACTGGCGTCAGGTTCCGCGAGACGCCGCCATGCCCCGCTCCACTTCCGCCACTGACCTGACCGCCCTCGCCCGCCTGCGCCTGGACGAAACCGGCACGCACCTGCGCGAGTTGCCCGCCCGCACCCGCGCCATCCCCGCCGGCGGGTGGATCGCCGCCATCCGAGAAGCGCTCGGCATGTCCGTACAGGATTTCGCCCATCGACTGCGGATCACCCGCGCCTCGGCCGCCAAGCTCGAAGCCAGCGAGCAACGCGGCACCGTGCAGCTGGACACGCTGCAACGCGCCGCCGCCGCACTGGATTGCGACCTCGTCTATGCGCTGGTTCCCAGACGCGGTTTGCAGGAGATGGTCGATACGCGAAGGGTGGAAATCCTGATGTCGATGCATGAACGCACCCGCCAACATATGCGCCTGGAAGCACAGGAGCCGTCCGTGGCCTACACGACGCGCGATCTCCTGCGCGAGGCGGAGCGGTGCGTGCCCGACCGGGCGCTATGGAAGCCAGACGACACGGAGCATGGCGGCAGATGAATCACTTGAGGAGGGCCAGACCCCGCTCGATCCGGATGAAGCGGAGGGATTGATCCCGCGCTGGGTCGCCACGCGCGGCGACCTCGACGCGGTGGAAAGCGCGAACATCGTCCGCGCATATGGATGGGCCGCGAATGCCCTGCGTCGCGGCCACACCGTCGCCGACGAAGCCTTCCTGCGCGGCCTGCACAAGGCGATGTTCGGGCAGGTCTGGCAGTGGGCGGGCCGTTATCGTCGAACGGAACGCAACATCGGCATCGCCCCGCACCAGATCAGCACGCAATTGGCACAGTTATTCGACGACAGCGCAGCCTGGCGCACGCACGAGACCTATCCGCTCGAAGAACAGGCGTGGCGGCTGCATCACCGCCTGGCCTGGATCCATCCGTTCCCCAACGGCAATGGCCGCTGTTCACGGCTGATGGCCGACTACTACCTGGAGCAGCACGGCCTGCCGCGCTTCAGCTGGGGGAGCACGCTGGCCGCGGAGGAAGTCCGCGCCCTCTATATCGCCGCGATCCGCGCGGCGGACCGCGGCGACTTCGCGCCGCTGGCCGCCTTCGTCAGGCAATGAGCCGGCCGCGGGGGCCGGCCGGCGCCATCAGTAATCGCTCGCGTACGGCGAGGTCACCACCTGCGGCGCCTTGCCCAGCGCCGCGCCGAGGCGGTCGAGGACGAAACGCAGGTACAGGTTGGTGTTGAACTGGTTGTAGTCACGCGCGTTGTTGAAGGTCAGGCGGCCACCGAGGAACAGCTGCGGGGCAACCTGCCATTCCGCCGCGCCCGAGACGTTGTACGACACGCCGGTCTTGCTTTCGCCCAGGTACACCGGCGCCACGTAGCGGTCCGTCAGGCCCAGCATCGCCGCCAGCGAAGCGGCGTCGTAGGCCGACTGCTGCAGCGTCGGGTCGGTCGGGAAGTACGGCGAGTCGTCGGTGCGGAAGTGCTGCACGCCGACGCTGGCATCCAGCCGCCAGTTGACCTTCTGGCTGGCCGAACGGCCGGTCCAGTGCACCGGGAAGCCCAGGTCGAAGTAATCCTGCGGGCTGAAGTAACCGCCCTGGCCGTAGGTGAAGCCGCTGAGGTTCTTGTCGTACTGCATCGCCGTCAGGTTGACGCCGGCGGTGAGCGACTGGTTGTCGGTTTCCAGTGCGTGCACGTAGAAACCGAGGTCGACCTGTCGATGGTCGTTGTCGGCCACGTTGCGACCGGTCAGCCGGTGCGCGGCCAGGTTGGCGTAGCCGCCGAGCAGGCCGTTATCCAGCGTGGCCGACACTGCCAGGCCGTTGCTGGTCACGCCGCCCCACTCCCTGCCGGTACGCACATCCTCTGTGCCGGCGAAGGACAGCACGCTGTCGTTCACCGCGCGCCGCGAGCCCTGCGCCGAGTAGGTCAGGTTGTCGCCGATCTCCCCGCGCCAGCCCACGCCACCGACGATGTTCTGCTGCTGGAAGCCGATCGGCGTGCTGCCGATATCGGCCGAGAAGCCGCCATTGCGATAGCTCACCGCCACGCCGACACCGCTGTCGTCCTGGCTGAGGCGACGCGAGGCGGTGCCGTTGGCGGCCATCGAATACAGCGCGTCGCGGAACTGCACCGGCGTCTGCGTGGCAGCCGCGCTCTGCGAGAGCACCAGCAGCTGCGCCTGGCTGGCGGCGTCGAGATCGGCGCGCAGCGAGGGATCATTGAGCAGCTGCGTGGCGATGGTGCCGATGCTCAGCGCCGAGAGGTTGTTGGACAGCAGGTACTGCGACAGCGGCTGCGCATACAGCGCATCGAGCGCGGCCTGGCGACGCTCGGCGGCGGTATCGCCTTCGGCTTCGTTGTACAGGGTCTGGAAATCGCCATTGGCCACCGCCGCTTCGTAGATGTAGTTGCGGGTGGCGGCGTTGTTGCCGGTGGTCAGCAGCCCCTGGTAGAGCGTGGTGCCGACGAGGTTGTCGATCTGGGTGGGATCGGTGGCGAGCGCGTCGGAAATCGCGGCCGCCGGCCCACCGCCGAAACGGCTGGCGACGTTGTAGTCGGTCGGCACCGCGCCGGCGTCGATGAGCGTCGGCGTCACGCTGACACCGAGCTTGCCGTCGCCCACGGCGAACTCCGCCTGCACCGGCATTTCGATGTCATCGAGCTGGCCCAGGCCGGACTCGCCGTCGCGGGCGCGGTAGATCGCGCCACCGGCAATCTGGCTGCTGTTGTCGGCCTGCACTTCGCGCAGTTCGTCGAGCACCGTGTTGCCGCTGCGACGCGGCGGCAACGCCTGCGCGCGCGCTTCGCCGCCACGGCCGATCGGCGCGACGCCCGCGGCATAGGCCGGCGCCGGCACCCGGGCAGCCTGGCCCGGCACCGGCAGGGCCGCCATCATCGGCGCGGAGGAAGCGCTCACCGGCGGCGGCAGGTCGCCATCGCTGGCATAAGCCCCGCCGCTCGGCGCCGGCGGCACATACGCCGGCGCGGGCACGGCGGCGGCATAGGCCGGGGCCGCCGCGTACGTCGCCGCGGGCGCGGCGGGATAGGCCGCCGGTGGCGGCAGCGTGGCCGGATACGGCGTGGCATCGGACAGCACCGCCGCCGAGCCCCGCATCGGGCCGGTCATGCCGGCGAAAGGATTTAGCGGGCGGGCGGCCGACGCATACGCGGCCGGACCACGCGCACCGGGCAGGTTGTTGTCGAGCTGGCCGGCATCACGCTGCTGCGCGGCCAGCGACGCACGGAAATACTGCTCGGCCTTGCGATTCTTGCCTGCCGCGCGATACACGCGGCCGGCCGCGGCGAGCACGTCCGGCGACTGCGGCGCCTGCGTGAGCGCACGCTGCAGGTACACCTCGGCGCTGTCCAGGTCCTGCTGCGCGGCCGCACTGTTGGCCGCGGCGACCAGCACATCGAGATCGTTCGGCTGGCGCTGCAGGATCTGCTGGTAGATCACCAGCGCCTGGCGCTGGTCGCCAGCGCTGGCATACAGGCGCGCGAGCGCGGACAGCGCATCGGGATCCTGCGGCTGCTGGGCGAGGATCGGCGCCAGCGCGTCGTAAGCCCCTTCCAGGTTGCCCAGCTCGCGCAGGGCATCGACCTGACGCAGCACGTAGCCACTGCGCAGCGACTGGTAGCGGCGTAGCTGCTCCGGCGTCATCGTCGTGTCGTGGAGCTGGCGCAGCACGGCGGACAGCTCGGCATCCTGGTGCGCGCGCAGCAGCACGCTCGCGTACTGCAGGCGCTGTTCGGTGCCGGGGTTGCCGGTGGTGACCAGGCGCTGCGCCAGCGTCAGCGCGCGCGAGGAATTGCCGCTGTCGGCCCATGCACCGGCCAGCGCGGCCAGCAGCTGCGGGTCATCGATCTGGTCGCCGAGCGCGGCTTCGGTACGCGACAGCAGCGCCTGCGCCTCGCCGGCACGGCCCTGCTGCTGCAGTCCGCGCGCGGTGCGTGCCTGCTGCTCCACCCACGCGATGTTGCGCAGGCGCGTCATCTCCGGCGTGCGCGAGGCCGCGGGAATGCGTTCGAGGCTGGCGTAGGCCGAGCCCCAATCACTGGTTTCCTGCGCGTACAGCGCGTTGGCGTACTGCGCCTCGGCGGTGTCGCCGTGCACGGCGAGCAGGCCATCCATCACGCTGCGCGCCTGGTCCGGGCGACCGGCCTGCAGGTACAGGCGAGCCAGGTCCAGGCGGATCCACGGATCGCCCGGGCGTTCGACCATCGCGCCTTCCAGTTCGGTCTGCGCGGTGACCGCATCGCCGGCTTCCAGCGCCTGGCGCGCCTTGGCGCGCTGCACGTTGGAGCGCAGCATCGCCTCGCCGCCGGCCTGCTGGCGCTGGGCGGTGGGCAGGCGGTTGAACAGGTCGGTCGCTTCCTGCATGCGGCCCTGGCGGCTGTACAGCGCGACCAGGCCCTGCAGGGCGGCGGCGTTGTCGGCATCCAGCGACAGCGCCTTGCGGAAGCTCGCCTCGGCGGCCTGCGCATCGCTGCCAGTCTGCAGGTTGCCCAGCGCGGCGTAGCCGGCGGGCTCGTTCGGCTGCAGCTTCACCGCTGCCTGCGCCAGGCTGGTGGCCTGGGCGATATCCCCGCGCTGGCGCGCGGCGTCGGCCTGCTGCAGCTGCAGCCAGTAACGCGCGCTGTTGTAGGCGCTGTTCCACTTGCCGTTGGCCGCCGCGGCCGGGCGCAGGAGTTCCTGCGCCTCGGAGAAGCGCTGCTGGCGCAGGCGCACCGAGCCCAGGCCACCCAGCGCCTCGCTGTCGCGCGGACGCGCGCGCAGCACCTGGGTGAAGCGCTGCTCGGCGGTGGCGAGATTGCCGGCATTGAGCGCCTTGAATCCTTCGCCCAGCGCCACGCCTTCCGCATCCTGCGCGGTGGCCGCCGTGCGGCGCTCGCGCAACTGGGTGAGCTTGGCGGCGACTTCGGCATCGTTCGGATTGGCGTTCAACCACGCCTGGTAGAGATCCGCATCGCCCTGGCCGGCGTTGAGCCACAGCAGCGCCTGGCGCCAGCCGTTGCGTGCGGGGCCGCCGATATCGGCGCGCGTGCTCAGCGTGCGCAGCTGGGCGATGCCCTCGCGGCGGGTCGGCTCGCGATAGGTCAGCACCTGCGCGAGCGCCAGCGCGACGCCGGCGTTGTCCGGCTCGCTGGCCTTGAGGCGGGCCAGGCCGTCGCGGGCCTTTTCCCAGCCCTGCGGCGTGCCGGCCAGCGACTGGTAGTACTCCAGCGCCACGTTGGACGGCGGTGCCTTGCCGTTGAAGCTGGCTTCGTATTCGCGCACCGCTTCCACGTAGCGTCCCGCCGCCGCCGCGCGGCGCGCGTTGGCCAGGTGCGGGTCGGCGCCACCGCCGGCCGCGCCGGCATTGCCACCGATCACCAGTCGAAGGCGCTGGGCCTGCGGCGAGTTCGGATGCGCGGCCTGCAATTGCGCCAGGCGCTTGCGCGCGTCGGCGCTCTTGCCCTGGGCGAATTCGATCTGGCCCAGGCCGAGCAGCGCGTCCGGCTGGTTGGGATCGATGTTGAGCAACTTGCGCCAGGTGTCGGCGGCGAGGTCGTCGCGGCCCTGGTCGTGCCAGTAGTTGCCCTGGTTGACCAGCTGCTGGGTCGCGCTCTGCGCGTGCGCCGGCGTGGCCAGCAGGCACAGTTCGATCATCCCGGCGAGGTAAAGCGGCTTCAGGTTGTGGCGGAGCATGGTTTCAGTCTCCAGGCAGGCAGCAGGCGCCCGTCTGCGGCAAAACGGTAACGGTTTTCGAGCCAGCCCTGGCCAAACAGCACCAGGTTGCGCTCGTAGTAGGGCAGCGCGTTGGCCGCGGCTGAATTGGCGGCGGGAACGCGCTGTTGCTGGGTCTTGAGCAGCGCGCCCTCGCCGAGCGCGCTGAGGTACGGCAGCAGGGCCGCGGCGAAGCCGACCGGCGCATTGCCGGTGCCGACACCCCGCTGCACGTCGATCTTCTCGGCGAACGTGCCCTGCGCGCGCAGCATCTGCGCCGGGCCGGAGAGGTCACGCAGCAGGTTGGCGCGCAGCGGATCGGCGCGGTCGAGCATGCCGGCCCACAGGTACACGCGGATTGCGTCGTAGCTGCCGAGCGGTCCCTTGGCCGGGTCGATGCCGAATGCGCTGCCGTCCCAGCCGATCCAGTCGGCGGCGAACCCCACCGGCGCGCTGCCGGAAATCATCCGCGCGCTGCCGGCGATCATCGACCGCCACGGGCCCTTGGGGTCGGCCGAGGCGAAGCGCCGCAGCAACTGCAGCGGCACGTAGGAAGGATTGAACGTCCAGCGCGTCCCGGCATGGAAGCCGGTGCGGCCGGGCAACAGCATCTGGCCCAGGCCCGGCACCTTGGCCAGCACCTGCTCGCGCACCAGCTGCAGCTTGCGCAGGCCCGCGCTCACGTAACCGGCGCGCTCCCACAGCCGCCCGGCTTCGAGCAGGCAATAGGAAATCCACAGGTCCGAATCGGTGGCGTTGTTCTCGTCGAGCACGCGCCACTGGCCATCGGCCGCGCGGCCCCACAGCCAGGCCGGCAGCATCTCGTACGGCCGGCCATCCATCAGGTTCTGGCGGGTCCAGCCGAGGATGCGCTCGAACAGCGGCTGGTCGTTGTTCACCAGCGCGAAGAACAGCCCGTAAGACTGTCCTTCGGAGGTGCTGCGCTGGTCGGGCGTGGCGAAATCCACCACGCGGCCATCCGGCTGGATGTGCCTGGCCGAGAACGCCTGCCAGTACGGCCATGCCGCGGCGGCCGGGCATGGCGGCAAGCTCACCGCACCGGCACGCTGCACCATCGCGCCCGCGGCCAACGCAAGCGCGCCGCCGAGCCAGCGGCGGCGCGCAGGATCGCGCGGAGGCGAGCCTTTCGTCACTTGCCGCGTCCCTCGCGCAGGCGGATCGCCGAATGCAGGCGCAGCAGCACGCGCGCGGCCAGGGCCAGCAGCAGGCACAGGATCACCACCGCCACGCCGAGCCAGATCGGGTGGTTGGAGAAGTACCAGCGCAGCCAGGTCGGCAGCGGCAGGTGGCCGATGTAGTACGTCTGGTTGCCCGCCAGGCTGGTGACCTTGTCGTCCTGCAGCAGCACCACGCTGCCCTGGAACTTGGCCAGCCGCACCGGGTCGGCCCAGGCCTCGAACAGGCGCGCCAGGTTGCTGGGGTCGTCGGCCTGCAGCACCACCACGCTGCGGTCGCGGTCCAGCGGCGATTGCAGGCCCATCAGCAGCACGTCGTTGGGCTGCGGATTGACGCTGACCTCGGCGGTGGTCGGCAGGTCGGTGCGGCGCGCATCGAAGGACAGGAACCCCGGCAGCTTGTCCAGCAGCCAGTCGCTCAGGCGGAACCGGCGGCCGTTGGCGCCCTCGCCCACCGGCAGGTACTGCGCCCATTCGCGCAGCAGCGGCTGGGTCGTCGGCGAGCCGAGCACGATCAGGTCGCGGTTCGCATCGCGCTGCTTGGCCTCGGCCGGCGTGGCCAGCGTCGCGCGCAGCGTCGGGTAGCCGGTCACGGCGCCGAGCTTGCCGAGCAGGTTGAGCACGTTGCCGAAGTCGGCCTCGCTCGGGTTGTCCGGCAGCACGATCGCCGATTCGGACAGGTCGGCCAGGCGGGTGAACGGGAAGCCGGCATTGCCGAACGCGGCCAGGTTCGGCATCGCCATGTAGTGCGGGAACGAGCGCAGATCGATGCTCGAATCGCCGTCGATCGCACCGGCCACGTCCGGGAACGTGTTCTTGCACGCCTCGGCCTGCGGGCGGTCGAAGAAGTAGTGGAAGCGCAGCTGGCTGTTGGCCGAGAACGTGCCGGTCGGCAGCTCCAGGTCCTGGCGGATCGGCATCGCGCCGCGCTCGCCCAGGCCACGCCACCAGCGCAGCGGCAGCGACTGCGCATACGGATGCCCGTTCAACGGCAACGTGGTGACGAAGTTGTCGTTGATGCTGATGTTCAGCGCCGACTGGTCGTTCGCTTCGGGCACCGTGTAGCGGTACTTCAGCGACACCGGGATGCCGTCGCTGCGCCACACGAACAGGTCCGGCGGCAGCTGCAGGCCGACGCGGATCAGGTCCGGGTGGTAGCCGGTGACGTTGAGCCGCTCGGGGCGGTCGACCAGTTCGCGGAAGTACACCGGGCGCTCGCTGCTCACCCACTTCGGCGCGTCGTACGGCTTGCGCGCGTCCGGCTGCGCCAGGTCGCCCACCTGCGCCACCGCGCCGGTCAGCGGCGCGCGCAGCGCCAGGGCGGTGGCCGCCTTGGCCAGCTCGCCGGCGTTGCGGCCGAGCACCAGCAGCAGCTTGGCGTTCGGGTCGGTCGGGTGGCTCATGATGGCCACGGTCGGGCCGTGGATGTCCGGCAGCGAACCGGTGACGCCGGCCAGCAGCGTCGGCAGCGTGTCGGGCGTGGCGAACACCACCGTGTTGCCCGAGGCCGGCAGCGTGCCGGTGGACACCGGGAAGCTCGCCCCGCGATAGCCGGCCAGCGCACCGAACCACGAGGACACGATGCCAGCCGCCTGCAGCGTGGCCATGTCCGGCCGCTGCGCGAAGTGGAACGGCAGGTTGAGCGGGCGCACGTCGTGTTCGTCGAAGAACGGCACCGGCAGCATCGCCAGGTTGTCGGCCAGCGCCACCGGCGTGGTGGTCAGGCTGAGCGAGCTGTTGGCCGCGTCGATGTTCGCCCACAGGCTGGTGTGGTCCGGGTCTTCGCACTCGCGGGTGTAGTGGCCGATCAGCTCCAGGTTGATCTGGTTGTAATCGGAGACCACGCGCGGGTCGATCGGGATATCGGCGCTGAGCGCCTTGCCGGCATCGGCCTGCGGGGTGGGCAGCGTCGCCACGGTCACGCCGTTGACCGTCACCTTCAGGTGCGAGAGGTCGGGCAGCAGCGAGGGCGAGTAGCTGTAGCGCAGGTGCAGCTGGGCGGCGTTGACCAGTTCATCGGTGCGCACGCCGAACGGCACGCCAGCGTTGCCGTGGATGCCGCGCAGGGTGATCTCGTAGTCGATGCCCAGTTCGCGCAGCGTTTGCGTGCGCGTGCTCGCCGAGGCCGGCGGCGCGGCCGGCATGTCGGGCGTGCCGGCCACGGCGGGCACGGCCTGCGGATTTTGCGCGGCGGGGTCCTGGGCGGGCGCAGGCGTCGGCGCGGGCTGCGCGCAGGCCAGGCCCGCGGCCACGGTCAACAGGCAGGCGGCGGTGGCGGATACGAGTCGCATCGGGATCATCTTGGTCAAAGAAGGAGGAACGACGGAAACGGGCATGCTCACGCGCCCTCTTCGTGGCCGACGGGGCGGAACCCGCGCCGCAGGCTGCTGATGCTGTGCTGGCCGAGGCGGCGGAAGCCGCGCATGCTCGCGCCGAGCACCTGGCCGACCGAACGCAGGAACGAATCGCGGTCGTGCTGGCCCCACTGGCCCAGCCACAGGTCGGCGCGCGCGAACGTGCAGGCGACCAGCCAGCGCTCCTGCTCCAGGTCCATCTGCGCGAATTCGATGCTGATCTGGCCGTCGCGGTCATGCCGCACGATGGCCGGCAGCGGCTGCTCCACGCCGCGGTGGCGCAGGCCGATCTGCACGTTCATGCCCGGCTCGATGGGCTGCGGCTGGTCCAGCCGGATCGCCATGCCGCCGGTGGAGAAGTTGATCGTGCGGCCTTCCAGCAGCGTGCCATCGGCCAGGCGCACGCTCACCGGCGCATCCAGCGGCACGCGGTGCGAGCGGCGCACCTGGCGCGTCTCGCTGGCGGTGGCGATGGTCGCGCCGAGCAGCAGCATGTTGTAGACCGTCCAGCCCAGGTTGAACCAGATGGTGTGCAGCTCGCCGGCATCGCTGGCGAAGCTCCAGCGCATGATGCCGGCGGCGATGCCGGCCAGGTTGAGCACCAGCAGGAACAGGTAGGGCTTGGCAATCTGCGAGTCGAAGTAGCCGCGCTGCACCAGGCCGCCCTTCGGCGTCACGTTGAACTTGCCGAGCTTGGGGTTGATGAACGACACCAGCGTCGGGCGCAGGATGTACCACGCCAGCGTGGTCTCGTAGACCTCGTTCCACAGCAGGTGGCGATACTTGCCCTGCACGCGGATGTTGGTGAGGTTGGCCTGGAAGATGTGCGGCAGCGCGTAGGCCAGGATCATCAGCGCCGAGGCATGGATGACATGCGCGCCGAAGAACAGGAAGGCCAGCGGCGCGGTCAGGTAGATGATGCGCGGCAGGCCGTAGAAGAAGTGCAGCATCGCGTTGAGGTAGCACAGCCGCTGCGATATCCGCAGGCCCTTGCCGAACAACGGGTTGTCCAGGCGCGCGATCTGCGCCATGCCGCGCGCCCAGCGGATGCGCTGCGCGACGTGGCCCGACAGGCTCTCCGTCGCCAGGCCGGCGGCCTGCGGGATCGCCAGGTAGGCGCTGCGGTAGCCGCGGCGGTGCAGCTTCAGCGCGGTATGCGCGTCCTCGGTCACCGTCTCCACGGCCACGCCGCCGATCTCGTCGAGCGGGCCGCGCTTGATCACGGTGCATGAGCCGCAGAAGAACGTCGCGTCCCACTGGTCGTTGCCGTCCTGCAGCAGGCCGTAGAACAGCTCGCCCTCGTTGGGCACCTTGCCGTGCGTGCCGAGGTTGCGCTCGAACGGGTCGGCGGAGAAGAAGTAGTGCGGGGTCTGCACCACCGCCAGCTTGGGGTCGCGCAGGAACCAGCCCATCGCCACCTGCAGGAACGAGCGGGTGGGAATGTGGTCGCAGTCGAAGATGGCGACGTATTCGCCCTTGGCCTTCTTCAGCGCGGCATTGATGTTGCCGGCCTTGGCGTGGAAGTTGTTGGTGCGGGTGACGTAGTGCACGCCGACCTGTTCGCAGAACTCGCGGAACTCCGGCCGGCGGCCGTCGTCGAGCACGTGCACGTTGATCTTGTCCGACGGCCAGTCCATCACCGTGGCCGCCAGCACGGTGGTGCGCACCACCGACAGCGGCTCGTTGTAGGTCGGGATGAACACGTCCACGGTCGGCCATTCGCGCTGGTCGGCCGGCAGCGGCACCGGCTTGCGGTTCAGCGGCCAGAGCACCTGGAAGAAGCCCAGCACCAGGATCACGAAGGCGTACAGCTCGGCGGCCACCAGGCCCAGGCCGAGCACCAGGTCGACCACGCCGCCCACGCCCATGGTCTCGGTCAGGCGCCACCACATGTAGCGCGAGGACACCGCCAGCGACATGCCCATCATCATCAGCACGACCACCCGCCCGCCGCGCCGGCGCAGGAACAGCGCCACGACGAACAGCACGGCCGAGAAGATCATCTGCTGGGCCACGTCCATCGGCACCGCCACCACGAACACCAGCAGCAGCGCGCCCAGCAGCCAGAGAGTCCAGGTCGCAAGCCTGGGCAACAGCGTGCCGGAGCGCGGCGCGGTGGCGATACTCATCAAACGTTCCTTATGACAGCACCCGTGGCGCGCGGTCGCGCCGATCTTTCAGTCCCGCCGGGCCCTCGCCCGACCCGCCGTTTCAGCGCCCGAACATGCGCCGCAGCGGCCCGGACGCCGCCGGAGCGGCATCGGCCTGCAGCAGACGCTGGAACAACGCGTCCAGTTCGGTCGCCGGCGCCCCCACCGGGCTTTTCTGCACTTGCGCCTGCACCTGCACCTGCTCGGACCGCAGCGGCCGGATCGCGGCCAGGATCGGCGGCGACGGCGGCGGCGGCATCGACGGCGGTTCGACCGCGGGCGCTTCCGGCGCCTTCGCTTCGGCCGACTTCACCGCTTCCACCGGCACCTGCAACGCTTCGACCGCCGCTTCGCGCGTGGGCAGCTTGCCCGGCACGAAATCACGGTACTCGTCGGCCCCCTTGCTGCCCAGGCGGGCGAACAGGCGGTCGACGTCGTCCAGTGCCTCTTCCTGTGCTTGCTTGTGCTTGTCGTTCATTCTTGCCCCCAAGATGTGTACACCGCGCCTACACCGCCCGCGCCAGCCGCAGCCGGCGCAGATCCGGCGCCGGCGGGCGTTCGGCGTTCACCGCCAGCCCCGCCAGCATCCCCAGTTGCTGGAACCACCCCTCATACACCCCCGCCAGGAAGCCGTCGCTCCAGTCCATGCCCGTCAAGGCCACGGCCAGCGGCGGGGCGGCGTGGGTGATCTCCACGCTGCCGGCCTGCTCTTCCATGCGGCACTGGCCCCATTCGACCTCGCCCCAGATCCGGTTGGCCGCGGTCTCGACCTCGCCGAGCGCCACGCATTCGCCGATCGGATGGCGATGGGCAAAGCGGCGCCCGATGCGGGCCATCAGGGTGGCCAGCTCATGCTCGGGGAGTTCGGCGGCGAACTCCTCGGCCAGGGCACGGACGAAACCGAGCCATTGCCGGGAACAGCCGCGGGCGCGAAACAGCGTTGAAGGATCGAACGAAGTCATGCCTGAACCGTGCTGCGTGGGGGTGCACCGGGCATCATGCCCCCGGTACGGGTCAAACATATGCAAGCGCGGTGCCAAACACGACGCTGTGCAGTGCACAATTGAGAATTGGATCGCACTTTACCCTATCGGGTTGCGAAATTTCACCTTGACTGGTCGCAGTGCGGCAAAAAACGCCGCTGCGCGTCACTCGGCGTCGGGGGTGTCCTGGACCTCGAACACCTGCCGCAGGTAGCGCAGGTAGCCCGGGTCGTCGCACATGCTCTTGCCGGGTGAATCGCTCAGTTTGGCCACCGGTTGGCCATTGCATCGGACCATCTTGATGACGATCTGCAGCGGCTCCGGCCCCAGGTCGTTGGTCAGGTGGGTACCGACACCGAAGGACAACCGGCAGCGGCCCTTGAAGTGGTCGAACAGGCCCATCACCCGCTCGATGTTCAGGCCGTCGCTGAAGACCAGCACCTTGCCGCGCGGGTCCACGCGGTGCTGCTGCAGGTGGTCCAGGATGCGCTCGCCCCACACGAACGGGTCGCCCGAGTCGTGGCGCATGCCGTCGAACAGCTTGCAGAAGTACAGGTCGAAGTCGCGCAGGAAGGCATCCAGGCCGACCACGTCCGACAGCGCGATGCCCAGGTCGCCGCGGTACTCGCGCGCCCAAGACTCCAGCGCCGCCACCTGCGAATCGCGCAGGCGCGGGCCCAGCGCCTGGAACGCCTGCAGGTATTCGTGGGCCATCGTGCCCAGCGGGGTCATGCCGTAGCGGCGGGCGAAGTACACGTTGCTGGTGCCGACGAAGCGTTCGCCCCAGCCCTCGCGCAGCAGCGGCAGCAGTTCGCCGTGCCACTGCCGCGAATAGCGCCGGCGGGTGCCGTAATCGGCGACGCGGCAATCCTCGTAGCCGGGCGCGGCCAGCCGCGCGACCTTGGCCTGCAGGCGGCGGCGCCCTTCCTCGAAATCCGGCTGGCTGGTGTTGCGGAACCAGACCTCGTTGATGATCGCCAGCAGCGGCACTTCGAACAGGATCGTGTGCAGCCACGGGCCGCGGATGATCAGCTCGATCTCGCCCTCCACCTGGCGCGAGGGCCGCAGGGTGAGGTACTTGCGGTCCAGGTGGAACAGGCCGAGGAAGTCGACGAAGTCCGGCTTGATGAAACGCATCGCGCGCAGGTAGGCCAGCTCGTCGGGCTGGAAGCGCAGCTCGCACAGCAGGTCGATCTCGGTGGAGATCTCGTCGATGTACCGCGCCAGGTCGATGCCCGGCGTGCGGCACTTGAAGCGGTATTCGACCTGCGCGCCGGGGTGCTGGTGCAGCACCGCCTGCATCATGGTGAATTTGTACAGGTCGGTGTCGAGCAGCGAGGTGATGATCATGGGGAGATTATGACCCGGTCGATGTGCAGGCGCCGCGTGCCCGCCGCGCCCCTACCCGGCACGCCGCAGCAGGCGCGGCACCTGCGCGGCCGCATGCGCCCAGATTGCCAGCCACACGCCGGCGCGCACCGGCAAGCTGCGCCGGGGCGCTTCGAACTTGCGGAAATAGCGCCACAGCCCGCGATGCTTGTGCCATTCGACGAAGAACGGCCGCGAGCGGCTCGAGACACCGCGCAGGTGCACCACGCGCAGGTCGTTGGCGACCGCCACCATCGCCCCGGCCTGGCGCGCGCGGCGGCACAGGTCGAGGTCCTCGGCATGCAGGCGGTAGCCGGCATCCCAGCCGCCGATGCCATCGAACAGGCTGCGTGGCATCAGCATCAACGCACCGGAGATGGCCTCCACCGGCTGCAACGCCAGCGAAGGGTCGGCCGGCACCGCCAGCTGCGCACCGCGGCGCGGCGCGCGCAGCATCGCGGCGAAGTCCGGGTCGCGACGGCGCACCGCGCCATCGGGCTCGCCGTGTTCGTCCACCTGCTCCACGCCGAGCAGCGCGGGCACGCCGAGCGCTTCGGCGCGCGCGCGCAGCTGCGAAAGCGTATCCGCCGCGACCATCAGGTCCGGGTTGATGAACACCAGCCACGGCGCGTGTGAATCCGCCGCGCCCTGGTTGCAGGCGGTGGCGAAGCCGGGGTTGTCCGGGTTGGCGATGAAGTGCACGCGCGCATCCTCGATGGCATGGCGCTGCACGACGCTGAGCGTGTCGTCGTCCGAATCGTTGTCGACCACGCGGATCTCGGCCACCTCGGCGGCCGCGCGCAAGCGCGACAGGCATTCGTCGATGGTGGCCGCGCTGCGGTACGTAACCACCAGCGCGGCGATGGCTGCATTCATTCCTCTTTCCCTCGGGTTTCGCCGAACAGGTCGCGCTGCGGCATGGCGACCGGCGTGGCCTCGTAAAGCTGTTGCAGTTGCGTGCGCATCGCCGCGAGCGGGTCGTCCATCAAAAAGCCCGCCAGGCGCGAATGCCAGGCCGGCCAGCGCGTGGCCAGCGCATCCATGTCGCCGTCGGCGGGCATGCCCTCTTCCTCGCGCGCGACGAAAGCGGTCTCGCACAGCACGTTGCGCCAGCCGAGCCCGGCCATGCGCAGGCTCAGGTCGATCAGCGCCGCGTACCACGCACCGTAGCTGCTGGCGTCCAGCCCGCCGGCACGCTGGCGGGCGCTGCCGCGTAGCGCTACCGCATGGCAGATGGCCGAGGGCAGCTCCGGGTGCAGCGGCGGCATCGCCGCGCAGGCGGCGGCCAAGCGCTCGGGATCATCCGGCAATGGATTGATTTCGCCCAGCCGCGGCCATGCGGCCGCTTCGCCGGCATTGCTCCATGGCGTGGCGCTGGCGATGGCGGCATCGCGGGCGAAGCACGCCTCCAGCTGGCGCAGCCAACCGGGCAGCGGCTGCGCCTGCGAAGACAGCACCACGACATCGGCGGCGCCACAGGCGCGCAGCATTTCATCCAGGTGCGCGACCTCGCCGATCGGCCGTTCGCGCCGCGTGTAATCCGCCTGCAGGCGCGTGCGCGCCAGCCAGGCTTCGATCACCGCCACGCCACGCGGGCCCGCCTGCGCGTCGTCGGCCAGCCACACGGGGGTGCCCGGCGGCGTGCCTGCCTCCAGCGCACCGAGGCAGGCGTCCAGCGCGCGGTCGTCGGTGCCGACCGGCAGCAGGACGATGGGCGGGGCGGCACTCATTGCTTGGCGGGCGTGTACAGCGGTTCCAGCGTCTTGAACTTGCGGCCGTACTCGTCGTTGAACCGCACCGCCTCGTTGGCATCCTTCACGATGGTCGGGGTGATCAGGACGATGACTTCCTGGCGCGTCTCGTTCTGCGTCTTCTTGCCGAACAGCGCGCCGACCACCGGCAGGCGGCTGAGGAAAGGAACACCGGACGAGCCGTCCTCGTCCTGATCGCTGATCAGGCCGGCCAGCATGATGGTGTCGCCACTGCGTACCGCCGCTTCCGTGTGGACGCGACGCGTGTCGATGGGCGGATTGCAGGTGGATTTGGTCGGATCGCAACTGGCCGGCGCGGCGCCGGCCGAGCTCACTTCCTGCACGATATCCAGGAACACGGTGCCCTCGCGGGTCACGCGCGGGCGCACCTTGAGGATCACGCCGGTATCCAGGTACTGCACCTGGCTGTAGGTGCTGTCGGAGCCCAGGCCGGTATTCACCGACACCGAGTTGATCGGCACCTTGGTGCCGACGTTCAACGTGGCCTCGGCGTTGTTGCGCACGAACACCGAGGGCGTCTGCAGCAAGCGCACGTTTGTGACTTCATCCAGCGCGGAGATCACCGCCGCGGCGTTCTTGCCCAGGAAGGTCCAGCCCAGGCCCCCGCTGCCGATGGTGCCGGAGATGTCGCCCCAGATGTTGCGGCCCTGTGCGGAAGGCAGGTTGGGCGGATCGGCCGTAACGGCATTCTCGAAGTACCAGTTCACGCCGTAGCTCAGCTTGCCAGTGAGCTTCACCTCCGCCACTTGCGCCTCGATATGCACCTGCATCGGCATGGTGTCGAGCTTCTCGATCACCTCGCGGATCGAGCGCCACGCCTGTGGCGCGGCACGCACCAGCAGGGTGTTGGTTTCCTCCACGGCCGAGACGCCGACGCGGTCGCCCTCCACTTCCAGCGTCACGCTGCCGTTGCCGGTCTGGCGTGGCGAAAGGGTGAAATCGCCGCCGCTGCCGATACCGCTGCTGTTGCTGCCCGTGCCGCCCGTGCTGCCGTAGCCGCTGCTGCTGTTCGAACCCAGGCTGCTGCCGGCATCACGCCCCAGGCTCGCAGAATCCAGCGAATCGCCCAGCTGCATCGACGTGGCGCCCGGTGCGAGCGAGGCGTTGTCGCTGCCACCCCGCGTGCTGGCCCCGAACACCTCGGCCAGCCGGTCGGCCAGCTCGCGCGCCTTGATGTACTTCAGTTCATACGAGAACAGCCGCGGCGCGCCGCCGGCGCTGTCGATGCGTTCCAGCCACTGCTGGATCTGGTCGAGGTAGCGCGACTGCGGCGTGATCACCAGCACCGCATTCGCATTCTCCAACGGCATGAAGCGGAACATGCCCGCGCTGGGCGTGCCGCTCTTCTCGCCGAACACTTTTTCCAGGTCCGCCGCCACGTCCTGCGCCTTGCCCGACTGGATCGGGAACACGCCCACCGACATGCCCGACAGCCAGTCGACGTCGAAGATCTCCACCGTGCGCAGGTAGTTCTCCAGCTCCGCTCGCGTACCGCCCAGGGTGATGACATTGCGCGAGCCATCGGTGCCGACGATCGCATTCGGCCGCGCATACGGCTCCAGGATCTTCTTCATCTCGCTGGCGGAGATGTAGCGCAGCGGCACCACGCGCACCTCGAAGCCGCGCGCGTTCGCCGCCGGCGCGGTGCTCGGCGCGACGGTGCCGGCCAGCGCCTGGTCGGCGGGCACGATGTTGTAGCGCCCGCCGCTGTAGACCATGCGCGCGTTGTTCCAGCCCAGCACCATCTCCAGCAGGTTCAGCGCCTGCGCCGGCGACACCGGCTTGGGCGTGGCCAGCGTCACCGTGCCCTGCACGCCGGGGGCGATGACGTAGTTCTGCCCGAGCATGTCGCCGAGGATGGCCTTGACCACCGCCTGCAGCGATTCGCCTTCGAAATTGAACGTGGCCTCGCCGGTGCTCGCGGCGGCCAGCGCGGGGGCCGGGCGCGATGCCGCGCCGCGGTTGATCACCTCGCCGCTGCCACGGCGGATCACCGGCTGCGGGCCGGCATCGGTGCCGGCATCGTCGGTGGCGACCGGCGCGGTGCGCGGCGGCGGCTGGGTCGGCGCGCGGCGCACGTCCGGCGTCGGCGTGCTTGCGCAGCCGGCCAGCAGGCCCAGGAGGAGTGAAATCAGGACAACGCGTGACGTCATGTCGGCACTCTACGGGTTCTTCGGCACGGCGGCATCGCCGGTGCGCTGCGGATTCTGTTGCTGCTGCAAGGCGCGGCGGCGCGCCTCGATGCGTTCGCGGATCGCCTTGAGCTGGTCCTCGCTGGGCGCCGGCGGCGTGGCCGATGCGCCCTGCGCGGCCGGCGTCGGCGCGTTGGCCGCCTGCACGACGGGCGCGGCGGCCGGGGACGGCGGCGGCGCCACGGGCGCAGCGACCGGCATCACGTTCGGCGGCGGAGGCGGCAGCTGCGGTGCATTCGCCTGCCCGGCGCCGCGCAACGCGGTCGGGGCTTCGCCGCCGCGGCCGTCGAACACCTGCATGTCCAGCGTGCGCACGCCGCCCGGCCCTTCCACCGTGGCGCTGCGCGGGGAGAGCGTGAGCAGGCGCCAGCCCTCCACCGCGTCGCCCTGCAGGCGCAGGCGCAGCGAGCGGCCCTGGTCGGTGGTGATGGTGGCCATCTGGAATTGCGGGGTCATCAGCACGCCGGTCAGGCGCAGGCCGGTGGCCTGGGCGGTGTCGCTGCCGCCGAGGAAGAACGGGTGCGGGCGCCGGTCCTCGGCGAACACCGGGCGCTGGGCGACGGCGGCGTAGGCGGAGAGCTCACCCAGCCGGCGTGCCGGCGGCGGCGGGATCGCCGGCAACGGACGCGCTGCGAGCGGCGCATCGTCGGCCGGCAGGCGGCCGCCCATGCCGAGCCCGGCCAGCACGGCGACGATGACGGCCCACCCCGCGAACACCACCCGCCACCAGGTCCGCATGCCGATCGCGTCAGGGCGCATGGGCGACCTCCGCGGCGACTGCGCCGGGGCGTACGTAGCCGGAAAGATCGAACGTCACGTCCAGGCCATTGCCGCTGTCGCCCGGCGAGAGCGCGGCGCGTTGCGCCAGCACGTTGAGGTTGTCCACGAACAACCCCGGCGTGCCGGATTCGAGCGAATGCAGCACGTTGGCCAGTTCGGGCGTGCCGCAGCGCAGGCGTACCTGCACGGCCACGCGGGGGAAGCGCCCCTGCAGGTCGGCCGGCAACGCCGAACGGTTGCTGATCGCGCAGCTGCGATGGCCGGGGCTGGCTTCCGAGACCACCGCCTCCAGCCGCTGCACCAGGCCGGCGACGGCCAGTTCGGCGGAAGCTTCGGGCAGGAAGCCGGGGCGCGCGGCCAGCTGCGCGCGGGCACGCTGCAACTGTTCGGCGATGCGCGGGGCTTCCTGCAGTTCGGCGCGCACGCGCTGGGCGCGCTCGTTCGCGGCGCGCACGCGCGCCTCGGTGGCCAGCAGCGGCTGCACGAAGAACGGATGCACCAGCAGGCCGTAGACCAGGGCCAGCGCCAGCACCAGCAGGCCCAGCGCCCAGGCGCGTTCGCGCAGGTCGGGCATTGGATTCATCGCGCCCCTCCGGCCGCCGGGGCGGGCGTGGCAGGCGGCGCGGCCAGCGTGGCGGTGATGGTGAAGCGGTCGCGGCCCTTGCCGGCATCGCTCTGCAGCACGCCGGTGAGGGCCGGCTTGCGCCAGGTCGGCGCGCCGTCGAGGCGCTCGACCAGCGCGGCGGCTTCATCGCTGAGGCCGATCAACTGCAACTGGTCGCCTTCCAGCGAGAATTTTTCCAGGTAGGTGCCATCGGGCAGGCGCTGGCTGAGCTCATTCCATACCTCGATGGCGGCGGGCCGCGCGGCGCGTTGCTGCTCGAAAAAGGCGGCGCCTTCGATCAACGCGGTGAGTTCCTCGCGCTGCATCGCCACCTGGCGCGCGCGCTGCGCGTCGCCGCGCACCTGTTCTTCCAGCGCATCGGCGGCGCCGGCGCGGTTGTCGAGCAGCCACTGCGCGCCGATCGCCAGTGCGATGAGCCCGGTCGCCAGCACGGCCAGGTTCCAGCGGGCCATCGGGTCGCGACGCACATGGCGCTCGGCCAGCGGCAGCAGGTTCACGCGCAGCGGCTGGCCGTCGCCGTCGCGCACGTCCACGCCGGCGAGCAGTTCGCGCCAGGCCGGGGCGATGCCCGCGTCGCCGTCCACCACGCGTCGCGGCACCACCACCAGCTCGGCGTCGAGCTGCGCATCGCCGTGATGGCCCAGCGCGCGTGCGTCGAACCACACCTGGTCGGCGGCGAAGGGGGTCTGGCGGTCGATCTCGAAACGCGCCACGTCCTGCAGGCGTGCCGCCGCCGCGGCAGGCAGGCGTAGCGGACGGCGCAGCGCGGCGCTGGCCGGCAGCAGCCAGTAGCGCGGCAGCGGGCGCAGGCGCGGCGGCAGCAGGGCGTCCCAGTCGGCCGGGGGCACCGCCTCGGGCAGCCGCGCCAGCGGCTCGACGCCCTGCGCGCGCTGCCAGGCCAGCGCCACCTCGCCGCCCTCGCGCCACAGCAGCAGGCGCGCCGGCGAGAAACCGAGCCGCCACTGCCAGCGCGCCGGCAGCCAGGCCAGCAACGCCGCCTGCCACCAGCGCCAGAAACCGCCGGACCCCGGCGGAATCCGCAGGCCGATGCGCTCGAGACTTTGCCGCCACGCGGTCATTGCACTGCCGCTCCCTCTTCCCACTGCAATACGGTGTATGCCGAATCGCGGGCGACGGCGCTGCCGGCACGTACCACCGCCCGCAGCACCACCTCGCGTCCCTCGCCCAGGCGTGCCCGGCTCTCAATACTATAAGTGCCGGTCCCCGCCGCCATGGCCGCCGGATCGACCTGCGTCACGGAAGCGCCCGCCGGGGCCTGGCGGGCGGCCAGCACGGGGCCGGGGTCGGTGCCCATCGCCATCAGCACCGGGCCCGGCGCGAATGCGGCCACCGGCTGCGCGCGCTGGCCGTGGATCGTGACATTGGGCAGCAGCTGCCGGTACAGGTCCGCGTCCACGCCCAGCACCAGGCGCAGCTCGCCCAGGCTTTCGAACGGGGCGTCCTTGGCGCCGTAGGGCAGCCCGGCGGCGGCGTAATCGGCGTCTTCGGCGCCATTGGGGGCCTGCAGGCTGTCGGCATCGCGCCAGTCGACGATGGCCGCAGCGATGGCCTGCGCGCGCGACGGCTCGGCGCCCAGCGCGCGCACCAGCCCGGCCAGCAGCGCCGGGGGCGCGGCGTTGAGATCGACCTTGCCGCCTTCATCGACGATGCGGACCTGCACCGGCACGCCGTCGAACGCCCACGCGTAGGCGCGGCCATCCGGCCGCCAGCGCGTGGCCGGCTCGGCGCGCAGGCGCCACAGGGCGTACTCCAGCCCGGCGCGCGCCACCATCTGCCCGCGGACATTGCCGCGCAGCACCGCATCCTGGCCGTGCTCCACCCGCGCGGCCAGCGCGAAGGCGCCGACCATCGCCGTGAGCAGCACGATCAGCCACAACACCAGCACCAGGGCCACGCCGCGCATGCGTCGGTTCATAGGGAGGTGCGCTCGGTCGTGGCCTGCGGCAAGGCGACCAGCAGGGCCGGCCAGTCACCTTGCGCGTCGCGCAGTTCGATGCGCACCCAGCGCGGCAGGCGGTCGCTGTCGGGCCATTGCGCCTGCCAGTCGCCCATGCGCCGTTCGCGCGGGTCGAAGCCCCGATAGGAGAAGCGCACTTCGACCAGCCCATCGGCCAGCGGCTCGGCCGGCACCGGCTTGGCGGGCGTGAGCGTTTCGCCCGCCTGCACCTGGGTGAGCTGGATCCGCAGATGGCGCGCCGCGCCCTGCCCTTCGACGCCGACGTCGTGCAGGTACGGGCCGCCATAGCCGAGGTAGTCGGGCACGTCGGCGACAAAGCGCATGCGCTGGGCCTCGCCGATGAAGCGCTGCGGCTGTTTCGTGGAAGGGTCGCGCGCCATCACCACCGGCAATGCGGCCGACAGGCGCTGGCGCAGGAAGCCTTCGACGGTGCGCATGCGTTCGCTGCGCGCGGCGATCGCCTCGCCGCGCCCGCCGATGGTGCCGGCCGAACGCAGCGTGGCGAACGCCAGCGTCAGCCCGGCCGCCAGCAGCACCGTGGCCAGCAGCACTTCGATCAACGTGAAGCCGGCGGCGCGGCGCACGCTCACGGCGCACCGCCGTCGAGCGCCGGTGGCACCAGACGCAGGCTGCGCCAGTGCAGCTGTTGGTCCGGCGCCTCGCCCCAGCGCACGGAGAGGTCGAGTTGCATCAGTTTCGGGTCGACCGGCGACACCGGCTGCGTCGTGGCCGGCGGCTGCGGATCCACCCACGGCCGCACGTCGAGCTGCCACGCATAGCGGCCTTCCTCCCAGCGCCCTTCGCGATGTTGCGGCCGCAGCGGCCCGTCCATCTCCAGCCCGGCAAGCAGCGACTGCGCATGCAGCGTCGCGCGGGTGGACAGCTCTGCCGCACGCACCTGCCGCGCGCCGCCGGACAGCGTGCCGATCAGCAGCCCCAACGCAAGCGCGAGCAACGCGAAGGCGACGATCACTTCGATCAACGTGTAGCCGCGCTGGTACTTCATGGCGAGGCCTCGAGGCGACCGCTGCGTACCTCGCCGGTGATCCAGGCCACGTCGATGCGCCAGCGCGCCTGGCGCGCGGCCAGCTCGATGCGCCCGCCGGTGGATGCACCATCGGCGAAGAAGCGGATCGCCCCCGTGCCCTGCCGCGGCTGCACTTCGCGCGCGCCGGTGAAGGCCATGCGCAGCTGCGCCGGCACCTGCCCGTGGTGGCCCAGCGTGCTCGACCAGCGCCCGCTGCGCGGGTCGATCTCGAACTGCTGCGGCACGCCACTGGCCATCGCGCGCGTGCGCACGAGCCGCAGTTCGGAGGCCAGCTGCTTGCCGTTGGAACGCAGGCGCAAGCCGTCGATGCCGCCACCCAGCACGCCGGCGGCGAGCACGCCGGCGACCGCGATCAACGCGATCACCAGCAGCATCTCCAGCAGGGTGACGCCGCGCGCGCGCGAACGCCTCAGCCGCGGGCCGGGGGCCATGGCGGCTTACTCGTAGACGATGTCCGCGTCGTAGCTGCTGCCCCCGGGCTGGCCATCCTTGCCCAGGCTGATCAGGTCGAACGGGCGGCCGGTACCCGGCACGCGGTAGTCGATGGGATGGCCCCACGGATCGTTGAGTTCGGCCGGCTTGGCATACGGGCCGAGCCAGCCGGCGGCGCCAGCGGGCTGGGTGACCAGCTCGTCCAGCTTGGTCGGCAGCTTGCCGGTGTCGAGCTGGTAGTTTTCGACCTTGCCGGCCAGCGTCTGGATCTGCGACTTGGCCAGGTTGGCCTTGCCGCGGTCGGCGCCGCCGAGCACGCGGCTGCCCACCAGGGTGAGCACCGCGCCGATCAGCACGATGACGATGATGATCTCCAGCAGGCTCATGCCGGACTGGCCGCGCGGCGCTGCGGCGGGTACGAAACGGCGTCGGTGGATCATGCGGGTGTCCTGGTCTGGGTCGAAGGGAAGACGGTGTGCGAGGTTAGCGGGCGGCCGGGGCGATGGCGATGATCAAAGCGGCGCATCGCCTGTTCAGCCGATCGCATTGGTAAGGTCGTACAGCGGGACGAGCACGGCGATGATCACCCCGCCCACCACGCCAGCCAGCAGCAACGTGAGCACGGGCACCAGCGCGGCGAGCAGGCGGTCGATGGCCTGCGCGGTTTCCTGCTCGAAGGTATCGGCCACGCGCAGCAGCATCGTGTCCAGCGCGCCGGATTCCTCGCCCACCTGGATCATCTGCAGCGCCAGCCGCGGGAACTGCTTGCCGCGCCCCAGCGCGCTCGCCAGGCCATGGCCGTTGCGTACTTCCTCGGTGGCGCGTTCGACTTCGGCCGCCAGCACGCGGTTGCCGAGCACGCCGCGGCCGATGCCCAGGGCGTGCAGCAGCGGCACGCCGTTGCGCAGCAGCGTGCCGAGCGTGCGGGCCAGGCGGGCGGTCTCCAGCCGCGCCAGCAGCTCACCGGAAAGACGGCGGCGCAGCAGCCAGCCATCCAGTGCCAGGCGGAAGGCCGGGTCGCGGCGGCGCCGTTCCAGCCACAGCAACGCGAGGGCCGGCACGGCGATGAACACGATCCACCAATCGCGCACGAACAGCCCCACCGCCAGCACGCCGCGGGTGAACCACGGCAGCACCACGTCCAGGCTCTCGTACATCTGCGCGAACTGCGGCACCACGTAGCCGAGCAGGAACAGCAGCGCGAAGCCGACCACGACCAGCAGGATGGCCGGGTAAACCAGGGCGTTGATCACCCGGCCGCGCAGCGCGTGGCTGCGCTCGAGGTAATCGGCGAGGCGCTGCAGGGTGTCATGCAGGCTGCCGCCGGCCTCGCCGGCACGCACCATGTTCACGTACAGGCGAGAGAACACGCCGTGCTGGCGTTCCAGCGCGGTGGACAGCGGCGCACCGCCGCGCACCGCGTCGCGGATGGCGGTGAGCGTGCGGCGCTCGCGCGCGTCCTCGGGCAGGTCGATCAGGATGGACAGCGCGCGATCCAGCGGCTGGCCAGCGCCGAGCAGGCTCGCCAGCTGGTGGGTGAACTGCACCAGCGCCCCGCCCGCCAGCACGCGCGCGCGCCACGGCGCACGCAGCCCGGGGCCGCGTTCGTCGGCACCGGCCGCGCGCGTTTCCACCGGCAGGTGGCCCTGCTCCCGCAGGCGCGCGACGACCTCGGCCTCGCTGGCCGCTTCCATCTGGCCATCGAGCAGCTCGCCCTCGCCGTTGAGCGCCTTGTAGCGGAACAGCGCCATCAGGCCGCACTCCCGCGCAGCCCGGAAAGGCCCGGCATGGCGACGACGGCCATCAGCCTTCCTCCGTCACCCGCAGCACTTCCTCCAGCGTGGTCTCGCCGCGCAAGGCCTTGGACACGCCGTCCTCGTACATCGTGCGCATGCCGGCGCGGCGCGCCAGCTGCTCGATCTCGCCCATGCCCGCGCGGCGCATCACCGCGCGGCGCAGTTCGTCGTCCATCACCAGGAATTCGAGGATGGTGGTGCGGCCCAGGTAACCGGTCGGCGCCAATGCGGAAGGCCGCGGCCGAAACAGGAAGATCTCCCCGTGCGGCTGCCAGCGGCGCAGCTCGAAGCGTTCGACCTCCTCCGGCGAGGCGGCATAGCGCTCGGCATGCGTGGGTTCGAGCCGGCGCACCAGGCGCTGGGCGAGGATGCCGTTGACGGTGGAGGTGAGCAGGTAATCCTCCACGCCCATGTCCAGCAGGCGGGTGATGCCGCCGGCGGCGTTGTTGGTATGCAGCGTGGACAGCACCAGGTGCCCGGTGAGCGCGGACTGGATGGCGATGCGCGCGGTTTCCAGGTCGCGCATTTCGCCGATCATGATGATGTCCGGGTCCTGGCGCACGATGCTGCGCAGGGCGTTGGCGAAATCCAGGCCGATCTGCGGCTTGGCCTGGATCTGGTTGATGCCCTCGATCTGGTATTCGATCGGGTCCTCGACCGTGATGATCTTGACGTCCGCCGTGTTGAGCTGGCTCAACGCGGTGTACAGCGTGGTGGTCTTGCCCGAACCGGTGGGGCCGGTGACCAGCAGGATGCCGTGCGGCAGTTCCAGCACGCGGCGGAACTGCGGCAGGAACGCGTCGGTGAACCCCAGGCGCTGGAAATCGAACACCACCGTCTCGCGATCGAGCAAACGCATCACCACGCTTTCGCCGTGCGCGGTGGGCACGGTGCTCACGCGCAGGTCCAGTTCCTTGCCCTGCACGCGCAGCTGGATGCGCCCGTCCTGCGGCAGGCGGCGCTCGGCGATGTTCAAGCGCGCCATGATCTTGATGCGGCTGATCACCGCGGCGGTGAGCTTGGCCGGCGGGCTTTCGCCATCGATCAGCACGCCGTCCACGCGGTAGCGCACCTTCAGGCGGTTCTCGAACGGTTCGATGTGGATGTCCGAGGCGCGCAGCTCCACCGCGCGCTGGATCACCAGGTTCACCAGGCGGATCACCGGCGCTTCGGAGGCCAGGTCGCGCAGGTGTTCGATGTCGTCGCCGCCGCTCGCTTCGCCGTCGGCGGTTTCCACGATGGCGCCCATCGCGCTGCGGCCCTCGCCGAACCAGCGCTCGATGAGGTCGTCGATTTCCGAACGCAGGCCGACCTTCGCGCGCACCGGCATGCCGGTGGCCAGCGACACCGCCGACACGGCGTAATCGTCGAACGGGTCGGCCATCCACAGCTCCAGCGTGCCGCCCTGTTCACCGACCGGGCAGACGTGGAACTGCTTGAGGAAGCGCGGCGACAGCGCGCGCACCTCCGGCAGCGATTCGGGCGGCGTATCGGCCAGCGCGCGGCCCTCCAGCAGCGGCAGGTGCATCACCTCGGCGCAGGCTTCGGCGTGGTCGCGTTCGGACACCAGGCCCAGGCGGCCCAGCAGCGGCAGCAGGCCGAGGCCGGATTCGGCCTGCAGCTGGCGCGCGCGCAACAGGTCGGCCTCCTTGAGCCGGCGGTTCGCCAGCAGGGCTTCCACGATGCGCGAGGAGACTTCGTCCGCCTCATTCCGGTTGTCGACCGATGGGCCAGCGATCGCGTTCACGCCTGTCTCCGTTGCCAGCCCGAACTGTAGCAGTTCGGTCATGCGCAACGGCCCTTGTTTGCACTTGGAATGCGCGATTGTGACGCCTTCGGAAGAACGCGCGGCAGGCTGCGGCGGCGCACCACGCCGAAGATCCGGAAAAGAAGGACCCCGGCGCAAGCCGGGGTCCTTGGGTACCACGGGTTACTGGCGTGCGACCACGCTCACGTTGGTGTAGCTCGGGTTGCCGAGCAGGCGGATGTAGTACGTGCCCGCCGACGGCGCGGTGATGCGCACGGTTTCGCTGTTGCCGGTGCGGGTGGACTTGGCGTCGAACGCCGTGGTCGTCGGCGCTTCGCCCAGGCTCACGTACAGCGACACATCGCCGCTGCCGCCGTAGGTCATGATCGTCAGCACCTGGCCGGCCGCGGCGGTGAAGCTGAAGAGCTGGTCACCGCCCGATTGCCCGCCGACAACGACCTTGTTGGTCAGCGGCGTGGCATCCGGCGCGCAGTCGTCGTCGCCCGGATCGCACGGCGGGGTCAGCGCCTTGTCGATGGCGGCATTGGCGTCGACGATGCCGGTGCCGATCGGCTTGTTGGCCGGCGGCGCCACCGGGAACGGACGCGCCGTCTGCTTCAGCAACGCCTCCACCGCGGCCGGCGTCAGCGGCGCGCTGCCGGCGGCGGCCAGCGCCCCCTGCACCAGCGCGACGGTAGCCGCCACGTGCGGCGAGGCCATCGAGGTACCGGCCATGCCGAAGTAGCTGTACGCGCCGGAGGTCGGCGTGGTGGTGCCGGTGTAGCCGAGCTGCCAGACATAGCCGCCCGGGTTGCCGTCGGCGCTGCCGCCGCCACCCGGCGCGGACAGGTCCACCTTGGCGCCGTAGTTCGAGTACGAGGCGATGCCACCGTTGATGCGCGTGGCGCCCACGGTGATGACGTTGTTGCACGAGGCCGGGCTGTAATTTGCGGCATCGTCGGCATCGTTGCCGGCGGCCACCACCACGGTGGTGCCGCGCGAGACCGCGCCATCGATGGCGACCTGGGTTTCGTCATCGCAGCTGCCACCACCGCCCAGGCTCATGTTGATGACCTCGGCCGGGTTGGCGTTGTCCGGCACGCCGTCGACGTGGCCACCGGAGGCCCAGATGATCGCGTCGGCGATATCCGAGCTGTAGCCGCCGCAGCGGCCGAGCACGCGCACCGGCAGCACCGTGGCCTTGTAGGCCAGGCCGGCCATGCCGACCGCGTTGTTGGTGTTTTCCGCCACGGTGCCCGAGACGTGCGAGCCATGCCAGCTGCTGCCGCGCGCCGGCGAGCCGGCGTAGCACTCGTCGGCGACCGGGTTCCAGTCACCGTAGTCCAGCGCGCCAGGCACGCGGTCGTCGGTGGGGCGGCGGGACACGAACGAATCGGTGATGAAGTCATAGCCGGCGAGCTTGCTCACCGCGATGTCCGGATGGTCGGGCAGGATGCCGGTGTCGAGGATCGCCACCACCACGCCCTCGCCCTGCGCCTTGTCCCACGCCGGCTGTGCGTTCACGCCACCGGCGGCATTGCTGTAGTGCCACTGGTAGGTGGCGTAGTACGGATCATTGGGCACGAGCAGCGGCTGCTTGAGGCGGTCGATGCTGGCCGACTTCACCGCCGGGTCGGCGGCGATCTCGGCACGCACGCGCTCCAGCTGCGCCGGCGTGAGCTTGCCGCTGACGCGCAGCAGGTCCGCGCCGGTGCCGAGGCGCCGCACGTAGCCCACCTGCGGCGCGGCCGCGCCGCGCGCGGTGGCGGTGGCCAGCCCGGCGCGGCCGAGCGCGGCATTGGCGGCGGCGAGCTTGGCGGTGCGGTCGCCGGCCGCGGCGGCGGTGCCGTCCTTGTAGCGGACGATGAGGCGGGCGGCGGTGCCCTGCGCATCGGCCGGTGCGGCATGCAGCGGTTCGCGCACGGGCAGCGGGTCGGCCGCCTGCGCGGCCTGCGCGCCGGCCAGGCCCAGGGTGGCGGCCATTACCGCGGCCAGGGGATTGCGGCGGAAAGCGTGCTTGTCCATCACGGTGAAGTCCTCTTCGTTCGTGTTCCGGCAAAAGGTGTGCGGCCATCCTGTGCAACCGCGTCGCCGCTGGCCTGGCCGCGACGCCGTCCCGCCCCCCCGGGTCCTTGATGCCGGCGGCGGCCGTCTCCAGCCGCCGCCGTGTTCCCGTGCCCGGCTTACCAGCCGAAGCCGGCGCCGATGCCTACCGAGCTGTCGTCACTGCTGAAGGCACCGCCCACGGTGATCGTGGCGCGGTCGCTGATCGCCCGCTGGTAGCCCACCGAGAGCGCCGATTCGCCGCTCTGGAAGCCCACGCCCACGCCCACGCGGTTGTCGGTACGGATGCCCGCCGCGCTGGTGGCCATGTTCAACATCGCCGCGTTCATCGCGCCCTGCTGGTCGATGCGCTTGTCCTGCCGGCGGAAGCGGTCGTCCACTTCGCCCTGGTAGGCCTCGAACGTATCGGCCATCGCCGAGTAGCGCTGGTCGGTGTAGGCGTTGGCGCGGGTGACGCCGCTGTCGAGCTGGGCCTTGTTCACCGCGTCGGTGTCCTGCGTGCCGGCGGCGACGTTGGTGACCTGCCGCTCCGCGCCCGCGCTGCCCACCGACACCGTGTTCGCACGGTCGGCGAGCGAGCCCTGGCCGATGGCCACCGCGCCCTGCGCGGTGGCGCTGGCGCCCTGGCCGACGGCGGTGGACGACGCCGCACTCACCGTGGCCCCTTCGCCGATCGCCACCGCGTTGGTCGCCACCGCCGCGACATGCGCATTGGCGCCGATCGCGGTGCTGCCGTCGGCATCGACACGCGTGTTGCTGCCGATGGCGGTGTCGTTGGGACCATGCGCGTAGGCGTTGCCGCCGATGGCGGTGCCGGTGATGTCGTTGGCGCGCGCCGCGTTGCCCACGGCGGTGGGCGCTGCGGTGGTGGTGCTGGCCGGGGTGGTCGTGGCGGCGGCCGGCGTGCTGTCGGCGGTGCTGGCGACGGTGGCGGTCTCGGCGGCCGGTACCGCTTCGGTTTCGGCTTCCAGCGTGGCGGCCTGCGGAGTCGCCAGCGTCGAAGCGCCGCGCAGCGAGCGGGTGCTCGCGACGCTGGCCGTGCTGCTGGCGGTACGGCTGTCGATCTCGCTGACCTTGCTGTCCAGCGCGCTCAGCGCATCACCGACGGTGCTGTAGCTCGCGCCCTGGATCACGTAGGTCGGCGCGACGAACACGCCCTGCGCGCCGAGCGCCGCGCCACCGCCGAGGAAGCCGATGCTGTTGCTCAACGCCTGGAACAACTGGCCGCCGTTGATCGCTTCGGTGCTGCCGAGGGCGAGGCTGCCGGCGCTGACGTTGGTGAGCTTGCGCGTGGCCGGGCCGCCTACGCCATTGCCGCTGCCGAAGGACACCTCGTTGGCGGCGTAGCTGCGCGAGCCAGAACCAATCGCCACCGAATCGGCACCGCTGGCCCCGGCATTGGCGCCGAGCGCGACGCCGTTCTTGCCGCTCTGGCGAACGAAGCTGTTGTAGCCCAGCGCCACGCCGTTTTCGCCGATGACATTGGTCTGCCGGCCCACCGCGGTGCTGTTGGTGCCGATGGCGAGGCTGTTGACGCCAACCGCGCTGCCGCCCGTGCCAGACGCCGTGCTGCCCGCGCCGAACGCCGCGCTGCGCGCGCCGCTGGCGGTGGCGCCGGAACCGGCGGCGGTGCTGTCGGTGCCGCTGGCGGTGGCGACGCCGTCGCCATTGGCCTGGAAGGCGGCTGTCGCCGCGTCCGCGCCTGCGGCGACCGCATCGAGCTGGCCCTTGTTGACCGCGTCGGTGGCATCGACACCGTCGGTGACGTTGACCACGCGACGCGTCGCCGGGCCGCCTTCGCCGTTGCCATTGCCGACCGATACCACGTTGTCGGCATCGGCCCGCGCACCGCCACCGAGCGCGACGGAGTTGGCGCCGGTGGCCCCCGCGTTCGCACCGAGGGCGACGCCGTTCACCGCGCTCTCGCGCACGAAGCTGTTGTAGCCGACCGCGACGCCGTTCTCGCCGATCACATTGGCCTGGCGGCCGACGCCGGTGCTGTTCACCCCGCTCGCGCTGCCATCGGCGCCGACGAGTGTCGAACCGACGGCTTCGGCCTGCGCATTGCTGCCGACGGCGATGCTGTTGTCGGCCAGGGCATAGGCGCTCTGGCCCAGCGCACTGGCATTCGCGCCATCGGCATACGAGTTCCAGCCGATCGCCGTGGTGTAGTCGCCCGTGGCCCACGCGCCCGCACCGAACGCCGCCGCGCCGGTGCCGGTGGCTTGCGCCGGCACGAAGCCGAAGAACGTGGTGCCGCCGACCGCGACACTTTCATCGCCACTGGCAACGCTGAACTCGCCGACGGAAACCGCGCTGGCGCCGGAGGCCGTCGCCGCGACACCGACCGCGGTCGTGTAGTCGCCGGACGCCACCGCGCCATAGCCGAGCGCGCTGCCGAGATAGCCACTCGCCTCGCTGTAACCACCCAGCGCGGTCGCGCCGATGTTCGACGCGCTGCTGCGGAAGCCGGTCGCCGTGGCCTGGTTCTCGGAGGCCACGGCCTCGCTGCCGGTGGCCGTGCTGTAAGTCGAAGTGGCCTGCGCACCGGCACCGGTGGCGGTGGCGGCAATGTCCGCCGCCACCGAGCCGTCGCCCAGTGCGATGCTGCTTTCGCCGAGCGCCTGCGCGTTGTTGCCCACGGCCGCGGCGTTGGTGCCGGTAGCGAGCGCGTTGAAGCCCACCGCCGTGGCGTTCTCGGCCAGTGCATTGGCGCCACTGCCCAAGGCGCTGGCGCCGTTGCCGATGGCGTTGCTGGCTTCGCCGGCCGCCAGCGCGTTGTCGCCTTCGATGTAGGCCCCCGCGTCGCTGTCGTCGCTGCCACTGGCCTGGAAGTACTTGCTGGTGGCCGCTGCCGCATCGGCCACTTCGTCCAGCTGCGCCTTGTTCACCGCATCGGTGTCCTCGGTGCCGGCGGCGACATTGGTGATCTGGCGTTCGGTACCCACGTCACCGACGGAAACGGTGTTGTCGCGGGTCGACACCGAATTGGCGCCCAACGCCACGCTGTTATCGCCCAGCGCGGTGCTGTAGTAGCCGATGGCCGTGCTTTGCTCGCCGCTGGCCCAGGACTCCGGGCCCACCGCCGTCGCATAGCCGCCCGGCGCATAGGCGAAGTAGCCCAGCGCGGTGGCTTCCAGCCCGCTCGCCTCGGCCAGCGTGCCGCTGGCCAGCGCGTAGTCGCCCGAGGCAATGGCACCGGCGCCCAGCGCGGTGGACGCTTCACCGGTCGCCTGCGTATCGACGAAGAAGCCCAGGCCGGGGATCAGGTCCACCGGGCCGCCCAGCGCCACGCTGCTGGTGCCGGCAGCCACGCTCTGCGTGCCGATGGCGGTGCTGTAATCGCCCACCGCATTGGCGACCGCGCCGAACGCCGAGGACTGCGCGCCGGTGGCATAGGCCCCCACGCCCACCGCCGAGGACGCAAAGCCGCCCGCATTGGCACTGGCGCCCAGCGCGGTACCGCCGACGCTGGCACTGGTGGCGCCGGTATCGACCGGCACGCCGCCGCTGGTGATCAACGCATCGCCGTTCTCGTCCACCGCCACGCCGCCGACCGCCACCGCGGCCGGGCCGGTGGCCTGGGCGTTGTAGCCGATGGCCGCGCTGTTCTGGCCGGTGGCCAGCGCGTTGGTGCCGATGGCGGTGGCGTTTTCCGCCAGCGCGTTGGCGCCGCTGCCCAGCGCACTGGCGCCGTTGCCGATGGCGTTGGTCGCCTCGCCGGCAGCGAGCGCGTTGTCGCCTTCGACGTAGGCACCGGCATCGCTGTCGTCGCTGCCGGAGGCCTGGAAATACTTGCTGGTGGTTTCGGCGACTTCGGAAACCGCGTCGAGCTGGCCCTTGTTGACGGCATCGGTCGCGTCCACGCCATCGGAGACGTTGACCACGCGGCGCGTCGCCGGGCCGCCGACGCCGTTGCCGCTGCCCACGGAGACGACGTCGTCGGCATCGGCGCGCGAGCCACCGCCCAATGCGACGGAGTTGGCGCCGGTGGCACCGGCGTTCGCGCCGATGGCGACACCATTCACCGCGCTCTCGCGCACGAAGCTGTTGTAGCCGACCGCGACGCCGTTCTCGCCGATCACGTTGGTCTGGCGGCCGACACCGGTGCTGTTCACGCCGGTGGTGCTGCCATCCACGCCGACGATCGTCGAGCCGACCGCTTCGGCCTGTGCATTGCTGCCGACGGCGATGCTGTTGTCGGCGAGGGCGAAGGCGCTCTGGCCGAGTGCACTGGCGTTTACGCCATCGGCGTAGGAGTTCCAGCCGATCGCGGTGGTGTAGTCACCGGTGGCCCAAGCGCCCGCGCCGAAGGCCGAAGCGCCGGTGCCGGTGGCCTGCGCCGGGATGAAGCCGAAGAACGTGGTGCCGCCGACCGCGACGCTTTCATCGCCGCTGGCGACGCTGAACTCGCCGACCGAAACAGCGCTCGCACCAGAGGCGGTGGCCGCTACGCCGACCGCGGTGGTGTAGTCGCCGGTGGCCGTCGCGCCGTAGCCCAGCGCGCTGCCGAGATAGCCGCTCGCCTCGCTGTAGCCGCCGAGTGCGGTCGCACCGATGTTCGATGCGCTGCTACGGAAGCCCGTCGCCGTGGCCTGATTCTCCGACGCCACCGCTTCGCTGCCGGTGGCCGTGCTGTAGGTCGAGGTCGCTTGCGCGCCCGCACCGGTCGCGGTGGCGGCGATGTCGGCCGCGACCGAGCCGTCACCCAGCGCGATGCTGCTTTCGCCGAGCGCTTGTGCGTTGTTGCCCAGCGCTGCGGCATTGGTGCCGGTGGACAATGCGTTGAAGCCGACGGCGGTGGCGTTCTCCGCCAGCGCATTCGCGCCGCTGCCATACGCGCTGGCGCCGTTGCCGATGGCGTTGCTCGCCTCGCCCGCCGCCACGGCGTTATCGCCTTCGACGTAAGCGCCGGCATCGCTGTCGTCGCTGCCACTGGCCTTGAAGTACTTGTCGGTGTTCTCCGCCACCGCAGCCACTTCGTCGAGCTGGCCCTTGTTCACCGCGTCGGTGGCATCCACGCCGTCGGACACGTTGACGATGCGGCGCGTCGCCGGACCGCCGACGCCGTTGCCGCTACCCACCGAGACCGTGTTGGCCTCGTAGGTGCGCGAGCCGGAGCCCAGCGCAACAGAGTCCGCGCCCGTCGCGCCGGCATTCGCGCCGATGGCGACGCCGTTCACCGCACTCTCGCGCACGAAGCTGTTGTAGCCGACCGCGACGCCGTTCTCGCCGATCACGTTCGTCTGGCGGCCGACACCGGTGCTGTTCACGCCGGTGGTGCTGCCATCCACGCCGACCAGCGTCGAGCCGACCGCTTCGGCCTGTGCATTGCTGCCGACGGCGATGCTGTTGTCGGCGAGTGCGAACGCGCTTTGGCCCAAGGCGCTCGCGTTTACGCCATCGGCATAGGAGTTCCAGCCGATCGCCGTGGTGTAGTCACCGGTCGCCCACGCGCCTGCACCGAAGGCCGAAGCACCGGTGCCCGTCGCTTGTGCGGGAATGAAGCCGAAGAACGTGGTGCCGCCGACCGCGACGCTTTCATCGCCGCTGGCGACGCTGAACTCGCCGACCGAAACGGCGCTGGCGCCAGAGGCGGTGGCGGCTACGCCGACTGCGGTGGTGTAGTCGCCGGTAGCGGTCGCGCCATAGCCCAGCGCGCTACCCAGGTAGCCACTCGCCTCGCTGTAACCACCGAGCGCGGTGGCACCGATGTTGCTCGCGCTGCTGCGGAAGCCCGTCGCCGTGGCCTGATTCTCCGACGCTACCGCTTCGCTGCCGGTCGCCGTGCTGTAGGTCGAAGTCGCCTGAGCGCCTGCGCCGGTCGCGGTGGCGGCGATGTCCGCCGCTACAGCGCCGTCACCCAGCGCGATGCTGCTTTCGCCGAGCGCTTGCGCGTTGTTGCCCAGCGCTGCGGCATTGGTGCCGGTGGACAATGCGTTGAAGCCCACCGCGGTCGCGTTCTCCGCCAGCGCATTCGCGCCGCTGCCATACGCGCTGGCGCCGTTGCCGATGGCGTTGCTCGCCTCGCCCGCGGCCACCGCGTTGTCGCCTTCGACGTACGCGCCGGCATCGCTGTCGTCGCTGCCGCTGGCCTTGAAGTACTTGTCGGTGTTCTCCGCCACCGCGGCCACTTCGTCGAGCTGGCCCTTGTTGACCGCATCGTTCGAGGCCACGCCATCGGAGACATTGACGATGCGGCGCGTCGCCGGACCGCCCACGCCATTGCCACTGCCCACCGAGACCGTATCGGCCTCGTAGGTGCGCGAACCCGCGCCCAGGGCGACGGAGTTCGCGCCGGTAGCGCCGGCATTGGCGCCGATCGCCACGCCGTTCACCGCGCTCTGCCGCACGAAGGTGTTGTAACCCACCGCCACGCCGTTCTCGCCGATCACATTGGTCTGGCGGCCGACGCCGGTGCTGTTGACGCCGCTGGCGCTGCCGTCCACGCCGACGACCGATGCGCCTGTCGCCGTGGCTCGGGCACCCGCGCCAAGCGCCAGCGAGTTGTTGCCGCTGGCGACCGTGCGCGTGCCGATGGCGACCGCGTCGGTGCCGCTGGCGTTGGCGCTGCCGTCGACCACGCAGCTGTCGAGGATGCTCCCGCCGAGCACGATGCAGTTCTGGTTGCCGCCGACTTCGACCGATTGCGCCGCGGCCGGCAATGCCGTGCCGAACAGCAACATGCCGGTCGCCAGCACGGCATGCGATGCGACGCGTACGCGCCGATCGACGGTGGTCCCGGGGCTGTCGTTGCGGGCCAGTTCCGAGGCCACGATCCACATACCCAACGACTTGTTCCAGACCTTGCGATAAATCCGATTCATCGACTTCGCTCCTCGAATGGACTGGGTTTCTGCTTGGAAAAGACCAACAGCGAAACAGCCCCATCGCACGGCCATCCAGCCACGCGATCCCCCTGAGGTTGGCTTTCCAAAGGCCCTGCATGGCAGGCAGCGAAACGGCTCACGCCAGTCGCCTGGTCGCAATGCATCGCGACGAACTGAGGAATGGGTCAAGTGTTAACAGCGACGAAATCGAGCGTCAAGTTTTTGACATTCCTGATCGCGTTTTGCTTCATCCGTCACGGAATGACGCGAATTTCGTTAAGAAATGATGAAGTCACAGCAAAAACAACGTTGTAGATCCGTCAATGGCAGTCCGTTGCCACGCGCCTTCACGCGCGCCATAAACGAAAACCGCCGACCTTGCGGCCGGCGGCTTCATGGGTGCAACGATCGAGCGGTGAACGGCTAAGCGATCAACCGCACCATACGCGTGCGTTGCGGAACATCCGCAGCCACGGCGAGTCGCCCTGCCACTCGCGCGGATGCCAGCTCAGGTTGACCGCGCGCGGGGTGCGCTCCGGATGCGGCATCAGGATCGTGGCGCGGCCGTCCTCGCTGGTGAGGCCGGTGATGCCGTCGGGCGAACCGTTCGGATTGAGCGGGTACTGCGTGGCGACGTTGCCGTCGCCATCGACGTAACGCAGCGCCACGCGCGCGGCCGCCTGGTCGACGGCGCTGGCGAATTCCGCGCGACCTTCGCCATGCGCCACCGCCACCGGGATGCGCGAACCGGCCATGCCCCGCAACAGCACCGACGGCGACTCGACCACTTCCAGCAACGCGGTACGGCCTTCGAACTGCTCGCTGCGGTTGCGCAGGAAGCGCGGCCAATGCTCGGCGCCCGGGATGATGTCCTTGAGCTGGCTGAGCATCTGGCAGCCGTTGCACACGCCGAGCGAGAACGTGTTGCCGCGCGCGAAGAACTCGGCGAACGCATCGCGCAGCGCGCTGCGCTCCAGGATCGACGTCGCCCAGCCGCGGCCCGCGCCGAGCACGTCGCCGTAGCTGAAGCCACCACACGCGGCCAGGCCGTTGAAGTCGCCCAGCTGCACGCGGCCGGCGATGAGGTCGCTCATGTGCACGTCGAGCGCCTCGAAACCGGCGCGCTCGAAGATGTTGGCCATCTCGATCTGGCCGTTGACGCCCTGCTCGCGCAGGATCGCCACCTTCGGACGGGCACCGGTGGCGATGAACGGCGCGGCGACATCCTCGGCCGGATCGAAAGCCAGCTTCGGCTTCAGGCCCGGGGCGTTGAAGTCGCGCGCGATGGCGCGCTCTTCGTCAGCGTTGTCCGGGTTGTCGCGCAGCTTCTGCATGGCATGGGTGACCGACCACCAGGCATCGAACAGCTCGTCCCACTGCCACTGCGCCACGCTCTTGCCATCCAGCGAGACGCGGATCTTCGGCGAGGCGATCGGGCGGGCGATGCGCTGCGCGCATTCGGTCAGCGCGTGGCGCTCGACGAGGTCGGCGAACGCGGCGCGGTCCTCGTCGGCCACCTGCACGATGGCGCCGAGTTCCTCGTTGAACAGGCTGCGGAACGCGTCATCGCCCCAGGCATCGAGGTTGATGTCCAGGCCCTGGCGCGAAGCGAAGGCCATCTCGCACAGCGCGGCGAACGCGCCGCCGTCGCTGCGGTCGTGGTAGGCCAGCAGCAGGCCGGCATCGCGCGCGTCGCGGATGAGTTCGAAGAAGGCGCGCAGGCGCTGCGGGTCGTCCAGGTCCGGCACTTCGCCGCCAAACGCCGGCATCGCTTCCTCGCCGGCATACACCTGCGCCAGCACCGAACCGCCGAGGCGCTGCTTGCCGCCGCCCAGGCCGATCAGCCACAGCTCGCTGTCTTCTTCGCGGGCCAGCAGCGGGGTGAGCTGCGGACGCACGTCGGGCACCGGCGCGAACGCGGTGATGACCAGCGACACCGGCGATACCGACTTCTGCGCCACGCCATCGGCATGCCACTGGGCCTGCATCGACAGCGAGTCCTTGCCGACCGGGATGCTGATGTCCAGGGCGGGGCACAGCTCCATGCCCACGGCGCGCACGGCGTCGTACAGCAGGGCGTCTTCACCCGGGTGGTTGGCGGCGGCCATCCAGTTCGCCGACAGCTTGATGGTGTCCAGCGCGTTGACCGGCGCGGCGCACAGGTTGGTGATCGCCTCGCCGACGGCCATGCGCGCGGCGGCGGCCGAATCCAGCAGCGCCAGCGGGGTGCGCTCGCCCACCGACATCGCTTCGCCGGCAAAGCCGTCGAAATCGGCCAGGGTGATCGCGCAGTCGGCCAGCGGCAGCTGCCACGGGCCGATCATCTGTTCGCGCGCGGTCAGGCCGCCGACGCTGCGGTCGCCGATGGTGACCAGGAAGTTCTTCGCCGCCACGGTCGGGTGCGCGAGCACGCGCAGGCCGGCCTCGCGCAGGTCGAAGGTATCGGTGGACAGCGCCGGCCACTGCGGGGCGGCCGGGTACGCGGTGTCGCGGTGCATCTTCGGCGGCTTGCCAAACAGCACGTCCATCGGCAGGTCGATGGCGGCATCGGCCGGGATGTGGCCCGGCGTGGCGCCATAGGCCACCACCAGCCGTTCCTCGGCGGTCGCCACGCCCACCGCGGCGAACGGGCAGCGCTCGCGCGCGCAGATGTCGGCGAATTCGGCCAGGCGCGGCTGCGGCACGCCGAGCACGTAGCGCTCCTGCGATTCGTTGCACCACAGCTGCATCGGCGACAGCGACGGGTCGTCGCTGGGCACCTTGTCCAGGTCGATCACGCCGCCCACGCCGGAGTCGTGCAGCAGCTCGGGAATCGCGTTGGACAGGCCGCCCGCGCCGACGTCATGGAACCAGCGGATCGGGTTGTCCAGGCCGAGCGCGACGCAACGGTCGATCACTTCCTGGCAGCGACGCTCCATCTCCGGGTTGTCGCGCTGGACGCTGGCGAAATCGAGTTCCTCGGCGCTGTCGCCGGAGGCCACCGAACTGGCGGCGCCGCCGCCCAGGCCGATCAGCATCGCCGGGCCGCCGAGCACGATCACCGCATCGCCAGGCTGCAGGCGGATCTTCTCCACCTGCACGCGGTCGATGGCGCCCAGGCCGCCGGCCAGCATGATCGGCTTGTCGTAGGCGCGGCTCAGCGCCTCGCCCTCGGCCAGCTCGAAGCTGCGGAAATAGCCCAGCAGGTTCGGGCGGCCGAATTCGTTGTTGAACGCGGCACCGCCCAGCGGGCCGTCGAGCATGATTTCCAGCGCCGGGGCCATGCGCGGGTTCAGCGCGCGCGGCGCCTCCCACGGCTGCGGCAGGGTCGGGATGCGCAGGTGCGAGACCGAGAAACCGGTCAGGCCGGCCTTCGGCTTGCCGCCGCGGCCGGTGGCGCCTTCGTCGCGGATCTCGCCGCCCGCGCCGGTGGACGCGCCCGGGAACGGGGCGATCGCGGTCGGGTGGTTGTGGGTCTCCACCTTGATCTGGAACGCGCTCGGCACCGCGGTTTCGGTGCGGTAGCGGCCGGTGGCCGGATCCGGGCGGTAGCGCGCGGCGACATGGCCTTCCACCACCGCCGCGTTGTCGCTGTACGCGCTGAGCGTGTACTGCGGGGTCTGCTGGTGGGTGTGCTTGATCATCCGGAACAGGGAGCGGTCCTGCTCCTTGCCGTCGATGGTCCAGCTGGCGTTGAAGATCTTGTGCCGGCAGTGCTCGGAATTGGCCTGCGCGAACATCATCAGCTCGACATCGGCCGGGTCGCGGCCCAGCTCGGTGTAGCGCTCGCGCAGGTAGTCGATTTCATCGCCCGCCAGCGCCAGGCCGAGGCGGGCGTTGGCCGCTTCCAGCCCGGCCAGCGGGATGCGCTCCAGCGTGCCGCGGGCCGGCGCGGTGAACAGCGCCTGGGCCGCATCGGCCGAATCGAGCAGCGACTGGGTCATCGGGTCGTGCAGCAGCTTGGCGAGCGCGGCCTGGGTGGCGGCGTCCTGCGGCCAGCCGGCCAGATCGATGCGGGTGCCGCGCTCCACGCGCTGGATCGCCTGCCCGGCGCCGCGTACCAGTTCGGTGGCCTTGCTCGACCAGGGCGAGAGCGTGCCCAGGCGGGGCACCACGAAGCGCGACACGCTGCCGGCATCCACCGGCGCGGGCGCGGCTTCGGCCTGCAGGATCCGGCGCAGGGTGTCCGCGTCCGGCGACTGCCCGGCCTCGGTCTGGAGGAAGTAGACATGCCAGGCGCCGGTGATGCGCAGCGCGGGGGCAACGGTTTGCAGGCGGGATTGCAGCCGAGCTTGACGGAACGGCGACAGGGCGGGCGCGCCCTCGAGGACGATCATCCGGGGGACCGTAGCGGGAAACGGGGGCGCATATTGTATATGCGGGCGAGGCATCCCGCTTCGCGGGCCGCCTCGCCCCCGAGTTGGATCAGCGGCTGCCGCCGGCCGCGGCGGTGGACGAGGCGGCGTCGGCGGCACGCTTGTCCAGCGCGGCGCGCAGCTGCGCCGGGGGCAGGTAGCCGCCCAGCTGCATGCCGTCTGGGCCGAAGATGGCCGGGGTGCCGTTCACGCCCAGGCGCTGGCCCAGGTCGTACTCCATGTTCACCGGACTGCTGGCGCAGGTCTTCGCGGCGACCGGCTTGCCGGACTTGGCCGAGGTCAGGGCCTGCTTGCGGTCGGCAGCGCACCACACCGAGACCATGTCCTTGTAGTCCTGGCTGCCCAGGCCCATGCGCGGGAAGGCCAGGTACTCGACCGCGATGCCCTGGCGGTTGAGCTCCTCGATCTGGCTGTGCAGCTTGCGGCAGTAGCCGCACTCGATATCGGTGAACACGCTGATGGTGTACTTCGGGTTCGGCGGGGCGAACACGATGCGCTCGCTGCGCGGCACCTTGGCCAGCTGCTCGCGGCGGTAGGCCAGCAGGCCCTCGCTGGCGGCGAACTGCCGCGACTGGATGTCGAACGGCTGGGCCTGCATCAGGTAGCGGCCGTCGTCGCTGACGTACAGCACCTGGCCGCCGACGATGGCCTCGCGGAAGCCGGCAAACGGGGCCGGGCCGATGTAGTCCGGCTTGAACTGCGGGTCCAGCTCGGCCAGCGCGGCACGCACGCGCTGGTCGGCGCCGGTGGCCGGCGCGGCGGCGGCGGGCTTGCCGGCGGCCGCGGTCTTGGCGGGGGACGCCGGCTGGGCGCAGGCAGACAGGCTGGCCGCGCACAGCAGCGTGGAAAGGACGTAACGGAACATCGGCAATTCCATGAAGCGGATTTGCCGGGATTCTCGCACAGCCGATCTGAAGCGGCCGCGACGGAACAGGCCTCAGCCGCGCGGGTGATGGCGCTGGTGCAGCTGCTGCAGGTGCTCGCGGGCGACCAGCGTGTAGATCTGGGTGGTGGACAGCGAACTGTGGCCCAGCAGCATCTGCAGCGCGCGCAAATCGGCGCCGCGGTTGAGCAGGTGGGTGGCGAAGCTGTGGCGCAGGCCATGCGGGCTGACCAGCGCCGGGTCGATGCCGGCCACCGCGGCGTAGCGCTTCACCAGCAGCCAGAAGTGCTGGCGCGTCAGCGGCTTGCGGGCCGCGTCGATGAACATCGGCACCTGGCCGTCGGCACCCGCCGGCACGCCCTTGCCCGCCGCCAGCGCCGGGCGTGCGGTATCCAGATAGCGCTGCAGCCAATGCTGGGATTCCTCGCCCAGCGGCACCAGCCGCTCCTTGCTGCCCTTGCCGGTCACCCGCAGCACGCCCTGGCGCAGGTTCACCGCATTGGCGGGCAGGCCGACCAGCTCGCTCACGCGCAGGCCGGCGGCGTACATCAGTTCGAGCATGGCGCGGTCGCGCAGGCCGGCCGGGTCGTCCAGCGAGGGGGCGGCGAGCAACGCGTCGACCTGGCTTTCGGCCAGGGCCTTGGGCAGCGAGCGCGGCAGGCGGGGCGGGTCGATCAGCGCGGTGGGGTCGTCGGCACGTTCGCCGCGTGACAGCGCCTGCCCGTAGAACGCCCGCAGGGTGGAGAGCAGGCGCGCGTTGCTGCGCGGCGAATAGCGCTGGGCGGTGCGCCAGGCGAGGTAATCGAAGAGCCCGGCGCGGTCGATGCGGGCCAGGCCGCCGGCGCGGCCGTCGCGCCAGCGCGCCAGGCCGGAGAGATCGCGCCGGTAGCTCTCCAGCGTTTGCCGGGCCAGGCCCTGCTCGGCCCACAGCAGGTCGAGGAAGCGCTGGATCGCCTGTTCGTCGGCGGGAAGCAGCGGCGGGAGTTCGCCGACGCGCTGGCGCCGCTCGGCCGGGGAATGCGATGACATGCGGGCAGCTTAGCCGGATCGACGCGCGCCAGCTGCCTCGCCCGCGATGTGGCGGCTATGCTCGGCCCATGGAACCCATCGCCGCGCAGCCCGACCTCGCCGACGCCCCCGCCCGTCCCCGCGCCCTCGTGCCCTGGCGCCTGCTCGCCTTGTTCTACGACTTCTGGCCGGTGCTGGCGCTGTGGATGCTGGTGTCGGCGGCCTTCACCCTGGGCTTCTTCCTCGCCGGGCACCGCAGCCGCGAGAACATCGCCCCCTTCAGCGCCCTGCAATGGCTGCTGTGGCTGTGCTGCTGGCTCGTGGCGGGCATCTACGCGACGGCCAGCTGGCGGCGGGGCGGGCAGACGCTGGGCATGCGGCCGTGGCGGCTGCACCTGCGTGGCGCCGACGGCGAAGTGCCGGGCTGGGGCGTGCTATGGCGGCGCTATGCGGCGGGCACGCTGTCGCTGTTCGCCGGCGGCCTGGGCTTCTGGTGGGCGTGGTTCGACCGCGACCGCCTCACCTGGCACGACCGCCTCAGCGGTACGCGGCTGGTGCGCATGGAGAAGCGCCGCTAGGAAAACAGGCGTTACAACCTCAAGCGGGGCGCGCTAACTGCTCCGTCGGCGGAACAGCCAACCCGACACCGCCATCATCACGATCGGCGGCAGCGCGTAGGCGATGCGGTAATCGAATTTGAGTGCACCAGCCATGCGGCCAAAGAACAGCTGCAGCAGCCAGAAGCCCAGCGCGAACAGGATGCCCAGGAACAGCCGCTTGCCCATGCCGCCGCTGCGCAGCGAGCCGAAGGCGAACGGAATCGCCGCCAGGCACAGCGCCAGCACGTTGAGCGGGTAGAACCAGCGGCTCCAGTACTGGTCTTCGTAGTCGCGCGCATCCAGCCCGTTGCGGCGCCGGTATTCGATGCTGGTGTGCAGGTCGTGCGCCGAGAGGTTGCGCGGCTTGGCCAGGCCCGCCGCCAGCGCGGCCGGGTCCAGCGCGGACTGCCACGGCATGTCGGCCTTCTTCTCGCGCGTCACCGAACGCTCGGCGAAGTGGTCTTCCTGCACCTGGCGCAGCGTCCAGCCCGAATCGCGATGCTCGGCGACGGCGGCATGGGTGAGCGTCTGCAACCGGCCGTCCTCGCCGATCTGGTACAGCCGCACGTCGTGCAGCTCCAGCGCGGTGCCACCGCCGTCGAGCAGCTTCTCCTCGCCGCTCTGCGCGTTGAGGAAGGTGTTGCCCTCGCGCGCCCACAGGCCCGAGTAGCGCGCCATCGACATGTTGCTCTCGTAGCGGGCGCTGGACTTGAGCACGTCGGCCTGTCCCTGCGCCCACGGGCCCAGCGTTTCGCCGCTGATCACCATCAGGCCGGTCAGCAGCGCCATCGCGGCGGCGACCGAGAAACTCAGCCGGCGCCGCGACAGGCCCAGCGCGCGCAGGGCGGTCAGCTCGGAGGTGGCCGCCAGCTGGCCCAGGCCCATCAGCGCGCCGATCACCGCGGCGGTCGGGAACAGCGTGTAGGCGCGCCGCGGCACGGTGTAGGCCACGTAGGCGATGGCATGGCCGAAGCTGTAGCTGCCCTGGCCGATGTCCTTGGCTTCGCTGGAGAACGCGTTGACCACGTCCAGCCCCAGCAGCACCGCCCAGGTCAGCAGCACCGTGCCGATCACCGCCCGGCCGATGTAGACGTCATGGATGCGCGGGGTGAACCTCATGCCGCCGCCCTCCGCGGCCGCGAGAGCCGTCCGTCACGGATATAGGCCCAGACCGCCACCAGCAGCAGCGGCCCCAGCAGCCACCACAGGCCGAGCGCGGCCGGCGTCTTGCCGGCGGAAATCCACTGCGTGCCCACGATCATCAGGTTGGTGCCGACCAGGTAGCCGAGGAAGGCCAGCATGATGCGGCCGTAACGCTGCTGGCGTGGCGAACTGCGCGAGAGCGGCAGCGCCAGCAGCGCGAAGGACAGCGCCAGCAGCGGCGGGGCGATGCGCCAGTTCAACTGGGCGCGCGCGGCCAGCCTTTCGTCGCCCAGCAGGCGGCGGGTGGACATCACTTCCGGGTCGTTCTCGTCGTGCACCTGCGCGCGGTCGGGCAGCGCGATCTCGTTGCGGGCGAAGCGCAGCAGGCGGTAGTCCAGCCCGTCGCCCTGGGCGGGGCCCTCGACGCGATAGCCGTCTTCCATCCGCAGGAAGCGGTCCTTCTTGCCTTCGAAGAACACCGAACCGGTGTTGGCGGTGGCGACGTCGACGCGGTCGTCGGTCTGCCGCTGCATGAAGATCTTGCCGAACTGGGTACCGTTGGGCGACACGCTGGACAGGTACACCACCCCGCCGCCGGACAGCGGCGTGAAGCGCCCGGCCTCCAGCCCGGCGATGACCACCGAACGGTTGGCGTCCTCGAGCATCTTGTCGGCGGTGCGCGTGGCCAGCGGGCCCAGCCACAGCGAGCAGGCGCCGATCAGGACCACCACCGGCACGGTGAGCATCATGATCGGCCGCAGCAGCCGGCCCGGGCCGACGCCAATGGCGGTGATGACGGCCATTTCCGAATCCCGGTACAGCCGGGCCAGCGCCAGCAGCAGGCCCAGCATCAGCGCCAGCGGCAGGATCAACGGCAGGTAGGCCACGAACTGCAGCCCCAGCTGGGACAGCAGCAGCCGGGCCGGGACCTTGCCGTCGGCGATGTTGCCCAGGATGTCCACCAGCACCGCGCCGACGCTGACCACCAGCAGCACGATCAGCGTGGCCAGGAAGCTCTGGGTGAAATCACGCAGCAGATATCGGTCGAGCTTCGGCATAGGGTGGGGGCTTGCTAAACTCTTGGATTCGTTCGCGGAGCCGCCAGCCTAACCGGGCCGGCGTAAACAGTCCGCGATTGTACGGACTTGCCAATGGAATCTGCTCAATGGCCCTGCAATTCACCCTGAACCTCGACGCCCCGGCTTCCGCCGCGGTGGACTGCCTCGTCGTCGGCGCCTACGCCGACCAGTCCCTGACCCCGTCCGCCCAGGCGCTCGACGCGGCCAGCGGTGGCCGCATCGCCACCCTGCTCGGCCGCGGCGACGTCAGCGGCAAGACCGGCGCCACCACCCTGCTGCACGACCTGCCCGGCGTCACCGCCCCGCGCGTGCTGGTCGTGGGCCTGGGTGATGCCGCCAAGTTCGGCGTGCCGCAGTACCTCAAGGCGATCGGCGACAGCGTGCGCGCCCTGCGCAGCGGCCCCATCGCGCAGGCGCTGTTCACCTTGTCCGAGCTGCCGGTGAAGGGCCGCGACGCGGCCTGGGCGATCCGCCAGGCGATCATCGCCGGCGACCACGCCGCCTACCGCTACACCGCCACCCTCGGCAAGAAGAAGGCCGACGACAAGGGCCTGGCCCACCTGGCCGTGCGCGGCGAAGACGCCACCGCGCTGGCGCAGGGCTTGGCCATCGCCGCCGGCGTCGAGTACGCCCGCGAGCTGGGCAACCTGCCGCCGAACCTGTGCAACCCGGCCTACCTGGCCGAGACCTCGCTGGCCTTCGCCGCCGCCCATGACGGCGCCGAGGCCGAAGTGCTGGACGAGGTGCAGATGGAAGCGCTGGGCATGGGCTCGCTGCTGGCGGTCGCCCGCGGCTCGGCCAACCGCCCGAAGCTGGTGGTGCTGAAGTGGAACGGCGGCGGCGATGCGCGCCCCTACGTGCTGGTCGGCAAGGGCATCACCTTCGACACCGGCGGCGTCAACCTCAAGACGCAGGGCGGCATCGAGGAAATGAAGTACGACATGTGCGGCGGCGCCAACGTCATCGGCACCTTCGTGGCCACGGTGAAGGCGCAGCTGCCGGTCAACCTGGTGGTGGTGGTGCCGGCGGTGGAGAACGCCATCGACGGCAACGCCTATCGCCCGTCGGACGTGATCACCAGCATGTCGGGCAAGACCATCGAGGTCGGCAACACCGACGCCGAGGGC
>NZ_LLXU01000061.1 GCF_001431645.1 Stenotrophomonas panacihumi | reverse complement strand
CCGGAAAGGGCCTGCCCCCGGACGCCCGTTCGTCCCGCGCGATCGGAACGAAGATCAAAGGCGTGCACGCTCGCGCATCTCGTGACCGTGTCGTGGCCGGTCGCAGGGCGAGGCTGCTGGCGGCGCGGTGCCCCGAGTCTTGATGGAGCGGAGCCCCCCTTTGTTAAGGGGGGCGCGCCGAAGGCGCGGGGGATAGGCGAGGGTAGGTGCGGGGCCCCAAGGCGCTTCGCGCCTTGGGGGCGCAGCCTGCATCGCAGGCTGCGCGCGCCAGCTATACGCAAAAAAGCCCGCTTTCGCGGGCCTTTTTGCGTATAGCTGGCGCTCCCTAGGGGACTCGAACCCCTGTTTTAGCCTTGAGAGGGCCACGTCCTAACCACTAGACGAAGGGAGCGTTTCTGGCCGTGTCCGGCCGAGCGCGCTAGTATAGAGAGCTGATCGTCTCATCGCAATCCTGTTTCGTTCCTGGGAACCGCCGACATCGAAACGCCAGTTACATCACCGTTCACCCTGCGCGTCATCCCGCGTGACCAGCACAATATCTCGCGCCGGGACATCAGTCCGAACGCGTTGCGCGTGCTCTATCGCCTGCGCGAAGGCGGCTTCGGCGCCTACCTCGTCGGTGGCGCCGTCCGCGACCTGCTGGTCGGCGGACACCCGAAGGACTTCGACGTGGCCACCGATGCCACGCCCGAGCAGGTCAAGTCGTTGTTCCGCAACTGCCGCCTCATCGGCCGCCGTTTCCGCCTCGCCCACGTGGTGTTCGGCCGCGAGATCATCGAGGTCGCCACCTTCCGCGCCAACAGCGACGACGGCAGCGGCGACCGCGAGCTGGAGAACGGCCGCCTGGTGCGCGACAACGTCTACGGCTCCATCGAGGACGACGCGGTCCGCCGCGATTTCACCTGCAACGCGCTGTACTACGCCATCGAGGATTTCTCGGTGCGCGATTACGTCGGCGGCTTCGAGGACGTGCAGGCGCGCGTGATGAAGCTGATCGGCGACCCCGAGCAGCGTTACCGCGAAGACCCGGTGCGCATGCTGCGCGCGGTGCGCCTGGCGGCCAAGCTCGGCTTCACCATCGACGAGGCGACCGCCAACCCGATCCCGCGCCTGGCCGGGCTGCTCGGCGAAGCCGCGCCGGCGCGGCTGTTCGAGGAAATCCTCAAGCTGTTCCTGTCCGGCCATGCCGTGGCCAGCTTCGAGGGCCTGGAGCACTACGGCCTGTTCGCCACGCTGTTCCCGGAAAGCGGGGCGGCGCTGCGCAGCAACCGCAGCGGCGCGCTGCGCCGCATGCTCATCGAAGGCCTGCGCAATACCGATGCGCGCGTCGCCAACGACGAGCCGGTGTCGCCGGCGTTCCTGTTCGCGCTGCTGCTGTGGCCGGCGTTCTGCAAGACGCTGATCGGCCTGCAGGCGCAGGGCGTGCACGCCGAGGAGGCGCAGCGTCGCGCCGCCGACCGCGTCACCCTGCACCAGCTCGAACGCGTGGCGTTGCCGCGCCGGTTCTCGCTGCCGATGCAGGAAATCTGGCTGCTGCAGTCGCGCTTCTCCGCGCGCCAGCGCAAGCGTGTGTTCCGCACGCTGTCGCACCCGCGCTTCCGCGCCGCGTTCGATTTCCTGGTGCTGCGCCAGACGGCCTCGGCCGACCACGCGGTGGACATCGCCTTCTGGCGCGAAACCGTGCAGACCTCCGGCCACGAGATCGCCTCGCACGAGGACGGCCCGCAGGACGAGGCGGGTGAAGAGGGCGCGCCGCGCAAGCGTCGTCGCCGTCGCCGCCGTCCGGGTGGCGAGGGCGGCGAGGGTGGCTCGGCGGGCGGCAGCGCCGACTGAGCGTGGCCCACATCGCCCATATCGGCCTGGGCGGCAACCTCGGTGACGCCGAGGCGACGCTGCGCCAGGCCCTGCGCGCACTGGACGCACTGCCGGGCACCCGCTGCCTGGCCGCCTCGCGCCTGTACCGCACGCCGGCCTGGGGCCGGCTCGACCAGCCGGCCTTCGTCAATGCCGCCGCCACCGTGGAAACCACGCTGGCGCCGGAAGCCCTGCTCGATGCCCTGCTGGCGCTGGAGCGCACCCACGGCCGCGAGCGCCCGGACGGCGAGCGCTGGGGGCCGCGCACCCTGGACCTGGACGTGCTGCTGTTCGACGAGCAGGTCATCGACACCCCGCGCCTGAAGGTGCCGCACCCACACCTGCACGAGCGCGCGTTCGCCCTGCTGCCGCTGGCCGAGATCGCCCCGGATGCGCGCATTCCCGGGCATGGAACGGTGCAGGCCGCACTGGCGGTGGTGGAAACGGGCGGATTGGCGCCGATTGGGTAGATAATGCGCGGCTCATCACCCCACGTAATGAGCTCATGAGTACCCACGCCGACAGCAAGCCCTGGACGGTGCCCGCGCTGGCAGAAGCCAAGCGCGATGGCCGCAAGCTGGTCATGCTGACCGCCTATGACGCCGGTTTCGCCCGTGCTTTCGATGCCAACGGGGTCGACCTGATCCTGGTCGGCGACTCGCTGGGCATGGTGGTCCAGGGCCAGGATTCGACCCTGCCGGTGACCACCGACGACATGGTCTACCACACCACCATCGTGGCCCGCGGCCTGTCGCGCGCGCTGCTGGTGAGCGACCTTTCCTTCCAGGCCGATGCCACCCCCGAGCGCGCGCTCGACGCCGCCACGCGCCTGCTGCAGGCCGGCGCGGAGATGGTCAAGATCGAGGGCGCCGGCCACAAGCTCGACGTCATCCGCTACCTGGTGGAGCGCGAGATCCCGGTGTGCTCGCACTTGGGCCTGACCCCGCAGTCGGTGCTGCGCTTCGGCGGCTACAAGGTGCAGGGGCGGGGCGAGGCGGGCGAGCGCCTGCGCGCCGAGGCCCGCGCGGTGGCCGAGGCGGGCGCCTCGATGCTGGTGCTCGAATGCGTGCCGTCGCCGCTGGCCGCGCAGATCACCGCCGAGCTGTCGATTCCGACCATCGGGATTGGTGCTGGCCCCGGTTGCGATGGCCAGGTGCTGGTGCTGCACGACTTCCTCGGCCTGGACAGCGGCCACCGCCGTCCGAAATTCGTGAAGGACTTCCTCGCCGAAGGCGGCTCGGTGGCGGGCGCGGTGCGCGCCTATGCCGCCGCGGTGCGCGACGGCAGCTTCCCCGACGCAGAGCACGCCTACGCCTCATGATCGAAACCGTTACCGAACTGGCGCGCCTGCGCGAACTTGTCACCGGCTGGAAGCGCCAGGGCCTGCGCGTGGCGCTGGTGCCGACCATGGGCAACCTGCACGCCGGCCACTTCTCGCTGGTGATGCTGGCCCGCCAGTACGCCGACCGCGTGGTCTCCAGCGTCTTCGTCAACCCGACCCAGTTCGGCCCGAACGAAGACTTCGCCCGCTACCCGCGCACGCCCGAGGCCGACATGCGCGGCCTGCAGGACGCCGGTTGCGACGTGCTGTGGCTGCCGAGCGTGGAGACGATGTACCCGCTGGGCACCGAGCTGGCGATGCGCATGCATGCCCCGGGCGTGAGCGACGTGCTCGAAGGCGCCTGCCGCCCGGGCCACTTCGATGGCGTGTGCACGGTGGTGGCGCGGCTGTTCAACCAGGCCCAGCCGGACGTGGCCGCGTTCGGCAAGAAGGACTACCAGCAGCTGGCGGTGATCCGCCAGATGGTGAGCGACCTGGCGTTCCCGATCGAGATCCTCGGCGGCGGCATCGTCCGTGAGCAGGACGGGCTGGCGATGAGTTCGCGCAACCAGTACCTCTCGGCCGAGGAGCGGCCGGTGGCTTCGGAGATCCGCAAGGTGCTTGTGGCGTTGCGCGACGCCTGCCTGGCCGGCACCGCGCGTGCCAGTGCCGAGGCCGTGGCCACCGCGCAGCTGGAGGCCGCCGGCTTCCAGGTCGATTACGCGGTGGTGCGCACCCCGGCGCTTACCGAACCGGACGACGCCTACGCCGGCCCGCGCGTGGCGCTGGTCGCCGCCAAGCTGGGGCGTACCCGGCTGATCGACAACCTCGAGTTCTGAATGACCGGGCCTCCACAGGGCCCGGTTTCACCTTTCGCGGTCCCCGGCCGCTAAACTTTCCGCCTTTCCTACGTGCCGTAGTAACGCCCTCATGCAACTGTCCCTGCTGAAAGCCAAGATCCATCGCGCCACCGTCACCCACTCCGAGCTCAACTACGAAGGCTCCATCGCCATCGACGACCTGCTGCTGCAGGCCAGCGGCATCCGCGAGTTCGAGCAGGTGCACATCTGGGACGTGACCAACGGCAGCCGCTTCACGACCTACGCCATCCGCGCCGAGGCCGGCAGCGGCGTCATCTCGCTCAACGGCGGCGCCGCGCGCCACGTGCAGGTCGGCGACCTGGTCATCATCGCCGCGTTCGTCGGCCTGAGCGCCGAGGAAGCCGATACGTTCAAGCCCGACCTGGTGTACGTGGACGGGCAGAACAAGATCACCCACACCAACCACAGCATCCCGACACAGGCCGCATGACACAGTCCAACGGATTCGACTCGCTGCACTCCCACGCTCAGCGTCTGCGCGGAGCGTCCATTCCCGATCTGCTCGCCGCCGAGACCGGCCGGCCGGCGCGGTATGCGAAACGGGTCGGTCCGTTGTACTTCAACTTCGCGCGGCAGAAATACGATGCCGCCGCGCTCGACGCGCTGCTGGCCCTGGCCGAGCAGCGCGGGCTGGCGCAGGCCTTCCAGCGCCTGTTCCGCGGCGAGCAGGTCAACGTCACCGAGGGCCGCGCGGCCCTGCACACGGCGCTGCGCGGCAACCTGACCGACGCCCCGGTCGCCCAGGAGGCGTACCGCACCGCCGCCGAGGTGCGCGGGCACATGCGCGAGCTGGTCGACGCGCTGTCGCGCACCGGCGTGACGGACATCGTCAGCGTGGGCATCGGCGGTTCGGACCTGGGCCCGCGCCTGGTGGCCGACGCGCTGCGCCCGGTGGAAGGCGCGCGTTTCCGCGTGCATTTCGTGTCCAACGTCGATGGCGCGGCGATGCAGCGCACGCTGGCGACGCTGGACCCGGCCACGACGGCCGGCATCCTGATTTCCAAGACGTTCGGCACGCAGGAGACGCTGCTCAACGGGCAGATCCTGCGTGACTGGCTGGGCGGCGGCGAGCGCCTGTACGCGGTGAGCGCCAACCCGGAGCGCGCCGGCAAGGCGTTCGACATCCCCGCCGGCCGCGTGTTGCCGATGTGGGACTGGGTGGGTGGGCGTTATTCGCTGTGGTCTGCGGTGGGTTTCCCGATCGCGCTGGCGATCGGCTTCGAGCGCTTCGAGCAGTTGCTGGCGGGCGCGGCGGAGTTCGACGCGCACGTGCTCAATACGCCGCTGGCCGACAACGTGGCGGTGCTGCACGGCTTGACCGCGGTGTGGAATCGCAACCTGCTCGGCCATGCGACCAACGCGGTGATGACGTACGACCAGCGCCTGGCGCTGCTGCCGGCGTATCTGCAGCAGCTGATCATGGAGAGCCTGGGCAAGCGGGTGAAGCTGGATGGCAGCCCGGTGGACAGCGATACCGTGGCGGTGTGGTGGGGCGGTGCGGGCACCGATGTGCAGCACAGCTTCTTCCAGGCCTTGCACCAGGGCACCAGCGTGGTGCCGGCGGATTTCATCGGGACGGTGAACAACGATGATCCGTATGCGGTGAACCACCAGGCGCTGCTGGCCAACCTGCTGGCGCAGACCGAGGCGCTGGCGAACGGGCAGGGCAGCGAGGATCCGGCGCGGGACTATCCCGGTGGCCGGCCGAGCACGCTGGTGCTGTTCGATCGTTTGACCCCGCAGGCGCTGGGCGCGCTGATCTCCATGTACGAGCACAGCGTGTATGTGCAGTCGGTGATGTGGGGGATCAATGCGTTCGACCAGTTCGGGGTGGAGCTCGGGAAGCAGCTCGCCAGCCAGCTGTTGCCTGCGTTGCAGGGGCAGGGGGGCGATGTCGCTGATCCGGTGACGGCTGCTGCGCTGGCGGAGATTGTTGCTCGGGCTGGGTGAGCAGAGGGGAAGGTTTTGTATGGGGCGGCCGATGGCCGCCCTTTTTTGTTTGTGCGGTGCTTTGTGAGTGGATTGGCCTTCGAGGTTGATCGGCTGTTTGTGTTTTGTTGCACGGCCTGCGGGGGCTGGGCCCTTTCGGGACACGCCGTGAACCCATCCATGGGGGCTCGTCGGCGCCATCCATGGCGCCAACGGTCCCGAAAGGGCCCAGCCCCCACAGTCCCTCCAAATCCCCACGACCGGACACCAACATCCAAAGCGCGTCACGGCGCGCCAGAGCGGCCTCAGCCGCGACCGGAAGAGCAAAAGCAAGATGGAATTTGGAGAGATGAAATGGATCAGAGCAAGGCTTTGGCTTTTGCCTTTGCTCTTCCCCTTCCCACTCTCCGCGCGTCCTTATCGAAGTGGGATCAATGACGCGCCTAGCGCCGGGCTGGCGTATAGGGGCGTCAGCGGGCCATGGATGGCCCGCGTGCGGCGAGTCGAACAGGATGTTCGCCCGAGCCGTGACGACCCTATACGGCAGGCCGGTGCCCGCACCGTAAGAAGGTATTACCTACCGCACACACCACATGCGCACGCGCGCAAAAAAATCAGTCC
>NZ_LLXU01000060.1 GCF_001431645.1 Stenotrophomonas panacihumi | reverse complement strand
GCCGCCGCCGCGCAGCTGCGCCAGGCCTACCTCAACAATGCGCGCGCGGCGATCGTCGCGCCGGTCTCCGGTTACGTGGCGCGTCGCTCGGTGCAGGTCGGCCAGCGCGTGCAGCCGGGTAGTGCCCTGATGGCCGTCGTGCCGCTGGAGCAGACCTGGGTCGAAGCCAACTTCAAGGAAACCCAGCTCAAGCACATGCGCCTGGGCCAGGAAGTCGAACTGCGTTCGGACCTGTACGGCGGTGGCGTGAAGTACAAGGGCAAGGTCGAGAGCCTGGGCCTGGGCACGGGTAGCGCGTTCTCGCTGCTGCCGGCGCAGAACGCCAGCGGCAACTGGATCAAGATCGTGCAGCGCGTGCCGGTGCGCATCGCCATCGACCCGCAGCAGCTGAAGGAAAACCCGCTGCGCATCGGCCTGTCGATGAAGGTCGAGGTGAACCTGCACGACCAGAAGGGCAACGTGCTGCCGACGCAGACGGCCAAGGGCGCGGTGTACGACACCAACGTCTATGCCCAGCAGCTGCAGCAGGCCGACGACGACATCCACCGCATCATCCAGGCCAACCTGCCGGCCAAGGGCTGATCGACCATGTCCGCGCAAGCTCCCGCCGCACCCGGCGCACCGGGTGCACCGGCCGCCCCGACGGCGGCCGGCTTCCGCCCGCCGAGCGTGGCGCTGACCACCGTGGGCCTGGCGATGGCCTCATTCATGCAGGTGCTCGACACCACCATCGCCAACGTCTCGCTGCCCACCATCGCCGGCAACCTCGGCGCCAGTTCGCAGCAGGCCACGTGGGTCATCACCTCGTTCGCGGTCAGCACGGCCATCGCGCTGCCGCTGACCGGCTGGCTGTCGCGCCGTTTCGGCGAAACCAAGCTGTTCGTGTGGTCCACGCTCGCCTTCACCGTCGCCTCGCTGCTGTGCGGCCTGGCGCAGAGCATGGGCATGCTGGTGGTGTCGCGCGCGCTGCAGGGTTTCGTCTGCGGCCCGATGTACCCCATCACCCAGTCGCTGCTGGTGTCGATCTATCCACGCGAGAAACGCGGGCAAGCCCTGGCGTTGCTGGCGATGATCACCGTGGTGGCGCCGATCGCCGGCCCCATCCTCGGCGGCTGGATCACCGACAACTACAGCTGGGAATGGATCTTCCTGATCAACGTGCCGCTGGGCATCATCGCCAGCTCCATCGTCGGCGCGCAGCTGCGCCACCGCCCGGAACACATCGAGCGGCCGAAGATGGATTACATGGGCCTGATCCTGCTGATCGTGGGCGTGGGCGCACTGCAGCTGGTGCTGGACCTGGGCAATGACGAAGACTGGTTCAGCTCGCACCTGATCATCGCGCTGGCGTGCATCTCGGCGGTGGCGCTGGTGGTGTTCGTGATCTGGGAGATGACCGACAAGGACCCGATCGTCGACCTGCGCCTGTTCCGCCACCGCAACTTCCGCGCCGGCACGCTGGTGCTGGTGGTGGCGTACGCGGCGTTCTTCAGCGTGAGCCTGTTGATTCCGCAGTGGTTGCAGCGCGACATGGGCTATACGGCGATCTGGGCCGGCCTGGCGACGGCGCCGATCGGCATCCTGCCGGTGATCCTGACGCCGTTCGTGGGTAAGTACGCGCTGCGTTTCGACCTGCGCGTGCTGGCGAGCATCGCCTTCATCTTCATGTCGTTCACCAGCTTCTACCGCTCGAACTTCAACCTGCAGGTGGACTTCCACCACGTGGCGACGATCCAGCTGGTGATGGGCATCGGCGTGGCGCTGTTCTTCATGCCGGTGCTGCAGATCCTGCTGTCGGACCTGGACGGGCGCGAGATCGCGGCCGGCTCGGGCCTGGCGACGTTCCTGCGGACGTTGGGCGGCAGTTTCGCCGCGTCGCTGACGACCTACCTGTGGTCGCGGCGCACGATCGAGCACCACGCGCACATCAGCGAGCACATCTCGGTGTACGAGCCGGGGATTCGCGACCAGGTGCTGGCGGCCGGGCATGGCGACCTGCAGTCGGGCGCGGCGGTGTTGAACAACATGATCAACCACCAGGCGTCGCAGATGGGTTTCAACGACATCTTCTACCTGCTGGGTTGGACGTTCCTGGCGATCATCGCGTTGTTGTGGGTGGCCAAGCCGCCATTCGGTGCTGGCGCGGGTGGCGCTGCCGCCGCGGGCGGTCACTGAGTCATCCACATCGCGTCGCGGGATGGATGCCCGCGGCGCACCTCTGCCGGGCGGGGTGGTGTTCTCCCTCCCCATCTGCCCTGTCCGGAGCCCCGCCGAAAGGCGGGGCTTTTTTTGGCCTGGCGGCAGGCCTTTTTCGGGGTGTGCTGCGGTGTGTTGGGTGGTTGGCCTTCGAGGTTGATCGGCTGTTTGTGGTTGTTTGCACGGCCTGCGGGGGCTGGGCCCTTTCGGGACACGCCGTGAACCCATCCATGGGGGCTCGTCGGCGCCATCCATGGCGCCAACGGTCCCGAAAGGGCCCAGCCCCCGCAGGCCCCACAGACCACGAACGGACGACAAAAGCCGGGAACGCCCACTGCGAGCATGGCGCTACCTGCATGCATCGCGAAGGTCTGTTTGTTCTTCTTGATCTATAGGAGCGGCGTCAGCCGCGACCTCCGGATATTCGGGAGGTCACAGAACCATCTGGAGGAAAGCCCCCTTTGTTAAGGGGGCGCGCCGAAGGCGCGGGGATAGGAGGCAGCGAGGCCCGGCACCAGACATAAAAAAACACCGCTCTCGCGGTGTTGTTTTATGTCTGGTGCCCAGGAGAGGACTCGAACCTCCACGGTTTTACCCGCTAGTACCTGAAACTAGTGCGTCTACCAATTCCGCCACCTGGGCATTTCAGGAGGCGAATTTTCACCCGCGGCCGAATCACTGTCAAGACAGCGTCACGAAAAAACTCCCGTGCTTGTCGCGCGCCGCCGCACCCGCCGACAATCGACTCGCATCCTGAAGGGAAGGTCTTGATGAAGTTGCCCCACGCCGCATTCCGCGCCGGCCTGCTGTCGCTCGCACTGCTGTTCTCGCCCCTCACCGCGCTCGCCGCCGACGTGCCCGCATCGGCCATCCCGGTCGATCGCCCCGACCTTCCCTGGTGGGGCCCGCGCCACGCGCAGGTGCTCGAACAGATCAAGGCCCATCCGCAGGCGCCGCTGCTGCTGATCGGCGATTCCATCACCAATAACTACGAGAAGGCCAAGGCGCCCGACGAGGATTTCCTGCCGACGTGGGAGACGTTCTACGGTGCGCGTGGCGCGCTCAACCTCGGCTTCAGCGGCGACGGCACCCAGCATGTGCTGTGGCGGCTCGAACACGGCGAGGTCGATGGCTTGCATCCGAAGGTGGCCGTGCTGCTCATCGGCACCAACAACACCGGCTGGCTGAAGCAGGGCGCGCTCGATACGCAGCTGGGCATCGATGCGGTCGTCGCCAAGCTCGAACAGAAGCTGCCCGATACGCGCATCCTGCTCGTGGGCATCCTGCCGAGCGATCTGTCGCCGGAGAAAACGCGCGCCGACACCGAGGTCAACCGCTACCTGGCCGAACGCTACGCCGATAACCCGCGCGTCACCTTCCTGGACATCGGCTCGATCTTCCAGCGCGACGGCAAGCTCGACACCCAGCGCTTCTACGACACCCGCTTCAGCCCGCCGGCCGGCGCGCTGCACCCGGACACGATCGGCCAGCGGATGATGGCCGAGGCCATCGAGCCGACGCTCGCACGAATGCTCGGCGAACCGTCGCGCGTGCCGATGGCGCAGCTCGGCACCTCGTTCAACCCCGCGCTGATCCCGGTGCCGTGGCTGGAGCAGGATTCGTATGACTGGATCGCCCGCCATCGCGGCGCCTTGGCGACCGCGCGCACGCTGCATCCGGAGGTGGTGATGATCGGCGACTCGATCACCCACTTCTGGAGTGGCCCGCCGCGTGGCGTGCGCGCGAGCGGCCCCGAATCGTGGCAGTGGTTGTATGGCGATCGCCCCGTGCTCAACCTCGGCTTCGGCTGGGACCGCACGCAGAACGTGCTGTGGCGTATCCGCCAGGGCGAACTGGATGGCCTGGACCCGCGGTGGGTCGTCATCAATATCGGCACCAACAACCTGACCGGTACGGATCACGCGCGCACCAGCACGCCGACGGAAGTCGCCGAAGGCGTCGAAGCGGTGGTGGCACAGGTGCGCGAGCGCCTGCCGCGCGCCAAGGTGGTGTTGATGGGGATCTTCCCGCGCGGCCGCCACGCGGGCGACGCCCTGCGCAAGCCGATCAAGGACACCAACCGCCTGCTGGCCACCCGCTTCGAAAAGGATCCCAACATCCGCTTCATGGATATCGGTACCCGCTTCCTGCAAAAGGACGGCACCCTGCCGGAAGAACTGTTCCCGGACACCACCCATCCCAGCGAAGCGGGTTACCGCATCTGGGCGCAGGCGCTGCGCGAGACGGGCATCGGCGCGCCCTAGAACGCGTAGGTCGCCTGCAGGTAGATCCGCCGCGGCTCGCCGGGAAAATGGCCGTTGCGGCGGGTATGGCCGCTGGCCGCGTAGACGCGGTTGAACAGGTTCTTCAGGCTCAGCTGCCACTGCCAGCCTGCGGCCTGCGTCTGCCAGCTCGCATCGAACAGGGTGTAGGGGCGGATGCGCTGCCCCTGGAGGCTGACCCGCTCGCCCATGTACTCCGCGCCCAGGCCGAGCGCCGACGACCACGCCGGGATGTCGTAGCGGATCCAGCTGCCGAAGGTGTTGCGCGGCGCATTGGCGAAGCGCTCGCCGACGCCGTCGGTGATCCCGTCCTGGCCAGCGCGCAGCACCCGCGCATCGTTGTATGCATAGGCCAGGCTGAGGGCCCAGCGTTCGCCGAGATCGGCCAGCAGCTCCAGTTCCGCGCCCTGGCTGCGCACCAGGCCGAGCGGGCGCATCTGGTCGATGCCGTCGATCGATTGGCCGGTCGCCTGCAGGATATTGCTGCGCTCGATGCGGTACAGCGCCGCGTTGAGGCTCAGGCGCTCGCCGAACGGACTGGCCTTCAGGCCGGCCTCCCATTGGCGGCTGCGTTGCGGGTCGAACGGGCCGCCGACGGCGGCGCGCTGGCTGGCCGCGGCCTGGGGCATGAAGCCACTGGCGAGGTTGGCGTAGACGTTGAGGTGCGCATTCGCGCGCCAGGTGGCGCCCAGTCGCCAGCTCAGGTCGCTACCGCTGCTGCGCTGGCCGGTATTCCCGTCGATGTCCTCGAAGCTGTCCCAGCGTAGCCCGGCCAGCAGGTACCAGCGCGATGGTGTCGTGAGTTCGTCCTGCAGGTAGATGCCCTTGCGCAGGGAAGAGGCCGGCTCGCGTGTCCAGGGCAGCCGCGCCAGGCCGTAATCGCGGAAGCTGGTGAGCCGGTAGCGTGGATCGTGCAGGGCGATGCCGGGCACGGGGCCGGGGCGCCGGCGGTCGCTGTCGGTGCGGGCGGTCTGTCCGTGGAACGACTGCCGGCCGCGCAGGTAATCGACGCCTGCGCCCAGCTTGTGCTCGACGGTGCCGGTGGCGACGCGCCACAGCGCGTTGAAGGCCGTGGCGAGGGTGTCGTTGCTGCGGTGTTGGTGGCGCAGTTCGCGGGTCATCCAGTTCGCCACGCCATCGCCGTTGCGGTCGATCAGTCCCCTCGGCTCGTGGTAGATCTGCTCGTCACGGCTCGTGGTCCAGCGGATGGCCGCATCGAGGTCCCATGCGGGCGTGGGCGAAAGGGTGAAGCGTGCGAGCGTGACCTCGCTGCGCAGGCGCTGGAAGTCGTCCGCCTCGTTTTGGTTCCAGCGCGGGTCGGCGAGGAAGCGTCCGTCGTCGTCCACCGGCACGCCGCGCAGCCGGTTGCCGCCGAGGTCCTGGGCCAGTGCGGTGTACTGCAGGCTCAGCTCGCCGTGCTCGGCCACGCTCAGCGCCAGTCCCAAATCGGCGATGCGGTTGCCGCTGTTGGCGTTCCAGCGCGGACCGGCCTGGCCGTCGGCATACAGCGCCGCGCGATAGCGCAGCGCGGGCAGTCGCTGCCACGGGCCGGTTGCTTCGAAGGACGCCGCGCCGAAATCCTCGTTGCCCAGTTGCAGGCGTAGCGTGCGCGCGGTGGTGTGCAGCGGCTTGCGGGTCACGTAGTTGATGACGCCGCCCGGATCGCCGCTGCCGAACACCGCGCCACTCGGTCCCTTGAGCACTTCGACGCGCTCGATGGTGAACAGCTGCGGCACTGTCAGGCCGCCATAGGGATCCCCGCGCAACCCATCGTAGAGGACATTTTCCTGCCGGAAGCCGCGCAGCATCACGCTCGCGTAGTTGAACTGGCTGAGCCCGGCGATATTGCGGTAGAGGTCGGTGACCTGGCGGGCGGCCTGGTCATCGATGAGCTGCCGCGGCAGGACCTGCACGGATTGCGGGACGAGCGGCAGCGGGGTGTCGCTGCGCGTGGCGACCGCGGCGTCGTCGGCGCGATAGAGCGTGCGCGCGCGCCCCTGCACCTGGACGCGTTCGAGTTCGACTACCGTACTTTCCGATGCGCCCACCGCGCCAGGCAACCAGAAGAGCAGCGGGCGCCACCAGCGCGAACGGGCCATGAGCGCCTCCGTAGATGAGAATTGCTCTCATTTTTTCATCGGGGCCCAAGCCTGTCGCGACAGAACCTGCATGCATTGCGTCGGGGCCGGCGATCCAGGCGCCGGCCTGGCGTCGGCGAATAAAAAAAAACACCGCTTTCGCGGTGTTTTTTTATGTCTTGGTGCCCAGGAGAGGACTCGAACCTCCACGGTTTTACCCGCTAGTACCTGAAACTAGTGCGTCTACCAATTCCGCCACCTGGGCAGGTGAGCCGCGTATTCTGCTGATCGTGCCGGAGGCTGTCAACGACTTTCTGCGAAATCCCACACCGGGCCGGGCATGACACCGGTTTGATGGGTCAGGGCGCTACCATTCCCTGAATGAAGAAGAAGAACGCCAGGGATGCCGGCCAGGCCCCAAGCTCCTCCGCGCGCAAATCCGCGCCGGGCAAGTCGACCCAGAAAGCCGCTGCCGGCAAGGGCAGCAAGGCGCCCAAGGGCAAGCTGCCGCCATGGATGCCCGAGTCGCTGAGTGCCCCGTCGCCCGGCGCGCGCAAGCCGGCCAAGGGCGGCGGCAAGCCCGGCCGTCCCGCCCACGCACCACCGGCGCCGATGGCCGAAGGCAAGCGCGGCCGCCGCGTTCCGCCGCCGCAGGTCGAGCGCGTACCGATGCAGGGCGGCGCGCCGTCCTCGTTCCAGGATCCCCACGCCGCCCGCGAGGCCGAGCGCTACGCCGACCCGATCGCCAGCCGCGAGGCCATCCTGCAGCTGCTGGAAGAGTGCGAAGGCCCGCAGACCGCTGAAGAAATCGCCGAGCGCCTCGGCCAAGCGCACCGTATCGATGCCCTCGGCAAGCGCCTGGCGGCGATGGTGCGCGAGGCGCAGCTGGTGCAGAACCGCCGCGGCGGCTACGCGCCGGTCAAGCACACCAACCTGATCGCCGGCGTGGTCATCGCCAATCCGGACGGCTTCGGCTTCCTGCGCCCGGACGAGGGCGGGGACGACCTGTTCCTGCCGCCGTTCGAAATGCGCAAGGTCATGCATGGTGACCGCGCGCTGGCCAACGTCACCGGCATCGACCGCCGCGGCCGCCGCGAGGGCAGCATCGCCCGCGTGCTGGAACGCCGCGTCACCCGCCTGATCGGCCGGTTCTTCTACGAGCTCGGCATCGCCTACGTCGATCCGGACGACAAGCGCATCCAGCGCAACCTGCAGATCCCCGCCGACCAGACCGGCGGCGCGCGCGAAGGCCAGCTGGTGGTGTGCGAGATGATCGCCCCGCCGGACGGCCGCCGCCCGGCGATCGGCAAGATCATCGCGGTGCTGGGCGACAAGCTCACGCCCTCGCTGGTGGTGGAGACCGCCATCCACGGCCACGACCTGCCGCACGAATTCCCGCAGGAAGTGCTCGACGAGGCGTCCGCGGTGCCGCTGGTGGTCGAGCCGTCGATGATTGGCGGGCGCGTGGATCTGCGCTCCACTCCGCTGGTCACCATCGACGGCGAGGACGCCAAGGATTTCGACGACGCGGTGTACTGCGAGCCCACCCGCGACGGCTTCCGCCTGGTGGTGGCCATCGCCGATGTCTCGCATTACGTGCGCCCCGGCACGCCGCTGGACGACGAAGCGCAGAGGCGCGCCACCTCGGTGTATTTCCCCGGGTTCGTGGTGCCGATGCTGCCGGAGACGCTTTCCAACGGCATCTGCTCGCTCAACCCGAAGGTCGACCGCATGTGCTTCGTCTGCGACATGCAGGTGGACCGCGCGGGCGAGGTGACCTCCTCGCGCTTCTACGAGGCGGTGATGAACTCCCACGCGCGCCTGACTTACACGCAGGTGTGGAAGGCGGTAGGCGAGGACGATGCCGACGCCAAGGCGCAGGTCGGCGCGCTGCTGCCGCAGGTGCAGCAGCTGTTCCAGCTGTACCACGTGCTGGCGAAGGCGCGCACGCAGCGCGGCGCCATCGAATTCGAATCCTCCGAGGTGCGCTTCGTCCTGGACAACCGCGGCGAAGTCACCCAGGCCGGCATGCTGGTGCGCAACGACGCCCACAAGCTGATCGAGGAATGCATGATCGCCGCCAACGTGGAGGCGGCGCGCTACCTCATCGCCCACCACATCCCGGCGCCGTTCCGCATCCACGAGCGCCCGCCGGAGCACAAGTACGAAGACCTGCTGGAATTCCTCAAGGAGTTCAAGCTGAGCCTGCCGCCGTGGAGCAAGGTCAAGCCCGGCGACTACACCAAGCTGCTGAAGAAGGTGCGCGAGCGCCCGGATTCGGCGCTGCTCGAATCGGTGCTGCTGCGCAGCCAGAGCCTGGCGGTGTATTCGCCGGACAACCAGGGCCACTTCGGCCTGGCGCTGGAGGCGTACGCGCACTTCACTTCGCCGATCCGCCGTTACCCGGATCTTCTGGTGCATCGCGCGATCAAGTACGCGCTCACTGGCGGGCGCGCCGACAGGTACCTCTACAGTGCGCGCGAGATGGCCGCGCTGGCGCTGCAGTGCTCCGAGCGCGAGCGCCGCGCCGACGAGGCCGAGCGCGAGGTGGACGAGCGTTACCGCGCGGCCTGGATGGAGAAGCACGTCGGCGGCCAGTTCGACGGCGTCATCAGCGGCGTGACCAGCTTCGGCCTGTTCGTGGAGCTGGACGAGTCCAAGGTCAACGGCCTGGTCCACGTCACCCAGCTGCCGCAGGACTATTACCACTTCGACCCGATCCGCAAGACGCTCTCCGGCGAACGCCGCGGCATGGAATTCCGCCTCGGCGACCGCGTGCGCGTGCTGGTGCTGAAGGCCAGCATGGAGGAGCGCAAGATCGACTTCCGCCTGGTCGAGGCCAAGGACGCCGAACCGGCGCCGCCGCCGCCGCGCGGCCAGCCGGCCAAGCGCAAGAAGCAGCCTTATTGAGGACGATGCCATGGGCCGGTACAGCGGCGGATGCCAGTGCGGCGCGGTGCGCTTCCAGGTCGAGGGTGAGCTGGAGGCGTCGATCTGCCACTGCCGGATGTGCCAGAAGGCCTTCGGCGCGTACTACGCGCCGCTGGTGTCCGTGCGTGGCACGGACTTCACCTGGACGCGGGGAGCGCCGCGCCATTTCGCCTCGTCCAACCTGGTGCGGCGGGGCTTTTGCGCCGACTGCGGCACCCCGCTGACCTACGAGGCGCCGGACGGCATGGCGGTGGCGCACGGGGCGTTCGATGACCCGGCCGCCATCGCCCCGCGCCTGCAGTTCGGGCTGGAGGCGCGGCTGCCGTTCGTGGATGGACTGGCCGCGCTGCCGGGCACCCGCACCGATGAAGACGTCCAGGCCACCCCGTTCCTGGCCGCGCTGGTGTCCTGCCAGCATCCGGACCACGACACCGCCCGCTGGCCGCCGGCCGGGTAGGGCCGTTCCCTACGACCACGCGGCCCGTGCCAGCACCGGCCATAACCCCTACCATTAGCACCCCCTCGTTATCCCCCCGGCCGTTCGGCCCCTCGTCCGCATGAGCAAGCAGAACCAATGGATCGTCGGCGTCAACGCCGTCGCTTCCTCGATCGAAAACGACGCCGACCACGTGCGCGAGGTGCTGGTCGAGGCCGGCAGCAAGAACCCGCGGCTGCAGGAAATCGAGGAGAACGCGCGCCGCAAGGGCATCGACGTGCGCCGGGTCAGCGCGCAGGCGCTGGATGGCGTCGGCGGCCAGGTGCGCCACCAGGGCGTGGCCGCGCGCTACGCCGCCGCCCAGACCTGGGCCGAGGGCGAACTGCCCGGCCTGGTCGAGGCCGCCGAAGGCAAGGCGCTGCTGCTGGTGCTCGACGGGGTGCAGGATCCGCACAATCTGGGTGCATGCCTGCGCAGCGCGGCCGCCGCCGGCGTCACCGCGGTGGTGATTCCCAAGGACAAGTCGGCCCCGGTCAACGCCACCGTGCGCAAGACCTCGGCCGGCGCCGCCGACCGCATCCCGGTGGTGGCGGTGACCAACCTCTCGCGCTGCCTGCGCGAGCTGCAGAAGCTCGGCGTGTGGATCTACGGCCTGGCCGGCGAAGCCGATACGTCGCTGTATTCGCTGGACCTGCGCGGCAACGTGGCGCTGGTGCTGGGCGGCGAGGCCGATGGCCTGCGCCGCCTCACCCGCGAGCATTGCGATGGCCTGGTGCGCATCCCGATGCCGGGCGAGATCGAGAGCCTGAACGTCTCGGTGGCGGCGGGCGTGACCCTGTTCGAAGCGGTGCGCCAACGCCAGGGGTAAGCCTGCGCGGGTCGGTGCGCAGGCACTGGCCCGGTTCTTGCCTCTCCCGACCCGACCACCGCTCCCGCCTCCATGCCTTCGCGCCACCCGCAGCGAAACCTGTCGACCCGCGTGACCATGGCCTGGCCGTGGCGGGCCGCGCTTTGCCTGCTGCTGGCCGCGTGGCTGGGCCTGGCGCCGGCCGCGGGTGCCGCCAACCCCGGCACGCCGCCGCTGCGCGATTACGCCATCGATGTGTGGACCTCGCGCGAGGGCCTGCCGCACAACTCCATCCGCGCCATTGCGCAGACCGCCGAGGGCCACCTGTGGTTCGCCACGTGGGAAGGGCTGGTGCGCTACAACGGCCTGGACTTCACCGTATTCGACCGCGGCACCCGCCCGGGGCTGATGGACAATGGCGTGGGCACGCTGTTCATCGACCCCCAGGGCCGGCTGTGGCTGAGCGACTCGCGTGGCGACGTCGGCCGCTTCGACCCGGCCACCAATGACTGGCACTGGTGGCCGCACCAGGCGCCGGCGCCGCAGGTGATCATCCAGGGCATGCAGGCCGACAGCCAGGGCCGGCTGTGGCTGCTGTTCGAAGGCAACGGCCTGGGCTACCTCGATACCGACGGCAAGATGGTCTACCAGCCTTCGCCGCCGGACATGCCGTTGCCGGTGAGCTACATGCGCCTGGCCGTGGATGCGCGCGACCGCGTGTGGGTCGGCACCTTCGACGGGCTGGTGTACCGCGATACCGACGGCAGCTTCCATCGCGCGCCGGCCAGCTTCCACCTGCCGCCCGGCCTGGCATGGCCCTACGTCGCACCCGATGGCGCCTTGTGGTTCGCCGCCGGTGACGGCCTGTACCGGCTCGAGGACGGCGAGGCCGTGCTCAAGCATCGCGTGCCGGGCGAAGGACACCTCACCGCGCTGCTGCAGGATCGCCGGGGCGAGCTGTGGGTCGGCACCGAGAACAACGGCCTGTTCCGCATCGGCCGCCGCGGCGTGGAGCGCTTCCCGCCGAGCGTGTCGATCCCCGGGGGCCGAATCAGCGCCCTGTTCGAGGATGCCGAGGGCAGCATCTGGGTCGGCGCCAATGCCGGCCTGTTCCGCCTGCGCGAAACGCTGATCGCCAACGTCACCCGGCGCGACGGGCTGAGCGGCGACTACACCCGCAGCGTGCTGGAAGACCGCCGTGGCCGGCTGTGGGTCGGCAGTTCGACCGGCCTGGACGTGGTCGACGAGGACGGCGACATCCGCCATTACCCGCTGCCCGAAAGCAACGGCCGCGCGCCGGCCGTGCTGAGCCTGGCCGAGGATCGCGACGGACGCCTGTGGATCGGCACCTACGGCGACGGCGTGTACTGCATCGATGGCGGCAAGCTGCGCCATTACGGCTTCGGCGACAACCTGCCGGCCGGCAACATCCGCGCGATCACCGTGGACGACAACGGCACCGTGTGGCTGGGCACCCAGCACGGCGTGGTGTCGATGGAACGCGACCAGCCACGGCTGGTGCGCGCCGAAGGCGTGCCCACCGGCCTGATCACCAGCCTGGCCAGCAGCCGCGGCGCGCTGTGGATCGGCACCATCCAGGGCACCTACATCCTGCGCGACGGCCAGGTGGAACATCCGGACCTGGAGGCGCTGGGCGGTGCACGCACGGTGTTCGGCTTCCACCGTGCCGGGGCGGACATGTGGATCACCACCGACCGCGGCCTGTTCCGCTATCGCGACGGCACGCTCGCGCGCGTGGGCCTGGAGCAGGGCATGCCGGTCGACGCCGTGTTCCAGATGGTCGCCGACCACGACAACAACCTGTGGATCAGCAGCAACCGCGGCCTGATGCGCACCGACATGGCCACGCTCAACGCCGTGGCCGACGGCCGCCAGCCGCGCATCGCGGTCGAGCATTTCAACGAAATGGACGGCATGGCGAACTCGCAGGGCAACGGCAGCTCCGCGCCGGCCGCGCTGGTGCGCCGCGACGGCACGGTGTGGGTCGCCACCGCCGGCGGCCTGGCCACGCTCGACCCGACCCGCCTGGACGCCTTCCGCGAACGCACGCCGCCGCCGCCGGTGATCGAGAGCGTGCAGGTTGATGGCCACCCGCAGGGCTGGCAGGAAGCGCCGCGCATGCGCGTGCCGGGCCGCAGCCGCGTCTCGGTGACCTATGTCGGCCTGAGTTACCTGCTCTCCGAGCGCATCGAGTACCGCACGCGCCTGGAAGGCCTGGACAGCGAGTGGATCGAGCGCGGCCGCCAGCGCAACGTGGAATTCATCGGCCTGGCACCGGGCGACTACACGCTGCACATTTCCGCCCGCCACCCGGGCGGGCGCTGGAGCGAGCGCGAGGCGGTGCTGCGTTTCAGCGTGGCCCCGCTGTGGTGGCAGCGCCACGACGTGCAGGCGCTGGCCGCGCTGGGGCTGGTGCTGCTGCTGGTCGGCCTGTACCGCTTCGGCATCCAGCGCTACAAGCGCCGCAACGAACGCCTGGCCGAACTGGTGCGCGAGCGCACCCAGGACCTGCAACAGCAGGCGCAGCGGCTGCTGCTGGCCAACCAGGAAAAGAGCGAGCTGCTCACCCGCCTGCGCCTGCGTTCGGATGCGTTCGAGCGGCAGGCGCACGAGGACGCGCTCACCGGCCTGCCGAACCGCCGCCAGTTCGACGAAGCGCTCGCGCGCGACCTGAGCCGCGCGCGGCGCAGCGGGCGTCCGCTGTCGCTGGTGATCCTGGACATCGACCATTTCAAGCTGATCAACGACCACCACTCCCACGCCATCGGCGATGCGGTGCTGCACGAAGTGGGTGCGCTGCTGACGGCCGCGTGCCGGGCATCGGACCTGCCGGCGCGCCTGGGGGGCGAGGAGTTCGCGATCCTGCTCAGCGATACGCCGGCCGACGAGGCCGAACAGGCCTGCGCGCGCATTCGCGAGCTGTTCCATGCGCGTTCGGATTGGGGCGGAATCGATGGCCTGCGCGTGACCTTCAGTGCCGGCGTGGCGGAACTGCGCGAGGACGAGTCGGGTTCGTCGTTGATGCAGCGCGCCGACCATGCGCTGTACCAGGCCAAGAGCGACGGCCGCGACCGGGCGCGGCTGGGCTGATCGCGGTCAGATCGTCGGGGCCGGCCAGGCGTTGGCGATCTTGCAGAACAGGCGCGCGGTCTGCTCGGTGTCGTACACCGCGCTGTGCGCGTCGGCCGCGTTCCAGTCCAGCCCGGCCGCCTGCGCGGCGCGCGCCAGCACCGTCTGCCCATAGGCCACGCCGGCCAGGGTGACGGTGTCGAACACGCTGAAAGGGTGGAACGGGTTGCGCTTGTGCGCCGTGCGCGCCACCGCCGCGTTGAGGAAGTTCAGGTCGAAATGCGCGTTGTGGCCGACGAGGATCGCGCGCTGGCAGCCGTGCTTTTTCACCGCCGCGCGCACCGGCGCGAACACGTGGTCCAGCGCGGCCTTCTCTTCCTTGGCGAAGCGGAACGGGTGGTCGAGCACGATGCCGGTGACTTCCAGCGATTTCGGGTCGATATCCGTGCCCGGCGCCGGCACGACATGCGCGCTGCTGGTCTCGCCGGGAAACAGCAGGCCGTTGGCGTCCATTTCGATCGGCACCACGGCGATTTCGAGCAGCGCGTGGCGGTTCCAGTCGAAGCCGCCGGTCTCCACGTCCACCACCACCGGCAGGTAGCCGCGGAAGCGGCGCGACATCGGCGTGACAACCGGTGCGTTGCCCGGGCTTTGGACGTGTTCGTTCATCGCAATAGCCTAGCAGGTCGACTGTGGCGCCTGTTTGCAGCGTGCGGCGCGATTCAGGTGGCGATGCGCGTGCCGAGCACGCTGGCTTGCGCGTGCAGGCGCTGCAGCAGGGCCCGCGCCTCGGCCATCACCGCGGCATCGCCCTCGGCGCCGGCTTCGCGCGCGAGCCGCGCAAGCCGCTCCGCGCCACTGGCCTTGCCCGGGGCCGCCAACAGCTGGAGCAGGCGCGCGGTCCATTCGCCGAGTTCGGAAAAGCGCACCGTGCCATCGGCTTCGCGGCGGGCCAGCAGCCAGAGCGGGGCAGGAAGCGCATCGGTGGGCTGGAATGCCGGGCCGATCCGGTGGACGGGCCAGCGGTAACTTTCCAGCCTCAGCCACGGCGAACACACGGGGATGCCGGCGAGTAGGTCGCCTTGCGGGTCATGCGCGGGCAGCGGCGTGTCGTCGATGCGCAGTGACTGCTCGGTCCACTCGTGGCGGGCGAGCGCGGCCAGCCAAGGCGGGGCGTCCGGTAGCGCGTGTGTTTCCAGGAACGCCACGAACTCCGCGCCGAAACGCGGGAACACCGGCGTGCGGGCGCGGTGGACACGGCAAAAGGCGTCGGCCAGCGTTTCCCATTCGGCGGCCGCGAGCGTGGCGCGCATCACCGGGAAGTTCGCCGCCAGCAGCTGGCCGACATTGCGGCGAAACAGTTGCCGGTACAGCGCGGCCGAGGCCGGGGTGAAACCGTCCGGCGGCGCATGCGCGGCGGGGTCGCGCAGGTACGCGGCGAACGCCAACTGTTGTTCGCGCAGCGCGCTCACGCGGCGGCCCGTGCCAGCGTCGCGCCGGTCTGGCGGATGCGCTGCAGTTCGGCGGCCAGCTCGGCGAGCGGCGGGATGCGGCTGTCGCGTTCCAGCAGGGTGGGGCGCAGGCCGTGGCAACGGTAGGTGTGTGCCAGCAGCTGCCAGACCGTATCGTCCACGGGCCGCGCGTGCGTATCGACCTTCAGCCCCGAGGCATCGTCATCGTGGCCGGCGACATGCAGGCAGGCGATGCGCGTGGAGGGCATGGCCGCGATGAACGCCGCGGCGTCGCCACCGAAGTTCAGTGCGTTGACCTGCACGTTGTTGACGTCGAGCAGCAGGTCGCAATCGGCCTCGGCAAGCACAGCGCAGACGAACTCGGCTTCCGGCATCGACGCGCCGTGAGCCGGCGGCGTGGCATAGCGCGAGACGTTTTCGATGGCGATGCGGCGTCCGAGCACGTCCTGCGCCTGGCGGATGCGCGCGGCGACATGGTGCACGGCTTCCTCGCTGTGCGGCAGCGGCAGCAGTTCGTACAGCTGCGCGCCGTCGTCGCACCAGCTCAGGTGTTCGCTGTACAGCGCCACCGCATGCGTATCGAGGAAGCGCCGCGTGGCGGCCAGAAAGTCCCTATCCAACGGCGCCACGCCGCCGAGCGAGAGCGAAAGCCCGTGGCAGGTGAGGGGGTGTCGCCGCGACAACGTGCGCAGTTGTTCGGCGGCGGCGCCACCTACGCCGACCCAGTTGTCGGGGGCGCATTCGAGGAAATCGAACGGTGCCGGCTCGGCGGCCAGCAGCTCGGGGATCAACGCGCGGCGCAGCCCCAGGCCCACGGCCGAAGCGGTGGGCATGCGATGTTCAGAGGCTGGCACCACACTTGCCTTCGCCGCACTTGCCTTCCATGCCCTTGTCGGCGGCGGTGCCGGCGTCTTTCGCCTCGGCCTTGTCGGCGGGCTTGGGGTCCGCTGTCGGCGTGCTGGCACCGCACTTGCCTTCCGCGTGCTGGTGGTCAGCGGTTGGCTTGTCGGTGGTCGGCGTCGGCTCGTTGGGCGGCGGGACGGTGGCTTTGCCGGTGACGGGCGGCGCGCTGGCGGCGAGAGCGTAGCCCTGCGCGAGGTCGGTCATTGCGAAGGCAGAGGCAGAGAGCAGGGCGCCGCTGGCGAGGGTGGCGCCGAGCATGGCGGCTTTGCGCTTTGAAGCGTGGCAGTTCGGCATTTGGGCATGCCCCGGGCGGATGGGTTTTGCGGAGCTTAGCGCTGATTGAGATCGTGTGAGCCGAAAAAAAGAAAAGGCCCCGCATGAAAGCAGGGCCTCTCCAGCGCACCACGAGGTGCAAGAAGCGCGAAGGATCAGTTGTTAGCCAGGATCACGCTGGTGATCAACCCGGTAGCCACCGCGATCAGCACGTACCGGTCATCCACCCGGCGCCACTCGTGCCCGCGCGGCGGGGCCTTGAGGCCGTGCTTGCGGTAGTCGGTGACGTACACGCCGCGATGGTCGTGCGGCAGGCGTTCGCCACGCGCCCAGTGGTGCGGCGGGGGCGGCGGATTGTGGCGGCCGTTGTCGTGGCGGTCGTCGCGATGGTCATCGTGGCGATCGTCATGGCGCTGGTCATGGCCATGGTCGTCATGGTGCGGCGGATCAGCGAAAGCGGCACCGGTGCCGAACAGCAGGGACAGACCGAACAGCGGAACGATGAGACGCTTCATACAGGGCTCCAGTCCGGCGGGGGGATGTGGGGTCCCGCCTTGGAGCCAACCCTATTCAGGTGAACCTGAATAGGGCATCAAGGGCGCGTGCACTTCGTGTCAGGGCGTGACAGTAGTGCTGGTGTCGTCACGCTTTTCGCGCGGCGGCAGCGGCTGCTCGCCGTGGATCAGGAACCACACGTTCTCGGCGATGTTGGTCGCGTGGTCGCCGATGCGCTCCAGGTTCTTGGCCATGAACAGCAGGTGCGTGCACGGCGTGATGTTGCGCGGGTCTTCCATCATGTACGTCAGCAACTCGCGGAAGAACGCCGTGTACTGCGCGTCCAGCCGGGCGTCGGCGTCGCGCACGCGCACCGCCGCTTCGCCATCGTTGTCGCGATAGGCGTACAGGGCATCGCGCACCTGGTCGGCGGCCAGCCGGCCGAGCGCGCGCAGGCCCACGGTCTGCGGCAGCGGCGGCACGGCGTTCAGCGCGATCGAGCGTTTCGCCACGTTCGCCGCGTAGTCGCCGATGCGCTCGATGTCGGCCGGGATGCGCAGGCCGGCGAGGATCTCGCGCAGGTCGCGCGCCATCGGGCCGCGCAGCGCCAGGCGCATCACGTCATGGCTGATCGCGTGCTCCAGCGTGTCGATCGCCTCGTCGTTGGCGATGATGCGGTGGGCGGCGTTGTCGTCGCGGCGCTCCACCACGTCCAGTGCGGCTTCCAGCTGCGCCACGGCGGTCTCGCCCATGCGCACGATCTCGGCGACCAGGCGGTGCTGCTCGTCGTCGTAGCTTTTCACGATGTGTTCGTTGGGTAGGGTGTTCATGGGTGTCTCGGGTGCAAGGGGTACGGGCGACGTGGGTGGACTGCTAGACGCTTGCTTCGGGTTTCCCAGGCTGCCGTCCCTGGCGCGGCCGGGTCGGCTCCGGATCGTCCGGCCCGGCCATCCATGGCCGGGCGTTCTGCAGGCCGCGCGGCAGTGCCGCGCGACCTGCCTCACCCAAAGCGACCGGTGATGTAGTCCTCGGTCTGCTGCTTCGAGGGCTGCTGGAAGATCGTCTCGGTGCGGTCGTGCTCGATCAGGTCGCCCAGGTACATGAAGGCGGTGTAATCGGACACGCGCGCGGCCTGCTGCATGTTGTGGGTCACGATCACGATCGTGTACTCGCGCTTGAGTTCTTCCACCAGCTGCTCGATGCGGCTGGTGGAGATCGGGTCCAGCGCCGAGGTCGGCTCGTCGAGCAGCAGCACGCTCGGGCGCAGGGCCACCGCGCGCGCGATGCACAGCCGCTGCTGCTGGCCGCCGGAGAGGCCCAGCGCGCTCTGGTTGAGCTTGTTCTTCACCTCGTCCCACAGCGCGCCCTGGCGCAGCGCCTGCTCCACGCGGTCGTTCATTTCCGACTTGGAGAGCTTCTCGTGGTGGCGGATGCCGTAGGCCACGTTCTCGAAGATCGTCATCGGGAACGGCACCGGCTTCTGGAACACCATGCCCACCTTGGAGCGCAGTCGGTTCATCGGGTACTTGGGCGAGAGGATGTTCTCCTCGTCCAGCAGCACCTCGCCCTTGGCTTCCAGCTTCGGGTACAGCGCGTAGATGCGGTTGAAGATGCGCAGCAGCGTGGACTTGCCGCAACCGGAGGGGCCGATCAGCGCGGTGACGCGCTTTTCCGGGATCTCCAGGTTGATGTTCTTCAGCGCATGGAACTTGTCGTAGTAGAAGTCCAGGTTGCGCGCGGCCAGCTTGACCGGGGCCGGCGCGAGCGCGGCCTCGCCCGAGGCCGGGACGGCGATGCGCTGCATCGGCGCGGCGTTGTTGAGGTCGTTCATGGCGGAGGTCCGGGAGAGGTCAGTCATGGGTGATCTTGTTGCGCAGGAGCAGGGCGCGCGCGCCGAGGCTGACGAGCAGCACGAAGACGGTCAGCACCAGCGCGCCGGCCCAGGCCAGCACCTGCCAGGATTCATACGGGCTGCCGGCGTACTGGTTCATCACCACCGGCACGCTGGCCATCGGGCGGAACACGTTGCTGTTCCAGTACTGGTTGCCGAACGCGGTGAACAGCAGCGGGGCGGTTTCGCCGCTGATGCGCGCCAGCGCCAGCAGGATGCCGGTGACGATGCCGGCCGAGGCGCTGCGGTACAGCACCTGGACGATCACCTTCCACTGCGGGATGCCCAGCGACAGCGCCGCTTCGCGCATCTGCGAAGGCACCAGGCGCAGCATCTCGTCGGTGGTGCGCACCACCACCGGCAGCACGATGAACGCCAGGGCCAGCGAGCCGGCGAAGGCGGAGAACTGCCCGCCGGTCTGCATCACGTACAGCGTGTAGACGAACAGGCCCAGCACGATGGACGGCGCCGAGAGCAGGATGTCGTTGACGAAGCGCACCACCGTGCCGGCCTTGCGCGCATTGCCGTATTCGGCCAGCCAGGTGCCGGCGGCCACGCCCAGCGGCGTGCCGATGGCGATGGCCAGTGCGCACATCACCGCGCTGCCGAAGAAGGCGTTGAGCAGGCCGCCCTCGGCCATCGGCGCGGGCGTCATCTTGGTGAAGAGGTCCAGGTTGACGCCGGCCAGGCCCTTGGCCGCCAGCGTCCACAGGATCCAGCCGAGGAAGAACAGGCCGAACAGCGCGGTAGCGCAGGACAGGCCCAGCGCGACGACGTTGACGACGCGGCGGCGCAGGTACAGGCGATCGGAGACGGCGGACATCAGTTGCCTTCCTTGCGCGACAGGCGCAGCAGCATGAAGCGGGCGATCGCCAGCACGATGAAGGTGACGATGAACAGGACGAAGCCGAGCAGCAGCAGCGCCGAGCGGTAGGTTTCGGTGGCCTCGCCGAAGTCGTTGGCGATCAGCGCGGCGATGGTGGTGCCCGGCTCCAGCAGCGAGGGCGACAGGCGCACCGTGTTGCCGATCACGAAGGCCACGGCCATTGTCTCGCCGAGCGCGCGGCCCAGGCCGAGGAACACGCCGCCGATCACCGCCGAGCGGGTGTAGGGCAGCACGATGTCCCAGCTCACTTCCCATTTGGTCGAACCCAGCGCGTAGGCGGATTCCTTCAGGCGGGTCGGCACGGTGAGGAAGACCTCGCGCATCACCGAGGAGATGAAGGGGATCACCATGATCGCCAGCACGAAGCCGGCGGTCAGCGTGCCGATGCCCAGCGGCGGGCCCTGGAACAGGATGCCGATGCCCGGCAGCGTGCCGAGGTGGTCGTTCATCCACGGGGTGACGTATTCGGTCATCACCGGCACCAGCACGAACAGGCCCCACATGCCGTAGATGATCGACGGGATGCCGGCCAGCAGTTCGATGGCGGTGCCGATCGGCCCGCGCAGCCAGCGCGGCGCCACTTCGGTGAGGAAGAAGGCGATGCCGAAGCTCACCGGCACCGAGATCAGCATCGCGATCAGCGCGGTGACCAGCGTGCCGTAGATCGGCGCCAGGGCGCCGAACTTGTTCTCGACCGGGTTCCAGTCGGCCGAGTAGAAGAAGCTCAGGCCCTGCTCCTGCAGGGCATGGCGGCCGCCCCACAGCATGGACAGCGCGGCGCTGGCCAGGGCGACCAGCACGAAGATGACCGTGGCGGTGAGCACCAGCCGGAAGAAGCGGTCGGCGCGCGCGTCACGCAAGTCGCGCCCGAGGGGCGCGGTCATCGCTTCAGGAATAACAGTGGCATTCATGGGTGGGGGCTCGGCGTGGGCCGGCGAAGGCGCACAGGAGGGGAAACGCGGTGGCCGGGTGCGTTCGGCCGCGGGAAGCGCGCCTGCCGGGGAGGACGGCAGGCGCGCCTGGCATTACTTGAACTCGCTGCCCCAATAGGCCTCGATCTGCTTCACCAGCTCCGGCGGCAGCGGCACGTAGTGCAGTTCGTTGGCCTGCGCCTGGCCGTTCTCGAAGGCCCACTTGAAGAACGCCAGCGTCGCCTTGCTGCGCTCGGCATCCTTGGGCTGCTTGTGCATCAGCATGAAGTTGGTGGCGGTGATCGGCCACGCCTGCTCGCCCGGCGCGTTGGTGATGACCAGGTTGAAGTCCTTGGCGTTCGCCCAGTCGGCGCTGGCGGCGGCCGCGGCGAAGGTCTCCGCGCTCGGCTGCACCCAGTTGCCGGCCGAGTTCTGCATCGACGCGTACGGCATGTTGTTCTGCAGCGCGTAGGCCAGCTCGACGTAGCCGATCGAGCCCTTGATCTGCTGCACGTAGGAGGCCACGCCCTCGTTGCCCTTGCCGCCGACGCCGCCCGGCCACTGCACGGTGGTGCCTTCGCCGACCTTGTCCTTCCAGGTCTGGCTGACCTTGGAGAGGTAGTTGGAGAAGTTGAAGGTGGTGCCCGAGCCGTCCGAACGGTGGACGATGTTGATCTTGCCCGACGGCAGCGTCACGCCCGGGTTGGCCGCGGTGATCGCCGGGTCGTTCCAGGTGGTGACCTTGCCCAGGAAGATGTCGGCCAGCAGCGGGCCGGTGAGGCGCAGCTGGCCGGCGGCGATGCCTTCCAGGTTGACCACCGGCACCACGCCGCCGATGGCGGACGGGAACTGGCCCAGGCCGGCCTGCGCCAGCTCGGCCGAATCCAGCGGCTTGTCGGAGGAGCCGAAATCGACGGTGCCGGCCTTGATCTGCGCGATGCCGCCGCCCGAACCGATGGACTGGTAGTTGACCTTGTTGCCGGTGGCGCCGTTGTAGTCGGCCGACCACTTGGAGATCAGCGGATAGATGAAGGAAGCGCCGGCGCCGGAGATTTCGGCGGTCTTGGCGTCGCCGGCGGCGGGCGCGGCAGCGGTCGGCGCGGCGTGGCCTGCATCGGCGGCGGGCTGGGATTCGTTGCCCTGCTTGCAGGCCGCCAGGCCCAGGGCGATGGAAAGGGACAGGGCGGCGAGGGCTGCCTTCTGCAGTTTCATGCGAACTCCATAGCGGGTGCCGACGGGGGCCGGCGGGTCGACGCTATGAAATGATGTTTTTGTTACAGCGGGATGACATGGGTCGGAGGCGCCTGTTCAGGGTTCATTGGTCGCCTTCCCAGGAGCGGCGCAGATCCTCGGCGGGTAGCGGGGTATCACAGGGCTGGTACTGATGAAGCCGCGGTCCAGCGTCATCGCGTAGACGACGCAATTTTGGGGGTTGCAGGCCATGAATCGCGCGCCCAGGACATCCGCGAGCAGCGGGAACGCCGTGTAGATGCGGGGCATCTCGCGCAAGACCAGCGCTGCGGTCGCGGCATCGGCCACGGGTCTCGGCAGCGGGCGGGGATCGCACGTGTAGTAGGGGCCATGTTCGGGCGCGGGCGCCTGCCGAAGCACCTCGTAGAGCAGCAGGCCGAAGAGCAGCAGCCACAACAGCCAATGGCGGGCAAGAAATCGGAAGGTGCGGACGAAACTTTTGACAAAGGTGGCCCACGGGCGGACGTGGAAAGTGCGCCGTCTAGTCGATGCCACTTATCTGCCCCGGGTCGAACAAGGCTTTGGGGCGCCTACAGTCACACATCCAGTCTTCCCTGGCGTGCCAAAGACCGGTGGACCCGAACGAACCGGGACGGGACGGTGGACCGGGGCGTGTGAGCGAGGACGAACGGCCTTTGCGGGTGGCTTTCCTGGTGACTCAGTGCGTCTCCTTGCATCTCCTTCGGCGTAGAAGGAACCGTCAAATTGCTGCTGGTACCTTGCGCAGTAGCGCGCATTGCAGATGTTGTACTTGCTCCCCGCCGTGTAATCGAGAAAGGGCACCCTCGCAATAGGCGCTCGAATCGACCGAATGAAATTCGCCGTGATCGGATCCGCGTCGGGTACACGCAGTGGACAGGCTTCGCAGTAATAGGTGCCTCGCCCGGAGGCCATGAGTGCATAGCTAAACGCCGCGCCCATCGTGCCCAGGACGAACAAGACAATCCAAATCTTCTTACGGCTCACAGCAATCACGATAGATCTCCTTTGCGATTCTGGCCGCGTCGGCCTGCTGACTCGCAGTAAGTTTCGCTGCGGATTCCTCTTCTTCCTGCAGACTGATCGCGGGATCCGCGCGGGCTGCGGCGAGCTTGTAGGCCCGCGCCATCACCGGATCCGCTGGAGCCAGGATTCCATCCGCGTAGACCTGGCCTAGGCGTTCGAGCGCATTGACGCTGCCGCTCGACGCGGCATCCTTCAGGTGCGACAGGGCCGCAGTCTTGTAGGCGATGACGCGTTCCGGCTCACGGATGATGTCCGCCAGCGAGCCCATCACCATTTCGGGTTCCATGCTGTAAAGCAGTTGCGCAAGGGGATTTCCGAAGTCGGCGGCCAGCGATAGCCAATCGCCGACGTGCGCGTAATCCTCCCGGGCCAGGCCGCTGCATTGGCGGATGTCCTGTGCTTCTTCCGCCAAGGCGGCCTCTGCGCTGCCGAGTGCTTCGGCCCTGATCAAGAGCGCATCGGCGTCGCCGCGATCCCGATGCGCGCGCATGCATCGATTGATCGCCAGATGGATGAGGAGCGCCGCATGGCTGTCTCCCTTTCGTGCTGCGGGTGTGAGGGTGTCCACCAGCTCCCTGGGCGAGGTATCCGGCATTTCCGGGTAACCATCCAGTCGATAGGCCTTGGCGCCCAAGGGGACTGCCGGTGACGTGGCTTTCGCAATGGGCGCGTGCCGAAAAGTGCTTCGTGGATCAGTCGCTGCGGCAGCCGTCGTTTCGCCCGGGGGCGCGGGATTACGCGGCGCATGCGGCTTGCCTGCTGGCCTTGCCATCCAGATGGCTACCGCACAGAGCGCGATGGCAAGCACGGGCCACGCCCTTCGAAATACGCCGCTGGCCTTGAGAATCCGCACAATCGCTCTCGCTTGTTGCATGCGAGCTGGATCGTGAGCGTTTGAACCGCGGGGACACATTGGACGAATCGAACCCAACCCCACCTTGTCAAAATCGCTGGCATAAAAAAAAGCGCGGACCTTGCGGTCCGCGCTTTTCCAGGTGGATCCGGCGGGAGAGAGTCGCCGGATCCTCCGTGCCCGGGAAGGCTTACTTCATGTTCGCGGCCCAGTAGGCCTCGATCTGCTGCACCAGCGAGTCCGGCAGCGGCACGTAGTCCAGCTGCTGGGCCTGCGGGGCGCCGTTGTGGAAGGACCACTTGAAGAAGTCCAGCGCCGCCTTCGAGGAGGCCGGCTTCTTGGCCTTCTTGTACATGATCGCCCAGGTGGTGGCGGTGATCGGCCACGCCTCGGCGCCCGGGGCGTTGGTCATGATCAGGTTGAAGTCCTTGGCCGACTTCCAGTCCGCGGTGGCGGCGGCGGCCGAGAAGGCCTTGTCGTCCGGCTGCACGAAACGGCCGGCGGCATTCTTCAGGCTGGCGTAGTTGAGCTTGTTCTGCAGCGCGTAGGCGTACTCGACGTAGCCCACGCCGCCGCGGATCTGCTTCACGTAGGCGGCCACGCCCTCGTTGCCCTTGCCGCCGATGCCGGCCGGCCACTGGACGCTGGTGCCTTCACCCACGGCCGACTTCCACTCCGGCGACACCTTGGAGAGATAGTTGGTGAAGTTGAACGAGGTGCCCGAGCTGTCCGAACGGTGCACGACGGTGATCTTGACGTCCGGCAGCGCCACGCCCGGGTTCAGGGCGGCGATCGCCGGGTCGTTCCACTTGCTGATCTTGCCCATGAAGATGCCGGCCAGCGTGGTGCCGTCCAGCTTCATCGCGCCCGGGGCCACGCCCGGCACGTTGAACACCGGCACGATGCCGCCGATCACCACCGGGAACTGGCCCAGGCCGAACTTCGCCAGTTCCGGGCCGGTCAGCGGCTTGTCGGACGCGCCGAAATCGACGGTCGCGGCCTGGATCTGCGCGATGCCGCCGCCCGAACCGATCGACTGGTAGTTGACGTGGGTGCCGCTCTTCTCGGCATAGGCCGCCGACCACTTCGACAGCACGGGGTACACGAAGCTCGAGCCCGCGCCGGTCACGTCGGTCGCATTCGCGGCAATGCTGAGCGAAGCCAGGGCCAGCGCGAGCGGCAGGCGGAACTTGGAGATGGAAGTCATGTTGAGGATTCTCGGATGGGAGACGGCGCCACACGCCGTGGCGGCGCCATTGAAAGCGCCGTTGATGGCGGTTTGGCGACGGTGGGATGACAGTTGGATGACGGCCCGGAACTGGCCCGGAGCGTGCATGCGGCGTGCACGTTCCATGCGGCTGTCGTCTCGTTGTCACATTCGAGTCGCCGGAGTGTCACAAATTTTTCGGAAATTTAACGAGGTCGGTGTTCGCCATCACTTGGCACTCACTGCGTAAACCTCAAACCACTCCGGAGAATCTCCAATGCGTTCCAGCTTGCTCGCAACGGCCATCGCCACTGGCCTCGGGCTCACCGCTCTTACTGCCGCCGGCAATGCTAATGCGGCACCTCCCGCCGTGACCGCCGAGCAGCTGGCGCAGCTGCAGGCCCAGATTGCCGCGCTGCAGGCGCAGGTGGTCGAACTGCAGGCGCAGAATGACGCGCAGTCGGAAGTGAACGTCACCCAGGCCAAGGCGATCGAATCGACCGCCGATACCCAGAAGGCCGTCGACGGCCTGAAGAAGCTGGTCAACGACACCAAGATCGGCGGCCGCATGTTCTTCGACATGACCGACGTCGACCAGACCAACAACGGCAACAAGACCGACGCGTCCGGCTACGGCGTGGACGTCAAGCGCTTCTATCTGACCGTCGACCACAAGTTCACCGACGTCTGGTCGGCGAACCTGACCACCGACTTCCAGTACCTGTCGGCCCTCTCCAACACCGAAGTGTTCGTCAAGAAGGCTTACCTGCAGGGCAAGTTCGACGACGCCTTCGTGCTGCGCATCGGTGGCGCGGACATGCCGTGGGTGCCGTTTGCCGAGAAGTACTACGGCATGCGCTACGTCGAGAACACCCTCATCGACCGCCTGTCCTACGGCACCTCGGCTGATTGGGGCCTGCACGCCGGCGGCGACCTGGCCGACGGCATGATGAACTACGCCGTGTCGGTCGTGAACGGCCGTGGCTACCGCAACCCGAGCCGCAGCGAGCGCATGGACGTGGAAGGCCGCTTCGGCTTCGCCCCGACCCAGAACACGATCATTGCCGTGGGTGGTTACTCGGGCAAGCGCGGCCAGGACACCCAGAACATCGACCCGCCGCAGACCGCCGAGCGCTTCGACGCCATGGCGGCCTACGCCAGCTCGAAGTTCCGCGTCGGTGGCGAATACTTCTCGGCCAAGAACTGGGCCGTGACCAACGTGCGTGAAGACAAGGCCGACGGTTACTCGTTCTGGGCCAGCGTCGCGCTGACCGACGGCGGCATCACCGCCTTCGGCCGCTACGACAAGGCCAAGCTGAGCAAGGACATCGATCCGAGCCTGGAAAACACCTACTACAACGTCGGCGTGGAGTTCCCGGTCATCAAGGGCTTCAAGGTCGCAGCGGTCTACAAGAACACCCACCAGGAGAACAACGCCGCGGTGGATCTGAAGACCAAGGAATTCGGTCTGTGGGGCGACGTGTCGTTCTAAGCCGGACCCGCGTTTCGGGGTGAGAACGGCGGCGGGGATTTCCCTGCCGCCGTTTTCTTTTGCGCGGGCCGGTCAGGCGGCCTGCGTCTTGTCCGGGTACCGGCACAGGTCGCGGATCACGCATTGCGGGCAATCGGGCTTGCGCGCCTTGCACACGTAGCGCCCGTGCAGGATCAACCAGTGGTGGGCATCGAGCATGAATTCCGCCGGCACCACCTTCACCAGCTTGTCTTCCACCGCGCGCACGTCCTTGCCGGGCGCCAGGCCCGTGCGGTTGGAGACGCGGAAGATGTGCGTGTCCACCGCCATCGTCGGCTCGCCGAAGGCGGTGTTGAGCACCACGTTGGCCGTCTTGCGCCCGACGCCGGGCAGCGATTCCAGCGCGGCGCGCTCGCGCGGCACTTCGCCGCCGTACTGGTCCACGAGGATGCGGCAGGCCGCGATGACGTTCTTCGCCTTCGCGTTGTACAGGCCGATGGTGGAGATGTAGCGCTTCAGGCCTTCCTCGCCCAGGTCGAGGATCGCCTGCGGCGTGTTGGCCACCGGGAACAGCCGGCGCGTGGCCTTGTTCACGCCCACGTCGGTGGCCTGCGCCGAGAGCGTCACCGCGACCAGCAGCTCGAACGGCGTGCTGTATTCCAGTTCGGTCTTCGGATGCGGGTTGAGCTCGCGCAGGCGCGAGAACAGTTCGACGACTTCGGCCTTGCTCAATGTCTTGCCACGGCGCGCGGGCTTGCTGGCGGTGGCACTCATGCGGGATCGCGTCCGGCGGCGCGGGCCTTGGCGCGCGCTAGGATCGCCGCGGCGGCGGCGGGCAGCGCGGGTGCGGCGGGGCGATCCACCACCGGCGGCGGCGCGCGGCGGGCGTCGCGTTCGGCGGCGCGCCGCGCCAGGCGCGCGGCACGCTGGCGATATCGTTCGCGCGCTTCCCATGCGGTGCGCAGGTGGTCCTGCGCGGCGAGCAGGCGCCGTGGCAGGTCGGGATGCGCCGGGTCGAGCGCGTCGTCGTCCGGCTGCGGCTGGTAGTCCATCAGGCCGAGGGCGAGCGCCTGGTCGAGGTCGTCGGCCAGCACGCAGGCGAGCAGGGCGCGCGCATCGGGTGTCACGTTGGCCATCAGCGTCCCGCGAAGTTCGGCTTGCGGCGTTCCAGGAACGCACCGGTGCCTTCGCGCATGTCCTCGCTGGCGAACATCAGGCCGAACTGCGCCGATTCGAATTCCAGCCCTTCGTCGAGCCCGCATTCGCCGCCGACGATCACCGCGTCGAGGATCGCGCGCAACGCCAGCGGCGCGCTGGCGGCCAGGCGTTCGGCCAGTTGCCGGGTGGTGGCTTCCAGTTCCGCCGCCGGCACGACGCGGTTGAGCAGGCCGAGCTGGTGCGCGCGCTGCGCGTCGATCGGCTCGCCCAGCAGGCACAGTTCAAGCGCGGCGGCGCGGCCGGTCAGGCGCAGGAGCCGCTGGGTGCCGCCGAAGCCGGGGATCAGGCCGAGGTTGATTTCCGGCTGGCCGACCTTGGCGGTATCGGCGGCGATGCGCAGGTGGCAGGCCATCGCCAGTTCCAGCCCGCCACCGAGCGCATAGCCGTTGACCATGGCGATCACCGGCTTGGGCATGCGCTCGATGCGCCGCATCAGCCGCTGCCCGACCAGGCCGAAATCGCGGCCGGCCAGCGCGGGCAGGCCGGTCATCTGCGAGATGTCCGCGCCCGCGACGAAGGCCTTCGGGCCGGCGCCGGTCAGCACCACCACGCGCACGTCGGCGGCCTGCGCGGCCTGCGCGAAGGCGGCGTCCAGGGCGAGCAGGGTGGCCTGGTCCAGCGCATTCAATTTGTCCGGGCGGTTGACGGTGATCGTGCGAATGCCCTCGGCGGTGGCGACGAGGACGCTTTCGGACATGGATGAACCTCCGGATAAGTAAAAAAATAGTGAAGGGGGAACTTCCGAAACCCTTGCCTGTCATAGCTTGCGGCGCTGGTAGCGGACCTTCGAAGCGGTCGCTATCCTAGCGCGTCACCTCAGGCGGCAGCCCCGTCCTGTGCCACCACCCTGGAGAAATTTTTCAATGAAGTTGCGTTCGATCGCGGTCGCCGTGGCGGCCCTGGCCCTGACGGGCAATGCGCTGGCCCAGGACACCTCGTCCGAGAAGGGCAAGCTGAGCTACTACTTCGGCTACGACTATGGCAACAACCTGGCCGAGCTGACCGGCCGTGGTGAGCAGCTGGACATCAACTCGGTCATCAAGGGCCTGCAGGACGCGTACGCGAAGAAGCAGCCGGCGATCACCGCCGACCAGCTGAAGCCGGCCGTCGAGGCGTTCCAGAAGCGCGAGCAGGCCCGTGCCCAGCAGGCCAAGGCCGAGTACGACAAGGCCGCCGCCGAGAACAAGACCAAGAGCGACCAGTTCCTGGCGCAGAACAAGTCCGCCGCCGGCGTGCAGGTTCTGCCGGGTGGCGTGCAGTACAAAGTGCTGGAGAAGGGCACCGGCGCCAAGCCGACCCAGGCCAGCACCGTGCAGCTGGAAGTGGCCGGTCCGTTCCCGTACGGCCAGCGTCCGGCGCAGCCGCGCCCGGCGCAGCAGATTCCGGCGATGAAGCTGAGCCAGGTCGAGATGCAGGCCATGCGCGACACGCTGCTGCAGATGCCGGCCGGCTCGAAGTGGGAAGTCACCCTGCCGCCGGAGAAGGCCTACGGCGCCGATCCGCGTACCCCGTTCCCGCCGAACGTGGCCGTGCAGTTCGAGATCAAGCTGGTGAGCGTGAAGTAAGCGCGCTTTTTGCTTGGCAAGTAGTGGGAGACGCCGGCCGAGAGGTCGGCGTCTTTTTTTGTCCGCTTGAAAAGCGTGGCCTGGTCGCGCGGCGCCTGCCCCCGGACGCCCTCGGAACATCCCGCGATCTGTGCGGCCGTCGAAAGCGACCATGGGCGCGGAAACGATTTCGCGCTACGCTCGCTGAGTGTCTGCTTCCAAGGATCGCGCGCATCATGCTGTGGCTTCCCCCTGCGTCGGCCAGTGCGCGCTCGATGCCGAGCGCCTGTGTCGCCGGTGTCGCCGCAGCCTGGATGAAATCGCGCGGTGGCCCGACATGAGCGAGGCCGAACGTCGCCACCTGATGGATGAGGTGTTGCCTACGCGCGCGCCGGCCTCGCGTTTCGACCTGCAGCTGCCCGAGCGCGACCTGCTCGTGCGCGCGCTGTATCCGCCGCAGGTCGCGCCCGCCGGGCCGGGCTGGAACCACGATGATCTCGTCGATGTGCTCGCCGGTGGCGTGTCCGCCGAAGCGGCGGTGCTCGCCGGCCTGGTGCCTCGCCACGATGGCACCCGCGTGCTGCTGACGCGGCGTAACGACACGCTGCGCCACCACGCCGGGCAGGTGAGTTTTCCCGGCGGGCGGGTCGAGCCTTCCGATGCCAGCGCCGCAGCCGCCGCGCTGCGCGAGAGCTGCGAGGAGATCGCCTTGGCGCCCGCGCAGGCCAGCGTGCTGGGTTATCTGGATCCGTTCCTCACCGTCAGCGGTTTCCGGGTCACGCCGGTGGTGGCGGTGATCGACCCGGCGTTCGTGCCGGTGCCGCAGCCCGACGAAGTGGCCGAGGTGTTCGAAGTGCCGCTGGCCTACCTGATGGACCCCGGCAACCTGCGCAGCATCGACATCGAATTTCGCGGGCGCCCGCGCCGGGTACTGGAATACGCCTGGCCCGGGCAGCGCATCTGGGGCGCCACCGCCGCCATCCTGCTCAACCTGCGTCGCCGCCTGGAGCACATCGCATGACCGATTGGCAGACCCTCGTCGACCCCGCCACGCTGGCCACCGCGCTCGGCCATGCCGACCTGCGCATCGTCGACGCGCGCTTCGCGCCGGCCACGGTGGACGACCCGGATTTCGGGCGTCGCGCGCATGCCGAATCGCACCTGCCCGGCGCGGTGTATGCCGATCTCAATCGCGAACTGTCCGATCTCTCGCGTCCGGGCCTGGGCCGCCATCCGCTGCCGCAGGTCGCCGATTTCACCGCCGCGCTCGGCCGCTGGGGCATCACCCCGCAGAGCCAGGTGGTGGTGTACGACGCCGCCGACGGCAGCATGGCCGCCGCGCGGTTGTGGTGGCTGCTGCGCCTGCTGGGCCATCGGCGGGTGGCGGTGCTGGATGGCGGGCTGGCCGCGTGGCGGGCCGCCGGGCTGGCCGAAAGCACGCAGGCGTCGGCCTATCCGCATGCGCCGGCGTACCCGGGGACGTTCGACATGACCCAGGTGGCCGATGCCGAAGAGGTCGGCCGTCGCACCGGTGAAGCGCCCGGCTGGCTGATCGACGTGCGTTCGCCGGAACGTTTCGCCGGCCAGGCCGAACCGATCGACCCGGTGGCCGGCCACGTGCCCGGCGCGATCAACCGGCCGTTGCCGCTGAGCCTGTCGGGCGGCCGGTTCCTGCCCCCCGCGCAGCTGCACGCCGACCTGCTGCCGCGCCTGGGCGGCCATGCGCCGGCCGAGATCGTGCTGATGTGCGGCTCCGGGGTGACCGCCTGCCACACGCTGCTGGCGATGGAAGCAGCCGGCCTGCACGGCGCCCGCGTCTACGCCGGGTCATGGAGTGGCTGGATCAGTGACCCTTCACGCCCGATCGCGACCGGGGACGTCCCGTCTGCGGCACAATAGGGACAGGCAACCGCGGCCGGCATGGGCCGGCGCGGATCTCGGGGGCGGTGCGATGCGTTGGCGGGCGTGGGCCGTGTGCGGCCTGGCGATGGTGATGGCAGCCTGTTCCGATGGCGCGGGGACCGCGACGTCGGCGTCCGCGCTGCTGGGTGCCCGCGACGCCGATGGCTACAGCGCGCAGATCGAGAAATGGCGCAAGGCACGACTGGATGCCCTGCGCGCGCCGGATGGCTGGCTGAGCTACACCGGCTCCGGTCGCCTGCGTCCCGGCAGCTACCGTGTCGGCACCGCCGCCGACAACGACATCGGCCTGTCCTCCGGTCCGCCGCGGCTGGGCCTGCTCACCGTGGAAGAAGGGCGTATCCGTTTCGAGGCCGCGCGTGGCGTGGACGTGCGCCTGCGCGGGCAGCCGGTCGCGCAGGTGCAGCTGGTGCCCGAGGAGGCCGGCCGCAAGGCCGATCGCCTGGATGTCGGCGGCAGCCAGTTCTACGTCGTGCGGACGGGCCCGGTGTACGGCTGGCGTTTTCGCGATCCCGACGCGCCGATGCGGCACAAACTCTCCGAAATCGAACACTTCCCGGTGGATCCGCGCTGGCGGGTACAGGCGCGCTGGATACCGTATGCCAAGCCAAAGCCGATCACTCTGCTGACGTCCATCGGTACGCCGCTGGCGGCGTGGATTCCCGGCGAAGCGGTGTTCGAGCGCGACGGCCACCAGTACCGGCTGCATCCGGTGACGCAGCCCAACGACACCAAGCTGTTCTTCATCTTCTCCGACCGCACCAGCGGCAAGGAGACGTATGGCGGGGCGCGCTACCTGTTCGTCGAGCCGCCCGCCGATGGCACGCTGGTGCTGGACTTCAACCGCGCCGAGAACCCGCCGTGCGCGCTGACGCCCCACCTGGTGTGCCCGATCGCACCGCCGGCCAATCGCCTCGACCTGGCGGTCAACGCCGGCGAGAAGACCTATATCGCCAACTGAGCGCGGCGGGTCAGCCGCCTGCGCCGTCGAACACCGACTGGATGCGCGGCCACGGGAAACGCGGGCCGGGGTCGAGCTTGCGCCGCACCTGCACGGCCGGGTCGTCGGTGGCGGCCTCCAGGGTGGTATCCAGCGCCTCGTGACCGGCGATCGCGTTGATCGAAGGCACCTCCGCGCGCAGCCAGCGCAGCAGGTCTTCCAGCGCCCGCAGCTGCGCTTCCGGATAGTCCTCGTCCATGGCCTGGTGGCGCGAGTCCAGCCAGTGCGGATAGCGCCCGCGGTTGACCAGTTCGATCCCCAGCGAATGCGCGTTCTGCCCGCGCACGTGGTGGGCGACGCGATCCAGTGCCACGTACTGCGCTACGTGGCCGTCGCGGTCGATGTAGAAGTGGCCGCTGTTGCCGGTGCCGTTCTCGTACAGGGCGCGCTCGCCGTATTCGCGCGCCATCGCCAGGTCCGGCAGCTCGGTGCAGTGGATCACCACCAGCGTGATGTCACCCGGCTTGCGCAGCGCCAGCTGGGCTTCGTAAGGCAGGGGCGCGGAGTGGATCCAGGGCGGTGTCGGCATGCGCGGATGCTAGCATTCACGCCATGCCCCTGAATCCCGAAAGCCCGCTCGCCAAGCTGATGGCGAACCTGCCGCAACGCGGCCGCGTCGACTGGATCGGCCTGCGTCCTTCGCGCGCGCTGCCGATGCAGGTGGTCGATGAAGCCGAAGCGTCCACCGGCGGTGGCCTGGCCGGCGACCGCTACGCCGGCGGCAGCGGCAAGCGCGGCATCACCCTGATCCAGGCCGAACACCTGCCGGCGATCGCCGCGCTGTCCGGCCACGATGCCGTCGCCCCCGCCACGCTGCGGCGCAACCTGGTGGTCTCCGGCATTCCGCTGATCGCGCTGAAGGGCCGGCGCTTCCGCATCGGCGAAGTGGAGCTGGAAGGCACCGAGCCGTGCGATCCGTGCTCGCGCATGGAGGACGCGCTCGGCGCGGGCGGCTACAACGCCATGCGCGGCCATGGCGGCCTGTGCGCGCGCATCGTGCGCGGCGGCGTCGTGCATGTCGGTGACGAGGTGCAGGCGCTGTGAGCCGCGGTCACTGCATTCTGTCGCACGGTTTCGAAAGCGGCCCGGACGCCACCAAGGTCACCGCGCTGGCCGAAGTCGCCGAACGCCTGGGCTGGACCCACGAGCGCCCGGACTACACCGACCTGGACGCACGCCGCGAGGTCAGCGTCGTCGGCGACGTCGAGGCCCGCTGGCAACGCCTGCTCGACCGCGCGCGCCTCGCCGCCGCGAAGGGGCCGGTGGTGCTGGGCGGTTCCAGCCTCGGCGCCTACATCTCCGCGCAGGTTTCGCTGCAGGTGCCCACCGCCGCCCTGTTCCTGATGGTGCCGCCCACGCGCATGGGACCGCTGCCGGCGCTCGACGCCGCCGACGTGCCGATCTCCGTGGTGCATGCCTGGCACGACGAACTGATCCCGGCCGGCGAAATCATCGCCTGGGCCCAGCAACGCTCGGCGCGGCTGCTGCTGGTGAACGACGAACACCGGCTGGCCGCCCACGTGGAAGCTTCCGCGCAGGCGTTCGAAAGCCTGCTGCGCGGGCTGTGAGCATGGAAGGCATCGTGTATCGCCCGGCCGCGCCGGCCGACTTCGAGGCGATCGAGGTACTGACCCTGGTCGCCTACTTCGACCAGCCCGACAGCCGCCACGACGAGCATGCCGCCATCGATGCACTGCGCCGCGACAGCGCGCTGTCCGCCTCGTGGGTGGCCGAGCACGAGGGGTACATCGTCGGCCACCTGGCCGCCTCGCCGGTGCAGCTCTCCGATGGCGGGCGAGGGTGGCATGCCCTTGGCCCGATGGCGGTGGGCCCCGGACACCGCGGGCAGGGCATCGGCGGCACCCTGCTGCGGCAGGTGCTGGCGCAGCTGGAAGGCACCGGCGCGGCCGGCTGCCTGGTGGTGGCCGCGCCGCGCGCGCTCTTCCAGGCCGCCGGCTTCGCGCCGGAGCCGGGCCTCACCCTCGACGGCGCCCCGCTGCTGGCCCGCACCTTCGGCGACCGCCTGCCGCCGCTGGCCGAGGTTTCGCTGCATCCGGCGCTCGCGGGCGGCTGAAGGCCGGCGCCCGCCGCACTGGCATTGCCGGCCGCGATGGCCGAACATGCGCCCCTCCGCGCGGCCCGGCCTGCCTGCCGCCGCTCCCTTCACGGCCCGCCGGCTACAACGGCCGGGCCCATCGATCCGCTGACCACGTGAAATTCTTCGCTTCCTGCGCCAAGGGCCTGGAGTACCTGCTGGCCGACGAACTGTCGGCGTTCGGGGCTGCCAAGGCGACCGCCACCATTGCCGGCGTCAATGCCGAGGGCAGCCTCGCCGACGCCCAGCGCGCCGTGCTGTGGTCACGCCTCGCCAGCCGCGTGCTGTGGCCGCTGGCCGAGTTCGACTGCCCTGACGAGGAGGCGCTGTACAACGGCGTGGCCGCCATCGACTGGCCCGAGCATCTTTCCCCGGGCCACACCGTGGCGGTGGACGCGCATGTCTCCGGCACCGCCATCACCCATGCGCGCTACGCCGCGCAGCGGGTCAAGGATGCGGTGGTGGACAGCATGCGCCAGCACGGGCTGGAGCGTCCCTCGGTGGACGTCGAACAGCCGGACCTGCGCTTGAACCTGTCCCTGCGCAAGGGTCGCGCCGTGCTGTCGGTGGACCTGGGCGGCGGCGCGCTGCACCGGCGCGGCTGGCGCCAGGCGCAGAACGAAGCGCCGTTGAAGGAGAACCTCGCCGCCGCCGTGCTGATGCGCGGCGGCTGGCCCAAGGCGTACCACGCCGGCGGCGGCCTGCTCGACCCGATGTGCGGCAGCGGCACGCTGCTGATCGAAGGCGCGCTGATGGCCGCCGACGTGGCGCCCGGCCTGCAGCGCCACATGGATCGCGTGCCGAGCCGCTGGCGCGGCTTCGACCGCGGCGCCTGGGAAGTGCTGGTCAACGAGGCCCGCGGCCGCGAGCGCATCGGCCGGGCCGGCCTGCGCCCGGCTTTCCATGGCAGCGACCTGGATCCGCGCGCGATTGCCAATGCCCGCGAGAATGCCGAAGTGGCCGGCGTCGCCGCCGCGCTGCAACTGCGCGTGCTGGATGTGGGCGCGCTCGCCTCGCCACCCGAAACCTCCGGCCTGGCCGTGTGCAACCCGCCTTACGACGAACGCCTTGCCGCCGACGCCGCGCTGTACCGGCAGCTGGGCAACGCGCTGCGTCGCGCGGTACCGAACTGGAAGGCCAGCCTGCTGTGCGGCGACGCGGAGCTGGCCATGGCCACCGGCCTGCGCGCGGCCAAGCGCTACCAGCTGTTCAACGGCGCGATCGAATGCGCGCTGATCGTCTGCGATCCGATCGCACCGCCGCAGCGCGAGGTGCCGGATGAGCCGCGCGCGCTCAGCGAAGGCGCGCAGATGGTGGCCAACCGCTTGCGCAAGAACCTGCAGAAGCTGAAGAAGTGGCGTGCGCGCGAGGGCGTTGAATGCTTCCGCGCCTACGATGCCGACCTGCCGGAGTACGCCGCGGCGATCGACGTCTACCAGGAAGCCGATGGTGCCCGTCGTACCTTCCTGCATGTGCAGGAATACGCCGCGCCGGCGACGATCCCGGAAGCCGACGTGCGCCGTCGCCGCAACGAGTTGCTCGCGGCCGCGCGCGAGGTCTTCCAGGTGCCGGCGGAGCAGTTGGCGCTGAAGTCGCGCGAGCGCGGCAAGGGCGGCAGCAAGTACGGCCGTTTCGAGCAGCGTGGCGAGTTCGTCCATGTGCGCGAGCATGGCGCGCTGCTGCAGGTGAATCTGTTCGACTATCTCGACACCGGCCTGTTCCTCGACCACCGCCCGCTGCGCGGGCAGATGGCGGCGCAGTCGCGCGGGCGGCGCTTCCTCAACCTGTTCTGCTACACCGGCGTGGCCAGCGTGGAAGCGGCCGTGGCCGGCGCGAGCGCGACGACCAGCGTGGATCTTTCCGGCACCTACCTGGAATGGTGCGCGCGCAACCTGGCGCTCAACGGCCATGCCGGCGCGCGCCACCAGCTGGTGCAGGCCGATGCATTGGCCTGGCTGGAAGCCGAGCGCGCGCAGTACGACGTGATCTTCTGCGACCCGCCGACGTTCTCCAACTCCGCGCGCGCGGAGGATTTCGACGTGCAGCGCGAGCACGTGCGCCTGCTGCGCGCGGCGATGGCGCGGCTGGCGATGGGCGGCGTGCTGTACTTCTCCAACAACTTCCGGCGGTTCAAGCTGGAGGAAAATGCGATCGCGGAGTTCGCGCGCTGCGAGGAGATCAGCGCGAAGACCATCGATCCGGATTTCGAGCGGAACGGGCGGATCCACCGGGCTTGGCGGTTGACGCATCCGTGAGGCCTTCCCCGTAACGGCCGACGAACGCGACGGCGGGGCAAGGCTCCCTGCCTAGATCATCATCTCGACCGTGCGTGTTGCCGTCGGCTCCGGAAGCTGGCCTTCGCGCCAGAAGCGTTCCAGCGGCGCGCGCACCACGTCCAGCGATGTCGAAGCAGCTCCGCGGGGTCCGAAGCGAGCCAGGTTGTTGGCTTGCAGCTTCAGCATGTGGACGTCCTGGTCATTGACCCGCTTGAGGAACGGCCACGCGAACAACCGCACGGCCCATGCCGGCGCCCAGCGGCCCTCCACGTGCAGGGCGACGAATACCTGCGTGGAGGTGGCATCGCGTGGCGTGAAATGGAGGTCGATCAGGATGCGGCTGCCGTTGGCGTAGCCGTACTCGAGCTGCGCGCTGCCAGGCGCGGCGAAGCGTGCGCGCTCGCGCACGCGGCGGCTCTCGAACAGGCGGTACAGCAGGCCGCTCTGTGCCGGAAGCCCTTCGTAGTCGACGGTGAAGCCTTCGTCCGTTCCCTGGAAGCTTGCGCGCGCCCGGACCCGTCCAGCGTCGCGCCGGACCAGCCCGGCATGGACGAAGTGCGTATGCATGGGGTCGAGGAAATTCTCCATGGCATCGATGACGTGCGCATGCCACACCGTTTGCCACTGGAAGCGACGCGTGGTGGCTTCCAGGCCGCGCACCAGTTCGGAAGGCGCCTCCAGCCCCTCCGCGGAGGGGCGCAGCCACAGGAAGCCATCGCGCTCCTGCACCGGGAATGCACGCACGCGAACCTCCGGCAGCGTCGCGCCCGGGGGCAGGCCAGGTACATGTTCCAGGCGGCCATCAGGGCCGAAGGCCCAGCCGTGGTAAGGACACGCCAGCCGTCCTTCCGTGCTGCAGCCCGCCGACAGTGGTGCATGCCGATGCGGGCAGCGATCCTCCAAGGCCATCCAGCGATCCGGACCCAGTCGTGCCAGCGCGATATGGGTATCGAGCACGGTGAGCGCGACGGGCTGGGCGTTGACGCACGAAGCCTGCGCCACTGCATACCAGTGGGTGTACAGCGAAGGATGCCAGGTGGTCATAGCTGGAAGTGATTCAACAGGGGGGCGCCGAGGCGGCGGGTGAGCAGCGAGAGTGCCGCCACCGCGGCGCGCGTGCGCCTGGGCAGGTGGCGGGTATAAACCGCGCTGTATTCAATCGCCGGCCGGCCGCCACGCAAACGCTTGAAGCCGGCGGCGCCCGCGCTGAAGTTCAAGCGCCAACCCTGCTGGAGGCTGCGGCGATACGCGCTTGCAGTCGCCAGCCGGTACAGGCCGTGGGCGCGGGGTTGCGCGGTGTCGTAGCCGACGATTGGCGACGTCGCCACGCAGCCCTGTCTAAACAATCCGACCACCGTCTGCAACACGCCATCGTCGGCGCGAAATCCGTGGAATTCCAGCAGGTCCGCGCGATGCCACCGCGCGAGGAAGTCCGCGCCATACATGGGGTTGAAGCGCGAGTACTTCGCGGTATAGAGCAGTGCGTACAGCTCGGCGATGCGCGCGTAATCCGCCTCGGTGATGCCGGTATCGTCGCAGTACGCCAGTGGCGTGCGCGCAAGCAGGCCGAGGTCTCGCTTGAGGTCCGCATGTCGCCGTGTACCTTGGGCCAGATCGTCGTAAAGCCATACCTGCCGGCTGACGACCAACTGGCAGCCGGCCCGCTGCAGGGCGTGTAGCCAGTCCGTGTTGTCCTGTGCGTTGAGAGAGCGAAACCACACCGCATGGCGCGGCCAACGCTGCACGGCTTCGTGGATGATCGCCGATATGTCGATGCCGGCCACGGAGGGATACAGGTTCGTGGAGAGCAGCCAGTTGTTCACCGTGACGGCCTGGTCCAGGCGCGTCGCCTCGCACAACAGTCCGCCCAGGGGGGAGAGGCTGGCGGCGAGGGGCGAGAGCGCACGGGGCAGGTAACGCGCGGCTTCTTCCGCTGCGCAGTCGGCATAGGTGCTGCGGGGGGAACATACCCATGCATCGCCAGCGTGGCTGTCGTGCACGGTCACGGGCAACGGGCCGGCGGTCGTCTCGATCCGCTCCACGCGGGCGTGGAGGTTGGGAATCAACGAGGAAACGGGTCGCCGTTCGTGGATCGCCTGGAAGGCGCGGGCTTGCGCTGCGAATCGGTCGTGGTCGCTCACCGCACTTGCTCCAGTGGCTCGCCATCCCATTCAATGTCGTGCGTGGAGGCTTGGCGCAGGCTGCAGCGATCGCGCACGGCCAGGCCGGCATAGGCCGCCAGATCGGCGAGCGCTCCCAACGCCGGAGCGCGGTCACCCGGAGCAGTGATGACGTCCGTGGCACGCTGCCAGTCAGCACGCCACTGCGCGATTGCCCCATGGCGTCGCGCATGGAGCAAGCCGGGGCCCAGCATCACGGGCGCGATCATGCGTGGGGTTGTGGCGGGCATCTGGCGCGCGACCGTTTCGCCCAGCAACGCGTCCGGCAGCGCCGCCTCGCGCGAGAAAAGGTGCAGGCCACTGGTCGCGCGCGGATTGCACTCCAGCGCCCGCGCCACGCCATCACGGCCGACGATCCAGTCGAGCGAGAGCTGCCCTGTGTAGCCGATGCCGCGGACCAGCGATGCCACCGCCTCCTGCATGCCGGCAGGAAACGCCACCGGCTCGAAGTAGTAGCTGGCGCTGCGCCCGAGCCGGTAGCGGGGGCGGTACGCCGCATGCGCGAGCACCTGCCCGCGGTGGGCGATCGCATACGAGCACAGTTCATCGCCGCGTTGCAGGGACTGCACGACCCAGTGACCCAACGCCCGCAGCGGCGCCGCGTTCGCCGGAATGCCGTCCGGAAACAGCCGGACATGCACGCCGAAACGGGAGAATTCCGGCTTGAGCACTACCGCGGCTCCGCCTGCCCATTCGCGCGCCGCATCGAGGCTGCCCACGCGGGCGCTTTCCGGCACCGGCATGCCGTGCTCGCGCGCCAGCGCCAGGAAGGCCCATTTGCTGTGCAGCGCGGAAAGAAGATCGAAGTAGTCCACCGCCACCCGCAATTCACGGGGAAGCGCAGGGCGGTGACGTGACAGGTGGAGTGCCTCCTCGCAGGTAGGCAGCAGCAGGTCGATGCGTTGCGAGCGGACGATGCGCGCGAGGTCATCCACGAATTGGCGCGGCGCCCAGCGCGGTGGCGCAATGGAATGACCCGCATGGACCGAAGACGACCAGGTGGAGAGCCGGCAAGGCACGCTGTCTGCGACATGTACCTGCCAACCTTGGGCGTGGAAGCGCCGCGCGTGGTCCAACGCCACTGGCGCGCGGCCCCCCAGGATCAGCACCCGTCTCACGGCGCCGCCTCGCGTTGCGGACGCCATTCGTGGCAATGCGACGGGACGAGCCGCAGGGCAGGCCACGCATGGTGCAGGGCATGAAGCCGCGCCAGCGTGTCGCGCCAGGCGGCCGTGTCACCCAGCCAACCCGTGACGACGGCAGGCGGCGGGACGTTGTCGCGGATGGCCTGGCTTGACCAGCTCGCATCGGCGACCAGGAACACCGGGCCACCGGCCGCCTCGAACAGCGCGCCGTAGTGGCCGGCCGCATGCCCAGGCAGTGGAACGAGCAACAGGCTGCCATCACCAAACAGATCGAAGCTTCGACCGAAGCCCTGGAGCGGGGCAGGGGGGCTCCCCGCCGGCAGGTCTTCGAACCATTGCAACGAGCGAGGGGCGACGCCCGCCACCAGGCCAGGCAGCAGGCCGAGCCGCAACGCGTCCAGGCGTGGCCGCGCATGCAGGTCATCCCAGGCCTCGCGTGCGCAGGCGATGCGCGCGTGGGGGAAGTCGGCCAGGCCGCCGATATGGTCGCCATGCAGGTGCGAGACCACGACCCAGGCGATGTCGCGAGGGCCAATGCCGTCGCGTGCGAGCTGGGCGACCAGGGATTCGCCTTCCTGGAGGTGGACCGGGGTCACCATCCGGTACAGGCGTTCCGGGAAAGCCCGCGTGGCGCGCAGGAAATGCGCGGAGTAGCCGGTATCAAAGAGGATCCAGCCATGGCGCGGATGCCGCAGCAGCGATACCAGCGCGGGGAACGTGCAAGTACGCAGTGAACCCCCGCGCCGCGTGGCCAGCTCGGGGTGGCGGCAATGGCCGGCTTCGTAAAGGCGCCAATCAAGCAAGGTCATGGGTACGCCACCATCGTGCATAACGCTCCAGCCCTGCACGCAGGTCGCCTTGGGGCTGGTAGTGCAGTTCGCGGCGCGCGCGGCCGATGTCCAGCGTCTGCGAGTAGCCGATCACGCCCAGTCCATAGCGGCTCAGGCGAGGCTCCGGGCAACCGGGGGTGAGCCGTGCGCGCCATTCGGCCAAACCGGCCAGCGCCAGCATCGGCGCACGAGGCAGCGGGACCAGGCGGACATCCCTCTCCAGTGCCTGGAACAGCATCTCCAGCAGATCACGCACGCGGACGGGCGCGCCATCGCTGACGTTGTAGGCCCGGCCGTCGCCGGGGACGTCGGCATCGATGCACTGCGCGATGAGCCCGACCAGATTGTCGATATGGGTCACGTCGATGAGTGCACGCCCCTGGTTCACCAGCGGAAACCACCCGCGCGAGGCGACCGCCAACAGGCGCGGCAGGATCGCGCGGTCGCCCTCGCCATAGACCGCGCGAGGCCGCAGCACCAACGCAGGCAAACCGTTGGCGGCGGCTTCGCGCACGCGCTCCTCCGACAGCCACTTGCTCTGCGCGTAGGCGGTGATCCATCGATGCGGTGGCGAGAATGTCTCGCCCAGGTCGAGCTGGTCGCGGAAACGGAAGTAGATGCTGGGCGAGCCGAGGTGGATGAAGCGGCGCAGCCCACCGGCGCGCGCAATCGCCAGCAGGCGGGTGGTCGCCTCGACGTTGGCACGATGGAAATCTTCCGGGCGTCCCCATGGGGCGGACAGCGCGGCGCAATGCACTACCACGTCGCGATCGACAAGCAACGCACGCAGGTCGTCGTGCGCCAGATCGGCGACTTGCGTGTCCATGGCGTTGCCCAGGGCTTGCAACCGCCCGGCATCGCGCCCGGTCGCGCGCACGTCATGTCCCTCGGCGGCAAGGCGTCGCGCCACATGCGCACCGACGAACCCGGAAGCCCCGGTCACCAGGATGCGCGCCATCAGTAACGCAGCACCGCGCCGGCAAATGACAGCCCCGCGCCGGAGCCCACCATCGCGAACAGGTCGCCGCGGCGAAGCCTGCCTGTCTCGATGGCGTGATGCAGCGCGAGGGGAATCGAGGCGGCCATCTGGTTGCCGTTGGTCTCCAGGATGCGTACCAGCGTGCCTGATGGCAGGCGCAATGCGCGCTGGAGGTGGTCGAGCGCCTTGACGCTGGCCTGGTGCGGGATCATGCAGGCGAGGTCGCCGACACTGACGCCGGCGCGCTGGAACAGCCCTCGCATGAAGCCCGGCAGCTTTTGTGCGGCCAGCCGATAGGTGGCCCGGCCGGACATCTCGAAGCGGCTGGCAGCCAGGAAGGCGGCAGGGTCATCGGCCACGCGCAGTCGTGTTCCGCCCGCCCGCACCCGGCAGAACTCGGCGCCCTCGCTGAAGGTCTCCATGTGGGTAGCCAGAAGGGCCGAGTCGTCGCCGGGTGCGGCGGCTTCGAGTACTACGGCCGCGCCGCCGTCGCCGAACAGTGCGGCGGTGTCCTCGTCGGAACCGTCCAGCCCGGCCGAGGCGATTTCGCCCGCGACCAGCAGCACGCGGCGATAGCGGCCCGCCGCCATGGCGGCAGCGACCAGATCCAGCGCGACCAGGAAGCCCAGGCAGGTCGCGTTGACGTCGAACGCGGGGATGCCACTGCCGGCCAGGCCGAGTTCGCGGTGCACGAGCACGGCGGTACAAGGGATGGCCTGTTCCATGACGCCGGCTACGCTGACCACGGCATCGAGCTCGTCCGCCGCCACGCCGGCCCGGGCCAGCGCATCGCGCGCGGCCGCCGCGGCCATGCGTGAGGCGGTCTCGTCGGGGCCGGCGAAGCAGCGGTGGTCGATGCCTACGTGCCGGCGCGTCCAGCCTTCGGGTTTACCCCAGCGCTGGTCGAACTGCGTCGATTCGATGCGCCGCGAGGGACGGTACTCACCGGTGCCGAGAATGCGCAACGGGAGGGGAACGGAACGGGTTGCCGATTGCATGTTTCGCCGGGTCCTGTGGCGGGGTGGCTGTGAGCCTGCGCAGCGTCGTCGCGCAGGACAAGCCTTCGCTGCGCGGACCGCAGCCGGCGTTCGATACGGTATCAAATGGTGATACCGTTCGGGCCTCCCGACACCCATGGGTTGCCATGTCCGGCTCCAAGCTGATCCTCGGTGCGATCCGTGAACAGCTTCGGCTGCAGGGCGTCACCTACCGCGACCTGGCGATGGCCCTGGGGGTAAGTGAGCCGACCGTCAAACGCGACTTGAGCCGGGGCAACTTCTCCCTGGACCGCCTGGATCGGATCTGCGAGGTGCTGGGCATCGGCCTGGACGACCTGGTGCGTGGCGAGCAGGGGAGCGGCCTGCTGAAGGAGCTCGACGACCGCCAGGAAGCCGAGCTCATCGCCGATACGCCCCTGCTGCTGGTGACCTACCTGGTGCTCAACGATTGGAAGTTCGACGAGATCCTCGCGGCGTTCCGGTTCGACGAGAACGCGCTGGTCTCGCTGCTCCTGCGGCTCGATGCCATGAAACTGATCGATTACCGCCCGCCGGATCGTATGCGAAAGCTCACCGCGCGCAATTTTTCATGGCGCAAGGACGGCCCGGTGCACCGCTACTTCATCTCGCGCATCCTGCCTGAATTCTTCGCCGCGCCCTTCGACCGCCCCGTGGATGGCTTCCACTTCATGGCCGGCATGCTCTCCCACGGTTCCATGCGCTACATGGCGGGCGAGCTGCAGCGGTTGGCCCGCGAGTTCGACGTCCTGGCGCGCAAGGACGCCACCTTGCCGCTGGACGCGCGCGATGGCTGCAGCGCGGTCATGGCAATCCGCCATTGGGAATATTCGGAGTTCACCCGGATCCGCCGCTAGGCGGCAGGCAACCCCACCGACAACGCATGCAGCAGCAACCCGATCAACCCGCCCACCAGCGTGCCGTTGAAACGGATGTACTGCAGGTCGCGGCCCACGCTCAGCTCCAGCTGGTCCACCAGGTGGCGTTCGTCCCAGCCCTTCATCGTCGAGGCGATGTGCTCGGTGACCGAGCTGCGCAGGCGGGTGGTCAGGCGCTCGGCCGCGTCGAGCATGTGCGTGTTGAGCGCCTCGCGCAGCGCCGGGTCGCGCGCCAAGGCCTGCGCCAAGCCCTGCAGCGACTGCTCCAGGTGACGCGCGATGCCCGAATCCGCGCGCTCCAGGTCCTGCCGCAGCGCGGCGTGGATGCGCGCCCATAGCCCCTGGATGTAGTCCTGCAGGGCAGGGTGGTCGATGGCCTGCTGCTTGAGCTCCTCCACTCGCGCAGCGAGTTGCGGGTCTTCGCGCAGCCGCACCACGTAGGCCTGCAGCCAGCGCTCGTAATCCTGGCGCAGCGGGTGTTGCGGCGTGGTCAGCACTTCCTGCAGCTCTTCCAGCGCGGCGCGGGCCAGGCGCTCGGCGAGACTGTCGCCGATCTCCTCCACCGGCTTCACCCAGTCCACCGTGTCCATCAGCTTGGGCCACTCGCGCCGCGCATAGCGCACGATCAACTGCGACACGCGCGCCTTCACCGCCTCGTTGTCCAGCCAACGGCCCAGCCGCTGCAGCGCTTCGTCGAGCAGCTGCTGGTGGCGGCCGTCGGCGGTGAGCAGGCCGAGCACGTCGCCGGCCGTGGCCGCCGCGTTCCACTGCCGCAGGCGTTCGACCACGAAGCGCTGGATCGCGCGCCGCACCGCCTGCTCGTCGAGCAGGTCCAGCGCCTGCAGCAGCCAGCCACGCCCCATGTCGGCCAGCATGCGCGCCTGCGTCGGTTGCGCCAGCCACTGCGCCAGGCGCGTGGCCGGGTCGAATGTGCGCATTTTCTCCAACAGCGCGTCAGGCGCGAGGAAGTGGTCGCGCACGAACACCGCCAGGCCATCGGCGAGGCGGTCCTTGCCGCGCGGCAGGATGGCGGTGTGCGGGATCGGCAGGCCCAGCGGCCGGCGAAACAACGCCACCACCGCGAACCAGTCCGCCAGCGCGCCGACCGTGGCTGCCTCGCAGAAGGCCGCCACCCACGCCCAGGCGCCGTGCTGGCCCATCAGGTGGCTGAGCACGAAGCCGGCCAGCATCAGCAATAGCAGGCCGGTGGCGAGGGCACGCATGCGCCGCAGTTCGGCGCGGCGCGGGTCGGAGGCGTTCAGGGCACTCGTCGTCATGCCGCGCAGTGTACGCAGGCGGCGATGATGCGTTCGTGCAGCGCGGTCATTCCACTTTCCGGATCGTCTCGCCCAGCACGTTGACGATGCGCTCGATCTGCGCCGGTTCGATGATCAGTGGGGGCGAAAGCGCGATGGTGTCGCCGGTGACGCGCACCAGCAGGTCGCCTTCATGGAAGGCGCGCTCGAACACCTCGTAACCGCGCGCACCCGGCGCGCCTTCGCGTGGCGCCAGTTCGATGGCGCCAATCAACCCGAAGTTGCGCAGGTCGATCACGTTCGGCGCCCCCTTCAGCGACTGGATCGCCCGCTCCCAATGGCCGGCCAGTTCGATGGCACGCTCGAACAGCTGCTCTTCGGCATAGGTATCCAGCGTCGCCAGTGCCGCCGCGCAGGCCAGCGGATGGCCGGAGTACGTATACCCGTGGAAAAACTCGATGGCACCCGGTGGCCCGTGCATGAACGTCTCGTGCACCGCATCGGCGACGAACACCGCGCCCATCGGCACGCTGCCGTTGGTGAGGCCCTTGGCGGTGGTCATCAGGTCTGGCGTGACGCCGAAGCGCTGCGCGGCAAACGCCTTGCCGACGCGGCCGAAGCCGGTGATCACCTCGTCGAACACCAGCAGGATGCCGTGGCGGTCGCAGATCTCGCGCAGCCGCTGCAAATAACCTTCCGGCGGCAGCACCACGCCGGCCGAGCCACTGATCGGTTCGACGAACACCGCCGCGATGGTCGAGGCATCGTGCAGCGCGATCAGCCGCTCCAGGTCCTCTGCCAGCTCCACGCCGTGCTTCGGCAGGCCGGGCGTGAACGCGTTGCGCTGCAGGTCCAGCGTGTGGCGCAGGTGGTCCACGCCGGCCAGCAGCGGCCCGAACCACTTGCGGTTGTTCGGCAGCCCGCCGATCGACATGCCACCGAAGCCCACGCCGTGGTACGCCTTCTCGCGCCCGATGAACTTGGTGCGCTGCCCTTCGCCGCGTGCGCGGTGGTAGGCCAGGGCAATCTTCATTGCGCTGTCCACCGCCTCCGAGCCGGAGTTGGTGAAGAACACGTGCTGCAGCCCGGGCGGGGCAATCTCCGCCAGCCGCTCGGCGAGCACGAACGGCAGCGGCGAGCCCATCTGGAAGGTGGGCGCGAAATCCAGGGTGGCCGCCTGCTGCTGGATCGCCCCGACGATGCGTTCGCGCGCGTGCCCCGCGTTGCAGCACCACAGGCCCGCGGCGCCATCGAGGATCTGCCGCCCCTCCACGTCGCGGTAGTACATGCCCTGCGCCGAAGCCAGCAGGCGCGGGCGCGCCTTGAACTGGCGGTTGGCGGTGAACGGCATCCAGAACGCCTCCATCGAGGCCGGCGCCTGCAGCGACTGGCGGGCGTACTCGCCCTCGGCGCGATGCGTGGAATCACTGCCCATGACGTGCTCCCGGTAAGCCGGCCGGGCCGGCGGGTCGTTGAAAAAACTTTACACCAGCCCGGGCCCGGACGGCGGGTTGCGCGGCCCGGGGCGTCGGTGTGTAAAGTATCCGCAACACGACAGGCCCGGGATCGACCCACAAGGCAATGGATATCGGAGCACGCCTGCAACTGGTGCGCACCGGGCGCGGCCTGAGCCAGCGTGAGCTGGCCAAGCGCGTCGGGGTCACCAACAGCACGATCTCGCTGATCGAGCAGAACAAGGTCAGCCCCTCGGTGGCCTCGCTGAAGAAGGTGCTCGACGGCATCCCGATCTCGCTGGCGGACTTCTTCACCCACGACCTGGAGATCGCCGCCGATACCCCGTTCTACGCCGCGGGCGAACAGCCCGACGTGGGCAACGACGGCATCCATTACTACCTCGTCGGCCAGCGCCGCCCGCAGCGGCGCATGTGCATCCTGCGCGAAGTGATGCCGCCCGGCAGCGACACCGGCGAGAGCATGCTCAACCACGAAGGCGAGGAGGGCGGCGTCATCGTCGCCGGCACCGTGGAAGTCACCGTGGGCCACCAGGTGCGCGTGCTGCGCGCGGGCGAGGCCTACTATTTCGAAAGCCGCGTGCCGCATCGCTTCCGCAATATCGGCGAGGACGAGGCGGTGATCGTCAGCGCCAATACCCCGGCCACGTTCTGAACCCCGACCCGGAGACACGCCATGCGCACGCCCAAGACCCGAGAAGACTGGCAGGCCCTGGCCGACACGCTGCGCCCGGAAACGCGCGCCTTCATTGACGGGCGCTACGTGGACGCGGCCAGCGGCGCGACCTTCGAATGCCGCAGCCCGATCGATGGCCGCGTGCTCGGCCAGGTGGCCGAGGGCGGGGAAGAGGACATCAATCGCGCGGTCGCCGCCGCGCGCCGCAGCTTCGAGGCGGGTGCGTGGTCGCGCGCCACGCCAGTGCATCGCAAGCGCACGCTGCAGAAGTTCGCCCAATTGGTGGAAGCGCATGCGGACGAGCTGGCGCTGCTGGAATCGCTGGACATGGGCAAGCCGGTGCGCGATGCGCGCAGCGTGGATATCGCCGCCAGCGTGCGCTGCTTGAACTGGACGGCCGAGGCGATCGACAAGGTGTATGGCGAAGTCGCGCCCACCGGGATCGACGAACTCGGGCTGATCACCCGCGAACCGCTCGGCGTGGTGGGCGCCATCGTGCCGTGGAATTTCCCGCTGCTGATGGCCAGCTGGAAGATCGCCCCGGCGCTGGCCGCGGGCAATTCGGTGGTGCTGAAGCCTTCGGAGAAGTCCCCGCTGAGCGCGATCCGCGTCGCCGCGCTGGCCGCCGAGGCGGGTATTCCGGATGGCGTGTTCAACGTGGTGCCGGGCTTCGGCAAGGGCGCGGGCGAGCCGCTGGCGCTGCACATGGACGTGGACGGGCTGGTGTTCACCGGTTCCACCGCCGTGGGCCGGCGCCTGCTGCAGTGCGCCGGGCTGTCGAATATGAAACGCGCCTACATGGAATGCGGCGGCAAGAGCCCGAACCTGGTGTTCGCCGATGCGCCGGACCTGGACCGCGCCGCCGAAGCCGCCGCCAGCGCGATCTTCTACAACCAGGGCGAGGTGTGCACGGCCGCTTCGCGGCTGCTGGTGGAGCGGTCGATCAAGGACGAGTTCGTCGCCCGCGTGGTGGCCGCCGGCCGGCGCATGCAGCCGCGTCATCCGTTCGACCCGGACGCGGCCATGGGTGCGCTGGTGGATGAGACCCAGACCGGCCGCGTGCTCGACTACATCGCCAAGGGCAGCGCGGAAGGCGCGCGCCTGTTGCTCGGCGGGCAGCGCGCCGAGGTGGTGGAAGGTGGCAGCTACGTCGAGCCGACCGTGTTCGATGAAGTGGACCCGGCCCACGCCATCGCCCGCGAGGAAATCTTCGGGCCGGTGCTGGCGGTGATGGCCTTCGAAGACGAGGCGCAGGCGCTGCGCATCGCCAACGACAGCGAGTACGGCCTGGCCGCCGGCGTGTGGACGCGCGACATCTCGCGCGCCCATCGCGTGGCCCGCGCGCTGCGCGCAGGCAGCGTCTGGGTGAACTACTGGGACGGCGGCGACATGACCGCGCCGTTCGGGGGTTACAAGCAGTCCGGCAATGGCCGCGACAAATCACTGCACGCTTTCGACAAGTACACCGAGATGAAAGCCACCTGGATCAACCTGGCCTGAGCCGCCGGCGATGGTTGCGAAAGCAACCGTAGCGGGCAGGGTGGTCCCCTATCTGACAGAATCCGGCGATCGTTCCGTATCGAATCATCCATGAGCGTTGCTGCCGTTTCCGCCCCGCCCGCCAATTCCACGCGGCGGGTACTGCTGGCCAGCCTGGTCGGCACCACGATCGAGTTCTTCGATTTCTACATCTACGCCACCGCCGCGGTGTTGGTGTTCCCGACCTTGTTCTTCCCGGCCGGCGATGCCAGTGCCGCGCGGCTGCAATCGCTGGCGACCTTCGCCGTGGCCTTCATCGCGCGCCCGGTGGGCTCGGCGGTGTTCGGCCACTTCGGCGACCGCATCGGCCGCAAGGCCACGCTGGTGGCCGCGCTGCTGACGATGGGCATTTCCACGGTGACCATCGGCCTGCTGCCGGGCTATGCGCAGATCGGCGTATGGGCGCCCGCGTTGCTGGCGCTGTGCCGCTTCGGCCAGGGCTTGGGCCTGGGCGGGGAATGGGGTGGGGCGGTGCTGCTGGCGACGGAGAACGCGCCGCCGGGCAAGCGCGCCTGGTACGGCATGTTCCCGCAGTTCGGCGCGCCGCTGGGTTTCCTGCTCTCCACCTCGACCTTCCTGCTGCTGGGCGGCGTGCTCAGCGATGCGCAGTTCATCGCCTGGGGCTGGCGCATTCCTTTCATTGCCAGCGCATTGCTCGTGCTGGTCGGCCTGTGGGTGCGGCTGAGCATCACCGAGACGCCGGATTTCCAGCGCGCCATCGACCGCGCCGAGCGCGTGCGCCTGCCGCTGCGCACGGTGTTCTCGCGGCACGCCGCCGAAGTGGTCCTGGGCACGCTGGCGACGTTTGCCACCTTCGCGCTGTTCTACCTGATGACGGTGTGGGCGCTGGGCCACGGCACGGCGAAGCTGGGGTATCCGAAGGAAGAATTCCTGCTGCTGCAGATGGCCGGCATCGTGTTCTTCGCGCTGGGCATCCCGGTGTCGGCACGCTGGGGAGATCGCGGCGGCACCGCGCCGGCGATGATTATCGCGAGTGCCTGCATCATCGCCTTCGGGCTGTGCTTCGCGCCGCTGTTCGTGGCGGGCGACGCGTTGCGCGTCCTCGTGTTCCTGGCGGTGGGGTTCTTCTTCATGGGCCTGACCTACGGGCCGTGCGGGACGCTGCTGTCCCAGCTGTACCCGGTGCAGGTGCGGTATACGGGGGCATCGCTGTCGTTCAACCTGGCCGGGATCCTGGGGGCGGCGCCGGCGCCTTATATTGCGACTACGCTGGCGGAGCGGTATGGGTTGGCGGCGGTGGGGGCTTATTTGGCGGTGGCGGCTGCGATCAGTCTGGGCGCGTTGGTGGTTTCGCGGAGGTATTTGAGCGCGGGTGGGAAGGCTTAGCCCTGCATCGGCGTTGCGAGATCGGTGGTTGGCCAAGCCGTAGGCATATCGTTTTGCATTGGAAAAGTCGCGCAATCCGGAGCATGGGAACCCGGCGAATACAAGGTGGATTGCCTATGGATATATACGTGTCCCGTGGAAGTGTAGCGGCAGGCGATGACGTCAATGCTCCAAATTCGGAGTTGCTGTCCGTTCCGGATGGGGCCGATTTGCGGGAGATTGTTCGAAGCATTGCCCGGTCCGGTTACTTGCCGAAGATCGCGGGTGGCCAAGCAGCTTGGTCCGTCATGTCCAGTGTGCCCGTGGCCATTGTTGCTCAGCAGTGGGCGGAGCCCAGAATGCTCGGCCGTTCGAGCTTCGATGGGCTTGACCACAAAGGAGATTTGCTTCGCCTCCACTTCAACTACCACGCTCAGATTGATCCGGAGATCGTCTGCAAGATCTTGTGGGGATTTCGGGCAAGCGCAACCGAATAGCTCATTCAAGTTGAAGCCGCGTCGCGGTTCGGATCAGCTAGCGCTTTGGGCCGCATGAAAAAGGTCGTCGCAATCTCAAGCCTGATCCTGACAGCCGCAATCTTGGTCTTGGTCTTGGCTTGCTCGATCCAGGCCAGTCGCCGCAACGAGCAATTGGCAGCGATTGAAGTTGGCGACCCTGCGGTATCGGTCATAGATCGGCTTGGGCAGCCACGTGTTCGCGAGCGCGCAGGGGAGCCTTACCTGCTTTACGCTACAGATGGGTGCGTTACGCCCTGCGTTACCCGCCTATGGTGGGAGTTTCCGCTGTTCCCCGGTGTTGAGGCTTGGTTGGTGGGGCTAGACGAATCTGATCGTGTCATAAGCACCACGCATTGGGTTTCGCCATAGTGCGGGCCTGACGGCTTACAGGGCAGGCGTTTTGCGACATCCTCCGCGCGGATAGCCAAGTTGTTGGGCATTCTCTGTCCCATAAGACGGGGTCGCATCGAGGGATGCCACTTTAGGTGCAGGTCGGGTGATGATCGATACCGTGGGCTGGGAAATGATGATGGGGAGCGGAAGCATCGCGATGCATGAAGGCAGGTTTGCGGGTCTGGACGTGGCCTGGATGGCGGTCGATGCTTCCGGGCAGCTGGCTGTTTTCACCACGGGAGGCGAGGGGCCGCTTCCAGCTACTGCATTCGCGTCCGTCGATTTGGTGGGGCCGGCTATCGAGTCCCTGCCAGAATCATGTGGATACCACCTCGTGGCGGATGTTTCGCGTCCAGACGATTTTGTCGCTTTCGCGAAGCGCGGATTCTTCGCCTATGACTGGCCAGATGTGCATCGATCCGCATTTGGTGCGTTGAGGTGCTACGAGTTGCAAGCCCGACCGTTGCGTCCAGCGACGCTTATGGATCTTCCCGCTGAGATGCGGCTGGCCGCCGCCGCTACCGAATTGTCAGGCGTCATGTTTGGCGATGCTTTGATAAAAGGCGACGCAGTGATTGGTTAAGGCATGGCCAAAGCGTCGCGGAGACACTTCTCTGGTCGGTGCCGGAGCTAGTGACAGGATGCTGGGCAAACGATAATGTTCGATCTCGACCTGAGGCGGACATCGTTTGCAATGTGGTCCTGCGGAAAAGAAGCGACGCTGTTGCGCACCCTGAAGAAGCTCGCTTTTTACAACGACAAGGGCATCGCCTATGCGCGTCATACGCCAGTCCAAGTCGAGGCCGAACGGACCATCCGGTTGACTCGGATAAAGGAGCCTGTTGCCGAGATCGGGGCCGATGAGCTTCCGGCCACCTTTCTCCGAGCTGTTGCGTCAGGCGACGTAGCTCGCGATTTCACGGGTAAGTATATCGACCTCATTGCGGCGCATCTTGACGGACGAGATGCACGCTAATAGACGCATTCATGGCTCTGCTAGGCGTCCGATTCTGGCCGAAATCGGACGCTCTTTTGGCTCATAGGTGGATCGCATGCCAAGCCCTCAATACCTGATTGCTCATGCCTGCTTCCGTTGCCGCAAGAGCTTCAAGGTTGCACCGCGTTCGGATTTCTCTGCCACATGTCCGAACTGCGGCGAGCAACTTCGCTCAATGGGTCGATCATTCAAGGCCCCACCCGCCAAGGACATCGAGCAGTGGGCGAAAGTCGAAGCCCTGTTCGACGCGGGCTTCCGCTTCGATAGCTATCGCAGCGCTGATGGCCCGCCGCTGCCGAGTCGGTTGTCCGAGGTGGAAGATTTCATTCGCGACAATCCATCGCATCCGTTGCGCGTCGCGCCGCCGGCGCGCTAGCCAACGCCCGCTTTTGGCTGACTCCGGTCTTCGCTGCATTTGACCGGTTGGCTTGTAGAGCCACCTGTCGATTATTGACGGCTATCTTCGTCGTCCAGGTATCCCAACTTCAGGATCACCCATGAAATACCTAGGCCTCGCCTACTTCACCCCCGAAAAGATGGCCGCCATGACCCCGGAAGAGGTCAAGGCCCTCGTCAGCCAATGCCCCGCGCTGGACGAAAAGATGCGCGCGACGGGTAGCGTGGTGGTGTCCGCATCGCTTGGCGACCTCGACGGCTGGCGCACGCTGCTGCCCCGAGATGGCAAGACGCAGGTCGTCGACGGCCCCTACACGGAGTCCAAAGAGCTCATCGGCGGCCTTTTCATTATCGAGGCCGAGAGTCGCGAGGAAGCGCTGCGAGTCGCCTCCCTGCATCCGGCCGCGACGCTGGGCGAGGAGAGCGGCTGGGCCGTCGAGCTCATCCCCATAGACTTCTACTTGAGCGGAGTAGGCAAGGAGTGCCAGTCATGACCTCCGCCCTGGGCGAGATCCTCATGTGGTCTTCCTGGCTCTATGCCATGGTCGCGGTGTTTGCCGCCAGGCGGGCCTACCGGATGGCCGAGAAGCAGAATCCGGACTACTTCTCGTCAGGGGGCACCCCACGTAACGATCCGCTCAATCTTTACGAATCCCGCACGACAGTCAGCCTGATCTGGGATAAATCGCTTCAGGCCAAGGGCTTCGATGCCGAGGTCGTCAAGCGGTTTGGCACTGTGCGGGTCATGTATAGAACCATGCCTATTGCACTAATTTTGTTCTTCCTTGGAATCATCCTTCGATGATCCCGGAGCGCGGTGTTCGCCTAGTGATTCAGTTCACCCAAACAACCGCCGCAACGTCCGCGTCAACCACCGTCCTTCCTCATGCTCCCGCGTGAACCGGTTGAGATGCCGCTTCACTGTCTCGGCATAGGCCTGGTCGTCCCCGCGGATATGGTTGAACAACCACCGCGCCAGCATCGCGCGCAGCTCGTCGGCGATATCCTCGCCGGCGGCGAACCGTAGCCGATACTCCATCACCCGCTTGCCGAATACCTCGTGCACGCGCTTGTGCGCCGCGCAGAACGGGTAGCCCGCTTCCTCCATCAACTCCTCCTCGAAGGCGAAGTGCGAGAGCGTGTAGTCCACCAGTTCGTCGATCACCTCGGCCACCGCCATCGGCTCCAGGCTGTGCCGCGCCACGTGCAGGTGGTTGATCATCTCCACGATGCGCTGGTGCTGGTGATCGATCACCTCGATGCCGGAGTTGAGTTCTTCCTGCCAGGTCAGCAGCGCCATCGTCCTTCCCCTTCTTCTGTGAGCGGGGTCAGCATGGCGGTGCGACGAAAGCGTGGCCTTGATCCGGATCAAGGCGTCCCTGCGCGCGCGGGCGCAGGGCGGGCGGCGGTGATTACGCGGCGGCGGCGCCCGACGGCATCGCGTAGCTCAGGCGGTTGCGGCCGGCGGCCTTGGCCAGGTAGAGGTGCTTGTCCGCCTCGCCCAGCAGGTGGTGCAGGGATTCGTCATGGCGACGGGCGGTGCAGAAGCCGATGCTGGCGGTCATGCGCAGCTCCTGCCCGCCGACCGGCACGCGCAGCGCTTCGATGCGCTGGCGCAAGTCCTCGAAATATTCCACCGCGCCGGCCGGGTCCAGGCCCGGCACCAGCAGGCAGAATTCCTCGCCGCCGAAGCGCGCGGCCAGGTCCTGCGGCCGCGCGTGCGCGCCCACGGCATTGGCCACGGCGCGCAGCGCATCGTCGCCGGCCTCGTGGCCCCAGGTGTCGTTGATGTGCTTGAAGTGGTCGATGTCCAGCATCGCCGCGGTCACGCTCTGGCGCTCGGCCAGCAGGCGCGGCAGCGTACGCTGGCTCTGTTCCAGGAAGTGGCGGCGGTTCGGCAGGCCGGTGAGGTAGTCGCGCGTGGCCAGGTCCTGCAGCGTGCCGATCAGTTCGAGCTGGTCGATGTTCTGCGAAACGCGGCAGAAGAATTCCTCGCGCGAGAACGGCTTGCGCAGGAAGTCGTTGGCGCCGTTCTTCAGGAAGCGCGGAATCAGCGAGGCGTCGGTGTTGCCGGAGATGCCGATCACCGCCACCTTGTCGCGGCTGCGCAGCCCGCGCAGGCGGCGGGTGAACTCCACGCCCTCCATGCCGGGCATCTCCTGGTCCACGATGGCCAGGCGGATGCTCGGGTCCTGCTCGATCGCCTGCAGGCCGGCGGCGCCGTCGGCCGCGGCGACCACGCGGTAGCCGTACATCTGCAGCAGGCTGGCGGCATAGGTGCGCGCGGAGAGCGAATCGTCCACTACCAGCGCCGAGATGCGGCGGTTGCGCTCCAGGCGCTGCACCAGCCAGGCCAGGTAATCGATGCTGCCCGGCGCGTTCTTCACCACGTAGTCGATGATCTGCTGCTGCAGCACGCGGCGGCGCAGGTCCTCGTCGTAGACGCCGCTCACCACCACGGTGGGCAGGTTGCGGGAAGTGAAGAACTCCACCACCTGGTCGCGGTCGCCATCGACCAGCACCAGGCCGGTCAGCGCCAGGAACCAGCCCTGCTCCTCGTCCAGCACGCGCGCCGCCTCGGCCAGGGTGGAGACCACCGTGACCGGCAGCTCCACGCGCTGCTCGATGGCCTCGCGCAGCAGCGTGGTGAAGGTGCGCGAGTTTTCCACCAGCAGGATCCGCTGGGGGAGGGAACTACCGTCGTCGTAGGGGCGGACGTTGGCGGTGGCAGACATGGATCCGGGAGGCGCACGGAGGGAGTCGCCAGAGGTAGCGGCGGGTACCGGAAAAACTTGAGCCACTTCACGAAATCGATCCTGCCGGGGGCCGCGCGGGCGGTAGATACGTCGCATGGCCGGGCGTACGGGGCCCGTGGTGTCGTGGGCCCCCGCGCCGCTGGCGTACCCGTTTCGACCCTGGAGTTCCGCATGACCCCCATCCGTTCCACCGCGCGCCGCCTGCTGGCGCCGGGCCTGCTGGCCCTGTCCGTGGCCGGCCTCGCCGCTACCCTGGCGTCCAGCCCGCGTGCCCCCGTTCCCGAAGACCGCCGCCGCGCCACGCCCGCCGTGCTGCCGGACCCGGCCTGGCGCCGGCGCCAGGGCGCCGTCCGGCCCGTGCTGAGCCCCGCGCAGCGCCAGGCCCAGCGGGAGCGCCAGGAAGTGCGCGCCCATGCCGAGCGCATGTGGAGCGCGATCGAGCTGTTCGATACCGGCAGGGCGCTGCCCTCCGACAAGCTCTGTTTCGAGGACGACGGCAGCGTCTCGCGCACGGACTACACCTTCATCGCCAACATCGGCGCCTACGTGTGGAGCGTGCTGGGCGCGCGCGATTTGGGGTTGATCAGCGAGGCTGCGGCGCGGCAGAAGCTGCTGCCGCTGCTCGATGCCATCGCCACCCTGCAGGACCAGGCCGCGGCCGCCGGCGCGCCGGGCGGCATGCTGGCCTGGGCGGCCAAGGTGGACGGCCCGCGCATCGACGGGGGCACCATCTCCTCCGTGGACAACGCCTGGCTGGCCGCCGGCCTGGCACTGATCGCCGAATCCACGCCGGCCCTGAAGCCGCGCGCCGAGGCGCTGCTGGCGAAGATGAATTTCGCCACGCTGCTCAATGCGGACAAGGGCCAGTTCTACAACAACTACGACCTGGACGATCGCGCCTTCTCCAACGGCACCTACGACCTGCTGACCGAGGCGCGCTTCATCTCCTACCTCGCCATCGGCGAAGGGCACGTGCCGGCCTCGCAGTATTTCCGCGTCGAGCGCTGGCCGTGGTGGCGCGGGCAGGACAACGCCGCGCAGTTCCGCACCTACGAGGGCGTGCGCGTCTACGAGCACACCGTCACCTACGGCAACTACCGGGTGATGCCGACCTGGGGCGGCAGCATGTTCGAAAGCTTCCTGCCGGCGATCCTGATCCCGGAGACCCAATGGGCACCGGAGGCCTGGGGCCGCTCGCACCCGCAGATGGCCGCAGCCCAGGTGCGCTATGGCCTGGACAACTACGGCTACTGGGGCTTCTCGCCCGCGATGATTCCGGCCACGCGCGGCTACACCGAGTACGGCGCGCCGCCGTTGGGCATCGGGGGCTATTCGGCGCTGGGCGAGAACGAAGCCGCGCGCGGCGGCGCGGTGGTGACGCCGCACGCGGTCTTCCTGCCGATCGAACTGCAGCCCACCGCCGCGCTGGCGAACCTGCGCAAGCTGCGCGCGAATTTCCCGAAGCTCCACGACGACCGGTACGGTTTCCGCGACAGCGTGGACGTCGGCACCGGCGCGGTGAGCCAGTGCATGTTGCTGCTCGACCAGGCCATGGCGTTCGGCGCGATGACCAACTACCTCACCGATGGCGGCCTGCGGCGTTATCTCGGCGGGCGCTACGCCGCGCGGCTGCGCCCGGCGATGTCGCAGGAAGTGTTCTGGTATCCGCAATAACGGTGCAGGAGGCCGCCGTCACCGCGGCGGCCTCACCACAGCGCATCACGCAGCCGGTACCAGCTCATCGCCGCCACCAGCATCGGCGTGCGCAGCATCCGCCCGCCGGGGAACGGCCGGTGCTGGATCCGCGCGAACGCATCCAGCCGGTGCGATTGCCCGCTGATCGCCTCGGCGATCAGCTGCCCGGCCAGGCCGCTCGCCGCCACGCCATGCCCGGAGAAGCCCTGCGCGTAATACACGTTGTCATCCAGCCGGCCCCAGTCCGGCGCGCGGTTGCGGGTGATGTCCACGTACCCGCCCCACAGGTAATCGAAGCCGACGCCACGCAGCTGCGGGAACACCCGCTCCATGCGCCGCTGCATCAGCCCGCGCAGGCCCGGCGGCGGCAGCGAGGAATAGCTCGCGCGTCCGCCGAACAGCAGGCGGTGGTCGTGGCTGAGGCGGAAATAGTCCAGCGCCCAGTTCGCATCGGAGACGGCCATGCCGTTGCCGATCAGCGTTTGCGCAAGTTCGGCGCCGAGCACCGGCGTGGCGCCGATGTAGGTGCCCACCGGCATGATCCGCGCTTCCAGCGCCGGCGCCACGCCATGCAGCCACGCATTGCCGGCCACCACCACGAAGTCGGCATGCACTTCGCCTTGCGGCGCATGCAGCACGGGCCGGGCGCCCTTCACCAGCCGCCGCACCGGCGAGTATTCGTGGATCACCACGCCGGCGGCCATGGCCGCCTCGGCCAGGCCCAGCGCATAGGCGAGGGGATGCAGGTGGCCGCTGGCGGCGTCGTACACGGCGCCGAGGTACAGGTCGCTGCCGAGGTGCGCGCGCAGCTGCTCGCGGCTCCACCATTGCAGCGGGTAGTCGTAGCGCTGCGCCATCTCGACGATGTCCGTGCGCAGCGCACGCGCCTGGCGGGCTTTCAGCGGGACATGCGCGTAGCCGTCGCGCCAGTGGCAATCGATGCGATGGCGCTCGATGCGCGCGCGCAGTTGGGCCATGCCTTCGCGTGAGAGGTCGAACAGCACGCGTGCTTCGGCCTCGCCCAGCAGCCCTTCCAGCGTGGACTGCTCGCAGCCATAGCCAACGATCGCCTGCCCCCCATTGCGCCCGGAGGCGCCCCAGCCGACACGCTCGGCCTCCAGCACGATCACCCGATGCCCGGCCTCGGCCAGCGCCAGCGCGGCGGTGAGCCCGGTGTAGCCAGCGCCGAGCACCGCCACGTCGCACTGCTGCACGCCGCGCAACGTCGGCTGCGCGGGCAGGGGCGTCGCGCTGGCGGCATACCAGCTGGGGGGATAGCCGCGGGCGCCGTCGGGGGCCATCACACGGTCCGCAGGTACCAGGCGTAGTCCAGGTCGGGGACCTGGGTGTGGAAGTCGAGCATCTCGCGGCGCTTCTGCTGGCCGTAGATGTGGCGGAAGCGCTCGCCAAAGTGGCGGGCGATGAAGTCGTCCTGCAGGAACGCCTCTATGGCGCCGCGCCACGAGGGGGTGGCCGCTTCGATCTGGGCGTAAGCGTTGCCGGTGGTGGCCGGGCCCGGCGCCTGTTGCGCGAGCAGGCCGTCCAGAAGGCCGGCCAGTACCGCGGCGGTGACCAGGTACGGGTTGGCATCCGCGCCGGCGATGCGGTGTTCGATGCGCGTATTGCGCGCGTCGCTGTGCGGGATGCGCAGCGCCACCGTGCGGTTGTTGAAGCCCCAGCTGTCGTTGAGCGGCACGAAGGCATTGGGCACGAAGCGGCGGTAGCTGTTGGCGTGCGGGGCGAACAGCAGCAGCGAGGAGGCCGCGGCTTGCTGCAGGCCGGCCACCCCATGCAGCAGCGCGTCGGCGGGGGCCTCGGGCGTGCCGTCGAACAGGTTGCGGCCCTGCGCATCGAGCACGCTCACATGCAGGTGCAAGCCGCTGCCGGCCTGTTCGGCGAACGGCTTGGCCATGAAGCTGGCGAGCTTGCCCTGCTGCTGGGCGATGGCCTTGATGGTGCGCTTGAGCAGGATCGCGTCGTCGCAGGCCGCCATCGCGTCGGCGCGATGCAGCAGGTTGATCTCGAACTGGCCCGGCGCGTATTCGGCCACGGCGGTGTCGGCGGGAATGCCCTGCGCGCGACACGCGGCGGCCACGGCATCGATGAATTCGCGGTGCTCGTCCAGCTCCTGCAGGTAGTAGACCTGCGTGCTGTCGCTGCGCAGGCCGCTGTGCGGGTCGCGCGGGGTTTGCGGGCGACCGCGCGCATCGGGCGCGGCGTCGAACAGGTAGAACTCCAGCTCCACCGCCACCACCGGCGTCCAGCCGCGCGCGGTGAAGCCCTTCAGCACGCGGTCGAGCACCGCGCGCGGAGCCACCTCGAACACGCCGCCGGCGCCATCCTCCATCGACAGCAGCAGCTGCGCGCTGGGCCGCGTCGCCCACGGCACCGGTCGCAGCGAACCGGGCACGGGCCGGCAGATGCGGTCCTCGTCGCCGATGTCGTAGCCCAGGCCGGTTTCCTCCACCGTGTTGCCGGTGATGTCGGTGGCGATCAGCGACATCGGCAGGCACACGCCGTTGAGGTAGACCTTCTCCAGCGCCTCGCGGGTGATGCGCTTGCCGCGCAGCAGGCCGTTGGTGTCGCACAGCAGCAGGTCGACCTGCTCGCAGCCGTCGATCAGGGCGAGCGCGCGGGCATCCTGGGCGGGCAACGGCGAAGCGGGATCGTCGGCCATGGGCGGTGCCATCGGGGGTCGGGTCGAGCTTAGCAGAGGGGAACGGGCGTCAAGAATACTCAACGCATGGCGGCACGCCAGGCGGGCAGGGGGCCGGTTTGCGGGGCGGCCGCGCGCGGCGGGCCTGCGCGTTGTTGTAAAAATAAAACGCCCGGGGTAAGTTGCCGGCAAGCCAGAACGAGCAACTCGCATGGCCCTCCCTCCGCTGGTCGGCCTGCCTTCCGACCGCAAGATCATCGGCCCGCATCCCTTCCTTGCCGTCGGCGAGAAGTACGTGCGCGCCGTGGTCGAAGGGGCGGACGCGACCCCCGTCCTGCTGCCTTCCCTGCAACCGGCGGTGCCGGCCGAAGGCTGGCTGGACCGCCTCGACGGCCTGCTGCTCACCGGCGCGGTCAGCAATATCGAACCCCATCATTACGCCGGCGGCCCGAGCTGGGAAGGCAACCCGCACGACCCGGCGCGCGACGCCAACACCCTGCCGCTGATTCCCGCCGCGCTCGCGCGTGGCGTGCCGGTGCTGGCGATCTGCCGCGGGTTGCAGGAGGTCAACGTCGCCCTCGGCGGCAGCCTGCATGCCAAGGTGCACGAGGTGGCCGGCCTGGCCGACCACCGCGAGGACGTCGAAGCCGCGCTGGAAGTGCAGTACGGCCCGGCGCACGCGCTGCAACTGGCGGCCGGTGGCTGGCTGGCGGGCATCGCCGGCGGTGAATCGGTGCGCGTGAATTCGCTGCACGGGCAGGGTATCGAACGGCTGGCCGAAGGCATGATCGTCGAAGCCGTTTCGCCCGATGGCCTGATCGAAGCCTTCCGCGGCCCCGGCCCGGGCTTCCTGCTCGCCGTGCAATGGCACCCGGAATGGCGGGTGCGCGACAACCCCTTCTATCTCGGCATCTTCCGTGCCTTCGGCGACGCCTGTCGCCGCTACGCCACCCAACGGTCCCTCTCCCCGCCATGACCACCGTCCGCTCCCGCTCGCGCAAGAACGTTCCCGAACAGGCCGAAAGCTCGCTGCGGCGCTGGCTCAAGGAGCGCCACATCACCGAGGTCGAATGCCTGGTGCCGGACATCACCGGCAATGCGCGCGGCAAGATCATTCCGGCCGACAAGTTTTCGCACGATTACGGCACGCGCCTGCCCGAAGGCATCTTCGCCACCACCGTCACCGGCGACTACCCCGACGACTATTACGAGCTGACCTCGCCTTCGGATTCGGACATGCAGCTGCGCCCGGACCCGGACACCGTGCGCATGGTGCCGTGGGCGGCCGACCCGACCGCGCAGGTCATCCACGATTGCTATACCCGCGACGGCCAGCCGCACGAGCTGGCTCCGCGCAACGTGCTGCGCCGCGTGCTCGCCGGCTACGCGGAAGCCGGCTTGCAGCCGGTGGTCGCGCCGGAGCTGGAATTCTTCCTGGTGCAGAAGAACACCGACCCGGATTTCCCGTTGCTGCCGCCGGCCGGCCGTTCGGGACGCGCGGAAACCGCGCGGCAGTCGTACTCCATCGACGCGGTCAACGAGTTCGACCCCATCCTCGACCTGATGTACGACTACTGCGATGCGATGGAGCTGGACGTGGATACGCTGATCCACGAATCCGGCGCCGCGCAGCTGGAGGTCAACTTCACCCATGCCGACGCGCTCTCGCGCGCCGACCAGGTGTTCCTGTTCAAGCGCACCATGCGCGAGGCGGCGATGCGCCACGGCGTCTACGCCACCTTCCTGGCCAAGCCGATGGAGACCGAGCCGGGCAGTGCGATGCACATCCACCAGAGCCTGCTCGATGCCAAGGGCCGCAATGTCTTCAGCGGCAAGCTGCACGACGGCCTGAGCCAGACCTTCCTGCATTACCTCGGTGGCCTGCAGAAATACGTGCCGATGGCGATGGCGTTCTTCGCGCCGAACGTGAATTCCTACCGGCGCCTGGTGTTCGGCGAGGTCTCGCCGAGCAACGTGCTGTGGGGCTTCGACAATCGCACCTGCGGGCTGCGCGTGCCGATCGACACGCCGGAGAACATGCGCGTGGAGAGCCGCTTCGCCGGTTCCGACGCCAACCCGTACCTGGCCATGGCCGCCACGCTGGCCTGCGGGCTGCTGGGCATCCGCGAGAAGCTCGAACCCACGCCGGCCTTCGTCGGCAGCGGCAAGGAAGAAGGCTACGACCTGCCGCGCTCGCTCGGCGAGGCGCTGGACGACCTGGAAGGCTGCGAACCACTGCAGGCCATGCTCGGCCCGCGTTTCGTGCGCGCCTACATCTCGGTCAAGCGCAAGGAATACGAGACGTTCTTCCGCGTCATCAGTTCGTGGGAGCGCGAGTTCCTGCTGTTGAACGTCTGACGCCTGCCGCCCGGGACCCCGCCATGGACCACAAGACCCTCGAACACCTGCAGCACCTGGACGCGGCGCACCACCTGCACCCGTTCAACGACAATGCCGCGCTCGCCGCCAAGGGCACGCGCATCCTCACCCGCGGCGAGGGCTGTTACGTGTGGGATGCCGAAGGCCACAAGCTGCTGGATGCCTTCGCCGGGCTGTGGTGCGTGAACATCGGCTACGGCCGCGCCGAACTGGGCGATGCGGCGGCCACGCAGATGCGCACGCTGGCGTACTACAACAGCTTCTTCCAGTGCACGACCGAGCCGACGATCCGCCTGGCCGCGGAGATCGCCGAACTCACGCCGGGCGATCTCAACCATGCCTTCTTCACCAATTCCGGCTCGGAAGCCAACGACACCATCCTGCGCCTGGTGCGCCACTTCTGGGCGGTGCAGGACCAGCCGCGGAAGAACATCTTCATCGGCCGCCATGACGGCTACCACGGCACCACCATGGCCGGGGCCAGCCTCGGCGGCATGAAGGGCATGCACAAGCAGGGCGGCCTGCCGATTCCCGACATCCACCACATCGACCCGCCGTATCCGTTCGGCGATGCCGGTGACATGGACCCGGAGGAATACGGCCTGCTGGCCGCGCGGCGGCTGGAGGACAAGATCCTCGAACTGGGCCCGGAGCGCGTGGCCGCGTTCATCGGCGAGCCGATCATGGGCGCCATCGGCGTGTACATCCCGCCGCGCAGCTACTGGCCGGAGATCGAGCGTATCTGCCGCAAGTACGACGTGCTGCTGGTGGCCGACGAAGTGATCTGCGGCTTCGGCCGCACCGGCGAGTGGTTCGGCTCGCAGTATTTCGGTTTCCAGCCCGACGTGATGACCATCGCCAAGGGCATCACCTCCGGTTACATCCCGCTGGGCGCGGCGATCTTCAACGACCGCGTCGCCGGCGTGCTGGCCGCGCAGGGCGGGGAGCTGGCGCATGGCTGCACCTATTCGGGGCACCCGGTGTGCGCGGCGGTGGCGCTGGAGAACCTGCGCATCCTGCGCGACGAGCGCGTGGTCGAGCACGCCCGCGTGGATATCGCCCCCTACCTGGCCACGCGCTGGGCCGAGCTGGGCGAACACCGGCTGGTCGGCGAGGCGCGCATCGCCGGGCTGATGGGGGCGCTGGAGCTGGTGCCGGACAAGCGCCGCCGCGGCGAGTATTTCCCCGGTCGCGGCAAGGTCGGCGCGCTGTGCCGCGACATCGCGCTGCGCCACGGGTTGATCCTGCGCGCCACCTACGACGCCATGCTGCTCTCGCCGCCGCTGGTCATCACCCGGCTGCAGGTGGACGAACTGTTCGACAAGGCCTGGAAGGCGCTGGACGAGTGCGCGCAGGCGCTGGGCAAATAGGCCGGCGCTGGGTACGCTGGGCGGGTTCGCCCTGACGTCCCCCACCGCCATCCTCCCGTGGCTCCCTGGAGACCTTCGATGAAGCTGCGCATCCTCACCCTGACCCTTGCTTCCACCCTGCTGGCCGCCTGTGGCGGCAAGGGTGAACAGAGCGCCGACGCGGCCAAGACCGGCGATGCCGGCGCGGCGAAGGAGAAGGTGCTCAACGTCTACAACTACTCGGACTACATCGCCGAGGACACCATCCCGAACTTCGAGAAGGCCAGCGGCATCAAGGTCGTCTACGACACCTTCGACAGCGACGAGATGGTGGAGACCAAGTTGCTGGCCGGCAGCAGCGGCTACGACCTCGTGGTGCCGACGCTGAACTTCTTCGGCCGGCAGATCCAGGCCGGCGTGTTCCTGCCGCTGGACAAGAGCAAGATCCCGAACCTGGCCAACCTGGACCCGGAGGTGATGAAGCGCATCGCCCAGCAGGATCCGGACAACAAGTACGGCGTGCCGTACATGATCGGCACCACCGGCATCGGCTACAACGTGGACAAGGTGAAGGCCGCCTTCGGCAGCACCGACATCGCCAACAGCTGGGACCTGGTGTTCAAGCCGGAGAACCTCGCCAAGCTCAAGGACTGCGGCGTCACCATCCTCGATACGCCGTCGGACCTGATCCCGATCGCGCTGAACTACCTCAAGCTTGATCCGCACAGCCAGGATCCGGCGCAGATCCAGCAGGCCGCCGATCTCATCAAGAAGATCCGCCCTTACGTGCAGAACTTCCACTCCAGCCAGTACGTGACCTCGCTGGCCAACGGCAGCACCTGCCTGGCGGTGGGCTGGTCGGGCGACATCATCCAGGCCCGCGACCGCGCCGAGGAAGCCAAGAACGGCGTGAACATCGCCTATTCGATCCCGAAGGAAGGCGCGCCGCAGTGGTTCGACATGCTGGCCATTCCGAAGGATGCGCCGCACCCGGAGAACGCGTACGCGTTCATCAACTACCTGCTGCAGCCGGAAGTGGCGGCGGCCAACACCAACTTCATCCACTACGCCAACCCGGTGCCGAAGGCGACGCCGCTGGTGTCGGAGGACATCCGCAACGACCCGACCATCTACCCGCCGGCCGACGTGGCGGCGAAGATGTTCACCTATTCGATCAACCCGCCGGAAGTGGACAAGCTGTACACGCGGCTGTGGACGGAGATCAAGACCGGCCGCTAAGCGCGCAATGCAGGCATCGCGGCCGTCGGGAGGCGGTCGCGGCCGATGAAGCAATTCTCCGACGCGCCGGCAGAGCGCGCGGACGTCGATAGGGGAGGGCAACACCGGGTGCCGCCTGTGCAGCGCCCGTCACCGCCGCCCGAAGGGCGGCCTCGGAGGCCACGATGAAGCACGCGAGTGGATGGATGCTGGCGTTTGCGGTGGTGGTAATGGGGGTGGGCGGCTGCGGCCGCGACGGCGACAACCGGGGCGGCCACGACGGCAGCGGCAAGCCGGCGGCGGCCGAGGCGAAGGAACTCAACGTCTACAACTGGTCGGACTACATCGCCGCCGGCACCGTGCCCGGTTTCGAGCAGGCGACCGGGGTCAAGGTTGTCTACGACGTGTTCGACAGCAACGAACTGCTGGAGGCCAAGCTGCTGGCCGGTGGCAGTGGCTACGACGTGGTGGTGCCGTCGCTGAGTTTCCTCGGGCGGCAGATCCAGGCGGGCGTGTTCCAGCCGCTGGATAAGTCGAAGATCCCCAACCTCGCCAATCTCGACCCGGCGATGATGGCGCGCATCGCCCAGCAGGATCCGGGGAACAAGTACGCCGTGCCGTATCTGTGGGGCACCACCGGCATCGGCTACAACATCGACAAGATCAAGGCGGCGTTCGGCACCGAGGACGTGGTCAACAGCTGGGACCTGGTGTTCAAGCCGGAGAACCTGGCCAAGCTCAAGGACTGCGGCGTCACGATCCTCGATACGCCTTCGGAGATCATCCCGACGGTGCTGCACTACCTGGGCGAAGACCCGAACAGCACCGACCCGGCGGTGATCCTGCGTGCGGTGAAGGTGCTGCGCGGCATCCGCCCGTACATCCGCAACTTCCACTCCTCGCAGTACATCGATGGCCTGGCCAAGGGCAACGTCTGCCTGGCGGTGGGCTGGTCGGGCGACGTGCTGCAGGCGCGCGACCGCGCGGATGAAGCCGACAACGGCGTACACATCGCCTATTCGATTCCGAAGGAGGGCGCGCTGCAGTTCTTCGACATGCTGGCCATTCCCAAGGACGCCGTGCATCCGGACAACGCCCACGCCTTCATCAACTACCTGTTGCGCCCCGAAGTGGCGGCGGCGAACACCAACTTCGTCAGCTATCCCAACCCGGTGACGACGGCCACGCCGCTGATCGACGCGGCCATTCGCGACAACAAGACGATCTACCCGCCGCCGGAAGTGCAGGCCAGGCTGTTCGGCCTGAAGATCATGCCGCCGGAAGTGGATCGCCTGTACACGCGGCTCTGGACGGAGCTGAAGACGGGCCAATGACGCGCCGAACCGCGCCGGTGTTCGGCGCGGTTCGCCTGCCCGTGACCCCGCCCGCGGCATCTGCGATCATGCCGCCGGGCGCGGGCGCGAGGGAGAGCGTGGCCAGCGCAATGTTGTTCCACTGCAGAGGGATCCGATGGCACCGATCGACGCCAAGCCCGAGCGAGCTCCCGTTCCGCCCCAGGGCGACGAGGGTTATCTCTCCATCCAGGACGTGCGCAAGGAGTTCGACGGCTTCGTCGCCGTCGACGACGTCAACCTGCAGATCCGCAAGGGCGAGATTTTCGCGCTGCTCGGCGGCTCGGGCAGCGGCAAGTCCACGCTGCTGCGCTGCCTGGCCGGTTTCGAGAAGCCCACCAAGGGCCGCATCGTTCTGGACGGGCAGGTGATGAACGAGCTGCCGCCCTACGAGCGGCCGATCAACATGATGTTCCAGTCCTACGCGCTGTTCCCGCACATGACGGTGGAGCAGAACATCGCCTTCGGCCTGAAGCAGGACGGTCTTTCGCGCGATGCGGTGCGCAAGCGCGTGGGCGAGATGCTGGAACTGGTGCAGCTGGGCAAGCTCGGCAAGCGCAAGCCGCACCAGCTGTCCGGCGGCCAGCAGCAGCGCGTGGCGCTGGCGCGTTCGCTGGCCAAGGGGCCCAAGCTGCTCCTGCTCGACGAACCGATGGGCGCGCTGGACAAGAAGCTGCGCTCGCGCATGCAGCTGGAACTGGTCAACATCATCGAGACCTCCGGCGTCACCTGCGTGATGGTGACCCACGACCAGGAAGAGGCCATGACCATAGCCACCCGCATCGCGCTGATGGACCAGGGCTGGATCCAGCAGGTCGGCAAGCCGGACGACATCTACGAACAGCCCGCCAATCGCTTCGCCGCCGAGTTCATCGGCTCGGTGAACCTGATCGACGGCGTCATCGACGAGGACCTGCCCGAGTACGTGACCTTGAAGACCGAGGTACTGCCCGTGCCGATCTACATCGGCCATGGCATCACCGGCTTCGAGGGCCAGCAGGTGTCCTTCGCGGTGCGCCCGGAGAAGCTGCTCATCGGCAAGGAAGAGCCGGCGCACCCGTACAACAAGGCGCGCGGCACCATCGAGGACATCGCCTATTTCGGCAGCCACTCGGTGTACCACGTGCGCCTGCCCAGCGGTTTCAAGCTCATGGCCAACTTCACCAACCAGCAGCGCTGGGCCAGCGAAGGCATGACCTGGGGCGACGAGGTGTGGGTGGGGTGGGGCGAGAACGACGGCGTGGTGCTCACCTCATGAACCTGGCCCCGCTCAAGCGCTGGCTGCCGGGCGCGCGCTGGGGCGTGATCGCGCCGCCGTACCTGTGGCTGATCGTGTTCTTCGCGATCCCGTTCCTGATCGTGCTGAAGATCTCCTTCTCGCGGCTGGCCATCGCCATGCCGCCGTACACGCCGATCCTGGAGTACGTGGACAACGCGTTCCACCTCAAGCTCAACCTCGGCAACTACCTCAACCTGCTGACCGACAGCCAGTACATCGCCGCCTACCTGAGTTCGATCAAGATCGCGGCGATCTCCACCGTGCTGGCGCTGCTGGTCGGCTACCCGATGGCGTACGTGATCGCGCGCATGTCGCCGGCCGCGCGCAACGTGGCGATGATGCTGGTGGTGCTGCCTTCGTGGACCTCGTTCCTGATCCGCGTGTACGCGTGGATCGGCATCCTCGACAGCAACGGCCTGCTCAACCGCGCGCTCATGGGCATCGGGCTCATCGACGAGCCGCTGCGCATCCTCTATACCCCGCTGGCGGCCTATATCGGCATCGTCTACTGCTACCTGCCGTTCATGGTGCTGCCGCTGTATGCCACGCTGGTGAAGCTCGACCGGCGCCTGCTCGAAGCCGCCTACGACCTGGGCGCGCGCCCGTGGAAGGCCTTCCTCACCATCACCTTGCCGATGTCGCGCAGCGGCATCATCGCCGGGTGCATGCTGGTGATGATCCCGGCGGTGGGCGAGTTCGTGATTCCGGAGATGCTCGGCGGCCCGGACACGCTGATGATCGGCCGGGTGCTGTGGGGCGAGTTCTTCAACAACCGCGACTGGCCGGCGGCTTCCGCCGTGGCGATCGTGATGCTGCTCCTGCTGCTGGTGCCGATCCTGATCTTCAACCGCTACCAGCAGCGCGACCTCGAAGGGAGGTTGTCATGATCGGCGATCGCGGCGGCAAGGTGATGGGCTGGTCGGTGCTGGTGTTCGGCTTCGCCTTCCTCTACCTGCCGATCCTGCTGCTGGTCGTCTATTCGTTCAATTCCTCGCGGCTGGCCACGGTCTGGGCGGGCTTCTCGACCAAGTGGTACGGCGAACTGCTGCGCGACCGGCAGATGCTGGATGCGGCGTGGATCAGCCTGCGCGTGGCGTTCTGGACGGCGACCGCCTCGATGGTGATCGGCACGATGGCCGCGCTGGTGATGACGCGCATGCGGCGCTTCCCCGGCAAGACGCTGTTCGGCGCGTTGATCACCGCGCCGCTGGTGATGCCGGAGGTGATCATCGGTTTGTCGATCCTGCTGATGCTGGTGTCGATGGGCGGCATCCTGGGCATCGCGCCGAAGGGCGTGATGGCGATCTGGGTGGCGCATGTCACCTTCACCATCTCGTTCGTGACGGTGGTGGTGTCCTCGCGGCTGCAGGAACTGGACCGCTCGCTGGAAGAGGCGGCGATGGACCTGGGCGCGAACCGGCTGAAGGTGTTCTTCCTGATCACGCTGCCGATCATCGCCCCGGCGCTGGTCTCGGGCTGGCTGCTGGCGTTCACGCTGTCGCTGGACGACGTGGTGATCGCCAGCTTCGTGGCCGGGCCGAGTTCGACTACGTTGCCGATGAAGGTGTTCTCCTCGGTGCGCCTGGGCATCAGCCCGAAGATCAACGCGCTGGCGACGATCATGGTCCTGGCGGTATCGCTGGCGGCGGTGGTGGGCTGGTGGCTCATGGCACGTAGCGAGAAGCGCCGGCAGCGGGACATGCAGCTGGCGCTTCAGGACAACAGCTGAGGCCGTTAGTGCAAGAGGCACGGGGCGGGTGCCAGCGCGGCGCATCGTCGCACCGCCCCGCGCCGCAGCGTTCCACCCCTGCAATGCTCCCCTGACATCGCCACTACCCGTCGCGGACTACCATGGCGGCCTGAATTCCGTGGAGCCTTCCGATGTCCAGCTACGAGACGATCAACCCCCACACCGGCCAGTCCGAACACACGGTGCAGCTGATGGACGCCGCGGCGATCGAGCAGCGCCTGGCGGCGGCTTCCAAGGCATTTCCCACCTGGGCGGCGCGTCCGCTCGACGAGCGCGCTGCGCTGCTGCGCAAGGCGGGCGAAGCCTTGACGCGTCGCCGCGAGGACATCCAGCGCGTGATGACCGCCGAAATGGGCAAGCTGCGCGTGGAGGCATTGGCGGAAATCGACAAGTGCGCGCAGGCCTGCGCGTACTACGCCGACCATGCCGCCGAATACCTGCAGCCGAAGGAGATCCGTACCGAGGCGCAGCGCAGCTACGTGCGCTATGAGCCCATCGGCTGCGTGTTCGCGGTGATGCCGTGGAATTTCCCGATCTGGCAGGTGTTCCGCTTCCTCGCCCCGGGTTTGATGGCTGGCAACGTGGCGTTGCTCAAGCATGCGAGCAACGTGCCGCGTTGCGCGGATGCGATCAAATCGGTGCTGGACGAGGCGGGCTTCCCGGCGGGCGTGTTCGACGTGCTGCATATCGACAACGACCAGGCCGCCGAGGTGTTGCGCGATCCGCGCGTGGTGGCGGTGACGTTGACCGGCAGCGAGCGGGCGGGGCGGTCGATTGCCGGCAATGCGGGCGAGCAGCTGAAGAAGAGCGTGATGGAGCTGGGCGGCAGCGATGCGTTCGTGGTGCTGGATGATGCGGACCTGGACAAGACGGTGGCGGCGGCGGTGAAGTCGCGCTTCGACAACGCGGGGCAGACGTGCATCGCGGCGAAGCGTTTCATCGTGGTGGCGCCGATTGCCGATGCGTTCGTGGAGAAGTTCGTGGCGGCGGCCGGCAAGCGGGTAGCGGGCGATCCGCAGCGCGAGGACGTGACGCTGGCGCCGATGGCGCGGGCGGACCTGCGCGACGAGCTGCACAAGCAGGTGAAGGCGAGCGTGGGGAAGGGCGCGAAGGTGCTGCTGGGTGGCGAGCCGGTGGCGGGGACGAATGCGGCGTATCCGGCGACGATCCTTGATGCGGTGGGGCCGGGGATGCCGGCCTACGACGAGGAGTTGTTCGGGCCGGTGGCGGCGATCCTGCGGGTGTCCGACGAGGCCGAGGCGGTACGGGTGGCGAACGACACGACGTACGGGCTCGGTGGCAGCGTATGGACCGGCGATGCGGCGCGCGGCGAGCGGGTGGCGCAGCAGCTGGAATGCGGGGCGGCTTTCGTCAACGCGATCGTGAAGAGTGATGTGCGGCTGCCGTTCGGCGGGACCAAGCGGTCAGGGTTTGGGCGGGAGTTGGCTGAGCACGGGATTCATGAGTTCACCAACGTCAAGACGGTTTATGTGGCGTAAGAGGGTGGGGGTTTTTTTGTGGGGCGGCCGTTGGCCGCCCTTTTTGTTTGGGCTGCTGTGGTGTTTGTTGGGTGTGTTGGCCTTCGATGTGGGTCGGCTCGCGTTGATCTTGCACGGCCTGCGGGGGCGGGGCCCTTTCGGGACACGCCGTGAACCCATCCATGGGGGGTCGTCGGCGCCATCCATGGCGCCCACGGTCCCGGAAAGGCCCCGCCCCCCCCACCCCCCAGTCCACCGCGGCCGGACTGGACATCCAAGGCACAACCGAAAGCCGTACAACCGGCCACGCTGTGTGCGCGGCTGACAGAACGTGCCTCGGTCGGCGGGGCCGGCCGCGGGGGTTTGTTGGGGTGTGTGTCGTTGAGTTGAGTTT
>NZ_LLXU01000059.1 GCF_001431645.1 Stenotrophomonas panacihumi | reverse complement strand
GGCGGCGCAGGTTCCGCGCGCGCAGCGGCCACTGCCGCGCCCGCATCCAGCAATCCCGCGCCGCAGCCCTCCGGACACGCCACCGGCATCGGCCGTGCCGTCGCCTTGAGGATGGCTTCGATGCGCGCCGGCGTGAGCGGATGCCGCGCGACCGCCTGCATCAGCGCCACCACGCCCGCCACGTGGGGCGCCGCCATCGAGGTGCCGAACACCGCGCGCTGGTTCGGCTCGATGGGCTCGTTGGGGCCGTTGACGTGGGTGGTCAGGATTTCCTGGCCGGGCGCGGTGAGGTCGACCGAGGGGCCATGGTTGGAGAACGATGCCTTCCCACCGTCGTATTTGCTGGCCGCCACGGTGATCGTGTTCTGGCAGTTGGCCGGATATTCATGGCGCGCATCGCGCGCGCCGTTGCCGGCCGAGGTCACGAACACGGTTCCGCGCGATACCGCGCGGTCGATGGCGGCCTGGAAGCTCGGCGAGCACAGGCCGGTCGTCCCCATCGACATGTTGATGACTTCCGCCGGCGAGGCATTGGCCGGCACGCCCGACACGCTGCCGCCGGAGGCCCAGTCGATCGCGTCGAGGATGTCGGAGATGTACGCGCCGCATTTGCCGCTCACGCGCAACGGAAGCAGCCGGGCGCGGACCCCCACCCCGGCCACGCCCTCGCCGTTGTGGCTGGCGCCGGCGATGCCCGCCACCTGCGTGCCGTGCCAGGAGGAAAAGGTGGACCGCGAATGGGGCCTGCACAGGCCGGCCGGCGCCCAGTCGCCGACGTCGGTGGGATCGGCATCGCGGCCATCGCCGTCGGCGGCGGAGGTCGCATCGCTGAGGAAGTCGTAGCCGGGCAGCAGGTTGGCCGCCAGGTCCGGATGCGGATACACACCGGTGTCGATGATGGCCACGACCACGCCAGCGCCGTCGCTCATGTCCCACGCCGGCTGCACGTTGATGCCGGCGCTGCCGGGCGCCAGTGCCCACTGCAGGGACAGCAGCGGGTCGCTCGGCACCGCCTCCGTCTGCAGGCGCTGGTCGACCTCCACGCGCAGCACCGCGGGGTCGGCGGCGAGTTGGCGCATGAGCGTTTCCGCCTCGACGCGATCCAGCGCACGGCTGGCCTGCACCACGTCCTGGCCCGAGGCGAGCCGGCGCAGCCGCGAGAGCTGCAGCGCGCGACCCCGCCGGACCGGCAGCGCCTTCGCGGCCGCGCGCAGCGGATCATCGCCGCGCATCCGCGCCTGCGCGTCGCCCTCGCGGTAGGTGACGATGAAGCGGTCATGGACGCCGTCGACCAGCGCCTCCACGTGCACCTGGCCGGCCCACGCGGGCGATACGGCCAGCAGGCCGGTGAGGAGCAGGCCGGGGGAACAGAAGGAAGGCAACGGCATGGCAACGTCCTTGCGAAGAAGTGCTTCCTTCGGCGCACCGCGTGCGCGAGCGGAGGAAAGCGTCGCAGGAACGTAGGGCGCGGCGCGGGCATCGGCCACGCGAAAACAGCACGGGGCGCGCGAACTGTGAGGTCGCGAAAACTTCGCGCGATGCGTGCCCGGTTGCGATTGACACGGCGCGGCACGCGCGGCTCTCGATGGCGCTGTCCCCGTCGACAGGCGGGACCGCGACGTGCGGCCCCGCCTGCCTGCTTCAAGGCGTCAGTACGTCGCCGTCAGCGTCACGCCCGAGAACGTCGAGTACGCCTTGACCCGGATGTAGTACGTCCCGGTCGACGGCGCGCTGATCGTGCAGGTCTCGGTATTGCCACTCAGGTACGGCCGGCACGCGTAGGTGGTGTCGGTCGGCGCGCTGCCGAAGCGCACGTACAGGTCGGCGTCGCCACTGCCGCCGGCGATCTTCACCGTCAGCGTGCTGCGGCCCGCCGGCACGGCGATGGCGTAGTTCAACGAGGCGCCGGTGCTGGCCGACAACCCGCTCACCGGCACGCCGCTGGTCAGCGTGGTGCCACCACCGCCGCCACCGCCGCCGCCCTTGGCCGCCGTCACCGCGGCATTCGCGTTGACGATGCCCGCGCCGCAGCCGCCACTGCACGCGCCCGGCAACGGGCTGGCGGTGCTCTTCAGCGTCGCCTCCACGGCGGCGGGCGTCAGCGCGGTGGGCGCCACCGACTGCATCAACGCGACCACGCCGGCCACGTGCGGCGAGGCCATCGAGGTGCCGTTGTAGGAGGCGTAGCTGGCCGAGCCCGGCGTGGTGGTGCCGCTGTTGAGCGTGGAGAGGATGCTCTGGCCCGGCGCGGAGACGTCGATGCCGGTGCCGTAGTTGGAGAAGCTGGCCTTGGCGCCGGCCGAGGTGATGGCCGCCACCGCCACCACGTTGGCGCAGTTGGCCGGCACCGAGCCGGAGACGTTCGCCGCCGAGTTGCCGGCCGCCACCACCACGGTGGTGCCGCGCGAGACGGCGCCGTTGATCGCGTTCTGGTAGGTGCTCGAACAGGTGCCGCTGCCGCCGAGCGACATGTTGATCACTTCGGCCGGGTTGGCATTGGCCGGCACGCCGCTGACGGTGCCGCCGGAGGCCCACACGATGGCGTCGGCGATGTCGGAGGTGTAGCCGCCGCAGCGGCCGAGCACGCGCACCGGCACGACCTTCGCATTGAACGCGGTGCCGGCCACGCCGACGGCGTTGTTGGTGACGGCGGCGATCGTGCCGGCCACGTGGGTGCCGTGCCAGCTGGAGTTGCTCACCGGCGAGCCGCTGTAGCACTCGTTGGCGACGGGATTCCAGTCGCCTTCGTCGGCCGGGTTGGAATCGCGGCCGTCGCCGTCGCGCGAGACGAAGGTGTCGCTGATGAAGTCGTAGCCGGGCAGGATGTTGGCGTTGAGGTCGGCATGGTTGGTGATGCCGGTGTCGATCACCGCCACGACCACGCCGGTGCCGGTGGACTGGTCCCAGGCCGGGCGCACGTTGATGCCGGCGCTGGTGGTGCCGAAGCCCCACTGTTCGGACAGGCGCGGATCGTTCGGGGTGAGGGTCGGGCGCAGCAGCTGGTCGACTTCGACGCTGACGACGTTCGGGTCGGCGGCCAGGCGTCGCATGAGGGTTTCGGCTTCGGCGCGGTCCAGCGGGCGGTCGGCCTTGACCAGCTGCGGGCCGACGGCCAGTCGGCGCACGGAGGCCAGGCCCAGCAGGGTGCCGCCCTTGGCCGGCACCGAGGCGGCGGCCGACCGCAGCGCGGTGCCGAGCGCGTTGGCGCTGGCCAGTTCGGTACTGCCATCGCGATAGGTGACGATGAAGCGCTGGTGGGTCGGCGCGGAGGCCAGGCCGTCCAGGTAGACGTCGCCGGCGAAGGCGGGGAACGCGAGGAGCAGGGAAGTCAGTGCACAGCCCGATACGATCCAGGCACGCGGGTGCACGCGGAGTTGGTCCTTGGACATTGGGTGGTTACCTTCCAGGTCTACGACAGCCGCGGAATGCGGCAATTGACCCCGGCCGGGGACGCAGCATGGAACGTGGATCCGGAACCGGCCGGAGCGCCCGGGCGCCCCTGATCGCCCTGCTGGCAACCTAGCGAAAGACCAGACTCGGCAAAATGGGCGGAACCGGTTTCCTGAGTAACTTCTTTTCCGTTGTGTGACGCGGGGTGTCAATGTTCAGACATGTGGAGACATGAATGGGACAGGCCGGGGGACATTCTTCGGGTTGGTCGGCTTAGAGCGACTGGCTTGGTCGCGCGGCGACCGGGGGGCATGCGCGGGCGGGGGACGCCGAAAGCAGCCATCCATGGCCTCGGGCTCGTGAGGCGACTTCCTGTCGCCACACGCCCCCGCCCGCGCATGCCCCCCGATCGCCCTCCGGCAATTCCACCTCTGATCGAACGTCAAAGGCATGTCCCCCGCCTTTGGGAGAGGGGAAACAAAAAGCCCCGCTTTCGCGGGGCTTTTTGCTTTTCTGGGCCCGCTTCTCAGCGCAGCTTTACCAGCCAGTTGTGGCGGTCCGGGAGGCGGCCGTACTGGATGTCGGTCAGTTCCTTGCGCAGCGACATGGTCACTTCGCCCGCCGGGGCGTTGAGGTCGCCCACCGAGAAGCCTTCGCCCTTCAGTTCGCCGATCGGGGTGATCACCGCGGCGGTGCCGCAGGCGAACACTTCGCTGATCTCGCCCGAGGTGACGCCCTGCTTCCATTCGTCGATGGAGATCTTGCGCTCCTCCACCTTCAGGCCGCGGTCGCGCGCCAACTGCAGGATGCTCTCGCGGGTGATGCCTTCCAGGATGCTGCCCGACAGCGCCGGGGTCACGATCGTGCCGTTCTTGTAGACCAGGAACACGTTCATGCCGCCCAGCTCTTCGATGTACTTGCCCTCGACCGGGTCCAGGAACAACACCTGCGAGCAGCCCTGCGCATAGGCCTTCTGCTGCGGCAGCAGCGAGGCGGCGTAGTTGCCGCCGCACTTGGCCGCACCGGTGCCGCCCTTGGCCGCGCGCGCGTAGTCGGTGGACAGCCAGATCGACACCGGCGCCACGCCCTTGGCGAAGTACGGGCCCGCCGGGCTGGCGATCACGTAGTACGCCGCCTTCTGCGCGGCACGCACGCCGAGGAAGGCTTCGTTGGCGATCATGAAGGGACGGAAGTACAGGCTGTTCTCGCCCACGCCCGACACCCACTCGTGGTCGACGGCCACCAGCTGGCGCAGCGATTCGACGAACAGCTCCACCGGCAGTTCCGGCATCGCCAGGCGGTTGGCCGAACGCTGCAGGCGCTTGCCGTTGGCTTCGGGGCGGAAGGTCCAGATCGAGCCGTCGGCGTGGCGGTAGGCCTTGATGCCTTCGAAGATTTCCTGGCCGTAGTGCAGCACCGCGGCGGCCGGGTCGAGCTGCAGCGGGCCGTAGGGACGTACTTCGGCGCCGTGCCAGCCCTGCTCCTTGTCGTACTCGATCGCGACCATGTGGTCGGTGAAGTGGTTGCCGAAGCCCGGCGCGGCGAGGATGGCCTCGCGCTGCTGCGCGGTGCGCGGCGACGAAGAAGGGGTGACGCGGAAGGCCGTGGACGGCTGGGATGCGGAAGCGGACACCAGAGGATTCCTTGCGGTTTAGCGGATGACAGGGGCGCGCCGGCGGGGGGCGGCGCCAGGGTCCACCGGCCGGCGGACCCTCAAAGCATCCCGGTTTCGAGCCGGGCGGCTTCGGACATCATATGCCGGCCCCACGGCGGATCGAAAACCAGCTCCACGTCCGCCTCGGAGACGGTGGGGATCAGCTCGAGCTTGCTGCGCACGTCGTCGACCAGGATTTCGCCCATGCCGCAGCCCGGCGCGGTGAGGGTCATCTTGACCTCGACCAGCCGCTTGTCGTCTTCGCGGTGCTTCATCGCCACTTCGTAGACCAGGCCCAGGTCGACGATGTTGAACGGGATTTCCGGGTCGAAGCAGGTGCGAAGCTGCTGCCAGACCATGGCCTCGACTTCCTCGTCGCTGGCGTCGGCGGGCAGTTCCAGGCCCGGGGGCGGTTCCTTGCCGATGGCGTCGCCATCCTTGCCGGCGATGCGGAACAGGTTGCCCTCGACGAAGACGGTGTAACTGCCGCCGAGCGCCTGGGTGATGTAGCCGTAGCTGCCGGCGGGCAGGGTCACGGCATCGCCCTGCGGCACCATGATGGCGTCACAGTCGCGTTCGAATTGGACGGGTTCGCTGCTACGGGAATACATGGGAAACAGATGGGGGCGGGCCCGGTGCGGGCAAGTCGTACATTTTAGGGTCTATTTCCATCCCGGCGCAGCGCGGGTACCGGAATGCCGTGTCGCGCGGGTGGCACAGGGGCTGGCGGGCGATGGCGCAGGCCTTATCCTGTAGGCCGATCCCAGGATTTCTCGATGCCTCCCAAGACCGCGTCCGCCAGGACTTCGCACTGGCTCTGGCCCCTGCTCCTGCTGCTGGGATGCGCAACCGCCCTGATCGCCTGGCTGCTGGTGGCCCTGAGCCTGGGCCAGCAGGCGGGCTGGATGGCGATCCTGGTGGCGCTCGAATCGGCGTTCATGTTGCGGCTGGGCACGTTCCGGCCGGGCACGGCGCGGGCGGTGATCGCGGTGGTGGCGACGCTGGGGGTGATCCTGAGCGCGCAGTGGGCGATCGCCTCGGCGCAGATGGGATTCGTGATGGGCCTCGACGTGCTGGCGTCGTGCCTGCGGATGGGGCCGCGGCTGGCGTGGTTGCTGAGTTCGATGGCGAACGGTTGGTTCGACTTGGCTTGTTGGGCCGTTGGGTTGGTGGTGGCTTGGGTGGTGGCGAGATAGCGATCGCTGCGGTTGGCTGTGTCGCCTTACGGTACGGGCACCGCCCTGCCGTATAGGTTCGTCACGGCTCGGGCGAACATCCTGTTCGACTCGCCGCACGCGGGCCATCCATGGCCCGCTGACGCCCCTATACGGCAGGCCGGCGCTAGGCGCGTCAGTGTTCCCACTTCGATAGGGTCACACCGGAGAGTGGGTGGGGAAGAGCAAAGGCAAAGGCAAAAGCCAAAGCCAAAGCCAAAATGCTCGCCTGACCTTCTTTCATTCTTCAGTTCCCATCTTGCCTTTGCTCTTCCGCGTGCGGCTTTGGATGTGGGTGTCCGGTCGTGGGGATTTTGAGGGTCTGCGGGGGCTGGGCCCTTTCGGGACCGTTGGCGACATGGATGTCGCCGACGAGCCCCCAGGGATGGGTTCACGGCGTGTCCCGAAAGGGCCCAGCCCCCGCAGGCCGTGCAACAAACCACAAGCAGCCGATCAACATCGAAGGCCAAAACACACAACGCGCAACACACAAAACAAAAAGGGCGGCCACCGGCCGCCCCACCCAAACCCATCCCTCACTTCACTGGCACCAACACCAGATCCTGGAAATCAAAACTGAAGTCGGTCAAAGGCGACACCGCCTCCATCCTCGCCTCCCGCACCTTCCCATCCGGCGTCAAAGCGAAGGTCAAAAACGCGTCCGCATTGAGCGACCGATCCGCCCACCGCACGAGGAACGTATCGTGCTGCCACGGCGACAGCGTGCCCACCAGCTGCGGCGTCCGCGAGAACCGCACATGCAGCTTCCCGCCTTCCTCGAACACCACTACCTCCCCGTACCACGGGTCGGCATAGGTGCCCGCATAACGCTCGAGCCCCAGCGAAGGCCGCGAAGACTTGTCGCGCGCCGCCTCGTGCCTGGCCCAGCTCTCGTCCGCCTTGCCCTGCGCCTTGGCCACCGCCGCCGCGTAGGCCGCCGTCCAGTCCGTGGCCGGCGCCTGCAGGTACGCATCGAGCACCTGCAACGTGATCGCGTTGAATGCCGCGCCGACTTCCTGGTTCGTCAACACCACCACGCCCAGCTTCTGCGAAGGCAGCAACGTCAGCCGCGACACCATGCCCGGCCACCCACCCGTGTGCCACACGAGCCGCTGCCCGCGATACGAACTCAGGCTCCAGCCCTCGCCGTAACCGGCGAACTCCGGCTTTGCCACCGCCAGCTCCGGCACCGAAGGCTCGGGAATCGGCACCGGCGTGATCACCGACCACATCTCCTGCTGCCGTGCCTCGCTGAAAAGCGGCTTGCCATCCGGCAAACGTCCACCCGCCAGCTGCACGTTCATCCACTTCGCCATGTCCTCCACGCTGGCGTAAATGCCGCCGGCGCCGGAGTTGTTGGCCCAGGTCAACGGCGCCACCGGCCGCAACTGGGTGAAGTCGTACTTCGCGTGGCCCGTCGCCGGCATGTCGCCCGGCTGCAGGTGGTCGGCATTGAAGCGCGCGCCGCGCATCCCGACCGGCTCGAAGATGCGCTTGCGCAGGAAATCCGCATACGACTGCCCGGACACCTGCTCGATCACCTGCTGCGCCACCGCGTAGAGGATGTTGTCGTAGGCGTAGCGATCACGGAAACCGCCCTTCAACGGCACCTTCGCCAGCCGTGCCACCACCTCGTCGGTGCTGTACGTCGTCGCCGGCCAGTACAGCAGGTCGCCCGCGCCCAGGCTCAGGCCGCTGCGATGCGCCAGCAGGTCGCGGATGCGCATCTCGCCGGTGACATACGGGTCGGACATGCGGAACGACGGCAGGTGGTCCACCACCCGGTCGTCGAGATTGAGCTTGCCTTCGTCGGCCAGGATCGACAGCGACGCCGCCGTGAAGGCCTTGGTGTTGGACGCGATGGCGAACTGCGTGCGCGCATCCACCGCGCCCGGCTTGCCCTGCTCGCGCACGCCATAGCCGCGCGCCAGCACCACCTGCCCATCCTTGACGATGGCCACGGCGATGCCGGGGATATCGAACTGTTCGCGCACCCGCTCCACCCGGGCGTCGAAATCCTGCAACTGCGCCGGCATTGCCTGCGCCTGCGTTTCCACTGCTGCGAGCAACATCACGCCTCCCCAGAACCACTTGTTCAACCGCGTTCTCCCATGAGCCTGTTTCAGGAAATTGAAGCCAGCGGCCGTGGCGCCACCAGCACGCCATTGCCGTCCGCGTACAGCCAGTGGCCAGGCACGAAGGCCACGCCGGCGAAGTTCACCGCCACGTCGATATCACCCAGCCCCCGCTTCTCGGTCTTGCGCGGGCAGGCGCCCAGCGCGAGCACGCCCAGCGACAGGGTGGCGAGGATCTCCACGTCGCGCACGCCGCCGTGGATCAGCAGGCCGGACCAGCCGTTGGCCACTGCATGGGCGGCGATCTGGTCGCCCAGCAGCGCATGCCGCAGCGAGCCCTGGCCATCGACCACCATCACCCGCCCCTGCCCCGGCGTGGCGGCCAGCTCGCGCACCCGCGAGTTGTCCTCGAAGCAGCGCACCGTGACGATCGCGCCTGAGAACCGCGCCTGCCCGCCGAAGTGGCGGAACAGCGGCTCGGCGACGAGTACGTCCGGGTGCTGGTCGCACAGGTCGGGGGTGGTCCAGGCAGCCGGCGCGTTCATCTCGCTTCCTCCGGGGTTTCGCGCGATGGTAACGCGCGCCCGGCCAGTCTCGCCCCCGTCCTTTTGTATTAGCCCGTCGTCCCCGCCCGAGGAGCCGGCCATGTCCGCGCCCGCCGATACCCGCGCCACGCTCATTCCCTGCCTGCGCTACCGCGACGCCCATGCCGCCATCGACTGGCTGTGCCGGGCCTTCGGGTTTGAACGCCACGCCGTGTACGAGCACGAGGGCATCGTGATGCATGCCCAGCTGGTGTACGGCAACGGCATGGTGATGCTCGGCTCGGTGGACGGGATCAGCGAGTGGGGCAAGCTGATCGTGCAGCCCGACGAGGTCGGCGGCCGCGAGACGCAGAGCGCCTGCGTGATCGTCGCCGACGCCGACGACCACCATGCCGGCGCCGTGGCGGCCGGGGCACGGGTGGTCATCCCGCTGGCCGACCAGGGCTATGGCGGCCGCGGCTATGCCTGCCGCGACCTGGAAGGCCACCTGTGGTGGTTCGGCGATTACGACCCGTGGCGGGAGACATGACCGAAGGTGGCGTGAGCGTGCACGCCGGCGCTGGCACACTGTCCGCCCGTTCCCGCCGGCCCGTGCCATGACCGACCTGTTCTCCGCCCCCGCGCCCGCGCTCGACGGCATCCACGTCGGCATCGGCGGCTGGGTGTTCGCGCCCTGGCGCGGCGGCATGTTCTATCCCGAAGGCCTGGTGCAGCGGCGCGAGCTCGAATACGCAAGCCGCCAGCTCACCGCCATCGAGATCAACGGCACGTATTACGGCGAGCAGAAGCCGGCGACCTACGCCAAGTGGCGCGACGAGGTACCGGAAGGCTTCGTGTTCTCCGCCAAGGCGCCCAAGCGCATCACCCAGTCGCGCAAGCTCGCCGGCACGCGCGGCCAGGTGGAAGGCTTCGTGGAGGGCATCGTCGAACTCGGCCGCGCACTCGGCCCGCTGGTGTGGCAGTTCGCCGATGGCAAGAAGATGGAACGCGAGGACTTCGCCGCGTTCCTGGAGCTGCTGCCCAAGCAGGCGCAAGGCCGGAAGCTGCGCCATGTGGTGGAGATCCGCGACCCGGCGTTCGTGGATGCCGAGCTGATGGCGCTGGTGCGCCAGCACAACGTGGCCACGGTGTTCACCGATTCGGAGGATTACCCCTCCTTCGCCGACCTCGGCGCGGACTTCGTCTACGCGCGGCTGATGCGCAGCCAGGCACGCCTGACCCAGGGCTACCCGGCGCCGGCGATGGCGCAGTGGGCCCAGCGCGTGCAGGCCTGGCGTCGTGGCGAGGACGTGGCCGAGCTGCCGCATGTGGCCGACCCGCTGCCGAAGGGCAAGCCGCGCGAGGTGTACCTGTTCTTCATCAGCGCGGCGAAGGAACGCAACCCGGCCGCGGCGATGGCGTTAATGCGGGCACTGGCGGGATAGGCGACAACCGCGCCTGCAAAGGGCCCCCGAAACCGTCGACAATAGCGACCCGCCCCCACCTCCCCCGCTCCATGCGCAAGGCGCTGCTGCAAATCCATTTCTGCGTCCTGCTGTGGGGCGTCACCGCCATCCTCGGCAAGCTGATCTCGCTCCCCGCCCTGCCTTTGGTGTGGTGGCGCATGCTGTTCGTGGTGATCGCGCTGGCCCTGCTGCCGCGCGTCTGGCGCGGGCTGCGCGCGCTTTCCCCGCGCCTGCTGCTGGCCTATGCCGGCGTCGGCGCGCTGGTCGCGCTGCATTGGCTCACGTTCTACGGGGCGATCAAGCTGGCCAACGCTTCGGTGGCCGCCACCTGCATCGCGCTGGCGCCGGCCTTCACGTCCATCGTCGAGCCCTGGGTGGCGCGGCGGCCGTTCCAGTGGCGCGAACTGCTGTTCGGCTTGGCGGTTTTGCCCGGCGTGGCGCTGGTCGCCGGCGGCGTGCCGGACGGCATGCGCGCGGGCGTGGCGGTTGGCGCCGCCTCGGCGTTGCTGGTGGCGGTGTTCGGCTCGTTCAACAAGCGGCTGGTCGACCACGCCGATCCGCTCACCGTCACCGCCGTCGAACTCGGCGCCGGCACGCTGGTGCTGACCGCGCTGGCACCGCTGCTGCCGTTCGTGCTGCCGGTGCTGGGCGACACCTCGTGGGTGGTGCCGAACCTGCGCGACACCTTCCTGCTGCTGCTCCTGGCGCTGGCCTGCACGCTGCTGCCGTTCGCGCTGGCACTGGTGGCGCTGCGAAAGCTCAGCGCCTACAGCGTGCAGCTGATCACCAACCTGGAGCCGGTCTACGCCATCGTGCTGGCGGCGCTGCTGCTGGGCGAGCAACGCGAGCTGAGCCCGCAGTTCTACCTGGGCGTGGCGATCATCCTGGCGGCGGTGTTCGTGCACCCGCTGCTGCAGCGCCGGCGCGGGCCGGTGCGGCATCCCGAGCTGCTCGGCACCGCCGAGGAGAAATCGGTGGTGGACTGAGCGGCGCGGCCGCTCAGGCGTAGGCCGGGACGATCTCCGATACCACCACGCGGTCGCGGCCGTCGCGCTTGGCCTGGTACAGCGCCTGGTCGGCACGCTTGAGGCACTGGTCCGGGCTCTCGCCCGCCTGCAGCTGGGCCACGCCGATGCTCACCGTCACCGGCAGGTTGATGGGCAGCAGCGCGATCTCCTGGCGCAGGAACTCGCACTGCAGGCGCGCCGGCTCCGTGGGTGCACCCGGCAGCAGCATCACGAACTCCTCGCCGCCCAGGCGCGCGATCATCCCGCGCCCGGCGATGTGCGCGCGCAGGAGCCCGGCCAGCGCCACCAGCACTTCGTCGCCCTGGTCGTGGCCGTGCAGGTCGTTGATGGTCTTGAAGTGGTCGATGTCGATGATCGCCACCGACAGCGGCAACCCGCCGCCATCCTCGCGCGCCAGCTCGGCGGCCAGCGCCACCGCGAAGGCGCGCCGGTTGGGCAGGCCGGTGAGCACGTCGGTGCGGGTCTGCTCGGTGAGGTCGGCGTTCAACGTTTCCAGCGACTCGGAATACTGCGCCAACTGCTCCTCGTACCAGTCACGTTCGCGCAGCTGCTTGTCCAGCGCATGGGCGACGCGACGCAGCTCCATCAGGTGCGACGCCTGGCGGGACAGCGCTTCCAGCGCATGACGCTGCTCGTCGTTGAGGATGGCCGGCGTGTCGTCGAACACGCACAGCGTGCCCAACGCCTCGCCTTCGCTGCCCAGCAGCGGCGCACCGGCGTAGAAACGCACATGCGGGTTGCCGGTGACGTACGGATTGCCGAGGAAGCGCGCATCGGCTTCCGCGTTCTCGACGGTGAACAGCTGGTTCGGGGTGAGGATGGCGTGCGCGCAGAAGGCGAACTCACGCGGCGTTTCGGTGGCGCCCATGCCCTTGCGGGCCTTGAACCACTGCCGGTCCTCGTCGATCAGCGTGACCGCGCCCATCTGGGTGCCGCAGATCGTGGTCGCGATCTCCACCAGGTCATCGAAGGCCTGTTCCGGTGGGGTATCCAGGATCTGGTACCGCCTCAGCGCCTCCAGGCGCGCCGCTTCGTCCTTGGGTTTTTCCGGTCTGATCATCCGCCACGCTCTCCCCGCTGCTTGCGACCAGAGTATGCACAAGCGCGGGCACAAACGTCAGCGTACGGTCATTGAACCGCGACGCTTGTCAGAACTCGCTGCGCTGCGGCAACAGGCCCCGCAGTTCCTGGTCGGTGAGGTTGCGCCATTGGCCCGGCTTGAGCGCTCCGATCTTGATGTTGTCGATGCGCACGCGGCGCAGCTGGGTGACCCGGTAGCCGAAGGCGGCGGCCATCAGGCGGATCTGCCGGTTCAAGCCCTGCTCCAGGGTGATGCGGAAGCCGAACTTGGCGATGCGCGAGGTCTTGCACGGCAGGGTCTGCTCGCCGTGGATGCGCACGCCGCGGGCCATGCCGCGCAGGAACTCGTCGGTGACCGGCTGGTTCACGGCCACCAGGTATTCCTTCTGGTGGCGGTTCTCGGCGCGCAGGATCTCGTTGACGATATCGCCGTTGCTGGTCAGCAGGATCAGGCCTTCCGAATCCTTGTCCAGGCGGCCGACGGGGAAGATGCGCTGCTCGTGGCCGACGAACTCGACGATGTTGCCCTTCACCGAACTTTCGGTGGTGCAGGTGATGCCGACCGGCTTGTTCAGCGCGATATAGACATGCCGGCGCGCGCCGGGCTTCTTCGCGCTGCGGGTGCGCAGCGGCTGGCCGTCGACCAGCACGGTATCGCCCTCGCCCACGACCGCACCGGTGCCGGCCACGATGCCGTTGACGGTGACGCGGCGCTCGCCGATCAGGCGGTCGGCCTCGCGGCGGGAACAGAAGCCGGTCTCGGCGATGTGCTTGTTGAGGCGGGTAGTGGTCGGCGCGTCGGTCATGGCGGCGTGGGATGGCGGAACCCCGGCCGGAGCCGGGGTTCGGGGGACGGGATCAGAAGCTGCGCGGACCCTTGGGCTTGTGCGGCGGCTTGCCATGCGGCTTGTCGAAGCCCTTGTTCGGGCCGTTCTTGCGCGGGCCCGGTCCGTCCTTGCGGGCGAACTTCGGCTTGAATGCCTTCGGCGCGGAGGCCTCGTCGCCTTCCACCTTGCGCATCTGGAGCTGCTGGCCGGACACCCAGACCTTCTTCAGGTGCTGCAGCAGTTCGCGCGGCATGTCGGCCGGCAGGTCGAGCACCGAGTAGTCGTCATGGATGTCGATGCGGCCGATGTAGCGGCTTTCCAGGCCCGCCTCGTTGGCGATGGCGCCGACGATGTTGGCCGGCTTCACGCCGTGCTGGTGGCCCACCTCGATGCGGTAGGTCTCCATGCCGAACTCGGGCTCGCCACGCGGGGCGATGTCCTTGCGGCGCGGACGCTCTTCGCCTTCCTGGGCACGCGGCCCACGGGCCATGCGCTCCTCGGCGTCGTTGAAGCGCGGTGCACGCTCGCCGTCTTCATGGCGCGGGGCACGCTCGAAACGCGGCTCGAAGCGCGGACGCTCGCCACGTTCCGGACGCTCGCCGCGCTCGAAACGGCCATTGCCTTCACGCGGGGCGGCGCGTTCCGGGCGGGCCGACGCGGCCAGCAGGAACGGGCTGTCGCCCTGCAGCAGCTTGGCCAGCGCGGCGGCGATGTCGATCGCCGGCACGTTCTGCTCGCCTTCGTAGCGCTGCAGCAGCTCGCGGTAGAACTCGATGTCGCCCTCGCCCAGCGCGTCGCCGATGCGGCCGAGGAACTTGGCCACGCGGGTGTCGTTGACGGCCTGCACGCTCGGCAGCTGCATCTCTTCGATCGGCTGGCGGGTGGCGCGCTCGATCGCGCGCAGCATGCCCTTCTCGCGCGGGGTGACGAACAGGATCGCCTCGCCGCTGCGGCCGGCGCGGCCGGTGCGGCCGATGCGGTGGACGTAGCTTTCGGTGTCGTACGGGATGTCGTAGTTCAGCACGTGGCTGATGCGCTCCACGTCCAGGCCGCGCGCGGCCACGTCGGTGGCCACGAGGATGTCGAGCTTGCCTTCCTTGAGCTGGCCGATGGTGCGCTCGCGCTGGGCCTGCTGCATGTCGCCGTTGATGGCGGCGGCGGCCAGGCCGCGGGCCTGCAGCTTCTGCGCCAGTTCCTCGGTGCCGGCCTTGGTGCGGGCGAAGATGATCATGCCGTCGAACGGCTCGACCTCGAGGATGCGGGTCAGCGCATCGAGCTTGTGCAGCCCGCTCACCCACCAGTAGCGCTGGCGGATGTTGGCCGAGGTGGTGGTCTTGGCCGCGATGGTGACTTCGGCCGGCTCGTGCAGGTAGGTCTGCGCGATGCGGCGGATCTGCGGCGGCATGGTGGCCGAGAACAGCGCCACCTGGCGCGACTCGGGCAGCTTCTTCAGCACCGCCTCGACGTCGTCGATGAAGCCCATGCGCAGCATTTCATCGGCTTCGTCCAGCACCAGCGTCTTGAGCTCGGACAGGTCCAGGGTGCCGCGGTCGAGGTGGTCGATCACGCGGCCCGGGGTGCCGACCACGACATGCACGCCGCGCTTGAGCGCGGCCAGCTGCTGGCCGTAGGGCTGGCCGCCGTACACCGGCAGCACGCGGAAGCCGGGGATGGCGGCGGCATAGCGCTGGAACGCCTCGGCGACCTGGATGGCCAGCTCGCGGGTCGGCGCCAGCACCAGGGCCTGCGGCTTGGTCTGCGAGAGATCGGCGTTGGACAGCACCGGCAGCGCGAAGGCCGCGGTCTTGCCGGTACCGGTCTGGGCCTGGCCGAGCACGTCACGGCCGGACAGCATCGCCGGGATGGTGGCGGCCTGGATCGGCGAAGGCGACTCGTAGCCAACCTCGGCCACTGCCTGCATCACGGCGTTCGAGAGGCCGAGATCTGCGAACAGCAGCGGCGCGGGGGATTCTTCTGACATGGGGGACTCCGGAGGCGGCACCGCCGCGAACGGGCGGGCGCAAAGGGGGCATATTGTGCGCCCTGGCGGGCCTGCTGTCGAAAAGTCGCCCGGGCTCCCGTTCAGGTGTAAGGATTGGCGGCCGCCGGCGAATCATCTGGTGACATGACCCGGACCCCGCTCCCGATGGCCGATTCCACCGCTACCGCCCCCGGAAAAGCCGCTTCCCGCCCCGACGCCGGGCGCGAGGCCTTCGCCGCCCTGCTGCAGCGCCACCGCGGCCTGCTGGCCAAGGTGGTGGGCACCTACGCCTGGGAGGCGCCGGACCGCGAGGACCTCGGCCAGGAGATCGCCGCCCAGCTCTGGCGCGCATGGCCGTCCTACGACCGGGCGCGCCCGGTGACGACCTGGATGTACCGCATCGCGCTGAACGTGGCGATCACCTGGGTGCGCGGCCACAGCCGCGAGCTGCGCCACCACGAGGCCTGGGACGCCGAACGCCACGACATCGCCGACCCGCTCGCGCACGACCCCGAGGCCGGCCAGCAGGTCGAGCTGCTGTACCGCTTCATCCACGCCCTGCCCCCGCTCGACCGCGCGCTGATGCTGCTTTACCTGGAGGACCACAGCCATCGCGAGATCGGCGAGGTGCTCGGCATCAGCGAAGCCAACGCGGCCACCAAGATCAGCCGGCTCAAGCAACGCATCCGACAGGAACTGTGAAGGACACGACCATGGAACTCGACGAACTCAAACTCGCCTGGCAGCAGCTGGGCCAGCGCATGGAAAAGCAGCAGTCGCTGCAGCTGGAACTGCTGCGCGAGCGCAAGCGCGACCGCATGCGCTCCAGCCTGCGCCCGCTGTTCTGGGGGCAGATGCTGCAGGTGGCGTTCGGCATCGCGCTGATTCTGCTGGGCGTGGCGTGCTGGACCCGCAACCCGGCGCCGGGCGGCTACTTCATCGCCGGCGTGCTGGTGCACGCCTTCGGCGCGGCGACCGCGGCGGCCGGCGGCATCATGAGCGGGCTGATCGGCAGCCTGGACTGGTCCGCGCCGGTGATGGCGATCCAGAAGCGGCTGGCGGTGATGCGGCGCTTCTACATCGCCGCGGGCATCGCGGTGGGCTGGCCGTGGTGGGTGATGTGGCTGCCGGTGGTGATCACCGTGGCCGGGCTGGACCCGCGCCATGCCGGCGCGACGGTGACCCCGGCGTGGGTCTGGTGGAGCCTGGCCATCGGCGTGGCGGGCCTGCTGGCGACCTGGCTGTTCTACCGCTGGGCGCGCAACCCGGTGCGCCCGGAACTGGCGCGGCGCATGGAGGCCAGCATCACCGGGACCGGGCTGCGCCGGGCGCAGGCGCTGGCCGATGAGCTGCAGGCGTTCGAGGACGCATAGAATCCGCACCCTGCCTTCTTCTTGCGAACCGCCATGCAGATCCTCGAATTCGAACTGGACCGCGAACACGTCGAACTCAACCAGCTGCTGAAGCTGGCCGGGCTGGCCGACAGCGGCGGCATGGGCAAGGCGATCGTGGCCAGCGGCGCGGTGACGGTGGATGGCGAGGTGGAACTGCGCAAGACGGCGAAGATCCGCGCCGGGCAGGTGGTGAGGATCGAGGATGTCGAGATCCGCGTGGTGGCGCTGTAGGCGCGCCTACCGCGGCGAGAACCGCGAGAACCCCGACCCGCGCTCGCGCTGGGTCAGGTGCGCGGCAATCGCCTGCCGGAACGGCGCCACCTTCGAGGCGACGCGCAAGGCCGCATCGCGTAGCAGCCGCGCCGGCAGGCGGTCGTCGGTATACAGGCCGGCGATGGCATGGGTCGCTTCGTACAGCGGCCGCGTCGCACGTCGATGCGCGCGATCGTAGGCCGAAAGCACCGGCGCGGCGGCGAAATCCCGCCCCGCCGACACCGCTTCGAGAATCCCGCGCGCCAACCACGCCTGCCCCTGCAGGCCGAAGTTGAAGCCATGCGCGGTCACCGGATGCATGCCCACGGCCGCATCGCCGATCAATGCCGCGCCCGGTGCGCAGAACCGGTCGGCATACACGCCCACCAGCGGATACGCATGCCGGCTACCTTCCTGGCGCATGTGGCCCAGGCGGTATTCGAAGCATTCGCTCACCGCCGCGCCGAAATCGTCCTCGTCCATCGCCAGCAGTTCGGCCACGCGCGCCGGCGCCAGTGTCAGCACCGCGCCGGCCCGGTTTCCCTGCAGCGGCAGCAGCGCCATCGTGCGGCCGTGGCCGAACCACTCCCACGCCGCGCCGTGGTGCGGGAATTCGTGCGACATCCGGCACACCAGCATGGTCTTGCCGAAGTCGCGAGTGCGCGCGCCGATGCCGAGCAGGCGACGCACCGCGGAGAACCGGCTGTCGGCAGCCACCACCAGCCGCGCGGATACCGTCGGCTCGCCGCCGCCCAGCGCCAGGTGGGTGATCGCCCCTTCGCGATGCAGGCCGGTGACGCTGGCGCCATCGACCAGGCGCAGGCCGGCCTGCCCGGCCACCGCGTCCCACGCGGCCTCGCGGATGCGCTGGTTCGGCACCAGCCAGCCCAGCTCGCCGCCATCGCTCGGCGGGGCGAAATCCAGCGCGAACGGCGAGCCGCCGTTCATCACCTTGGCCTGCTTCAGCGGCGCGATGTCTTCCGGGGCGAAGCGCGCCCACAGGCCGAGTTGCTCCAGCAGCTGGCGCGAGGCATGGGTCAGCGCGATCTCGCGGCCGTCGAAGGCCGGCTCGGCGAGGGACTGGCGCGGCTGCTGTTCGATCAACGCCAGCGACAGCCCGCTGCCGGCCAGCGAACGCGCGAACGACAGCCCGACCGGGCCCGCGCCGACAATGGCGATATCCACCTGCTGCATGGCCACTCCGTAGCTTGGAATGGCCGCAGTCTAGTCCGGCGCGCGTAACGCGCCGTTGATCCGGATCAACCCGCGCCGGCCAGCAAAGGCCACAGCACCATCACGATGCCGGCCATCGACACCAGCCACACCAGGCTGCGGATGTACGGGATGCCGGCGGCATACAGCGGGATGTAGACCACGCGCGCCCAGAAATACAGCTGCGCACCGAGCGCGGTATGCGCATCGGCACGCTGCGCGAGTACCACCGCGAGCACGGCGGCGGCGAAGAACGCGAAGGTTTCCAGGAAGTTGTGGAACGCGCGTTCCAGCCGCGCGGCCACGCCTGTGAGCGGCGCGGGCGTGCCGTCGCGGGCACTGGCATTCCACTTCGTGCCGCGCTGGGCGGTCATCGTCGCCGAGGCCAGCAGCAGCTGGACGATGCCCAGCACCACGGCCCAGGCCAGCATGCGGATTTCGATGCTCATCTCGCGCTCCGGTTTACTTGGCGTCGGGCAGGCTGTAGCCGGCCAGGCGCCACACCTTGTCTTCGTCCAGGCGGAAGGACACCAGCTCGCGCACCGGCTGCGGCGCATTGGCGAAGCGGGTCGGGAAGCTGACGTTGACGTACAGGCCTTCGGGCACCGAGGCGCCGGCGTTGTAGCGCACGCGCGTCACCGCGGCCTGGCCGCGGCCGGCCACCGCGCCCAGGCGCTTGCGCTGCGCGCCGATCTGGTTGGCGAAGTTCTCGCGCGTCACCGCGCGCTTGGCGACCACCGAGGCGCCGTCCCACAGCTGCGGCAGCTGGCCGGCATCGACCATCTGCAGCACCTTCTGCGCGGCCTGGATCATCTCCGCGTTCTGCTTGGCCAGTTCGGCCTGCTGCGCGGGGGTGAGCGCGGGCTGGCCCGGCTGGGCGGCCGGTGCCGGGCGCGGCGCGGGAGTAGCGGGACGCGGCGTGGCCGTCTGCTGGGCCAGCGACGTGAGCGGCGCGGCGGCCAGGAACAGGCACATCACAACGGAGGCATGACGCATGGCGGTTCGTTCCCTGAGGTCGCCGCGATTGGCGCGAAGGAGTCTACGACAGCACTCGGGCATCGGCATTCACGATTATTCACCGGCCACCGAGGGCACCGTGCGGTTGCGCCACAGCCGCCAGCTCACCCAGAACGCGCGCGCCGTAGCGGCCAGCAACACGAGCAGGCTCAACCAGGTGGCCAGCGTCGCCAGCCAGTGCCAGGACATGCCGACCGCGGCCCAGCGCAGCAACTCGGCCAGCAGGAAACCGCCGGCGACCCACAGCACGGGTGGCAGGTAGGCAAAGATGATGCCGCGGGTCTTTCCCAGCATGACGCCCTCCTCGTCGTGCGAGGACTATCCGGCGCCGCCGGTGCGGCCGGCGTGAAGCCGCTCGGAGCCGCTCAGAGCCGGGCGGTGGCGTCCGGTCGCGGGGCGGGCGGCACCAGCGCGGCGGCGTCGTTTTCGGCCAGCGGGCTCTCTTCCGGGCAGCGCTCGTCCGGGAAGCCATAGCGCTGCTTGAGCGACTGGCCGCAGGCGTTCACCGCCTCCAGGTCCGCGCCGACCGGCTTGCACGCCTGGTCGAACGCGACGAGGAAGGCGTCCTTGCGGCGCACGAAGTCATCGCCGCACTTGCGCATCTGGCGGATGCGCTCCAGGTCGTCCTGCACGGCGTTGGTGCCGTCCAGGCCGTACTCCTTCAGTTCTTCGGGCGTGAGCAGGCGCAGGCCGCGGTTGGGCACGGTCATCATGAGGTCGGCGGCGGCCACGGCCACGCCGTTGCGCTCCAGGTAATCCTTCACGTTGCCGTAGACCTCGTGCAGTTCGCGGTTGAGTTCCGCGCGCGAAGTGGCCTTGGAGCTGATGCGCATCATGCGGTGGATGCCGACCTTGCCGGCGATCAACCGGTTGTCGCCGGCGGCGAGCACGAATACGCAAGCGCTGTGGCAGATCGAACCTTCGCGCACCCAGATCGTCCAGTTCGCTTCGCCGATGGCATCGCCAGCGCGGATCGCCGCTTCCACCTGGCCGCCGCTGGAATCCAGGTCGAGGATGCGCCGGTGCAGGTCGAGCTCGTCGGCCACGGCCGCCAGCCGCCACGCCAGTTCGGCGAAGCCGGCGTCGATCTTGCCCTCGTAGCGCACGCGCAGCAGCCCGGTGTCGCGGCACGGCCACAGCGCGGTGCGCACGCTGTCGCGGTCGAGCGCGGGCAGCGGCGTGCCGTCGCCGGCTTCGGCGGTGTAATCGGTGGCGCAGCTGATGAGCGCCCGGCCCAACCCGAGCTGGGCATCGGCCCATGGCGCGTTCGGATCCTCGCGCACCGGGCGCGCCGGTACCGGCGCGGCGGCGGCGGCTTCGGCGCTGTCGATGGAGACGAGATGGTCGCCATCGTTGGCCGAGCGCTGCAGGCCACCTGGGGTGCTGTCGGCGCTGGTCGTCCCGGGCGGTTGGCCGCCACAGGCGGACAACAACAGGCAACAGGCGAGCGACCAGGACAGCTCGGGCATGGCGATGCGGTGTGCGGCGTGGGAAGGCCTTCAGTCTAGGCGCAAGCGGCGCGCGTTCCGACCCCGCGGATGAATCGGCGCCCAACCCGGCCGACCCCGCCTGCCCGCGCCTTCCGCATACCTGTCCGAAAACGGCCAGTCCCGCCCGTCCCCGGGGTCTAGACTGCGCCCATGTCATCGCACTCGCCCCTGCCGGATACCGAAGCCTGCGAACGCGCCCGCCTCGCCCGCGACGCGCGTTTCGATGGTGTCTTCTTCACCGCCGTGCGCAGCACCGGCATCTATTGCCGGCCGGTGTGCCCGGCGCCGGCGCCGAAGCCGCGCAACGTCACCTACTACGCCAGCGCGGCGGCGGCGAGCGCGGCCGGCTATCGCCCGTGCCTGCGCTGCCGCCCGGAGCTCTCGCCGCAGGCGCAGCGCCCGGCCGGCGACGAGGCCGTGCAGCGCGCGCTCGCGTTGATCGGCGAAGGCACGCTGCAGGAAGAAAGCGTGGAAGCGCTGGCCGAACACGTGGGCCTGGGCGCGCGCCAGCTGCAGCGGCGCTTCCTGCAGCAGCTCGGCGCCACGCCGGCGCAGGTGCACTCGACGCGCCGCCTGCTGCTGGCCAAGCAGCTGCTCACCGAAACCGCGCTGCCGGTGACGCAGGTCGCGCTCGCGGCCGGCTTCAACAGCCTGCGCCGCTTTAACGCCGCGTTCCTGGAAGGTTGCGGCATGCCGCCCACCGCGCTGCGCCGGCAACGCGAGGAAGTGGCCGGTGGCGAACTGGTACTGCGCCTGGGTTATCGACCGCCGCTGGATGTCGCCACGATGCTCGGCTTCCTGCGCCGTCGCGCGATTCCCGGCCTGGAGCGCATCGACGACCACGGCTACACCCGCGTGGTCGGTCCGCCGGACGCCTCCACGCTGGTCCACGTGCAGGCCGCGCCGCAGCGCCCGGAGCTGCTGCTGCGCATCGGCCAGACCGACCCGCGCGCGATTCCCGACATCGTGCGCCGCGTGCGCCGGCTGTTCGACCTGGATGCCGACCTGCAGGCCGTGCACGACACGCTTTCGCACGAACCGCTGCTGGCCACCGCCATCGCGCGCCGGCCCGGCCTGCGCGTGCCGGGGGGTTGGGACGGCTTCGAGACGGCGGTGCGCGCCATCCTCGGCCAGCAGGTCAGCGTGGCCGGCGCCACGACGCTCGCCGCGCGCCTGGTCGAACGCCATGGCGGCCACCGCGAAGGCATGCCCGCCGGGCTGGACCGCGTGTTCCCCACGCCGCAACAGCTCTTCGACGCGCCGCTGGAAACCCTGGGCCTGCCGCGCAGCCGCGCCGCCACGCTGCGCGCCCTCGCCACCGCCACGCTGGACGGCCGCGTGCATTTCGGCGCCGGCCAGCGCCTGGACGACTTCGTCGCGCAATGCACCGCCCTGCCCGGCATCGGACGCTGGACCGCGCACTACATCGCCATGCGCGCGCTCGGCCTGCCCGATGCGTTCCCGGCCGGCGACCTGATCCTGCAACAGGTGCTCGGTGCGCCGGGCCGGCTCACCGAACGCCAGACCGAGGCGCGCTCGCAAGCGTGGCGTCCCTGGCGTGGCTACGCAGTGCTGCTGCTGTGGCACCTGGCCGACGACATGAAGAAGGAGGAAGCCGCATGACCCCGCTCCATTACGACCGCTTCGACAGCCCCATCGGCCCGCTCACCGTCGCCGCCGACGCACGCGGCGTGCGCCACATCCTGTTCGCCGAGAACCGCCACGACGCGCGCGGCCGCGAGCACTGGCAGCACGCCCCGGACGATGCGCTGGTGGCCGAAGCCCGCACGCAGCTGCTGGATTACCTCGCCGGCCGCCGCGTCGATTTCGACCTGCCGCTGCAGCCGCAGGGCACCGCGTTCCAATGCGAGGTGTGGCACACGCTGGCACAGATTCCCTTCGGCGATACGTGGACGTATGCGCAGCTCGCCGCGCGCGTCGGCAAACCCACCGCGATGCGCGCGGTCGGCGCGGCCAACGGGCGCAACCCGCTGCCGATCGTGCTGCCCTGTCATCGCGTGATCGGCGCGGACGGCTCGCTCACGGGTTTCGGCGGCGGCCTGCCGACCAAGCTGGCGCTGCTGCGCCTGGAAGGCGCCCGCGCGGTGGCCACGATGCAGGAAGCCGTTCTGTTCGCGCATTGAGGGGCGAACCGCCAGATTGTGTCGCCGGCGGGTCATCGTACGGGCCTAGAATGACCCGATGACCCGCCTCTCCCTCGCCCCCACGGCGCTGCTGGCGCTGCTGCTGGCCGCCTGCTCCACCTCGCCCGCCCCGTCTCCCACGCCGACTGCCGCCGCCGCGCGGCCGCAGTTGCTGCTGGTTTCCATCGATGGCTTGCGCGCCGACGCGCTGGACTGGGGCATCACGCCCCACCTCTCGGCGCTGGCCGCGCAGGGCGTGCGCGCGCAGTGGATGAATCCCTCCTACCCCGCGCTGACGTTCCCGAACCACTACACGCTGGTCACCGGCCTGCGCCCGGACCATCACGGCATCGTCCACAACAGCATGGACGACACCGAACTGGGCGGCTTCAAGGTCAGCAAGATCGAAGCGGTAGGCGACAGCCGCTGGTGGGGCGGCGAGCCGATCTGGGTGGGCGCGGAGAAGGCCGGGCTGCATGCGGCGACGTGGTCGTGGCCGGGCAGCGAGGCGGCCATCGGCGGCGTGCGGCCGACGCACTGGAAACAGTACGACGCGCACGTGCCGCCGCCGCAACGCGCGCGCGAGGTCGGCGACTGGCTGGAAGACCGCCGCCCGCCGCTGTCGCTGGTGACGCTGTACTTCGACCAGGTGGACAAGGCCGGGCACGACCAGGGCCCGCAATCGCCCGAGTACCGGCAAGCCATCACCAGCGTGGACGCGGCGATCGGCGAGCTCGTCGCCCGCTTGAAGCGCGACCATCGGCTGGACCACACCGACATCGTCATCGTTTCCGACCACGGCATGGCCACCGTGCCGCCGCGGCAGGTGCTGGCGGTGGAGGACATGGTGCCGATGTCGGAAGCGAAGGTGGTGTCGATCGGGCAGTCGGTCGGCATCGCGCCGTTGCCGGGCCAGGAACAGGCCGCCGAGAAGCGCCTGCTCGGCGCGCATGCCGATTACGACTGCTGGCGCCGCGGCGAACTGCCGGCGCGCTGGCATTACGGCACGCATCCGCGCGTGCCGCCGATCATCTGCCAGATGCACGAAGGCTGGGATGCCCTGCCCGCCGACGAGGTCGACGCGCGCCATGCCGGCCATGTCCGCGGCTCGCACGGCTACGACCCGGCACTGCCGTCGATGCGCGCGGTGTTCATCGCGCATGGCCCGAGTTTCGCGCGCGGCGTGACGCTGCCGCCGTTCGACAACGTCGATGTGTATCCGCTGCTCGCGCATCTGCTCGGCATCACCGCCGCGCCAAACGACGGCGATCCGCGCACGCTGCAACCGGCGCTGCGCGCACCGGCCGCCGCACCGTGATGGGTGAAAGGACGCTTCGCGGCGCCATGGCATCATGGCGCTGATGCGGGATTCCACCCACCCCTTGTTGTCCGGCGAAGGCTGGCGACGACGCTTGGCCCTGTGGGGCGGCGCGGTCGCCGTGGCGCTGGTGGCGATCGTGTTCGCCAAGGCCAGCGATGCGGCTTTTGCGCTCTTCCAGCGTTGCGCGGCGCTCGCGCCGTGGTCGGTGTGGCTGCTCACGCCCGGCGTGTTCGGCCTGCTCGCCTGGGCAACGCACGGCGTGCTGCGACCCACGCGCGGCAGCGGTATTCCGCAGGTGATCGCCGCGCTCGACACGCCTGACGAGGAATTCCGCCAGCGCAATCTTTCGCTGCGCGTGTCCGCCGGCAAGCTGCTGCTCACCACGCTCTCGCTGCTCGGCGGCGCTTCGGTGGGCCGCGAAGGGCCGACCGTGCACGTCGGCGCCAGCCTGATGTACGTCATCGGTCGCCGCTTCGGCTTCAACGACCCGCGCGAACTGGGCCACTTCCTGCTCGCCGGCGGCGCGGCCGGTATCGCGGCGGCGTTCAACACGCCGCTGGCCGGCGTGGTGTTCGCGATCGAGGAATTGAGCGGGCGCTTCGAGCATCGTTTCTCCGGCACGCTGCTGACCGCGGTGATCGTCGGCGGCGTGGTCTCGCTCGGCCTGCTCGGCAACTACACGTATTTCGGCAAGGTGCCGGCAGGCCTGCCACTTGGGCAGGCATGGCTGGCGATTCCGCTGTGCGCGGTGGTCGGCGGCCTGGCCGGTGGCATTTTCAGCCGCATGGTGCTGGCGACGGCCGCCGGCAAGCCACGCTGGCTTGGGCAGCTGCGGCAACGGCATCCGGTCATGCTGGCGGTGTTGTGCGGCCTGGCGCTGGTCGGCCTGGCCAGCCTGTTCGGCGCCGGCGCGTTCGGCACCGGCTACGAGCAGGCGCGCGGGCTGGTGCAGGGCCACCCGGGCGTGGGCCACGAATTCGGCGTCATGAAGCTATTCGCCAACCTGGTGTCGTACGTGGCGGGCATTCCCGGCGGCTTGTTCTCGCCGGCGCTGGCGGTCGGCGCGGGCATCGGCCACAACCTCGCCGCGCTGATGCCTGGCGTGGACCCGCGCACCTTCGTGCTGCTGGGCATGTGCGCCTATCTCACCGGCGTGACGCAGGCGCCGCTCACCTCGGCGGTGATCTCGCTGGAACTCACCGACAGCGGCGACCTGCTGCTGCCGATCCTGGCCACCGTGCTGTTCGCCCGGGCGATGTCCGGGCTGGTGTGCCGGGTGCCGATCTACCGCGGCCTGGCCGACCTGCTGGTGAAACCCGCCGCGCCCTGAACGGGCCACGCGGGCATAAAAAAACGCGGCGCAAGCGCCGCGTTCTTCATCGCCGAAGCGGGCTGGATCAGCCGGCCTTCGCGACCGTCTTCTTGGCCACGGCCTTCTTCGCCGCAGTCTTGGCCACGGTCTTCTTGGCGACCGGCGCGGCAGCGCCCACGGCCACCTTGCTCACGCCATGACGGCGCGAATTGCCGTAGCTGGCGTTGTAGCGCTTGCCCTTGGCGGTCTTGCGGTCACCCTTACCCATGATCGTCAACTCCTGAATGTGATTGCGTGATGCCCGTGCGTCAGGCACGGATCCGGCGCGGTGCCGCCCAGCGGCCCTCGCGCGAGGCCGGCAAGCCTACCACGACGCCCCTCAGTGCGCGCAGCTCGCATCGTGAACATGCCCGTGGGTGAGGCGCAGGTTCACCAGGTGCGCGATGCCCACCAGCGTGCCGCCGAGCGTCATCACCACTGCGTGCGGCACCAGCGAATGGTGCAGCGGGTCGTAGAGCAGGCCGGTCCACAGCAGGGTCAGGCCGGGCAGCAGCAGGCCGAGCGCACGCCAGGCGCGATGGCGGCGATAACCCAGCACCAGGCTGAACAGGCCGAGCATCGTCACGAACACCACGACCGCGCGCTCGACACCATCGCCCATCCAGACCGACAGGCCCAGCGAAGGGGCCAGCGCCAGCACCATCGGCAGCACGGCGCAGTGGATCGCGCACAGCAGCGAACCGCCGGCGCCGAAGCGGTCGAGGAAAGCTCGCAGGGGAGAGGGTCGCGCCATGACTTCCAGCAGGGTACGCAGCGGGGACTGGAATAATATAACATTTCCGCAAGCCGCTCCTCCCCTCCCCCCGCT
>NZ_LLXU01000058.1 GCF_001431645.1 Stenotrophomonas panacihumi | reverse complement strand
ATAACTATGCGAGACGCGCGCCTCATCCGTTCCTTGGATGGCGACGCTCCAACCGTCTCCCTGGTGAAATTAGCGCTGTGGAACCACCCGATCCCATCCCGAACTCGGAAGTGAAACGCAGCCGCGCCGATGGTAGTGTGGCTCAAGCCATGCGAGAGTAGGTCATCGCCAGGGGCTTTACCCCGCAAACCCCCAGCCAATCGGCTGGGGGTTTGTCTTTTGCGCGAGATAAAATCGAATTGGCATTGGGACGTCGCGCCGCGCCCATATATCCAGCGAAGCCCGGGCCGACGCCCATGTCACTTCCCTGCAGGCCCTGGATCTCGCCATGCCAGAATTGCCAGAAGTCGAAACCACGTTGCGCGGGCTGGAGCCCCACCTGCTCCGCCGTCGCATCCACGGCGTGATCCTGCGCAGGCCTGACCTGCGTTGGCCGATCCCCGCGGAAATCGAACGTGAACTGCCTGGGGCGAAGATCACCGCACTCCGCCGGCGCGCCAAATATCTCCTGCTTGATACAGAGCACAACGGCAGCGCGCTGTTGCACCTGGGCATGTCGGGAAGCCTGCGCGTTTTGCCGGGTGATACGCCCGTACGCGCACACGATCACGTGGACATCAGCCTCGATAACGGTCGGTTGCTGCGATTCAACGACCCACGCCGCTTCGGCGCGTTGCTCTGGCAGGCACCCGGCGAAACCCATCCCCTGCTGGCGGATCTGGGCCCAGAACCCCTCTCCCCCGATTTCGATGGCGACCAACTGTTCGACTTGAGCAGGGGCCGGCGCGCACCGGTAAAAACCTTTCTCATGGACCAGGCCGTGGTTGTGGGCGTTGGCAATATCTATGCCGCGGAAAGCCTGTTCAGAGCGGGCATCAGTCCTCTGCGCGAGGCCGGGAAAGTTTCCCGCGAGCGCTACCAGAAGCTTGCAGACGCCGTGAAGGAGATCCTGGCGCACGCCATTCAGCGTGGCGGTACTACCTTGCGCGATTTCATCAGTCCGGACGGTGCGCCCGGCTATTTCGAGCAGGAGTTGCTGGTCTACGGCCGCGAGGACGAACCCTGCCGCAGCTGCGGAAAGCCGCTTCGGCACGCCACCATCGGCCAGCGCGCCAGCGTCTGGTGTCCGCGCTGCCAGCGTTGACGCCTTCACCCCGGTCGGCCCGTTCACGGCTATAGTCCGCGCCATCTACGGTGTAAGGACTGCACCATGGCCGAGTCGACGGATATCACCCTCTGGCTGGATTCCGCGCGCGCGGGCGACCGTGCCGCGCTTGATCGCGTCCTCGCCACGCTCTACCGCGAGTTGCACGCCATGGCGCGCCGGCAGCTGGCGGGCCAGCAGAACCACACGCTCGACCCGACCTCCCTCGTCCACGAGTCTTACCTGAAGTTGCTCGGCGCCAGTGGTGGCGCCCGCTTCGATGATCGCGCGCACTTCTTCGCCTACGCGGCGTCGGCGATGCGCAGCGTCGTCGTGGACTACGCGCGCAACCGCCTGGCCCGCAAGCGCGGCGGCGACCTCAAGCGCGTAGCCGAAATTCCTGAAGACAGCGACAGCGGCGTGCGCCTGGATGAGAACCTGCTTGCGCTGGATGTCGCGCTCAACCGCCTGCATTCGGTCGACGAACGCCTGGCCAAGGTAGTCGAACTGCGCTACTTCGCTGGACTTTCCGAGCAGGAGATCGCCGAGCTCATGCAACGCTCCGAACGCAGCATCCGGCGTGACTGGCAGAAAGCGCGGATGCTCCTGCTCGCCTCGATGCAGGAAGGATGAGCCAACGCCATGGACGCGCGCCGCTGGGCCCAACTCTCGCCGCTGCTCGACGAGCTGCTCGAACTGGATGAAGACCTGAGGGCACAGCGCCTGCAACAACTCGCGCAGGCCGAGCCCTCGCAGGCCGCCGAACTGTCGCGGCTGCTGGCGATGGAAAAGCAGAGCACCGGCTTCATTGCCGAGCCATTGCTCGGCTATCACGATCAATCCGCCGCCCGCGGCGATCGCGTGGGCTGCTACCAGCTCCATGAACTGCTCGGCGAAGGCGGCATGGGCCAGGTCTGGCTGGCGACGGACGTCCGCCGCACCGTACCCCTCCAGGTCGCGCTGAAGCTCTTGCGCCCGGACCTGGCCGACCCGCACCTGCGGGCCCGCTTCCTGCGCGAACGCGACACCCTGCTGCAGCTTTCCCACGCGCGCATCCCCCGGCTGCATGACGCAGGCGAAGAAGGCCAGCTCTACCTCGCGCTCGAATACGCCCCGGGGGAGCCGATCATCGACTACTGCCGGCACCATGCCGCCACGCCCCGCCACTGCGTCGAACTCTTCCTGCAAGTGTGCGAAGCGCTGGAACACGTGCACGCGCAGGACATCGTCCATCGCGACGTGAAACCGTCCAACATCCTGGTCGACGCCTACGGCGAGGTGCGCCTGCTCGACTTCGGCATCGCGTGCCGGCGCGGCGAATCGCTGGAGCCGGCGCCCGACGATGCCACGCGTGCATTCACGCTCCACTATGCGGCGCCCGAGCAGATCCGCGGCGAAGCGGTCGACACCACGGCCGACGTCTACTCGCTCGGCGTGGTGCTCTACGAACTGCTGACCGGCCAGAAGCCTTACCGCCTGCGCCGCCAGAGCGATGCGGAATGGGAACGCGCGGTGCTGCGCGCGGAGGTGACGCCGCCCTCGGCCCTGGTCCAGCGGCAACCGGCAAACGCGGCCGCACGTCGGGCGTCGTGCCTGCGCGGCGACCTGGACGCCATCGTGCTGAAGGCCCTGCAGAAAGCCGCCACCCAACGCTATGCCAGCGTGACCGCGCTCGCCACCGACCTGCGACGCTGGCAGCGCGGCGAACCCCTCATGCCGCCGGCATCCGCCTCGTCGACAGGCTGGCTGCGGCGGTGGCGCCGCAGTCCCTTGCCGCCTCCCGCGCAGGCCTGACGCAACGCCTTTGCCCGCCGCGCCGCTGCGGTGACAATAGGGGCGATCGCAGCGGAAGGGCTACATGCGCGCACTCCACGGTTCTTTTCTCTTGCTCGGCTTGGTCGCTAGCATCGCACCCGCGGCGGCCGGCCCGGATACCTCCCGCCTCGTGCTCGACAACGGCACCGTCAGGCTGGAAGCCACGCCCGCTTTCGGCGGCCGCATCCTGTCCTGGCACCTGGTCGGCGAACCCAACGTGCTGAAGATCGGCGAGGCGGCCATCCGCGACCAGCCCCGCCCGGCGTTGTCCGCGACGGCAGGCGATATTCCGTATCTCGGCCATGACGTATGGGTCGGCCCGCAAAGCCAATGGTGGCTGCACCAGGACGTCAATCCCGCGCGCCGCGACGCCGCCGCGAACTGGCCGCCCGATCCCTATCTCTCCTTGGCCAACGTGCGCGTGCGATCCCGGGACGCACGCCAGTTCACCGTGGAAGGCATCGACAGTCCCGTGACCGGCGTGCGCCTGCGCAAGCAGGTTCGCCTGGACGAAGAGTCGCCGGACACCGTGTGGGTGGAAGCGCAGGCCCGCAACGTGCGCGCCACGCCGGTGTCGTGGGATCTCTGGTTCAACACGCGCGTCGCCGCCGACACCCGGGTGTTCGTGCCGGTAGCCGATGCGGAGCGGGATATCGACCTGCAGGCCTCCACCGATCCGGGCACCACCGCGCCGCGGCACGCCTGGAACGCCGGCCTGTTCGTGCTCACCGCGCAATCGGCCGACTCGCCGCTGATCCAGCGCGGCAAGTATCGCCTGCAGCCGTCCTCCGGCTGGATGGCCGGCTTCGCGGGCCACCAGATGCTGCTCATCCGCTTCGAGCACCAGCCGCGCGAGCGCATCCATCCGGAGCAGGGCCAGGTCGAGCTCTATCTCGATGCGCCGTCCTACGCGCGGGGGCAGGGCCTGATGGAAATGGAAGTCCACGCCCCCTATCGCCAGCTCGCCCCGGGCGAACGCATGCACGCGGCCGAACGCTGGACGCTGCTGCGCTATGACGGCCCGGACGAACTCAAGGCGCAACGCGACTTCCTCTGCCACCACGCGGTCCGCCTGCAGCTGGAAGGCGCCTGCGCGCCCTGACGGCGCGTATTCATCGGCCAGCCATCGGTTCGCCGACCGGCTGGCTATGATGTGCGTTCTTCCCCCACCTGCTGCCAAACGGCCCATGGAAAGACGCCAATTCCTCAAGAACGCCGCCGCCGCGCTCGCCGGTCTCGGCCTGCCGACGATCCCGGGCTGGGCCCTGGCCGCCGACGCCGTGGGCCTGCGCCGCCTGGGCGAGCCGCAGCCGTTCGACTTCGCCTGGCTGAAGGGCCAGGCGCGGGCATTGGCCAACGCGCCGTACCAGACCCACAAGCGCGTGCTGCCCGGCCCGGTGGAAAGCCTGACCTGGGACCAGTACCAGTCCATCGGCTATCGCCAGGACCATGCCCTGTGGGCGGACAAGCCCGGCAAGTTCCAGGCGAAGTTCTTCCACCTCGGCCTGTACTTCCATTCGCCGGTACGCATGTTCGAAGTGCTGGACGGCAAGGCGCAGGAGCTGGCGTACGATCCGGCCGCGTTCGATTACGGCAAGAGCGGCCTGCAGGGCAAGGGCCTGCCGCGCGACCTGGGCTTCGCCGGCTTCCGGCTCAACACCCGCCAGGACACCAACCGCGACTTCGCCGCCTTCCTGGGCGCCAGTTATTTCCGCGCGGTCGGCGCCGAAGGCCAGTACGGCCAGTCCGCGCGCGGCCTGGCGATCGATACCGGCACCGGCAAGCCGGAGGAATTCCCGGACTTCATCGCCTACTACCTGGAAAAGCCGGCGGCCGACTCCAACACCGTCGTCGTCTACGGCCTGCTGGATTCGCCCAGCGTCGCCGGCGCCTACCGCTTCGCCATCACCAACGGCGAAGTGCTGATCATGGACATCGACAGCGCGCTGTACCCGCGCAAGACCATCGAGCGCCTGGGCATCGCGCCGTGCACGAGCATGTACCAGACCGGCGAGAACGACCGCCGCATGGCGTGGGACTGGCGCCCGGAAATCCACGATACCGATGGCCTGTCGATGTGGACGGGCAGCGGCGAGTGGATCTGGCGTCCGCTGGCCAATCCGCCGCACCTGCGCTTCAACATGTTCGTCGACGAGAACCCGCGCGGCTTCGGCCTGCTGCAGCGCGACCGCAACTTCGACCATTACCAGGACGACGGCGTCTTCTACGAGAAGCGTCCGTGCCTGTGGGTGGAACCCAAGGCTGGCTGGGGCAAGGGCTCGGTGCAGCTGGTCGAAATCCCTACCGTGGACGAGACCTTCGACAACATCGTCGCGTTCTGGAACCCGGAAGCCAAGCCGCAGCCGGGCCAGGAGCTGCTGGTCGGCTATCGCCTGTACTGGGGCGCGCATCCGCCGGCGTCCTCGCCGCTGGCGCTGTGCGTGGCCACGCGCACCGGCCTGGGCGGGGTGATCGGCCAGAAGCGCGAGCATTTCTCCTGGCGCTTCGCGGTGGATTTCGCCGGTGGGGAGCTCGCCGCATTGGCCAAGGCCAACAACCTGCAGGTCGAAGCCGTGCTGCAGGTGTCGCGCGGCAAGACCGAGATCGTTTCGGCGCGGCCGCTGCACGAGATCTCCGGCTACCGCGCGATGTTCGACGTGGTGCCGCCGGACGATTCGACGCAGCAGATCGACATCCGCCTGTACCTGCGCCTGCAGGGCAAGCCGCTCACAGAAACCTGGCTGTACCAGTGGACGCCGCCGCCGGCGTCGGAGCGCAAGCTCTACTGAGCGTGAGCGCGCCGCGCCCCGATCAAGGCGCGGCGCATCGGCTCAGGGATGCTCGTCCTTGGGCTTGGCATCGGACGGCGGCTGCTTGCCGAGGTCCTGCACTTCGCCGATATCGACGCGGCCCGGGCTGCGGCCGTCCCAGACGTAGTCCTGCATCTGCCAATACGCCTCGGGTTCCCAGAACTCCTTGGCGTAGAACACTTCCGGGTCGATGTTGCCGCCGCGCGCGGTGGTGATCGACAGCGACGAGGCGCCCGAATAACCCAGCAGCCCGCCGGTGCCGCGCAACGCCTCGCGACGCATCACCGTCGCCTGCCGAGGCTTGGCCACGGCGTCGCCGTATTCGCCGAGCATCTTCTGGTCCAGCGTCACCGCGCGCTTGCGTTCGTCGGGCGTGAGCGCGTTCCAGTACTGCATCTTGCGGGCCGCGAACGCGTCGTAGCCACGCTCGGCGGCCAGCGCCATCCACAGGAAGCCCATCACGTGATCGGCCTGCACGCCCTGGCCTTCCCAGTAGATTTCGCCCAGGCGGGCCTGCGAAGGCTTGTCGGCATAGCGCGCGGCGAGCTGGTATTGCTTGCGCGCCTCGGCGAAGTCACCGCGCTTGTCTGCGGCGGTGCCTGCCTTGCGATAGAAAAGATCCAGGTGCGCTTCGAGGAAGCCGTCCGTGAGCACTTCGGCGGGAAAATCCTGGAAGGCCCGCGTGGGATCGGTGGCCGATGCGGGCTGGGCGAACAAGCCGAAGGCCAGCCCGAGCGCACACAGGCGAAATGCATGTCGCATGATCTCTCTCCTTGAGACTTCGACTGGATTTTCCACAATCCCGCCGCGCGGACAACCCAACCAACGACCTAGCCCGCGCGCGCATTCACCAGGGCAGCGACTCCTGCAGCGGCTCGATGCGTCCTTCGCCACGCATGATCCGCTTGTATTCCGCGCGGCTCACCGACACGTAGCGCTCGTTGCCGCCGATCTCCACCTGCGGCCCATCCTGCACCGCGTGGCCGTGCTCATCCACGCGCACGGTCATCGTCGCCTTGCTGCCGGTATGGCAGATCGTCTTGATCTCCTGCATCTCGTCGGCCCACGCCAGCAGGTACTGGCTGCCCTCGAACAGCTCGCCGCGGAAGTCGGTGCGCAGGCCGTAGCACAGCACCGGGATGCGCAGCTGGTCGACCACCTCGCTGAGCTGCCAGACCTGCGCGCGGGTGAGGAACTGGGCTTCGTCCACCAGCACGCAGTCCAGCTTGCCGAGCCCGGCGATGTCCTCTTCGACCAGCCGCAGCAGGTCGCGGTCGCGATCGAACGACACGCCTTCGGCCCGCAGGCCGATGCGCGAGGCCACCACGCCGCTGCCGGCGCGATGGTCCAGCTTGGGCGTGAGGATCAGCGTGCGCATGCCGCGCTCGCGATAGTTGTGGGCGGACTGCAGCAAGGTCGTCGTCTTGCCCGCATTCATCGCCGAATAATAGAAATAGAGCTTGGCCATGCCGCCAATTCTAGCGGCATGGCCGGCATCGGCCTGCGCTCAGTGCCTGGGTTCGGCGGGAGCTTCGTCGGGAACCTCGACCGCGCCGACGTGCACCTGGCCTTGGCGCTCGATCAGCTTGTCCTGGCTCTTCCAGTATTCGTCGGGCTTCCAGTACTTGCCCTGGTAGTACTGCTGCGCGATCACGCGCGAACCGGAGGCCGTGGAAGGCTCCATGAGGTACACGTCCAGCGTGCCGATGAAGCCGGTGCGGCTGCCGGTCACCTGGGTGCGCTCCTTGCGCATCACCCGTTCCAGGCGCGGTTTGGCGACCTTGTCGCCGTATTCCGAATACACCGCCACGCCTTCCTGCAGGGCGCGCTGGCGCTCGCCGTCATCCATCTGTTCCCAATAGTGCTCGCGCTTGGCGAGCAGGTAGGGCGTGCCGCGCTCGGCGGCCAGGTCCATCCATGCGTAGCCCAAGGCGCGATCGGTTTCGCCGCCTTGTCCGGTCCACATCAGCTCGGCCAGCGCGGCCTGCGAGATCTTGTCGCCGTAGCGCGACGCCGTGCGGTAGTAGCGCCGGGCGTCTTCCGTGCGGCCCTTCTGCGCGGCTTCATAGCCGAGGCGGCGGAAGCGCTGGTCGGGATGGGCGTCTTCCATCGCCTCGGAAGCGGCCACGTTTGGGTCGTCCATGCGCGGCGAGCTGCCCAGCATCTGGCCATAGGACTGGGCACCGGCCGCGAAGGGCAATGCCAGCAGGAGCGGAAGCGCGAGGGCGCAGGCGGTCTTCATCATCAGGTTCCATCCTTCTTCACGGTTTCGGGCGTGCCCAGCTGGATCTCGCCCTTGGGCACGCTGATCTGCTGCTCTTGCCACTTCCAGTAGTCGGCAGGTTTCCAGAACCGGTCCTGGTAATAGTGTTCCGCCGCGATGCTCCGGTTGCACACCAGTTGCATGTCGCTGACCTTCCAGTCGCCGATGCAAACGTTCACTTGCGTCACCACGCTGCCCAGCCGGCTGCCAACCGCCTCGTTCTTGCGCGATCGGCGCATCTCGGTTTCGAGTCGGGGCTTGGCCACGTCGTCGGCATACCGGGCATAGATCGCCTTGCCTTCCGCCACGGCGCGCGCGCGCTGCGCCTCGTCGAGTGCGTCCCAGTAGCGCTCGCGTTCGGCGACCAGCATCGGCGAGCCGCGTTCGGCCGCCAGGTCCATCCAGGCATAGGCCAGCGCCCGATCCTGCGCGATGCCACGCCCCTCCCACAGCATCTGCGCGATGAACGCCTGCGAGAGCTTGTCGGCGTACTTGGCTGCGCGGCGGAAGTTGTCTTCGGCCTGGCGTCCTTCGCCCCGATTGAGCGCGCCGAGCCCGCGCATCCGATACAGCATGTCCGGATGCGACTGCATGAAGCTTTCGGACAGGACGACCTCGTAGTCGCCCGGCGCCACGCCGGGAAGTCCGGACTCGTCCGAGGCACGCGCCGGGGCCGCCGCCAGCACTGCCGCCATCGAGGCGGCCAGGAGGGCCAGGGGAAACCGCATGGAAGCCTCCGTTGCCACCAGGGGAATGGCCCAGATACTGCAACCCATCGGGTCCGTCAAGCTGATGAGCCAGTCACAGTCCCGGCTACAATGCGGCGGCCCACGGAAGTCTCCATGCACGGTCTCAATCCCCCCCAGCGCGCCGCGGTCCTGCACTGCGAAGGTCCCCTGTTGGTGCTGGCTGGCGCCGGCAGCGGCAAGACGCGCGTGATCGTGGAGAAGATCGCCCACCTGATCGCGACCCACCGCTACCCCGCCCGTCGCATCGCCGCCATCACCTTCACCAACAAGTCGGCGAAGGAAATGCGCGAGCGCGTGGGCAAGCGCATCCGTGGCGAGGCGGCCGATGGCCTGACCATCTGCACCTTCCACGCGCTGGGGCTGAAGTTCCTGCAGGTCGAGCACGAGGCCGCCGGCCTCAAGCGCGGCTTTTCGATCTTCGACTCGGACGATGCCGCCGCGCAGGTGAAAGACCTGCTGCACGGCGCCAAGCCCGACGTCATCGAGGACGCCAGGAACCTGATCTCGCGCGCCAAGAACGCCGGCCTCTCGCCACAGCAGGCGATGGAAGCGGCGCGCAGCAACCGCGAGAAGGAAGCCGCCAGCCTCTACGAGCGTTACCAGGCGCGCCTGACCACGTTCAACGCGGTGGACTTCGACGACCTGATCCGCCTGCCGGTGCAGATCCTCGAATCCAACCCAGAGATCGTGATGGCCTGGCGCGAGCGCATCGGCTACCTGCTGGTCGACGAGTGCCAGGACACCAACGATGCCCAGTACCGCCTGCTGAAGATGCTCGCCGGCGAGCGCGGCAACTTCACCTGCGTGGGCGACGACGACCAGAGCATCTACGCCTGGCGCGGCGCCAACCCGGACAACCTGCTGCAGATGGGGCGCGACTACCCCAAGCTGGAGATCGTCAAGCTCGAGCAGAACTACCGCTGCTCCAACCGCGTGCTGCGCGCGGCCAACGCGCTGATCGCGCACAACCCGCACGAGCACCTGAAGACGCTGTGGAGCGACCAGGCCGACGGCGAGCGCATCCGCGTATGGGAATGCCGCGACAGTGAGCATGAAGCGGAGAAGGTCGCCGCCGAGATTTCCTATCTCGCCACCTCCAAGCAGGTGCCGTGGAGCGACTTCTGCATCCTGTTCCGCGGCAATTTCCAGTCGCGCCCGCTGGAAAAGGCCATGCAGCTGCTGCGCGTGCCTTACCACCTCACCGGCGGCACGGCGTTCCTCGAACGCCAGGAAGTGAAGGACCTGCTGTCCTGGCTGCGGCTGATCGTCAATCCGGACGATGACGCGGCGTTCCTGCGCGCCGTGCAGTCGCCCAAGCGCGAGGTGGGCGCCGGCTCGCTGGCCAAGCTGGCCGAGCTGGCCGCCAGCAAGCACGTGCCGATGTCGCGCGCGGCCGAATCGATGGGCGCGCTGCAGCACCTGCCGCCGCGCGCGGCCAACGGCCTGAGCGCGTTCACCGACATCCTGCGCGAGCTGCGCCAGCAGTCCGCCGTGCTGCCGGCCGCGGACCTGGTGCGCAAGCTGGCCGAGAAGTCCGGCCTGCTCACCGACCTGCGTAACCAGAGCAAGGACGAAGCGGGCTTCCAGCGCCGCAAGGCGAACCTGGAGGAACTGGCGGAATGGTTCGAGGGCGGCCCGCGCGGCGCCAGTGCCGGTGACCTGGCCGCGCAGCTCGCGCTGCTGTCGCGCAACGACAAGGACGACGGCGGCAACCAGGTGCGCATGATGACCCTGCATGCTTCCAAGGGTCTGGAGTTCCGCTACGTCTTCATCGTCGGCTGCGAGGACGGCGTGCTGCCGCATGAAGTCAGCCTGGAGGAAGGCAACCTGCAGGAAGAACGCCGGCTGCTCTACGTGGGCATCACCCGTGCCAAGGAGCAGCTGTGGATGAGCCACAGCAAGCTCACCCGCAAGTTCGGCGAGCAGATCCGCCTCAAGCCGAGCCGTTTCTTCGACGAGATTCCTGCCGGGGAAATCCAGCGCGACGGCGCCGACCCCGTGGCCGACGCCGAGCGCAAGAAGGAACGCGCGAGCGCCGGCCTGGCGGCGATCCAGGCGCTGTTCGATTGAGGCTTGCGGGCCTCCGCGCGTGCGGTCAGGCTGTGCCTCCGCACCACGAGAACCTCGCATGCCTGCCCTGATCCAGACGCGTCGCCTGCACCTGCGCGAGCTCTCGCCCGAGCGCGACGCGGCGAACATGCTCGCGCTGCTCAACGACCCGGGCTTCATCGCCGGCATTGGCGACCGCCAGGTGCGCACCGAGGCCCAGGCTCGCGATTACCTGGCCGGCTGGCACGGCGCGCAGTACGCCGTGCATGGCTTCGGCCACTACGCCATCGAGGTGCGCGAGGGCGGCACGTTCATCGGGACCGCCGGCCTGATCCAGCGCCCCGACCTGGCATTGCCGGATATCGGCTATGCGCTGCTCGGCGCGTATCGGGGCCACGGCTATGCCGAGGAAGCCGCGCGCGGCGTGATGGCCTACGCGCGCGACATGCTCGGGTTGAAGGCGCTGTGCGCCATCGTCTCGCCGGACAACCCGGCCTCCGTCGGCCTGCTGGAAAAGCTCGGCCTGAAACGCGAAGGCGAGTACCGAATCGCGCCGGAGCGCGAGCTGCTGGCGTACTACGCCATCCGCCTCTGACCTCAGCCCCCGGGCAGGGCCTGGCGCAGCTGTTCCAGCAGCGCACGCAGTTCGGCAACCTCGGCCTCCAGCGCTTCCACCCGGCTGGCCAGTCCCGGCGTGGCGGGCGCGTCGGGCGTCGCCGAATCGGCCATCGGCGCCATCGCCTCCACCGGTCCGCACAGCGCATGCGCGTAGCGCTCCTCGCGCTGTCCACTGGCGCGGGGCAGCACCCCGGCCAGGCCACGCGCGCCCAGGCGATCAAGCACGTGGCGCACTTCCTCGGCGTCGGCGAAACGCAGCAGGCGCTCGCTGCGCGCGAACAGCTCGTGCACCGTCTGCGGCCCGCGCAGGCAGAGCAGGGCCAGTACCACGGTCTGCTGGCGGGTGAGGGCCAGCGCGGTTTCCAGTCGGTGTTCGTAGCGCTCGGCGCGCGAGGAGAACTGCTGGCGCACCAGCCCCATCGCTTCGAGCTGGCGCAGCGCGTGGTGCACTTGCCCCGCCTCCAGCGCCATGACCGGCTCGCGCGCCGTCTTCTGGTTGGCCGCCACCTGCGCGGCGTTGACCGTCAGCGGATAGGTGTCCGGCGTGGTGGCCTCCTTCTCGACCAGGCAGCCGAGCACGCGTGCCTGCACGGCATCGAGGCGCGGGATCTCGGGGGTATCGTCGGACATGGGCATCACCTGCGGCACACGGGGCCGGCAGGATAGCCGCCCCCCGCCGGGGACTGAAACCCGCAGGTCATCCCGGAGCCGTTAAAATTGCGCCACTTTCCACGGTGGTAGCCCATGCGTCGCAGCACTTCCCTTTCCCTGACCCTCCTCGCCGGCGCCATGCTGGCCCTTGGCGCCTGCAAGGTGCAGGGCCCGGAGGGCACCCCCGCCGCCAAGCCGGCCCTGGCGCCCTCGGCCGCCCCCAAGGCGCCGGAGCCCAAGCCGGCCGCCGCCGGCGTCGCCGCCGATGACAACCTCAATGCCGTGCTGTGGATGCAGCGCTCGGAGGAATACCGCGCGCTGTCCGAGCAGACCTACCGCGCCGCCGCCGACCGCCTCGACGAGGCCCTCAAGCAGGCCAACTGGGACGCGCTGGTGCCGGAAGAGCGCGGCAACGCGACCCAGGGCCTGAAGCCGGCCGTGGTGATGGACGTCGACGAAACCGTGCTCGACAACTCGCCGTACCAGGCCCGCCTGATCCGCGACAACCAGGAATACGACGAAGTGACCTGGTCGAACTGGGTCGCCGAGAAGAAGGCCAAGGCCGTGCCGGGCGTGGTCGACTTCGCCAAGGCCGCCGCCGCCAAGGGCGTGACCATCCTGTACATCTCCAACCGTGCCCAGCACCTGCAGGAGGCCACCCTGGCCAACCTGCGCGCGGTGGGCATGCCGGTGGCCGACGACAGCGTGTTCCTCGGCCTGGGCACCTTCGTGAAGGACTGCGAGCAGAACGGCAGCGAGAAGAACTGCCGCCGCCGCCTGGCCGGGCAGAAGTACCGCGTGCTGATGCAGTTCGGCGACCAGCTGGGCGACTTCGTGCAGGTCATCGCCAACACCCCGCAGGGCCGCGGCGAGCTGCTGGAGCAGTACGACGACTGGTTTGGCGAGCGCTGGTGGATGCTGCCCAACCCGAGCTACGGCGGCTGGGAGCCGGCGCAGTTCAACAATGACTACACCCAGCCGCGCGAAGCCCGCCGCCAGGCCAAGCGCGACGCCCTGGACGTGGCCCCGTGAGCCGCCCGCCGCTGCCGCTGACCGACCGCGAGCGCCTGATCTTCGCGCTCGACGTGCCGGGCCGCCGCGAGGCGGTGGCGTGGATCGACCGCCTCGGCGAGGCGGTGTCGTTCTACAAGATCGGCATGGAGCTGCTGGCCTCGGGCGAGTACTTCGACGTGCTCGACGAACTGGCCAAGCGCGACAAGCGCATCTTCGTGGACCTGAAGTTCTTCGACATCCCGGCCACCATCGGCGGGGTGATCGGCCGCCTGTCGCAGTGGCCGGTGAGCTACTGCACCGTCCACGGCTGGCACGCGCCGATGCTGCAGGCCGCCGTGGAAGCCAACCGCAGCGAGATGCGCCTGCTTGCGGTCACCGTGCTGACCTCGATGGGCCGTGAGGACCTGCGCGCCATGGGCATCGACCGCGAGCCGGTCGACGTGGTGGTCGAGCGCGCGCTGGCGGCCCAGGCGGCCGGCATCGATGGCGTGATCGCCTCGGGCCAGGAAGCCGGGCCGATCCGCCGCGCCACTGGCGCCGGCTTCTCCATCGTGTGCCCCGGCATCCGCCCGGGCGGCCCGGTCGGTGACGACCAGCAGCGCACCGTCGGCGTGGCCGACGCCTTCCGCGACGGCGCCGACGCCATCGTGGTGGGCCGGCCGATCCGCAACGCCGCCGACCCGGTGGTCGCCGCGGAGGCCATCCAGGCCGAGATCGCCTCCCTGAAGCTTTGATGTTGTCCAATAAAAACAATCAATTGAACAACTAAGGTCAAGGTTTGCCTAAACATCGGGGGTGGCGTAGCATCGCCCCCGTCCGGCTCACGCCGGAGATGTGCCACAACACTGTCCACCGGCCTTGTGCCGGTATTTGAGGAGGCTGTGATCCTTGTGATCCGGCCTCTTTTTTTATGTGTCGCGCAAAGCAAAGGCCCGCGGACGGATCCGCGGGCCTGCTTTTGCGTCCTGGTCCCGGATTGCAGGCGATGGGCGCCTGCGAGCGGGAGGAGGGACCTCAGAACTTCACGCCGACTTCCACCTTCACTGTACGCGGCACGCCGACGATGTCGCCCTGCTCGTTGTAGTACGCCATCTTCCTGCCGCTGGCGTCCTCGTAAATGATGTTGGTGAAGTTGTCGAAGTTGAACACGTTGATGATGTCCAGGCGGGCATACGCGGTCCAGTCGCCGGCGATCTTGAAGTCCTTGGTCGCCTGCAGGTCCACCGAGCGGTAGCCGAAGATCTTGCCGCCGATCAGGAACTTGCCGTTGCCCTGCGGATTGAAGCCGGTGGGGATGCACGCCGGTTCGTTGGAACCGAACGCCGGTGCGTCGCCGCACAGGAAATCATTGCTGGGAATCGGGGTGGCCAGCGTCAGCTTGCCGCCGAAGGTGATGCCCCAGAAGCCGTCGTAGTTCGCGGTCGCGACCAAGCGATGGCGTGCCACCGCATTGGACTTGACCCACGGGTACTGGCCCAGCGTGGCGGCATCGAACGCGTAGTGCTCGTTGATGTCGCGGGTCTGGCGGGCATTGCTCCACGTATACGCGATCGAGGTGCCCCAGCCGCTCTCCTTCGTGTAGGGCTTCTGTGCCGACAGCAGCAGCTGGGTGGTCTGGGTCTTGATGCCGTTGTTGCCGACGATCAGGCCACCGAAGCCCGGCACGCCACAGCCCCACGGCTGCGACAGGCCCGGATCGGCGGTCGCGTTACACAGCTGCTGGTTGTCCCAGAAGTTGCCGTTCGGATAGCGGTTGCCGAGCGTGAAGCCGAAGCCGTCGTAGCTCAGGATGCGGGTGACGGTCACGTCGGTGAGCCAGTCGCCGATCTGGTTGCTCATGCCCAGGCTGAACTGGTCGGAGTAGGGCGCCTTGAGGTTGTTGTTCAGCAGGTCGACTTCGGTACCGGAATTGCTGGTGGCGCCGATGAGCGACTGCAGCCCCGCCACGCCGCCGGTGAGCAGCGCCGGATCCCACGCATAGCACGGCGCCGCGCCGCGGTAGCAGGCGCCGGTGGCCGGATCCTGGAAGTTCACGGTGACCACCGGCAGCGCCGACTTGGTGACTTCCAGCTGCAGGTAGTCGAACAGGTCGCGGTCATACGAACGACCGGCACCGCCGTGGATCACGTGCATCTCGTCGGCGTTGAGGTCGTACGAGAAGCCCAGGCGCGGCTGCCAGGCGCCGTCGAACGCCTTGCGGTTGTGGCCGTTGGAAATGTAGTCGTTGACGTCGATGCCGCCGGCGCGCAGCGAATCGGCATAGGTCTGGCCGGCCGGGCCGTTCGGGTCCTGGCTGTTGAGCGCGTCCACCACGTTCTGCGGGGTCACGAAGTTCAGGTACGACGGGTTCTTCTCGTAGTCCCAGCGCACGCCGATGTTGAGCATCAGGTGGTCGTTGACCTGCCAGTCGTCCTGGATATACAGGCCGTACTGCTTGGCGTTGGACGTCACGCTCGGCGCCAGGCCGCCCACGCCGGTGACCGGCTTGGTGAACTGCGCCTTGTAGGGGGTGTCCCCGGTGAAGCCCGGGGTCCCGACCGTGTAATAGAACTGCGGATTGATATCCAGGGCGTCGGCCGCGTACAGGTCGACATCCTTGTAGCGGGCGCCCATCTTGATGGTGTGTTCGCCGTGCCACTCGATCGCGTTGAGCGTGAAGTTGTCTTCCAGCGACCAGCCCTTCTGGCCCTTGGTCTGGGCCGACAGCGGCGAGCCGCCCTCGATCCCGACGATCGTCGCTTCGCTGTTCCCGTTCGGATACGTGTAGATGTAGCCGTTGCCGACGGTGATCGGCAGCGGGTTGTTGAACGAATCTTCGTGGGTGGCCAGCAGTTCGTTGTAGAACCAGTCACCGCTGTGGTTCCAGCGCAGCGCCCAGCGCTCGTCGGTGTTCTCGCTCACCACGCCGTGCGAGCGCGCCGTGCTGCCGCTGAAGCCTTCCTGGTTCTCGTCGCGGTTCTGGTAGGAGAGTTCGAAGCGGTCGCGGTCGGTCGGCTCGAAGTCGATCTTGGCGAAGTACAGGTCTTCCTGGAATTCCTGCAAGCCCGCGCCCAGCTGCGAGGCCGCATTGGCCGGCAGGAACGGCACGCCGCCGGAGGCGCCCGCATCAGGCACCGTGGTGGTGGGCAGGTCGAAGCGCTTGGCTTCGTAGGTCGCGAAGAAGTGCAGCATGTCCTTCACGATCGGACCGCCCAGCGCGAATCCGTACTCCTTCTCGGTCGAGGCGACCTTGTCCTGCCCCGCCTGCCGCTCGGCCGGCGTCATGGCGCGCATGTCCTCGTCGGTGTAGCGGTAGAACGCCTCGCCGTGGAACTCGTTGGTGCCCGACTTGGTCGCCGCCGTCACCGCCGAGCTCGCCACCTGGCCGTACTCGGCCTTGTAGTTGGAGGTGATGACCTTGTACTCGCCGATCGCCAGCTGCGGGAACGGATTGCCCGCGCTGCCGAACTGGCCGGCCACGCCGCCTTCCTTGACGTAGCTCTTCTGGCCCACGCCGTCGATGTAGACGTTGGTGGCGCTGGTGTTCTGCGCGCCGCCGCGCAGCGAGGTGTTGCCCTTGGCGTCGCGGGTGAAGACCATGCCCGGCACCGCGTCGGCGAACTCGAGGAAGTTGCGCGACACCTGCGGGGTGGTCTGGATCTGGCGCAGCGAGACGGTCTTGCCGACCTCGGAGGTGCGCACTTCCTGCAGCAGGGTGGGGGCGGTCACGTTGACCGCGTCCAGCGTGGTGGCCGCGCCGCCCGAGGCAGCCGCTTCGCCACCGGTGGCGATGTTGAGGGTGGCGGTGGAGGCCACGGTGACGGTCACCGTCTCCACGCGGCCGCCGGCTTCCACCTTGTAGGTGCCCGGCTGCAGGCCGACCACGGTGTAGTTGCCGTCGCTGCCGGTGGTGGCGCGGCGCACGGCGCCGGTGGCCACGTTGGTGGCGACCACTTCGGTACCGGCGGCCGGGCCGGACTGGGAGGTCACCTGGCCACGCAGGTTGGCATTGGCGGACTGGGCGAAGGCGCCGGGAGCGGCGGCAAACAGACTGGCGGCCAGGGCGCAGCACAGCAGGCTGCGGGTTGGCAGATTGGCTTTGGTTCGGATGGTTTTCACGAAGACCCCTCCCGGGCCGGGCATTGGCATTGGATGACGGTTCTATTCACGGGTAAGACGGATACAACGTCGGATGTGAACGTCTTGCGGTTATGTGCAAGCGTTGGAAAATTTTTGTGAGGCGAGCCACGACGGCGCGCGATACCGCACCCATGCCGGGGGCAGGGCGCCAGGCGGCGTGGCGTCTGGGTTCCAGGCGGTGGCCGGCGCGAGGCGCGGGCGTCGCCCGGAAGCGGTGGTCGGGTTGGGGAAGCACTGCGGTTCCTCCCGATGAAGGCATGGACCTGCCTTCCGTTGTCCTGTCCTGACCCACTCCCTGGCGTGACGTTTCCTGCTGCGCGCCCTGCCATGACAAGGCGCCCGCAGCATTGGGGCGGCACCGTAGCAGGAACTGCAAACGTTTACATGATGCAGTGCAATATGTGCGCTGGGTCGCGCTATTCGATTTCCGCGGTCGCACTATGCCTGCCCCTGTAACAGCGGCAAGACAACACAGGACACGGCAAGACAACGCAATGCGTCACATCGGCGCACGGCCCGCCGCGACTGCACTTCACGCCTTGCCGGGCCACATGGCGCCCGGCAAGATGCGCCATCGATTGGGGAGTCGAGATCCATGTCCGTGATGACCATCTGGCCAAGATCGTGGCGCCCGTTGCCCTGGCTGCTGGTGGCCGCCGCGCTGCTGCTGCCGGCCTGCAAGCGCGAGCCGGCGGAGCTGCCCGGCGCCACCGCCGAACCGGCCGCCACCGTGCGCGGGCTGGCCGAACGCCTGCGCGCCAACGACCTGGTGGGCTACGCCAAGGCCGCCGTCACCCCGGCGCAGTACGCCCAGCTGGAAACCGCCTGGCGCGAGGGCCACAGCCGCTGGCCGCTGAGCAGCGTGCCGCTGGGCGAGGACGTGCCAGCGATGCTGCAGTACCTCTCCGCCCCCGGCGCCGAGCAGCGCCTGCAGCGCACCTTCGACACCCAGATCGCCGGGCAGGGCGCCGGCATCAAGCAGGCCGCGCACTCGCTGGGCCTGTTCGGCGTGCAGTACCTGCGCAACCAGGGCGACTACAGCCCCGAGCAGCGCGCCCATTACGTGCAGCTGGTGAACGCCTTGGCCGAATGGGCTTCCGCTGCGCCGCTGGCCGAGCGCCCGCATGCACAGGCGGCGATTCCCCGCCTGGTGGCGGCGGCCCGCGCCACCGGCTTGTCCGACCCCGCCGCGATGCAGGCGGCCGGCATGGAGGAGAGCCTGCGTCGCCTCGGGCCGTTCCTCAAGGAGTTCAAGGCCGTGCTCGACAGCTACGGCCTGCCGCTGGACGCCAGCCTGGACGAAACCCGCGTCGGCCTGGTGACCCAGGACGGCGACCAGGCCCGGGTGCACCTGCAGTACCCGCTCGGGGCCGAGCAGGTCGATACCAGCGCCAGCCTCGTACGCATCGACGGCCACTGGTACCTGGTCAGCATCCAGGACGAAGTGCAGGCGGTCCTCCACCCCGCCTCGCCGGCCGGGGCGGCGCCCGCACAGCCGCCTAAGCCATAATGGCGCCGATGCCTGAACAGAATAATCTGCCGTTCCCGGACGGCCAGCCCGATCCGGACCGCCCCCAGACCCCGACGCCCGCCCCGGTGCCGGCGTCCAGCGCACGCGTGCCCATGGCCGCCGGCGCCATCCCGCGCCCGGCGCGTCGCCCGCTGTGGGCCCGCCTGCTGGGCCGCCTGGCCGATCCCTGGCTTGGCCTGACGATCGAGCCGGAGCAGCCGGGCCAGTACGACGACGGCCGCCCGGTCGTATACGTGCTCGAAGACTACGGCCTGTCGAACGCGCTGATCCTGGACAAGGCCTGCCGCGAGGCCGGCCTGCCCTCGCCGCTGGTGCCGCTGCCGGGCGACCCGCTGCAGCGCAAGCGCGCCTACCTGGCGTTGTCGCGCCGCAGCAGCAGCAACTCGATCATTCCCGAGCAGCGCGGCGCCAAGACCCACTCCGATTCGCTGGCCAAGCTCCTGCAGGCGCATCGCGCGCGCCCGGACCTGGACGTCCACCTGGTGCCGGTGTCGATCTTCGTCGGCCGCGCGCCGGACAAGCAGAGCGGCTGGTTCGCCGTGCTGTTCTCGGAAAACTGGGCGCTGGTCGGCCGCTTCCGCCGCCTGCTCTCGGTGCTGCTCAACGGCCGCACCACCATCGTGCGCTTCGCCCCGCCGATCTCGCTGCGCCAGACGGTGGACGAAGGCCTGCCGCCCGAGCGCACCCTGCGCAAGCTGCAGCGCGTGCTGCGCACGCACTTCCGCCGCATCCGCGAGGCGGTGATCGGCCCGGACCTGTCCACCCGCCGCCTGCTGGTGGACCAGGTGCTGGCCGCCGAGCCGGTGCGCGAAGCCATCGCCGTGCAGGCCAAGCGCGACAACAGCAAGCCGGTCGATGCCTGGCGCAAGGCGCATGCCTATGCGTGGGAGATCGCCGCGGACTACTCCAGCCCGGTGGTGCGCTCGGCCAGCTTCCTGCTCACGCATGTCTGGAACCGCATCTACGCCGGCGTGCTGGTCCACCACCTGGACAAGGTGAAGCAGGCCGCGCCCGGGCATGAAGTGGTCTACGTGCCCAGCCACCGCAGCCACATGGACTACCTGCTGCTTTCGTACCTGCTGTACGAACGCGGCATCGTGCCGCCGCACATCGTGGCGGGCATCAACCTCAACCTGCCGGTGGTGGGCACGCTGCTGCGCAAGGGCGGCGCGTTCTTCATCCGCCGCTCGATCAAGGGCAACGCGCTGTACTCGGCGGTGCTGAGCGAATACGTCGCCCAGCTGGTCGGCGGCGGTTACTCGATCGAATACTTCGTCGAAGGCGGCCGTTCGCGCACGGGCCGCCTGCTGCAGCCCAAGGGCGGCATGATCGCCATGACGCTGCGCGCCTTCCTGCGCCAGCCGCGCAAGCCGGTGCTGTTCCAGCCGGTCTACATCGGCTACGAGAAGCTGATGGAAGGCAACAGCTACCTCGACGAGCTGAGCGGCCGGCCGAAGGAGAAGGAATCGATCTGGGCGCTGCTGTGGGGCATCCCCAAGGTGCTCAAGCAGAACTACGGCCAGGTGGTGGTGAATTTCGGCGAGCCGATCGCGTTGAACGACGTGCTCGCCCGCGAGGCCCCCGAGTGGGATGGCCAGCCCGTGCCCGAGGACGAAAAGCCGAGCTGGCTCGCACGCGCGGTCGACAGCCTGGCCGACCAGATCCAGGTGCACGTCAACGGCGCCGCCGACGTCAACCCGATCAACCTGCTGGCGCTGGCCCTGCTCTCCACGCCCAAGCATGCGATGGGCGAGGCCGACCTGATCGCGCAGATCGAACTGTGCAAGAAGCTGCTGGTCGAGATGCCGTACTCGGACCGCGTCACGGTCACGCCGCATTCGCCCGAACGCATCATCGCCCACGCCGAGGAAATCGCCGTGCTCACCCGCACGCCGCATCCGCTGGGCGACGTGCTGAGCGTCAGCGGCGATACCGCGGTGCTGCTGAGCTACTTCCGCAACAACGTCATCCACCTGTTCACGGCGTCGTCGTGGGTGGCGTGCTGTTTCCAGAACAACCGCCGCATGAGCCGCGCCGGCCTGGTGCGCCTGGGCCGTACCGTCTATCCGTTCCTGCAGACCGAGCTGTTCCTGCCGTGGACCGAGGACGAGTTCGCCGGCCGCATCGAGCAGACCATCGACGTGTTCGTGCGCGAAGGCCTGCTGATGAACGTCAACGAGGACGACGGCGGCATCCTGGCGCGCAACACCGGGCAGACGGACGAGGTGTTCCGCCTGCGCGCCATCGGCCATTCGCTGCAGCAGGCGTTCGAGCGTTATTACATCGCCATCTCGGTGCTGGTGAAGAACGGCCCGGGCACGCTCGGCGCCGGTGAGCTGGAAAGCCTGTGCCAGCAGGCCGCGCAGCGCCTGAGCCTGCTGTACGCCCCGGCCGCGCCGGAGTTCTTCGACAAGAGCCTGTTCCGCGGCTTCATCCAGAAGATGCGCGAGCTGCGGCTGGTGTGGCCGGACGAGAACAGCAAGCTGGTGTTCGACGAGCGGCTGGATACCTGGGCCAAGGACGCCAAGTTCATCCTCGGCCGCGAACTGCGCCACACCATCGAGCGGGTGAGCCCGGCGGCGGCCAAGCCGGAAGAAGCGCCCGCGCAGGATTGAGGCCGCGCGGGCAAACCCCGCGCCGGCCCGCGCCCGTCAGGCCGGCTCGTCGGGGATCAGCGCGCTTTCCAGCCGGGCGATGCAGTCCTTCAGCTGCAGCTTGCGCTTCTTCATGCGCTTGATGGTCAGCTCGTCCTGCGCCAGGTCGATGACGCGGCGGCTGATTTCCTCGTCGAGCGCGCGATGCTCGCGGCGCAGCGCGTCCAGGCGTTCGACGACAGTGGCGGGATCGGGCGTCTCCATCGGCTTCGAGCTTACACCGGCCGGCATGGCCGTCGCATGGCAGCCCCGCGCCGGCCGCGCGCGCCGGCGGCGCGGCCCGACCCGGTAGAATGGCGCCATGAGCGCCGTCATCTCCCTTCCCGATCCGCTGCCGCCACGCCGCGACCCGCGCGTGGCCGAACGCGAGCAGGCCAAGCTGGCCAAGCGCCTGCGCCGCCAGGTCGGTGAAGCCATTGCCGACTTCGGCATGATCGAGGCGGGCGACAAGGTCATGGTCTGCCTGTCCGGCGGCAAGGACAGCTACACCCTGCTGGACGTCCTGCTGCAGCTGCGCCGCAAGGCGCCGGTCGAGTTCGAGCTGGTCGCCGTCAACCTCGACCAGAAGCAGCCTGGCTTCCCGGAGCACGTGCTGCCGGACTACCTGCGCGCGCTGGGCGTGCCGTACCACATCATCGAGCAGGACACCTATTCGGTGGTGAGCCGCGTCATCCCGGAAGGCAAGACGATGTGCTCGCTGTGTTCGCGCATGCGCCGCGGCGCGCTGTATGCGTATGCCGAAGCGCAAGGCTTCACCAAGATCGCGCTGGGCCACCATCGCGACGACATGGTGGCCACCTTCTTCATGAACCTGTTCCACCACGCCAAGCTCGCCGGCATGCCGCCCAAGCTGCGCAGCGACGACGGCAAGCACGTGGTGATCCGCCCGCTGGCCTACGTGGCCGAGCGCGACATCGTCGACTACGCGCAGGCGCGGCAGTTCCCGATCATCCCGTGCAACCTGTGCGGCAGCCAGGAAAACCTGCAGCGCCGCCAGGTCGGGCTGATGCTCAAGCAGTGGGAGAAGGACAGCCCCGGCCGCATCGAGCAGATCGCGCGCGCCATGGGCGACATCCGTCCCTCCCACCTGGCCGACAACACCCTGTTCGATTTCATGGCGCTGGGCCGCAGGCACGACGCGCCGCTGCCCGACGCGCATGCCTGGCTGGCCGGTGGCGAAGGCCCCGCGCACGACTGACGCATTCCCTGTTCCGCGCGCGCCCGCGCCGGATCGGCTCCACCGAATGGATACTCGATGTTCTTCCGCAACCTGACGTTCTTCCGCTTCCCCACCACGCTCGACTTCTCCGAAATCGACAAGCTCCTCCCCGAAGCCCTGCTCAAGCCGGTCGGCCCGCTGGAGATGACCTCGCGCGGGTTCATCTCGCCGTTTGGCCGCGATGAACAGGAGGTGCTCTCGCACCGCCTCGCCGAATTCCTCTGGCTCACCGTCGGCGGCGAGGACAAGATCCTGCCGGGCTCGGTGGTCAACGACCTGCTCGCGCGCAAGGTCGCCGAGATCGAGGAGAAGGAAGGCCGCCGCCCCGGCGGCAAGGCGCGCAAGCGACTGAAGGACGACCTCATCCACGAATTGCTGCCGCGCGCCTTCGTGAAGAGCTCGCGCACCGACGCCATGCTCGACCTGCAACACGGTTACGTGGCCGTGGACACTTCCAGTCGCAAGACCGGCGAGAACGTGATGTCCGAAATCCGCGGCCTGCTCGGTTCGTTCCCGGCGCTGCCGCTGAATGCGGAAGTCGCGCCGCGTTCGATCCTCACCGGCTGGATCGCCGGCGAGCCCCTGCCCGAAGGCCTCAGCCTGGGCGAGGAGTGCGAGATGAAGGATCCGATCGAAGGCGGCGCGGTGGTGAAGTGCCAGCACCAGGAGCTGCGCTGCGAGGAAATCGACAAGCACCTGGAGGCCGGCAAGCAGGTCACCAAGCTCGCGCTGGTGCTCGATGACCATGTCTCCTTCGTCCTCGGCGATGACCTGGGCGTGCGCAAGCTGAAGTTCCTCGACGGCGCGCTCGACCAGCTAGAAAACGCCGACCAGGACGGCGTGCGCGCCGAACTGGACGCGCGCTTCGCGCTGATGAGTGCCGAAGTGCGCCGGCTGTTTCTCCTACTCGAAGACGCGCTGAAGCTGAGCAAGGCGGAGGCCTGACCGGAGGTGACGCATGCGCCCACGACGGGCGTATGCTGTCAGTGCCATGGCGAAGTTCCTCCCCCGACTGATCGCCGCATCGCCGCGCACCCTGCAGCGCGACTGCGTGCGCCTGCGCCTGGATGACGAACAGGAAATCGACGTGCTGCGCGTGCGCGACCCGCGTGCGCGGCGCATCAAGCTGAGTGTCGACGAGCGTGGCGCGCGTCTCACCTTGCCCACGCGTGCCAGCCTCGTGGCCGGCGAGCGCTTCCTGCACGAACACCGGCAGTGGCTCGCCACCCAGCTGGCGCGCTATGCGGAAGATGCCCTGCTGCCCGCGCTGGAGCGCGACGTGCCGGGCCAGCAGCTGCCGCTGCGTGGCGAGCTGCTGCCGCTGCACTGGCATGCCGGCCGCTACACGCGCATCGAACAGGACGCCGAAGGCATCCACTTCCATCTCCCCGCGCGTGCCGGCACGCCGTTGATGGTGCGTGCCCTGCGCGACTTCTACGAAACCCAGGCCCGGGCCGACGTCGGCCGCTGGCTGCCGCGCTACCTGCCCAGCCTGCCGCGCGCGCCTTCGCGGGTGCGGGTGAAGGTGATGTCCTCGCAGTGGGGCTCGCTGGCACCGGACGGCACGATGGCGCTGGACCTGGCATTGGTGCTGGGGCGTCCGGAAGCGTTCGAATACGTGCTGGTGCACGAGCTCTGCCACCTCATCCAGGCCAACCATTCGCCGGCCTTCTGGCATGAAGTGGAAACGCGTTTTCCGCTGTGGCGCGTGGAGCGCGAATATTTCCAGCGCCAGGGGCGTTCGCTCAAGGCACAGCTGCGCCGGCTCCTGCAGCCGGCGTGATTCAACCGCGTGGCGTATCCAGGAACGCCTGGATCAACGCCGCCACTTCCCCCGGTTGCTCCATGTGCAGGTGATGCGTGCCCGCCAGCACGTGCAGCCGGCCATCGCGCAGCAGCTGCGCGCGGCGGGTGCGCAGCGGCTCGGGGAAATAGGGTTGCGCCGGCGTGGCGAAGATCACCAGCGTCGGGCATTCCACCGCTTCCACCAGCACGTCGATCTGCGCTTCGGTCATGCGCACGGCGGTGGGCAGGGTCAGGCGCTGGTCGCTGCCCCAGCTGTAGCCGCCGGGCACCGCCCGCACGCCGCGTTCCACCAGCAGGCGCGCACTGGCTTCGCTGAGCTGGTTGGCCATCATGCGCGCGCGCACCGGCGCCTCCAGGTTCGGGAACACGCGCAGCGGCTTGCCCGACAACGCATGCGCGGCCTCCACGCTCTCGCGCAGGCGCGTGGCGGTGTTTTCCACCTGCTCGCCCAGCCCGCCCAGTGCTTCGATCACCACCAGCGCTTCGATCCGCGCCGGCACCGCCGCGGCGACCAGGCTGGCGATGCCCGCGCCCATCGAATGGCCGAGCAGGGTGAAGCGCTCCCAGCCCAAGGCATCGGCGACGGCCAGCACGTTGTTGATCGCGCCGATCATCGTGTATTCGCTGCCGGCCGGCAGGGCGGCGCTATGGCCGTGGCCGGGCAGGTCGATCATCACCAGGTCCAGCCCGTGCAGCTCGCCGGCCAACGGCAGGAAGCTGGCGGCGTTGTCGAGCCAGCCGTGCATGGCCAGCACGCGGCGCCCGCCGGGCTGGCCGCAGCGCAGGCCGCGCAGCTCGCCGAAGGGCAGGGTGCAGGCGAACTCGTGCACGCCCATCAAACGCGCGTGGCCAATGCCGCCAGCGCGGCGGCGTGCGCCGGGGCGGCGTTGAGGCAGGGGATGTAACGCAGCTCCGCGCCACGCTCGGCGAGCGTGTGGGAGAAGCCCATCGCCACTTCCTCCAGCGTTTCCAGGCAGTCAGTGGCAAAGCCCGGGCAGACGACGTCGATGCGGCGCACGCCGGACTCGGCCATCGCCCACAGCGCGGGTTCGGCATACGGCTGCAGCCAGCGCTCGCGGCCGAAGCGCGACTGGTAGCCGAGCTGCCACTGGTCGTCTTCCAGGCCGAGCGCCGCGGCGATCGCGCGCGCGCTGGCCTCGCAGCGTTGCGGGTAGGGGTCGCCATCGTCGGCCACGCGCTGCGGCAGGCCGTGGAAGGAGAACATCAGGCGCTGGCCACGGCCGTGGGCGTCCCAGTGCGCGCGGATCGACGCGGCGACCGCCTCCACCCAGGCCGGGTCTTCCGCGTAGTCGCGCACCACGTCCACGCGGACGTCGGGGTGGCGCTGGCGCCATGCATCCACCACGTCCTGCACCGAGGCGGTGGTGGTGGTCGAGTACTGCGGGTACAGCGGCAGCACCACGATGCGGGCGATGCCGGCATCCAATAGCCGGTCCAACGCGCGCAGGAGCGCGGGCTCGCCGTAGCGCATCGCCCAATCCACCCGCCACGCCGGCAGTGCCGCCTGCAGGGCCTGCGCCAGGCCCGCGGTGTGCACCGCCAGCGGCGAGCCGCCCGGCAGCCACACCTGCGCGTATTTCTCCGCCGAACGCGGCCCGCGCAGCGGCAGGATCAACCCATGCAGCAGGGGCTTCCACAGCCAATGCGGAATGGACACCACGCGCGGGTCGCCAAGGAATTCGCCCAGGTAACGTCGTACCGCCTGGGGAGTGGGCGCGTCGGGCGTGCCCAGGTTGACGGCCAGCAGGGCGGTTTTCGATGCGTCGGACATGACCCCATTGTGGCAGGACAGCCGCGCCGGCGCCCTCCCATGTGCTCGATGGACGCGATAGAACGGGTGCTGGCCCGGCACGCGCGCTAATGGGCGATTCACCCCGGCGCGACTAACGTCGGCCATTGCCTTATCTTTCCGCGATCGTTCATTGGAGCCCGTCATGCCCCGCCTGTCGCGTCTTGCCCTGCTGCTGTCCCTGTCGTTCGCCGCCGGCCATGCCATCGCCGGCCCCGAGGAAGACCAGCGCGCGCGTAACGCGGTGCGGGTGCTCAACGAGATCCAGAAGATCCCCGAGCAGTCCATCCCCGACAAGCTGCTCGACGAAGCCCGGGCGATCGTCGTCATCCCGGACACCATCAAGGCCGGCCTGGTCATCGGCGGCCGCCGCGGCCACGGCCTGATGTCGATGAAGAACCCCGACGGCAGCTGGTCGCAGCCCGTGTTCGTCAAGCTCACCGGCGGCAGCATCGGCTTCCAGGCCGGCGTGCAGTCTTCCGACGTGGTGCTGGTGTTCCGCAACGACCGCAGCCTGGACAACATCGTCAACGGCAAGTTCACCCTCGGCGCCGACGCCGGCGTGGCCGCCGGCCCGGTCGGCCGCAATGCCGCCGCCGCCACCGATGGCCAGCTCAAGGCCGAAATCTGGTCGTGGTCGCGTGCCCGTGGCCTGTTCGCCGGCGTGGCGCTGGACGGCGCCATCCTGCAGATCGACGACGAGGCCGACCTGAATGCCTACGGCACCGGCAGCACGCCGCGCATGATCTTCGAAGGCCGCTCGCCCGAGCAGCCGTCCACCGACGTGATCGCCTTCCGCGACCGCCTGGAGGAAGCCACCTACACCGCGCGCAGCAACCGCGGCGAAGGCGCCCCGGCGCCGGCCCCGCGCACCGCCGCCGTGCCGGTCAACGGCCCGGCGCCGGCCGCCCCGCAGGAGGCCAGCACCGCGCCGTTGCAGGCCGCGCCGGCCAACGCGCCGCAGCCGGGTTTCCAGCCGGTGGGCGAGGGCGAAGTACGCACTGAAACGCTGGATGGCAAGCCCTGAAAGTCAGCACCCCCGTCCCGGCGGGGGTGCGCTATCCTGAGTGTCCTTTCACGGTAAGCGGCGAGCAGATCATGGGCGGTTTGAGCATCTGGCACTGGTTGATCGTGCTGGTGATCGTGTTGCTGGTCTTCGGTACCAAGCGCCTGACCAGCGGCGCCAAGGACCTGGGCTCCGCGGTCAAGGAATTCAAGAAGGGCATGCGCGACGATGACCGTCCGGCGCAGCTCAACGACCAGACCCGCGACGCCGACAGCACGCAGGCGCAGAACGAGCGCGAACGCGACCGCGACGGTCGCTGATCTCGCGGGCGAGGGCGTCGGCACGTGTTCGACATCGGTTTCAGCGAACTGCTGCTGATCGCCATCGTGGCCTTGGTGGTGCTCGGTCCCGAGCGCCTGCCCAAGGCCGCGCGGTTCGCCGGCCTGTGGGTGCGCCGGGCGCGCAACCAGTGGGATTCGGTCAAGCAGGAACTCGAGCGCGAGCTCGAGGCCGAGGAACTCAAGCGCAACCTGCAGAGCGTGCAGAGCTCGCTGCGCGAGGCCGAGTCGCAGATGCGGCAAGGTCACGAGCAGGTGCGCGAACATGGCCAGGCGCTGCACGACGAGGTCGCGCGCGACGTGGACATCCGCACCGGTAGCGACGCCGCGCCGGCGCCGGTGGCCGAAACGCCGGCCACGCCGCCGCCCGCCGAACCGGCCCCGCCCGAGAAGCAGCCGTGAACGCCCCGGACGACCTGCAGGCCGAGAGCAGCCTGATCGAACACCTGATCGAACTGCGCGCCCGCCTGGTGCGCGCGCTGCTGGGCCTGGGCGTGGTGCTGCTGTGCCTGCTGCCCTTCACCCGGCAGATCTACAGCTGGCTGGCGCGCCCGCTGGTCTCGCAGCTGCCCGCCGGGCAGACGATGATCGCGATGAACCCGGCCGGTGCGTTCTTCGCGCCGATGAAGCTGACCCTCTTCGTGGCGCTGTTCATTGCGGTGCCGTGGTTGCTGTACCAGGCGTGGGCCTTCGTGGCCCCGGGGCTTTACCAGCGCGAGAAGCGCCTGGCCCTGCCGCTGCTGGCCTCGGCCGTGGCGCTGTTCTACACCGGCTGCGCGTTCGCCTATTTCCTGGTGCTGCCGGCGGTCTTCCACTTCCTGACCACCTTCACCCCGGACGTCATCGCGCTCACGCCCGACGCGAACGCCTACCTGGATTTCGTCCTGGTGATCTTCTTCGCCTTCGGCACCAGCTTCGAGCTGCCGGTGGCGCTGGTCATCATGGCGTTGCTGGGCTGGGTCACGCCGGACCAGCTGCGCCAGGGCCGCGGCTACGCCATCGTCGGCATCTTCGTGATCGCCGCGGTGCTGACCCCGCCGGACGTGGTCTCCCAGCTGATGCTGGCCATCCCGATGTGCATCCTCTACGAGTTGGGCATCATCGCCGCCCGCGCGGTGGTGCCGAAGGCCCAGCCGCAGTCGTGACCGCTGGCGGGCATCGCGCCCGCCGCGGCTTGCCCGCTTACGCCACGAAGACGTCCTGGCGCTCGGCGCCGGTCGGCGGCGCAACGGCGTCGGCGTGGCCGAACATCTGCTTCCACGCCGCGTAGACCGCACCGGCGAATACCGGCATCAGCACGCCCATCATCAGCAGCTGCGCCAGGTACAGGGCGAAGGTGCCGAGCAGCAGCGAGGCGACCATCGCCACCAGCGCGACGACGAAGTAGATCGCCACCAGCGCGATGAACGTGAGCACGAAGAACACCAGCAGCGCCGGCAGGTTGCGAATGCCCGCACGCAGGCTCTCGCGCAGCGCATGCACGCCGGTGGCGTGGTCGAACATCACCTGCGGCGGCATCACGAACAGCGCCAGGCTCAGCGCGGCGAAAGTGACGATACCCGCCAGCAGCCACAGCAGGATGCGCCCGGCCGGCAAGCTGGCCACCAGCGCCTGCACCTGCGCCGGATCGGGCTGCACGCCCGACTGCGCGGCGGCCTGGTTGATGCGCTCCAGCTCACCCATCACCTGGGACAGCTGCTGCCAGCCCGCCGGTCCGATCAGCGCCACCAGCAGCAGCGCCAGCACGATCACCGCCAGCGCCTGCGGCAGCAGCGACACCAGCAGGTGCGGCGCACGACCCTCCTGCAGCCCGTGCAGCAGGTGGGAGGGGCGCGCCGCGCGGCCTTCGTCCACCTCGCGCACCGCCCACAGCATGCCGCCCATGAAGACCGGGCCGGCCAGCAGCATCAGGAACTGCACGGCCAGGCCCAGGGCCGGCAGCATCATCGCCAGCCCGGCGCCGAGCACCGCGATCAGCCCCCACGTCATGCCCAACGTACCCAGCGCCAACGGCGCGCGCCGCAGCAGCGCGAAGCCGGTCGACAACCATTCCGCGCCGGCGGACGCCGGCAGCTTGCGAATTTCGCTCATTCCCATCCCGCATCGATACGCGCCGGCCTAGTCCGGCGCCACGCGATTATCGCGCGTTTTCCGGCCTGCCACCGTGGCCGTGCGTTGGCAGCGTGCGCGCGTGCTGGACGAATCTTCGCAGCAGGCGCCGGGCCAGCGGCGCGGCGCTGACTTCCCGCGCCACCGTGCGGGCGCAGCGGCCATGGCGTTGCAGGCAGTCGGCACGGGCCCGAACGTAGCCGCGGATGTGATGGGTGGCAAATTCCGGGTGGAACTGCACGCCCCAGGCATGGGCGCCCCAGCGGAAGGCGTGGCATTCGTCCTGCGGCGACCGGGCCAGCACGGTGGCGCCTTCGGGCGCACGCAGCACCGTCTGCAGGTGGGTGGCATGGGCGGGGAAGCGCCCGGGCAGGCCGGCGAACAGCGGGTCCTCGAAGGCCGGCGGGTGCAGCTCCAGCTCGATCGTGCCCGATTCGCGCCCGGCCGGGTTGTAGTCCACCTGCCCGCCAAGCGCATGCGCCAGCAGCTGGTGGCCATAGCAGATGCCGAACACCGGCAGCCCGTCGTGGGCGGCGGCGCGCAGCCAGTCGGCGGTGCGCTCGCTCCATTCGGCGCGGTCGGTGACGAAGGCCGCCGAGCCGGACACGATCGTGCCGGCGAAGCCCTCCGGCGAGGGCAGCGCCTGCCCGGCTTCCACGTTCACCACCACCGTCTCGGCCTCGGCCAGCCCCGCGGCCACGCGGATCCAGTGCGGGAAGCGCCCGTAGCGCTTCATCGCCGGCACCGGCTGGCCGGTTTCGAGGATCAGGAACGGCAGGGGCGGCTTCATTCCTTGGGCGGCAGGACGGACAGGACTTCCTCGATTGTAGTCAGACCCAGCGCCACTTTTTCCAGCCCCGCGCGACGCAGGGTGCGCAGGCCTTCGCCGCGGGCGGCGTGGCTGAACCCGGCCAGGTCCATGTCGGCGCGGATCAGCGTGCGCAGGCGCGGGGTGACCGGCAGCAGCTCGTACAGGCCCACGCGGCCGAGGAAGCCGGTGCGCCGGCATTCCAGGCAGCCCACCGGCACGTGCGTGTGCACGTGTTCCGGCAGCGCTTCGCCCGGCTCGCGGATCGCCGCCCAGTCCGTTTCGGAAAGCGCCTGCGGCCGCTTGCAGTGCGGGCACAGCGTGCGCACCAGGCGCTGGGCCAGCACGCCGTTGAGGGTGGAGGCGACGAGGTAGTGCGGCACGCCGAGGTCGAGCAGGCGGGTGATCGCCGAAGGCGCGTCGTTGGTATGCAGGGTGGAAAGCACCAGGTGGCCGGTCAGCGAGGCCTGCACCGCCATCTGCGCGGTTTCCAGGTCGCGGATTTCGCCGATCATGATGATGTCCGGGTCCTGGCGCAGCAGCGTGCGCACGCCGGCGGCGAAGTCCAGGTCGATGTTCTGCTGGACCTGCATCTGGTTGAACTCCGGCGAGATCATCTCGATCGGGTCCTCCACGCTGCACACGTTCACGTCCGGCGTGGCCAGGCGCTTGAGCGTGGAATACAGCGTGGTGGTCTTGCCCGAGCCGGTGGGGCCGGTCACCAGCACGATGCCGTGCGGCCGTTCCACCAGCGCGTTCCAGCCGGCGGCTTCCTCCGGGCTGAAACCCAGTTGGTCGATGCTCTTGAACGCCGCGTCCGGGTCGAAGATGCGCATCACGCACTTCTCGCCGAAGGCGGTGGGCATCGTGGACAGGCGCATTTCGACCTCGCGCCCGCCCGGCGAGCGGGTCTTGATGCGGCCGTCCTGCGGGCGGCGGCGCTCGGCCAGGTCCATGCGGCCCAGCACCTTGATACGGCTGACCACCGCGGTCATCACCGCCGGCGGTACTTCGAACACCTTGTGCAGCACGCCGTCGATGCGGAAGCGCATGCGCCCCATGTCGCGGCGCGGCTCCAGGTGGATGTCCGAGGCGCGCTGCTCGTAGGCGTACTGCAGCAGCCAGTCCACGATGTGGACGATGTGCTGGTCGTCGGCGTTGACGTCGCCGGTGCGGCCCAGCTCCACCAGCTGCTCGAAACTGGGCAGGCCGACATTGCTGTCGGTGCTGCGCACATCGCCATGCGCGCCGCGCACCGAGCGCGTCACGCCGAAGAACTCCATCGTGTAGCGGTGCAGGTCCAGCGGGTTGGACAGCACCACGTCGATGCGGCGGCGGGTGAGGTGCTGGACGTCGGCCAGCCAGTCCAGCGCCAGCGGCTCGCTGGTGGCGATCAGCACGCGCTCGGCGTCCAGGGCCAGCGGCAGGATGCGATGGCGCCGTGCATAGGCATGGGAGACCACGCCGGTCACCGAGGCCACGTCCACGCGGGTGGGGTCGATGCGCAGGTAGCGCATGCCCACGCGGGTGGCCAACCATTCGGTGAGCCGTTCCAGGCCCAGCTCGCCGGCGGGCGGCTGGCCGGCATGCAGCTTGAGGTTGGAGAGCAGCACCAGCGGGTGCACCTCGCTGGCGTTGCGGGCGCCGCCGGCGGAGAACTGGATGCGCTCGCGGTCGTTCGGGGCGACCATCTCGTCGGCGAGCAGGGCAGTGGCCACCCGCTCGAACACCAGCCGCCCGCGCGGCAGTGCCGCCCCGGCCAGGGCCATCGTCGTTTCGGCGGGCTGCCGCTGTTCCATGAGCCGTTCCCCGCTGCGGAATGCCCCGCAGGTCGGCCGCTATACTAGCGCACCCCTTCGCACGGCCCCTGTCGCATGTCACAGCGCGTACCGATCACCTTCCAGGGCCTGATCCAGACCCTCAACCAGTACTGGGCCGAACAGGGCTGCGTGCTGATCCAGCCGCTGGACCTGGAAGTCGGCGCCGGCACGTTCCACCCGGCGACCTTCCTGCGCGCGCTGGGCCCGGAAACCTGGAACGCGGCCTACGTGCAGCCTTCGCGCCGTCCCACCGACGGCCGCTACGGCGAGAACCCCAACCGCCTGCAGCGCTACTACCAGTACCAGGTGGCGATGAAGCCGAACCCGGACAACCTGCAGGAGCTCTACCTGGGCTCGCTCAAGGCGCTGGGCATCGACCCGCTCGTGCACGACCTGCGCTTCGTCGAGGACAACTGGGAATCGCCGACGCTCGGCGCCTGGGGCCTGGGCTGGGAAGTCTGGCTCAACGGCATGGAGGTCACCCAGTTCACCTACTTCCAGCAGGCCGGCGGCCTGGAGTGCAAGCCGGTGCTGGGCGAGATCACCTACGGCCTGGAGCGGCTCTGCATGTACCTGCAGAACTGCGACAACGTCTACGACCTGGTCTGGACCTACGGCCCGGACGGCGCGCCGGTCACCTACGGCGAGGTCTACCACCAGAACGAGGTGGAGCAGAGCGCCTACAACTTCGAGCATGCCGACGTCGCCGAGCTGTTCCACCGCTTCGACGCCTGCGAGCGCGAAGCGCAGAAGCTGGTCGAAGTCGGCCTGCCGCTGCCGGCCTACGAGCAGGTCACCAAGGCCAGCCACGCCTTCAACCTGCTCGATGCGCGCCGCGCCATCAGCGTGACCGAGCGCCAGCGCTACATCCTGCGCGTGCGCGCGCTGGCCCAGGCGGTCGCGCAGGCCTACTACGCGCAGCGCGAGAAGCTGGGCTTCCCCGGCGCCAAGCGCGGAGCCGCCGCCGGATGATCCTCATCGGCATGTTCGACTCGCCGTTCGTGCGCCGCGTCGCCGTGGCGCTGGACCGGCTCGGCCTGTCGTTCGAACATCGCGACTGGTCGGTGGGCCGGGATTTCGACCGCATCCGCGAATACAGCCCGCTCGGCCGCGTGCCGGTGCTGGTGCTGGACGACGGCGAAGTGCTGACCGAATCGGCCGTGATCCTCGACTGGCTCGACGGCCAGGCCGGCGAGGACGCGCTGCTGCCCGCGCACGGCGCCGAACGCCGCCAGGCGCTGCGACTGGTCGGCTATGCCAACGGCGCGGTGGAGAAGGCGCTGCAGCAGGTGATGGAGCGCGTGTTCCGTCCCGAGGAAAAGCGCCACGCCCCGTGGGTTGAACGCTGCCGCACGCAGATGGAAGGCGCGCTGCAGGTGCTCGAGCAGGCGTGCGTGGACGCCGGCGATCGCGAATGGCTGGTGGGCGAACGCTTCGGCCTGGCCGACCTCACCGTGGCCTGCTTCTGCACCTACCTGCGCGATGCGCTGCCCTACGACCTGGACCGCTTCCCCGCCCTGGCCGCCCGCGTGGCGCGCTACGAGGCGTTGCCGGTCCTGCGCAAATATTACGTGCCGTTCGATGCACCGCAGACCGGCGCGACGGCCTGAACAAGGATTGATCCGATGAATGCCATCCCATCCATGTTTCCGCTTCTGATCGAACTGGGCACTGAAGAGCTTCCCGTAAAAGCCCTTCCTGGCTTGGCTAAAGCTTTCTTCGATGGAGTGCTGGCGGGCCTGGAGAAGCGAGGAATCGAATTTGAAGGCGGAGATTCTCGCCCATTCTCGACCCCTCGGCGCCTAGCCGTTCTGCTGCCTAGCGTGGCGCTTCAGCAGCCTAAGCAGGAAAGCATACTTCTCGGCCCGTACCTCAACATCGGCCTGGACGCCGAGGGCAAGCCGACCAAGGCGCTGGAAGGTTTCGCCGCCAAGGCCGGCGTCGCGTGGGATGCGCTGGAGCGCACCACCGACAACAAGGGCGAACGTTTCGTGCACCGCGCGGTGAAGCCGGGCGCGCGCACCGCCGAGCTGCTGCCGGAGATCCTGGCCGAGGCCATCGCCGCCATGCCGATCCCCAAGCCGATGCGCTGGGGCGACCACGATTACGCCTTCGCCCGCCCGGTGCACTGGCTGGTGCTGCTGTTCGGCAAGGAAGTGGTGCCGGCCCGCGTGTTCGGCCTGGATTCGGACCGCATGAGCCGCGGCCACCGCTTCATGCACGACAAGCAGGTCTGGCTGAGCACGCCGGGCGATTACGTCGATTCGCTGCGCGCCGCCAACGTCATGGTGGACCCGGCCGAGCGCCGCCAGCGCATCGTCGCCGAGGTCAACGCCGCCGCCGCGCAGGCCGGTGGCGTGGCGCGCATCACCGAGGACAACCTCGGCCAGGTCGTGGACCTCGTCGAATGGCCCTCGGCGGTGCTGTGCGGTTTCGAGCGCGAATTCCTCGCCGTGCCGCAGGAAGCGCTGATCGAGACGATGGAGATCAACCAGAAATTCTTCCCGGTGCTCGATGACGGCGGCAAGCTCACCGAGAAGTTCATCGGCATCGCCAACATCGAATCGCGCGACGTGGCCGAGGTGTCCAAGGGCTACGAGCGCGTGATCCGCCCGCGCTTCGCCGACGCCAAGTTCTTCTTCGACGAGGACCTCAAGCAGGGCCTGGTGTCGATGGGCGAGGGCCTGAAGACGGTGACCTACCAGGCACGCCTGGGCAGCGTGGCCGACAAGGTGCAGCGCGTGGCCGCGCTGGCCCGCGCCATCGCCCCGCACGCCGGCGCCGAGCCGGCACTGGCCGCGCGCGCCGCCGAGCTGTGCAAGAACGACCTGCAGTCGCGCATGGTCAATGAATTCCCCGAGCTGCAGGGCATCGCCGGCCGCCATTACGCGGTGGCGGGGGGCGAGGGCCCGGAGGTCGCGCTGGCGATCGACGAGGCCTACCAGCCGCGCTTCGCCGGTGACGACATCGCGCTCTCGCCGCTGGGCAAGGTGCTGGCGATCGCCGAGCGCGCCGACACGCTGGCCGGTGGCTTCGCCGCCGGCCTCAAGCCGACCGGCAACAAGGATCCGTTCGCCCTGCGTCGCAATGCGCTGGGCCTGGCGCGCACCGTGATCGAGAGCGGCCTGGACCTGGACGTGAAGGCGCTGCTGCGCACCGCCGCGCAGGCGGCCGTGGACGCGCTGGCCGCGCATCCGGCCGCCAAGGCGCCGCCGGCGCCGGAAGCCAGCGCGCTGGCCGCCGAGATCTTCGCCTTCGTGCTGGACCGCCTGCGCGGCTACTACGCCGACAAGGGCGTGCCGGCCACCCAGTTCAACGCCGTCGCCGCGCTGTTCGACGGCGAAGTGGCGCCGCCGCCGGGCCACGCCGCCGAGCGCGGCTCGCTGTACGACTTCGACCGCCGCATCGACGCCATCGGCACGTTCGCCGTGCTGCCGGAAGCCGAGGCGCTGGCCGCCGCGAACAAGCGCATCCGCAACATCCTGCGCAAGGCCGACGGCGCGATCCCGGCCATGGTCGACCCGGCGCTGCTGCGCGAACCGGCCGAGGAAGCGCTGGCCGAGGCCGTGGAAGGCGCGATGGGCGACACCGACGCGGCCCTGCATCGCCACGATTACGTCGCCGTGCTCGCCCGCCTGGCGCTGCTGCGTCCGCAGGTCGATGCGTTCTTCGACGGCGTGATGGTCAACGCCGAAGACCCGGCCCTGCGCGGCAACCGGCTGGCGCTGCTGCAGCGCTTGAGCGAGCGCCTGGGCAGCGTGGCGGCGATCGAGCACCTGTCGGCGTGATCGCGCCGCCGGTGCCGGCATTTGCCGGCACCGGTGTCAGTTTGTTCCGCTGGGGTCTTAACGGGTCCTTGTTGTGCTCCCGGTATATCCTCGGCCCATGCGTCTGATCCCCACGGCCCTGCTGCTCGTCTTTCTCTGGGCCCTCGCCGGCGCCGCGCAGGCGCGCGGCACCATCGACAAGGTCAACATCGAAGGCCTGGACAAGGGCGACGATGCCGAGATGATCGAGAACATCGAGGTCTCGCTCTCGCTGTACCAGACCATCGGCAAGGTCCAGGGCGAATCGCGCCTGGAATACCTGCTCAACCAGGCGCAGGACCAGACCCGCGCCGCGCTGGAGCCGTTCGGCTACTACAGCCCCACCATCACCGTCGATGCGCCGCGCAATGGCGACAACGTCACCGTCGTCATCCATGTCGACAAGGGCGAGCCGGTGCGCGTGCGCCAATCGCACATCGTGCTGACCGGCTGGGCCGAGGACGACCAGTACCTGCAGCGCGACGTGGCCGAGTTCCAGCCGGCGGTGGGGCAGGTCTTCAGCCACCCGCAGTACGAGGCCAGCAAGGTGCGCATCACCCGCCGCCTGGCCGAGCGCGGCTATTTCGATGCCGACTTCACCCAGCGCCGCGTGGAGATCACCCGCGCCGAGCACGCCGCCGACATCGACCTGGGCTGGGACAGCGGCCGCCGCTACGACATGGGCCCGGTGCGCTTCCAGTACGACTACTTCAAGCCCGGCCTGTTCGACCCGCTGGTGTACTGGGAAGAAGGCAGCTACTACCACGAAGGCAAGCTCGACCGCCTGCGCGAGTCGCTCAACAAGCTCGGCTACTTCGGCACCATCGACATCCAGCCCAAGCCCGAGGAAGCCGATGCCGATGGCCGCGTGCCGATCGACGTGCGCCTGGAGCGCGCCAAGCGCACGGTCTATACCGCCGGCTTGAGCTACGGCAGCGAGAGCGGCCCGGGTGTGCGCGGCGGCGTGGAGCGGCGCTACGTCAATTCGCGTGGCCACAAGATGGACACGCAGCTGGACTTCGCGCAGAAGCGCAAGAGCCTCACCACCGCCTACCGCATCCCGGCGTTCGCCTGGCTGGATGGCTGGTATTCGTTCACCGCCGGCTACTACGACGAGCAGACCGATTACATCGACCTGCGCAACGTCAAGCTCAGCGCCAGCCGCAGCGGCGAGCTCAACGACCACTGGACGGCCATCGCCTCCATCAACGCATTGCGCGAGCGCTGGCGCTACAGCACCAACGACCAGCCCGACCCGTTCTACCAGTACGCCACGTTCGTCTATCCGCAGCTCGAAGCGGTGTACTCCGGCGTGGACAACCGCACCTTCCCGACGCAGGGCATGGCCGCGCGCATGTTCGTGCGCGGCGGCGTGGAGGGCGTGGGCTCCGATACCAGCTTCGCGCAGGCGTATGCACAGGTGTTCTGGTTCCATGGCTTCGGCGCCAACGACCGGCTGATCCTGCGGGGCGAAGGCGGCACCACCTGGACGGCCGATCTCGTGTCGATGCCGCCGAGCCTGCGGTTCTTCGCCGGCGGCGACAACAGCATCCGCGGTTATGCGTTCCGCGAAGTCGGCCCGCGCACGCCGCCACCGGACAAGTACGCGCTCGGTGCGAAGCACGTGCTCACCGGCAGCGTCGAATACGAGCGCTACCTCAACAACAGCCCTTGGGGCGCTGCGGTGTTCGTCGACACCGGCAGCGCGTTCGACAACACGCCGGATTTCCACACCGGCGTGGGCATCGGCCTGCGCTGGAAATCGCCGATCGGCCCGGTGCGCGTGGACGTCGCCCACGGCCTGGATGACCCCGACTCGCAGTTCCAGCTCTACATCAACATCGGAGCCAACCTGTGAACGCGCCCGTGCCGCCGCCGCGCCCTCGCTTCTATCGCCGCCGCCGTTTCTGGATCGGCTCGGGGCTGGGCGTGCTCGGGCTGGTGCTGATCGCGCTGCTGGCGGTGTACTGGCTGCTGCAGACCGTGGCCGGCCGCGACGTGCTGCTGGCGCAAGTGGTGGCGCGCCTGCCGGCCGGCGCCACCTTCACCTGGAAGCAAGCCGACGGCCCGCTCGCCGGGCCGCTCACGTTGCGCGGCGTGGATTTCCGCTACCAGGACTATCGCTTCACCGCCGACCGCGTCTATTTCGAAGCCGACATCCGTCCGCTGCTCGGCCGCAAGCTGCTGCTCGACAAGCTGGAAATCAGCGGCGCGACGTTGAACCTGGCCAAGAGCGACGAACCGTTCGAGATGCCGAGCTGGCCCGGCTCGCTGCCGCAGATCGAGATGCCGCTGGCGATCCAGGCCGACGTCATCGAGGTCAACGAGCTGCGCGTCACCCAGCTGGGCGAGCCGCTGATCAACCTGCATCGCATCCGCGGGGGCCTGGAGATGGCCAATGGCGAGCTGCGCACGCGCCAGCTGCAGGTCGACAGCGACCGCGGCAACTTCGGCCTCAATGGCGATTACATCCCGCGCCAGGACTATAAGACCAACCTCACCGCCACCGCGCTGCTGCCCGCGCCGCGCGGACGCACGCCGGCCAGCTTCGGCCTGGTGGCGCGCGGCGACCTGTCGAACATGGAAGTGGCCATTGCCGGGCGCGCGCCCAAGCCGCTGCATGCGCGCCCGGTGTTCACTGGCAAGGAAGACCCGCGCTGGAGCCTGCAAGCCGACGCCGACGAACTGGATACCGCGCTGCTGATGGGCGCCGCCGGCGTCACCGATCCCGCGCCCGCGCAGCCGATCAGTCTCACGCTCGATGCCTCCGGCAAGGGCGGCAACGCGCAGCTGAAGGGGCGAGTGAAGCAGGGTGACCAGGAGATCGTGCTGCAGCCGTCGAATGTCGCGCTGAAGGACCAAGTGCTCACCGTCGCGCCATTGGAAGTGGACGCCTTCGGCGGCCGCATCCGCCTGCGTGGCACCGCCGATTTCACCGACACGAGCAACGCGCGCTTCCGCATGGCCGCCTACGCCCGCGACCTGCGCTTCACGCCCGCGCCCGACCCGGCGACCCCCGACGCCCAGCAGGTGCCGGTGGAGCTGCGCGAGGCACGCCTGGGCCTGGCCGGCACCATGAAGCAGTGGGCGGTATACGGCCGTGCCGACATCGCGCGCGAGAAGCAGCGCGCCGAACTGCACATCGATGCCCGCGGCGACGACCAGCGCGCCACGCTCAACGAAGTGCGCGCCATCACCCCGGGCGGCCAGCTGGACCTCACCGGTGAGGTGGGCTGGAAGCCGCAGCTGTCGTGGGACGTGGCGGCGGAGCTTTCGCAGTTCGATCCGGGCTACTTCGCGCCGGGCTGGGATGGTCGGCTCTCTGGTCGGATCGCCTCCAAGGGCCGCCAGCTGCCACCCGCCGCGAACGGCACGCCGGGGGACTACCAGGCCACCGCCGAGATCGCCGCACTGCGCGGCCAGCTGCGCCAGCGCAGCATCGACGCGCGTGGCCGCTTCGCACTGGAAGGCAAGCAGGGCGAAGGCCAGCTGGCATTGTCGATCGGCAACAGCCGCATCAATGCCAAGGGGCGCGTCGGCGACCGCCTCGACATCGACGCGCAGCTGCAACCGCTGCAGCTGGACGACCTGCTGCCCGGCGCCACCGGCAACCTGCGCGGCAGCGTGCAGGTGCGCGGTCGCAGCGACGCCCCGGACATCACCGCCGACCTCGCCGGCAGCGGCCTGCGCTGGAACGACTACAGCGCCGACACGCTCTCGCTGCGCGGCCGCCTGCCGTGGCGCGGCAGCGACGGCACGCTCACCTTGCAGGGCAGCGCGGTCAACGCCGGCATGGTGTTGGACAGCGTGCAGGTACAGGCGCAGGGCGCGATCGAAAACCTGCGCGTGCAGGCCGACGTGCGCAACGACATGGCCCAACTCGCACTGCAGGGCGAGGTGCGCCGCAACGGCCCGCGCTGGCAGGGCCAGGTCGGCACGCTGCGCATCGTGCCGAGCAAGGGCAACACCTGGGCGCTGCGCCAGCCGGCGCAGTTCAGCGTGAACGGCCCGGCCTTCACTGTCTCCGATGCCTGCCTGGCCGCGGTGGGCGCCAGCGGCGCGCTGTGCGTCAACGCCAACTGGCCGCGCGAAGGCGTGACCGTGCATAGCGAAGCGCTGCCGCTGACGCTGATCCAGCCGTGGCTGCCGCCGAACGAAGGCCGCCAGGTGCACCTGCGCGGCGAGCTCACGGTGGATGGCAGCTTCCGCCCGCGCGGCAATGCCTGGGAAGGCGCGTTCAAGGTCACCTCGCTCGAAGGCGGCATCCGCCTGGGCGACAACAGCCGCGGCGAAGTCGTGCGCTATGACCACTTCAGCCTGACTGGCGACTTCAACCCGCAGAAGATCCAGGGCTACCTGGGTATCGGCTTCGCCGGCAACGGCTTCGTCGATGCGCGCTTCAACACCGGCTGGGATACCTACGCGCCGCTCAACGGCGAGCTGTACCTCAACATGTCGCGGCTGAGCTGGCTGCAGCTGTTCGTGGCCGACCTGGTGAACCCGAAGGGCAACGTCGAAGGCCATGTGAGCCTGCGCGGCACGCGCTCGCAGCCGCAGCTCGGCGGCGAGGCGGTGCTGAAGGACTTCACCGGCGAATACCCCTCGCTCGGCCTCACCCTCAACGATGGCCAGGGCCGCGTCAGCGCCCAGCCCGACGGCTCGGCGCGCATCGTCGCCAACGTGCGCTCGGGCGAGGGCACGCTCAACGTCGATGGCGACCTCTCCTGGTACGGCGAGCGCACCCCGCTGAAGCTCAACATCCGCGGCGACCGCGTGCTGCTCTACAACACGCCGGAACTGCGCGTGGTCGCCAACCCGGACATGCAGTTCGGCATCGTCGACAAGACCATGCAGCTGCGCGGGCAGGTCACCGTGCCCGAGGCCGACATCGACCTGGAGCGACTGGAGCGCGGCACCTCGGTGTCCGAGGACGTGGTGGTGCTGGATCCGGCCAACCCCGAAGAGACGCCGTCCTCGCCGCTGGACATGGACCTGGCGGTGATCCTCGGCGACAACGTCAAGATGGCCGGCTTCGGCCTCAAGGGCGCGCTGACCGGCCGCATGCAGGTGCGCGCGCGGCCGGGCCGCGAGATGACCGCCAATGGCGGGCTGGACGTGAGTGGCCGTTACAAGGCCTACGGCCAGGATCTGACGATCACGCGCGGCCAGCTCACCTGGAACAACAACATCGTCTCCGACCCGCGCATCAACATCCGCGCCGAGCGGCGCATCGGCGATGTCACCGCCGGCATCGACGTCAGCGGGCGCGCGGAGTCGCCGCGTGCGGACGTGTGGTCGAATCCGTCGATGTCGCAATCCGAGGCGCTCTCTTACCTGGTGCTGGGCCGCGGCTTGTCCAGTGCCAGCGGCAGCGAAGCGCAGCAGGTGACGGCGGCGTCGGCGGCGCTGTCGGCCGGCAGCGGCCTGATCGCCTCGCAGCTGGGCGCCAAGCTCGGCCTGGACGAAGCGGGCGTGAGCCAGTCCGGCAGCCTGGGTTCGGTGGTGGGCTTCGGCAAGTACCTCTCGCCGCGCTTCTACGTGGGCTATGGCGTGGCGCTGGTCGGTGGCAGCTCGGTGATCACGTTGAAGTACCTGCTGACGCGCGGGTTCGACGTGGAAGTGGAATCGAGCACGATCGAGACCAAGGGGTCGATCAACTGGCGCAAGGAAAAGTAAACCGGCGTCGCGTCGATACGCACAAGTTACGCGCCGCCGCCGCGCGGGGCATGGCAGCTTTACGCCCCCCCTCCCTATCGTGACGCCTCCGCACCTTGGTGCGCCTGAGTCACCTGTATGTCAGTCCTGATCCTGCAAGGCCCCAGCGATCGTCCCGCCGGCGATGCACCCCTGCCGGCCCCCTGCGCCGGCCATGCCACCCAGGTGGTCCACTGCGCGGACATCGGGGGGCTGATCGCGGGCCTGCACGCCGCCCGGCATCTCGATACCGAGCTGGTCCTGCTCGATTCCGGGCATATCCACGGCGCCGAGCATCGCGCGCAGTGGTCGGCCCTGCGCGCCGCCCTCGACGGGCTGGCCGCGCCGTACATCGAAGTCCACGACGACCCGGCCGACGAACTGCAGCCCTGGCTGCGGCCGAACCACCTGCCCATCGCCACGATCATCACCGCCGGCGACCGCGGCCGCGCCTACGCCCTCTCTTCGGCCATTGCCGCGCGCCGCCTCGACGGCGCCGTGCGTCACTGAGGCCGCCGCCATGTCGATCATGATCGTGCGCGGCCCGGAAGACGCCTCGCTGCTGATGCGCGGCCCGACGCCGCTGCCGCGCGAACTGCTGCGCCAGCTGGTGGCGCGCGCCGCCGATGTCGGCAAAACCGTGGCGCTGCGCGCCTGCGGTTCGGAACAGGAGCTGCTCGACGCGCTGCGCGTCGCCCAGCAGGCCCGCATCGAGCTGGCCGTCATCGACCCGGGCGCCTGCACCGCCAGCCCGCGCCTGCATCGCGTGCTGTCCGGGCTGGACTATCCCTATGTCGAAGCCCACGACGATGGCAGCGAGCGCCCCGAACCCCCGCTGCCCGACGGCCTGGGCCAGCGCATCGCCAGCGTCCATGGCTACCGCGCGCAGAGCTACACGCTCGCGCTGTCCATCGCGCTGGAGCACCTGGGCTGCGATGCCGCCCTGCACGACATCCACGTCGGTACCTGAGCCATGCGCCTGCACTATTTCGCCGACTACGAAGGCTACGAGGGCGGCCGGCCGATCCTGTGGGGCCAGGTGACGCACAGCATCGAGGCCGAGAACGAGGAGCGGCTGGATCCGGCCGAGGTCGTCTCGGCCCTGCGCCAGCGCGCCGCGGAGGCGCACGGCATCGAGCCGCGCCAGGTGCGGCTGTGCCAGGTGGCGCGGTTGTAGCGCGCTCTGCTAGCGTGCCCGCCACCAGGGAGAAAGGGGGGAGGACACGATGCGCAGGCAGCTGTTCGTGGCATTGATGCTGTGGAGTGGAGTCGCGCTGGCCGGTACGCCGCTGCCCGATGGGCCGCACGTGGCGGTGGAGGGCAGCGCGAAGCAGGAGGTCGCGCCCGACAGCGTCAAGGTGACGCTGGTGTTCGGCCACCGCGCCGGTACTTCGCTTGCCGCCAAACAGGCGGTGGATGAGGCGGTGAACAAGTATCTGGACGCGCTGAAGCCATTCGCCGTCGCGGGCCGTGACATCGAGGCGGCTGACATGCGCGTCCAGCGGGTGGACGATGACGATGACGAAGTGCGGCTGCGCGCGTCACGCGCACCGCTCTTCGAAGCGCAACGCCGGGTCACGGTGGTGCTGGACGAGATCGCGCGGCTCGATGCCCTGTTGGACGCAGGGCTGCGAGCCGGCGCCACCGAAGTGGACGATGTCGACTTCCAGCTCCGCGACCCAGCACCGATTCGCCGCGAGGTGAAGCGCAAGGCCGTCGCCGACGCCCACGATCGCGCCAACGACATCGCACAGGCTGCGGGCGCCAGCCTGGGCCAGGTCTACAGCATTGATTCGGTGCGTTCTTCCCAGGTCGATCACTATCGGTTCCGGGAAATGGACGGAATCCAGGTGACGGGAGGGTACCTTCGGCCTGCCCAATACCTGAGCCCGTACATCACGATCAGCGAATCGGTGTCGCTGGTGTATGAGTTGCGCCGCTGAGCGCACCCCCTGATTGCCCCCGGACGGGCGGGCCGCTAAGGTCACGGCCTGCCTTTCCGGGATGCCTCCGATGCCGCTTCGCAACACCCTCACCGCCTCGCTCGCGCTGGGCTTGGCGCTGACCACCTCCGCCCGTGCCGACGAAGGCATGTGGATGCCCACCCAGCTGCCGGCGCTGGCCAAGCCGCTGCGCGAGGCCGGCTTCAAGGGCGACCCGAAGGATCTGGCCGACGTCACCCGCGCGCCGCTGAGCGCGGTGGTCAAGGTCGGCGGCGGCACCGGCTCGTTCGTGTCCAACGACGGCCTGCTGCTGACCAACCACCATGTCGCGATGGGCGTGATCCAGTACAACAGCTCGCCGGAGCACAACTTCATCGACGACGGCTTCATCGCCGCCGGCCGCGCCGACGAGCGTGCCGCCAATCCGGACTTCCGCGTCCTGGTCACCGTCGGCTTCGACAAGGTCACCGACGAGGTGCTCAAGGACGCGCGCGGCAAGCAGGGCCGCGCCTATTACGACGCGGTGGACGCGGCCAGCAAGCGCATCGTCGCCGACTGCGAGCGCGACGGCAGCGTGCGCTGCAGCGTGGCCAACATGTACTACGGCAGCGACTTCTACCGCATCCGCCAGCTGGAACTGCGCGACGTGCGCCTGGTCTACGCGCCCCCGCGCGCCATCGGCAACTACGGCGACGAGATCGACAACTTCATGTGGCCGCGACACAGCGGCGATTTCACCCTGCTGCGCGCCTACGTCGGCAAGGACGGCAAGCCGGCCGACTACAGCCCGGAGAACGTGCCCTACCATCCGCCGGCCCACCTGCAGATGGCCAAGGATGGTCCGAAGGCCGGCGATTTCGCCATGCTGGCCGGTTACCCCGGCATCACCTACCGCCACCGCACGGCGGCCGAGTTCGACGAGCAGGTCAACCACGTGCTGCCGGACCGCGTGAGCCTGTTCGATGGCTTGATCGAAGTGATCGAGGCGGCCGGCAAGACCGACGCGCAGGCGAAGACCCGCTACGCCTCGCAGCTGCAGTCGCTGAAGAACAACCGCAAGCGCGCCGCCGGTGAGCTGGAAGGCCTGCGCCGCAGCGACGCCGTGCGCCTGCGCGCCGAGGACGAGCGCGGCATGCTGGCCGCCACGACTGGCGAGGATGCGCGGGATATCGCCGCGCTGCAGGCCTCGCTGGCCGACGGCGCCGCGCTGGGCGAGCGCGACCTGATCCTGGGCGCGTTCGCGACCCAGACTCAGCTGATGCGCTCGGCCCTGATGCTCGAACGCCTGCGCCTGGAGTCGGCCAAGCCGGATGCCGAACGCGAGACCGGCTACCAGCAGCGCGACCAGGCCATGATCGAAGGCGTGCTCAAGCAGGTGCAGCGCCGCTACGACCCGACGGTGGAGAAGGCGCTGCTGACCTCGCTGCTCACCCGTTACCAGCAGCTGCCCGACGCGCAACGCGCGCCGGAACTGGATGCCGCCTTCGGCCGCACGCCGGCGCAGCTGAAGCAGGCGCTGGACGGCCTGTACCAGCGCACCGTGCTGGGCACCGAAGCCGAGCGCCTGTCGCGCTTCGCCGCCGCGCGTGACGGCAAGCCGCTGGCCGACGATGCGCTGATCGCGCTCGCCCGCCAGTTGGTGCCCGGCCAGCTGCAGCGCGAGGACGCGCGCAAGACGCGCGAGGGCGAGCAGCTGCGCCTGCGCCCGGCGTACATGCGCGCGCTGGTGGCCTGGCGCGAGCAGCAGGGCCGGGCGGTGTACCCGGATGCCAACAGCACCCTGCGCATCAGCTATGGCCGGGTCGAGCCGCTGTCGCCGCGCGACGCGGTGGCGTTCGCGCCGGTCACCACCGTGGCCGGCATCGTGGAGAAGAACACCGGGCAGGTGCCGTTCGATGCGCCCAAGCCGTTGCTGGAGGCGATCGCCAAGGGCGACTTCGGGAACACCGCCGATCCGGCGCTGAAAACGCAGACGGTGAACTTCCTCACCAACCTCGACACGACCGGCGGCAACTCGGGTTCGCCGGTGCTCAACGCGCGCGGCGAGCTGATCGGCCTGAACTTCGACAGCAACTGGGAAGCGGTGAGCGCCAGCTGGTGGTACGACCCGCGCTACAAGCGCGCGATCCACGTGGACATGCGCTACCTGCGCTGGCTGCTGGCGAAGGTGTATCCGGCGCCGGCGCTGCTGGAAGAGATGGGTGTGCCGGCGGGCAAGTAAGGCAGCTTGTGGGGGCGGCAGGCGTTGTCCTGTCGCCCCGTGCCGCGCCAGCGGGAAAGCAGGAGGCTATCGACCCTCCAGCCCCGCCACCGCCCGGGCCACGACCGTCTCCAACGGCGCATCGATATCCACCGCCACCACGTCCGGCTCATCGGCGGGTGGTTGCAGCGCTTCGAACTGGCTGTCCAGCAGTGCCGCCGGCATGAAATGCCCGGCGCGCGCCCCGAGCCGCGCGGCGATCACCGCCGGCGTGCCATGCAGGAAGACGAAGCGCATCGGCACGCCGCTGGCCCGCAACCGCGCCCGATGCGCCGCCCGCAGGCCCGAGAACGCCAGCACCACCGATTTGCCGCGTGTGACGCACTGCCGCAAAGCCTGCCCCAACGTATCCACCCACGGCTCGCGCTGCACGTCGGTCAGCGGCTCGCCGCGCGCCATCTGCGCCTTTGCTTCCACGCTGTGGAAATCGTCCGCATCCAGCAGCGCGAAGCCGTAATGCGCGGCCAGCGCCTGCGCCACCGTGCTCTTGCCGCTGCCCGATACACCCATCACCACGATCGCGAAGGCAGGGGTGTCGGCGGCAGCAGTCATCATCTTGGCTCGTTATAGGTACAGATCAATTTTTCATGCGACGGCCATCGGTTCGGCCGATGGTGTAGCGTCGGCATCCTCGCACGCCCCGTCCCGTTCCGCATCCGGTCCGCCCATGCCTCCTGCGCAGGAAAACGCTCCACGTTCCGCCCCGCCGCTGCGCGAGAAGACCGCGTACGCCTTCGGCGACTTCGGCCTGAACCTCTACTGGGCCAGCATCTCGGCGTTCCTGCTGATCTTCTATACCGACGTGATGATGCTGCCGGCCGCCGCGGTCGGCACGCTGATCCTCGTCACCAAGCTGGGCGATGCCATCGCCGACCCGCTGATGGGCATGCTGGCCGATCGCACGCGCACGCGCTGGGGCCACTTCCGCCCCTGGCTGCTGTGGGGCGCGCTGCCGATGGCCGCCACCGGCGTGCTGGCCTTCACCGTGCCGTCGCTGGCGGCGGACATGCGCCTGCTGTGGGCGTACGTGACCTTCTCGCTGATGATGCTGGCCTACACGGTGGTGAGCATCCCGTACTCCGCGCTGTCCGGCGTCATCACCGCCGACGGCCAGCAGCGCACCGTGCTGGTGAGCCTGCGCTTCATCGCCGCGTTCGCCGGCACCACGTTCGTGAACTACGCCACGCTGGACCTGGTCGCCGCGCTCGGCCAAGGCGATGCCGCCACCGGCTGGCAGCGCACGTTGATGCTGTATGGCGTCATCGCCATCGTGTTGTTCGCCTGCGTGTTCGCGTTCGTGCGCGAACGCGTCGTGCCGCCGCCCACCCAGCGCACCCCGTGGCGGCAGGACGTCGCCGACCTGCTGCACAACCGCCCGTGGCTGGTGCTGTTCGTGCTGGCGCTGGTCATCATGGTGACCATCGTGATGCGCGGCGGCGCGGGCGTTTACTACTTCAAGTACTACCTCGGCCGCCCGGACCTCACCGGCTGGTTCCTCGGCAGCTATTCGGTGGCGCTGGCCATCGGCGCGGCCGCCACGCCGCTGCTCACCCGCCATTTCGACCGCCGCCGCCTGATGATGGGACTGATGGTGCTGGTCGGCCTGCTCAGTGGCGCGATGTATTTCGTGCCGCCGGATGGGTTGGTGGCCGCCTTCGCGCTCAACATCCTGGTCGGCCTGGCGTTGGGGCCGAAGTCGCCGCTCGCGTTCGCGATGTATGCCGATACCGCCGATTACACCGAGTGGCGCACCGGCCGCCGCGCTACCGCGCTCACCTTCGCCGCCGCCACGTTCTCGCAGAAGCTGGGCGGGGCCATCGCCTCGGCCGCCATCGCCTGGGTGCTGGCGGGCATGGGCTACGTGGCCAACCAGTCGCAGAGCCATGCCTCGCAGCACGGCATCGTGCTGCTGATGACCGTCATCCCCGGCCTCGTCGCCTTGCTGGCGGCCTGGACCATGCGCTTCTATCCCCTCGACGACGCGCAGCTGGCGCATATCCAGCAGGCCCTGGCCGAGCGTCACGCCGCCCCCGAAACCCGCCATGACCCGTAACGAACCCGAAGACACCACCGACCTGCTCGGCCCCGTCGCCGACGGCGAGCGCTACGCGCTGTACAGCCCCACCGCCATGCCGAATGCCGGCGCGTTCCTGTGGAACCGCCGGATGATGATCCAGCTGACCTGCCGCGGCTATGCCACCGCGCAGTTCATGCAGCCGGAGCCGGCCAAGTACGCGCATGCGCCGAACCTGGAAGCGCGCACCTTCATGCAGCCGGAGCAGCCGTACTACGCGCATCACCCGGGGCGCTTCTTCTACGTGAAGGACGAGGACACCGGCGCGCTGTGGTCGGCGCCGTACGAGCCGGTTCGCGCCACCCCGCAGCGCTTCGTCTTCTCGCCGGGCAAGCACGACGTGGCCTGGGAGATCGAGCTCGACGGCATCGTGCTGGCGCTGCGCGTGCAGCTGCCGGAAGAGGCGCCGCTGGAACTGTGGACGTGCACGGTGCGCAATGTCTCCGGGCGGGCGCGGCGGCTGTCGCTGTATCCGTATTTCCCGGTGGGCTACATGTCGTGGATGAACCAGTCGGGCGAATATCGCGCCGAGCTGGGCGGCATCGTCTGCCGCAGCGTCACGCCGTACCAGAAGGTGGCCGACTACTGGCGCCAGCGTGACTTCAAGGACTGCACGTTCCTGCTGGCCGAACAGCAGGTGGAGGCTTGGGAAGCGAGGCAGTCGGCGTTCGAGGGCGAGGGCGGCCTGCATGCGCCGACGGCGTTGGCCGGGGAGCGGCTGGGCGACAGCGACGCGCGCTACGAAACGCCGACCGCGGTGCTGCAACAGCGCCTCGTGCTCGACGCAGGCGACGAGACGACGCTGCGCTACCTGTTCGGCCCGGCGCATGACGAGGCGGAGATCGCGGCGCTGCGCGCGCGATATCTCTCCGCCGAGGGCTTCGCCGAGGCGGCGGCAGCGCACGCTTCCCACCTGGAAGCTGGCCGTGGCTGCGTGGAGATCGCTACGCCCGATGCCGCGTTCGACAACCTCGTCAACCACTGGCTGCCGCGGCAGGTCTTCTACCACGGCGACGTCAACCGCCTGACCACCGATCCGCAGACCCGCAACTTCCTGCAGGACCACCTCGGCATGGCGTACCTGGCGCCGGGCGTGGCGCGCGCCTCGCTGCTGCATGCGCTCTCGCAGCAGGAAGCCAGCGGCGCGATGCCCGACGGCATCCTGCTCGACGAACAGGCCGAGCTGAAATACATCAACCAGGTGCCGCACACCGACCACTGCGTGTGGCTGCCGATCTTCCTCGATGCCTACCTGGGCGAAACCGGCGACGGCGCGCTGCTGGAGGAAATCGTGGAGGACCGCGAGGGACGGCGCCTCGATGTCGCGGCCCGCCTGGACGCGGCCATGGACTGGCTGCTGCAGGCGCGCGACGCCCGCGGGCTGAGCTACATCGCCCAGGGTGACTGGTGCGACCCGATGAACATGGTCGGCTATCGCGGCACCGGCGTGTCGGGTTGGCTGACCCTGGCGACGGCCTATGCGCTGCGCCTGTGGTCGGGCCTGTGTGCCCGCCATGGCCGCGCGGACGCGGCGCGTCGCTACGCGCAGGCCGCCGAAGAAGTGAACGCCATCGCGAACCGCGAGCTGTGGGACGGCGACTGGTACGCGCGTGGCATCACCGACGACGGCGTGCGCTTCGGCGTATCGGCCGACGCCGAAGGCCGGATCTACCTCAACCCGCAGAGCTGGGCGATGCTGGCCGGCACGGCCGATGCCGAACGCCAGGCCCGCCTGCTGGACGCGGTGGAAGCCCAGCTGCATACGCCCTATGGCCCGGTCATGCTCGCGCCGCCGTACACCGGCATGCGCGAGGACGTGGGCCGGCTGACCCAGAAGCATCCGGGCTCGGCCGAGAACGGCGCGGTCTACAACCACGCCGCCGCGTTCTACCTGCACAGCCTGTATGCCGTGGGCGAGGGCGAACGCGCATGGGGCGTGCTGCGGGCGATGATCCCCGGCCCCTCGCGCGCCGACCTGCTGCAGCGCGGCCAGCTGCCGGTGTACCTGCCGAACTACTACCGTGGCGCGTGGCGCGAGATTCCGCGCACGGCGGGCCGGTCGAGCCAGCTGTTCAATACCGGCACGGTGGCCTGGGTCTACCGCGATGTCGTGGAGCAGCTGTTCGGCCTGCGTGGCGAGGGCGAGGCGCTGCGCGTGCAACCCCAGCTGCCGGTGCACTGGCCGCAGGCGCGGGTGGTGCGCCGCTTCCGCGGGGCCGAGTTCGAGGTGAGCTATCGGCGGGACGCGGGCGTGGCGGCGATGCGGGTGGTTGTCGATGGCGCGGATTGCCCCGGCGCGTCCATCGCCGGGATCGAGGCAGGAAGGCGGTATCGCGTGGACGTCGTGTTGCCGCAGTAACGCGGCGTCTGAACGCGATCCCCGCCGGGTACACTGCCCCGCATCACCTGTCGCCCGGAGGGGGGCGCGTTGATCTCGAGCTGGATCCTGCTGCTGGTGTCGGTCGGCTATGCCGTGCTGCTGTTCGGCGTGGCGTGGTGGGGCGACCGTCGCCCGCTGTATCCGGACCGGCCCTGGCTGCGCCCGGCGGTCTACAGCCTGGCGCTGGCGGTCTACTGCTCGTCGTGGACGTTCTACGGCGCGGTTGGCACGGCCGTGCGCAATGGCATCGGCTACCTGCCGATCTACCTCGGCCCGCTGCTGCTGCTGATCTTCGGCTGGCGCATCATCGAGCGCCTGGCGCTGATCGCGCGCTCGGAGAACACCGTCTCCATCGCCGATTTCATCTCCTCGCGCTATGGCCGCTCGCGCCGGCTCGCCGCGCTGGTGGCGGTGATCGCGCTGGTCGGCATCGTCCCGTACCTGGCGCTGCAGTACAAAGCGGTGGCGATGAGCCTGGAAGTGCTCACCGGCCAGTCCAACGACGGACGCTCGTTCTTCACCGACCCGGCGCTGTACGTCGCGCTGCTGATGGCGCTGTTCGCCACGCTGTTCGGTACCCGCCAGGCGGATGCCACCGAGCACCACCACGGCATGATGCTGGCCATCGCGCTGGAATCGGTCATCAAGCTGGTGGCGATGCTCGCGGTGGGCCTGTTCGCGTGGTCGTGGCTGGGTGACCACCAGCTGCGCATCACCGATTCGGCGCGCATGCTGTTCGAGCACACGCCCTCGGTAGGCTTCGTCTCGCAGACCATCCTCAGCTTCCTGGCCATCGTCTGCCTGCCGCGCCAGTTCCATGTGGCGGTGGTCGAATGCGGCGACGTCGGTGACATCCGCCGCGCGCGCTGGCTGTTCGGCGGCTACCTGGTGCTGATCTCCGCCATGGTGGTGCCGATCGCCTCGGCCGGCGTGGCGCTGTTCGGCGGCGGCGGGCAGCTGGCCGACGACAGCATGGTGCTCGCGCTGCCACTGGCCGAAGGCAACACGGTGCTGGCGCTGGTGGCCTACATCGGCGGCTTCTCGGCGGCCACCGGCATGGTGATCGTGGCCTCCATCGCGCTGGCCACCATGGTCAGCAACGACCTGGTGATGCCGGTGCTGCTGCGTCGTTCGCGTGGCCACGCGGTGGTGGCGGCCGGGCGCGTGCTGTGGATCCGCCGCGTCGCCATCCTGCTGCTGGCGATGATGGCCTACGGCTACTACCGCAGCAGCAGCAACGACAGCACGCTCGCCTCCTACGGCCTGATGGCCTTCGCCGCAGTGGCGCAGTTCGCGCCGGGCGTGTTGGGCGGCCTGTACTGGCGCGGGGCCAGCCGCAAGGGCGTGGAGGCCGGCATGCTGCTCGGCTTCGCCACCTGGGGCTATACGCTGCTGTTGCCGGCGATGACCATGGCCGGCGATTTCGATACCGGCTGGCTGCTCAACGGCCCGTTCGGCATCTCCTGGCTGCGGCCGCAGCAGCTGTTCGGCATGAGCGGCTGGGACTCGCTCGCGCACGGCACGTTCTGGTCGCTGCTGGCCAATGTCGGCGCGATGATGGTGGTGTCCGCGCGCTGGCGCCCCGGCGTGGACGAACGCCTGCGCGCCGCGCCGTTCCTGGATCCCTATTCGCAGCGCCCGGCCGTGGCGGGTGCGTGGCCGGGCCATGTGCATGTCTCCGACCTGCTCACCCTGGCCGAACGCGTGGTGGGCGAGCGTCACGCGCATCGCGCGTTCGTGGAGCAGGCCACTGCGCTCAATCGCGAGCTGCAATCCAACGCGGTGGCCGATCGCGCCTGGGTGCAGTTCACGGAAAGGCTGCTGGCCGCCTCCATCGGCGCCGCCTCCGCGCGGCTGGTATTAACCAGCCTGCTGCGTGGCTCCGGCATGGAGCTGGGCGAGGTGGTGGCGGTACTCGATGAAGCGGGCCAGGAGCTGCGCTTCAACCGCGAGATCCTGTCCACCACGCTGGAAAACATCAGCGCGGCCGTGGCGGTGGTCGATCCGGACATGCGCCTCACCGCCTGGAACCGGCGTTACCAGCAGCTGTTCGGCTATCCGGACGGCATGCTTTACGTCGGCCGGCCTGTGGCGGACCTCATCCGCTACAACGCCGAGCGCGGCGAGCTGGGCGAGGGCGATGTCGAGGACCAGATCGAGCGGCGCATTCGGCACATGCGCGCCGGTTCGCCGCATGTGTTCGAGCGTACGCGCAGCGACGGCAAGGTGATCGAGATGCGCGGGCAGGCGCTGCCCGGCGGCGGCTACGTCACCAGCTACAACGACATCACCGACTACAAGCGCGCCGAGAACGCGCTGCTGGAAGCCAACGAGACGCTGGAGCAGCGCGTGGCCGAGCGCTCGCAGGAAGCCGAGCTGGCGCAGCAGTCCAAGACGCGTTTCCTCGCCGCCATCAGCCACGACGTGCTGCAGCCGCTCAACGCCGCGCGCCTGTTCGCCTCGGCGCTGCGCGATACCGCGCACAACAACGAGGAACAGCGCCACCTGGCCGAGCGCGTGGACGCGTCGCTGCGCGCCGCCGAGGAACTGCTGGACGGCCTGCTCGACGTATCGCGCCTCGACGCTGGCGGCCTGCGGCCCACCATCGAAGACTTCGACGCCGGCGTGCTGATGGCCGAGCTGGCCGCGCAATACGCGCCCATCGCCGCGAGCCGCGGCCTGCGCCTGCATGCGCACGCACGGCCGATCTGGGTGCGCAGCGACCGCCGCCTGTTGCGTCGGGTGATGCAGAACTTCATCGCCAACGCGCTGCGCTATACCCGCCAGGGCCGCATCGTGCTCGGCGTGCGCCCGCGCGGCGAGCAGGTGGAGCTGCAGGTGTGGGATACCGGACCCGGCATTCCCGAACACCACATGCAGCAGATCTTCAACGAGTTCCACCGTTACCAGCAGCCGTTCGACTGGGGCGAGCAGGGGCTGGGCCTCGGGTTGTCGATCTGCCAACGCATCTCGCGCCTGCTCTCGCACGAGCTCAACGCGCGCAGCCAGGTGGGCCGCGGCAGCATGTTCTCGATCCAGTTGCCGCGCGTGGCGGCCGGGCAGGTGCTGCCGCAGCCGGCGCTGCGCAGCCGGCAGCCGAGCCGCGACGATTCGCTGTCCGGCTTGCGCGTGCTGTGCGTGGACAACGACCAGGAGATCCTGGACGGCATGCGCGCGCTGTTGGGCCGCTGGCAGGTGGAGGTCATCACCGCCTCCACCGTCGACGAGGCCATCGAGAAGGTGGCCCTGCAACCGGACGTGATGCTGGTGGACTACCACCTGCACGACCGCCTCGACGGCCTGGATACGCTCGATGCGCTACGCGAGGCCTCCGCCGCGCCCGTGCCCGGCGCGCTGCTCACCGCCGATGGCCGCGATGAACTCAAGCAGCTGGCGCGCGAACGCGGCTACCGCCTGCTGACCAAGCCAGTGAAGCCGGCCTCGCTGCGCGCCTTCCTGAGCGCCCTGCACGAGCAGGCGCGCAGCGATGCGCCGCTCTAGGCGCGATCAGGCCGCGCCGCTGAGGTGTTCGTAGAGGATCGTCGCGCCGACGATCACCAGGATCACGCCGCCAATGATCTCCGCACGCTTGCCCGCCAGCGCGCCCAGCGCGCGGCCGAGCATGATGCCCAGCGTCACCATCACCAGCGTGCACAGGCCGATGACTGCGGCCACCACGCCGATGTGCACATCGAGGAATGCCAAGCCGACGCCGATCGCCATCGCGTCGATGCTGGTGGCCAGGCCGGTGGTGGCCAGCGACCAGAAGCGGCCGTGACGCTCGCTATGCGCGGCGGCCTCCGCGGGCTCTTCGGGTTCCGGGCGCAAGCCGGCGATGATCATGTGCACGCCGAGGATGCCGAGCAGGCCGAAGGCGATCCAGTGGTCGAATGATTCGACATAGGAAGACGCGGCGCGGCCCAGCAGCCAGCCGATCAGCGGGGTGATGGCTTCGACCGCGCCGAAGATGAGGCCGGCACGCAATGCATCGACGAAGCGCGGCTTGCGCATCGCCGCGCCCTTGCCGATGGCGGCGGCGAAGGCATCGGTGGACATCGCCAGGCCGATGAGGAGGATCGAGATAAAGGACATGGAAGACAGCAGGTCGGGCGTGGCGACAACGGCTTGCGCACACGCCCAACCGTCGTTGCGCGCGCAAACCGCTGGTCTCGCCAACCATCAATGGCTGCCGGCGCCACGGCGCAATGGCCGATTATGTTGACGCGGGCGCTTCCGGGTGGAAGCAGGCTACTCCCCAAGGGGACGCGCAGTTTACAGCGCGAATTCGCGATTGGAACCGCTTGCGCGAAACGCGAAGGTCGGGGTGATCTTCTTAGCTGTGGCTATATGGCGGCGAAATGCCGCAGCGCTCAATCTTCTTCCGGCGGCAACACGATGCCATCCGCATCGATGGCCAGCTTGCCCGCCATCAGCACCGCCTGCGTGCGGTTGGTGACGCCGAGCTTACGCAGGATCGCGGTGACGTGTGCCTTGATCGTCGCCTCGGAGACACCGAGGTCGTAGGCGATCTGCTTGTTCAACAGCCCCGCGCCCAGCATCTGCAGTACCCGGAACTGTTGCGGCGTGAGTTCGCGCAGGCGCTGGCCGACCTCGCGCTCTTCGCGGTCGGTCGGCGGCAGGTGCTGTGCTTCGGCGGGAATCCAGCGCTCGCCATCGAGCACGGTGGAAAGCGCCTGGCCGATGGTGTCCGAATCGGCCGACTTGGGAATGAAGCCGAACGCGCCATGGTCGATGGCCCGGCGCATGATCGTCGCCTCCTCGCGCGCGGACACGACCACCACGGGGAGCTGTGGATGCAAGGCGCGCAAGTGCACCAGCGCGCTGAAACCCTGCGCCCCGGGCATGTTGAGGTCCATCAGCAGCAGGTCGGCATCGGCGTGGGCGTCGGCCAGCGCGTAGAGCGCATCGACGTTCTCGGCCTCGAACAGCTGCACGCCCGGCATCACGCGCTGGACGGCCGCGCGCAGGGCTTCACGGAACAACGGATGGTCGTCGGCAATCAGCAGGGTGGGCATGGCAGGGGAACACGTACGGGGGGAGGCGCGGCGCGGACGGGGCCGGTCACGCCGGCCACCGCCCGCGATGTCACACGATCATCAGCGCACGCGGCGCTCGTTCACCAGCGAATCGACCACCGACGGATCGGCCAGGGTCGAGGTGTCGCCCAACTGGTCGGGCGCGTTCTCGGCGATCTTGCGCAGGATGCGGCGCATGATCTTGCCCGAGCGCGTCTTCGGCAGGCCCGGCGCCCACTGCAGGTGGTCGGGCGAGGCGATCGGGCCGATCTCCTTGCGCACCCAGGCGATCAGTTCCTTGTGCAGGTCCTCGCTCGGCTGCTCGCCGGCGATCAGCGTCACGTAGGCATAGATGCCCTGGCCCTTGACGTCATGCGGGAAGCCGACCACGGCCGCTTCGGCCACCTTCGGATGCGAGACCAGCGCGCTTTCCACCTCGGCGGTGCCGATGCGGTGGCCGGAGACGTTGATCACGTCGTCCACGCGGCCGGTGATCCAGTAGTAGCCGTCCTCGTCGCGGCGGCAGCCGTCACCGGTGAAGTAGGTGCCGGGGTAGGTACGGAAATAGGTGTCGATGAAGCGCTGGTGGTCGCCGTACACCGTGCGCATCTGGCCCGGCCACGAATCGAGGAGCACCAGGTTGCCCTCGGTGGCGCCTTCCTGGCGTTCGCCGTCCGCATTGACCAGCGCCGGGCGCACGCCGAAGAACGGCAGCGTGGCCGAGCCGGGCTTGAGGTCGGTGGCGCCGGGCAGCGGCGAAATCAGGATGCCGCCGGTCTCGGTCTGCCACCAGGTGTCCACGATGGGGCAGCGCGCATCACCGACCACGTCGTAGTACCAGCGCCAGGCTTCCGGGTTGATCGGCTCGCCGACGCTGCCCAGCAGGCGCAGCGATTTGCGCGAGGTGCGTTTCACCGGCTCCTCGCCTTCGCGCATGAGTGCGCGGATCGCGGTGGGCGCGGTGTAGAAGATCGTCACCTGGTGCTTGTCGATCACTTCCCAGAAGCGCGAGACGTTCGGGTAGTTCGGCACGCCCTCGAACATCAGCGCGGTGGCGCCGTTGGCGAGCGGGCCGTAGACGATGTAGCTGTGGCCGGTGACCCAGCCCACGTCGGCGGTGCACCAGTAGATGTCGTCCTCGCGCAGGTCGAACACCGTCTCGTGGGTGTAGCTGGCGTAGAGCAGGTAGCCGCCGGTGGTGTGCAGCACGCCCTTGGGCTTGCCGGTAGAACCGGAGGTGTAGAGGATGAAAAGCGGGTCCTCGGCGTTCATGCGCTCCGGCTCGCACTCGGCCGGCTGGCTGTCCACCACGTCATGGAACCAGCGGTCGCGCGGGGCCTGCATGTCCACCGCGCCGCCGGTGTGGCGCACCACGAGCACGGTTTCCACGCTCTGCGTGCCGGGGATCTTCAGCGCCGCATCGACATTGGCCTTCAGCGGGATCTTCTTGCCGCCGCGCAGGCCCTCGTCGGAGGTGATGATGAGCTTGGTGCCGCAGTCGATCACGCGGTCGGCGATGGAGTTCGGCGCGAATCCGCCGAACACCACCGAGTGGATCGCGCCGATGCGCGCGCAGGCCAGCATCGCCACGGCGGCGTCGGGGATCATCGGCAGGTAGATGGTGACGCGGTCGCCCTTCTTGACGCCCAGGCTGCGCAGCGCGTTGCCGAGCTTGCACACGCGCTCGTAGAGCTCGCGGTAGGTGACGCCGTAGGACGGCGTATCCGGGCTGTCGGGCTCGAACAGCAGGGCGATCTTGTCGCCACGCGTGTCCAGGTGGCGATCCAGGCAGTTGACGCTGGCATTGAGCTCGCCGTCGTCGAACCAGCGGATGCGGAAATCCTTCAGGTCGTAACTGACGTCCTTGATGCGCGTCGGCTTGCGATACCACGCCAGCCGCTCGGCGGCCTTGCCCCAGAACTGCTCGGGCTGCTCGACCGATTCGCGGTAGAGCTTCTCATACTGGTCCTTGCGCACCCGCGCGCCGGCGGCAAAGGTCGGATCTACGGGATAAATGTCAGCCATGGCACCCTCACTTGCACTCAGCTTTTATCGGATGGGTCGATGCGCGCCTGACCGGCGGCACCGTAGACGGCCAGTGTGCCGCATCCCCCCGGCGCGGGGCCATGCCCCCGCCTGGCGCGGGCTTAGACCATGGTCGTACTGCACTGCGGCATCGGCGGTGGTTACGACCAAAGGCGAATAGGCGGTGGCCGGAGCCTGCCGCACGCTCCGGCCAAGCCGTGCCCCCCGCGGGCATGGCGAACCATTATTCGGGAGGGAGTAATGAACATCCGTAAAGCATCGCTGGTTCGCCGACCGCTGGCAGCCGCGCTGTTCGTAGCACTCGTCGCGCCTGGCGCGGCCTTTGCACAGACGGCTCGGGAAAAAGCGCTCGAAGCACGCGTCGCGCAGCTGGAACAGCAGGTCCAGTTGTTGTTGCAGTCGCAACAACAGCAGCAGGGCCAGATCACCCAGCAGCAGACGCAGATCACCGAAGTAAAGACGGCACAGGCCGCGGTGGTACCGCCGCCGCCCAAGCCCGGCGCACCCGCGCCGATCCAGAAGACCGCCATCTCCGCCGGTGCCGGTCCCAATACCCGCTTCACCTATGGCGGCTTCATCAAGCTCGACGCCTCGGTCACCAGCACCAACGACGGCGACATCGCCGACGGCACGGTGGGCCGCATGTTCTACGTGCCCAAGACCATCCCGGTCGGCGGCGGCGCCACGCGCGAAGGCGGCGCGGACACCGACATGGGCGCGCAGTTCTCGCGCTTCTGGTTCGCGACCGATACGGATCTCGAAGGCGGGGACAAGCTGAAGAGCTACCTGGAGTTCGACCTGTTCGGTGGCGGCAGCACCGCCTTCACCGGCAACGAGCTGGCCACCAACACCTACAGCCTGACCCTGCGCCAGGCCTACGTGCAGTGGAACAACTGGCTGGCCGGCCAGGCCTGGACCAACTTCCAGGATACCGCCGCGCTGCCCGATACCGTCGACTTCCTCGGCCCCACGGAAGGCACCGTGTTCGTGCGCCAGGCCCAGCTGCGCTACACCAAGGGCCCGTGGTCGTTCTCGATGGAAAACCCGGAAACGGCGATCACCCCGTACCGCGGCAACATGGGCCAGATCCAGAGCGACGACGGCGCGATGCCGGACTTCACCGCCCGCTACAACCCGAAGGGCGACTGGGGCCACTTCTCCGTCGCCGGCCTGGTGCGCCAGCTCAAGTACCAGAACGGCCCGGCCAACGTGGATTCGGAGAAGTTCGGCTGGGGCCTGAGCCTGTCGGGCAAGTGGAACCTCGGCAAGAACGACGACCTGCGCTACATGGTCACCGGCGGCGAGGGCATCGGCCGCTACGTCGGCCTGGCGTTGAACAACGACGCCGCGCTCGATGCCACCGGCGACCTGGACAACATCGGCGTCGTCGCTGGCTTCCTGGGCTGGCGCCATGCGTTCTCCTCGAAGCTGCGTGGCAACGTGTTCTATTCCCGCGCGCAGTACGACAACCCGACCGACCTCACCGGGCTCGGCATCACCAAGTCCTCGCAGTCCGCGCACATCAACCTGATCTATTCGCCCCTGCCCAAGCTCGACCTGGGCGCCGAGTACATCTGGGGCCAGCGTGAACTCGAGAGTGGCGACCGTGGCGACCTCAATCGCCTGCAGACCCACGTCAAATACACCTTCTGAGGAAGCCGGACATGTCCAGCACCAGCGTCAATGCCAGTCACAAGTCCGTGCTTTCCGGCGGGCACAAGAAAGTCATCTTCGCCTCCAGCCTCGGCACCGTGTTCGAGTGGTACGACTTCTACCTGTACGGCTCGCTCGCGGCGATCATCGCCAAGCAGTTCTTCAGCGGCGTCAATGAAACCACCGGTTTCATCTTCGCGCTGCTGGCCTTCGCCGCGGGCTTCGCGGTGCGTCCGTTCGGCGCGGCCTTCTTCGGCAGCCTGGGCGACCGCATCGGCCGCAAGTACACGTTCCTGGTCACCATCCTGCTGATGGGCATGTCCACGTTCGTGGTCGGCATCCTGCCCAACTACGCAAGCATCGGCATCGCCGCGCCGATCATCCTCATCGTGCTGCGATTGCTGCAGGGCCTGGCCCTGGGCGGCGAGTACGGTGGCGCGGCGACGTACGTGGCCGAGCATGCGCCGGACGGCAAGCGCGGCCTGTACACCAGCTTCATCCAGACCACCGCCACGCTGGGCCTGTTCCTGTCGCTGCTCGTGATCCTGGGCACCCGCCTGGGGCTGGGCACCGAGGCGTTCGAGGCCTGGGGCTGGCGTATTCCGTTCCTGGTGTCGATCGTGCTGCTGGGCGTGTCGGTGTGGATCCGCATGCAGCTGAGCGAGTCGCCGCTGTTCCAGCAGATGAAGTCGGAAGGCAAGGGCTCCAAGACCCCGTTCCGCGACAGCCTGAAGGGCGGCAACCTCAAGCTGATGCTGCTGGTGCTGCTCGGCGCCACCGCCGGCCAGGCGGTGGTGTGGTACGGCGGCCAGTTCTACTCGCTGTTCTTCCTGACCCAGGCACTGAAGGTCGACGGCACCACCGCCAACCTGCTCATCGCCGGTGCGCTGGCGCTGGCCACGCCGTTCTTCGTGGTGTTCGGCTGGCTGTCGGACAAGATCGGCCGCAAGAAGATCATCCTCGCCGGCTGCCTGCTGGCCGCGGTGACCTACTTCCCGATCTTCAAGGGCATCACCCACTACGCCAACCCGGGCATCGAGGAGGCGCGTGCCAAGTCGCCGGCCCTGGTGGTCGCCGATCCGAACACCTGCAGCTTCCAGTTCGATCCGGCCGGCGTGCGCAAGTTCACCAGCTCCTGCGACGTGGCCACCGCCGCGCTCACCAAGGCGGGCGTGCCGTACGACGTGCAGCCGGCATCGCCGGGTTCGCTGGCCCAGGTCAACGTGGGCGGCACCGAAGTGCCGTCCTACGAGGCCACCGGCCTGTCGAAGGATGAAGCCAAGTCCAAGGGCGATGCGTTCGTGAAGAGCTTGAAGGGTGCGCTGGGCACCGCCGGCTATCCCGAGAAGGCCGACCCGGCGCGCATCAACATCCCGATGACGCTGCTGCTGCTGTGGCTCCTGGTGATCTACGTGACCATGGTCTACGGCCCGATCGCCGCCTACCTGGTCGAGCTGTTCCCGACCCGCATCCGCTACACCTCCATGTCGCTGCCGTACCACATCGGCAACGGCTGGTTCGGTGGCTTCCTGCCGGCGATTTCGTTCGGCCTGGTCGCGGGCAGCGGCAACATGTACATGGGCTTGTGGTACCCGATCGCGGTGGCGGTGATGACGTTGATCATCGGCACGCTGTTCCTGCGCGATACCAAGGACGTGGACCTGAGCCAGTAAACGACCCCCCCGAGGCCGGCGTTCGCGCCGGCCCTTCCCGGGCGCCGGCTTGCCGGCGCCTTTTTTTTACCTGCCGCCCGTATAGTCCGGCGCATGGATGCCCCGAACCCCGCCGTCACGCTGGAAGCAACCCTCGCCGGCCTGCGCGCCGCCTGGCAGCGCCGCCGCCCTCCGCTGGAACAACGACGCGCGGACCTGCAGCGCCTGCGTATGTTGTTCAAGCAGCGGCTGGAGGAGATGACCGAGGCCATCGCCGCCGACTTCGGCCACCGTTCGCATCACGAATCCCTGCTCGCCGACGGCATGGCCGTGCTCGGCGAGATCGACCACCTGCTGCGCCACCTGCGGCGCTGGAGCCGGCCGCGCCGTGTGGGGGCTGGCTGGCGGTTGTGGCCGGCGCGCGCGGAAGTACGCGCGGTGCCGCTGGGGGTGGTCGGCGTGATCGCGCCCTGGAACTACCCGGTCAACCTCGCACTGGTGCCGCTGGCGACCGCGATCGCCGCGGGCAACCATGTCCTGCTCAAGCCCTCCGAACATGCGCCGCGAACGTCCGCGTTCCTGCGCCGGCTCATCGGCGAGGCGTTTCCGGCCGACCGCGTGGCGGTGGTGGAGGGCGGTGCCGAGGTGGCCGCCGCCTTCGCTGCGTTGCCGCTGGACCATCTCGTGTTCACCGGCTCCACCGCGGTGGGCCGCAAGGTGATGGCGGCGGCGGCGGCGCACCTGACGCCGCTGACGCTGGAGCTGGGGGGCAAGTCGCCGGCCATCGTCTGCCCGGACTACCCGCTGGCGCAGGCCGCCGCGCGGCTGGCGACCGGCAAGTGGTTCAACGCGGGGCAGACCTGCATTGCGCCGGACTATGTCCTGGCTCCGCAAACCGAATTGCCGGCGCTGGTCGAGGCGCTGCGCGCGGAAGTCGTGCAGCGCTATGGCGACTTCGCCGGCCCGCTCGACGACTACACCCGCATCGTCAACGCGGGCCAGTACGCGCGGTTGCGTGGCTGGCTGGACGAGGCGCGGGCGCGCGGCGCGCAGGTGATCGAACTGGCGCCGGTGCCGCCCGAACGCGCGCAGGCCGAGCGGCTGATCGCGCCGACGCTGGTGATCGACCCGCCCGAAGACCTGGCGCTGATGCGCGAGGAGATCTTCGGCCCGGTGCTGCCGGTGCTCGGCTATCGCACGCTCGACCAGGCGATTGCCGGGGTCGCGGCGCGCGAACGGCCACTGGCGCTGTATCCCTTCTCCCTGCATCGCGAGGATGTCGAACGCATCCTCGCCGGCACCGTGGCCGGCGGCGTCACCGTCAACGACACGCTGCTGCACTTCGCCGCCAATGGGCTGCCGTTCGGCGGCGTGGGGGCCAGCGGCATGGGCGCGTACCACGGTCGCGCGGGTTTCGATGCGATGAGCAAGCAGCTGCCGATCCTGTGGCAGCGACGCCGCAGCGCCACCGACCTGCTCAAGCCGCCCTACGCGCGCATCGACCGCCTGCTGCGCTGGCTGCTGCGCTGACCCGGCGGATCAGTCCTCCGCCGGCGGCTCCCACAGTTCGATCGGCAGGCCTTCCGGATCGTGGATGCGGGCGAAGCGGCCGGTCTCCGGGCTGTCCCACTCGTCGCGCGTCTCCACCGCGATGTCGGCCGCGCGCAGCTTCGCCAGCAGGCCGTCGAGGTCCTGCACGCGCAGGTTGAGCATCCAGCTGCGATCGGCGGGGAAGTAATCGGTCTGCTGCTTGAAGGGCATGAATACGGTGGGGCCCGCCTGCTGCGCCCAACTCCAGCTATCGCCCACCGGGCCGACGCCCAGGTGCTGCGCGTACCAGGCGGCCAGCGCCCCCGGATCCCGCGAACGGAAGAACAATCCACCAATACCCGTGACGTGCATGGCCAGGCTCCGCGGGAAGAGCGCGCAGCATAGCGCGGGGGCCGCGCGTCGCCCGCGCCTTTGCCTGCGGGAGGCCGAGCCGGGAGAATAGGGCGTCCGCCGCAAGAGCCGCCCATATGCGCATCGCCTCCTGGAACGTTCATTAGAGAATCCAGAAGATCTCAGATCGACCCAGGATTTACGGGAAATGCTAGTCAAATCAATATTTTATTGATGATTATTGTCTCAGGCGACTCCGAGATGACTCGAAGCATCCCAGATCGCTGGGGGTATCATTGGGGGTATCATTTTGGCCTCCAATGCTGGGACCTCCCCCATGCTGACCGCCGTCCAGATCAAGTCCGCCAAGCCGGCTGCCAAGGCCTACAAGCTCGCTGACAGCGGCGGGCTCTTTCTACTTGTCACACCCAGCGGCCAGAAGTACTGGCGGTACAAGTTCCGTATCGGCGGGGTCGAGGGCCTGGACGCTTTGGGTGCGTTTCCGGAAGTCAGTCTTGCCGAAGCACGCCAAGCACACGCCGAATCCCGGCGCTCCGTTGCCCAGGGCATCAACCCCGTCCAGGCGCGCAAGGTCCGCAAACAGGCTCTTGCCCGGGAGTATCTGGAGCGGGAGCAAGGCTCGTTCGCTGCGGTCACGGCGGAATGGGCTGCTACTACCGTCGAAGGACTGCGGCCGGCGACTCGCCGGCAGCGAGAACGCGAGATCAACAATGATCTGCTCCCCAAGTTCCGGGGTCGGCAGATCAACGGGATCAAGCGTGTTGAAATCACCGCGCTGTTGAAGTCGGTGGAGCGGCGGGCCCCCGAGGTCGCTCGCAACCTGCGTAACTATCTCTGGGGCATCTTCGAACACGCCATCGAAAGCGGCTTGATCGACGCCAACCCTGTCCCCTCGATCCGACTGATGAAGAAGCGGGACCAGACGAATCATCCAGCACTGTCGTTGGAGCAGATCGGCGAACTCCTCGTGCAGCTCGACGATCGTTCGCTGATGGCAACGCAGACCCGGATTGCCATGCTGCTCGTCATGCTGACCGCCTGCCGCAAGTCGGAGATCATCGGTGGACGTTGGGATGAGATCGATCTGGATGCGGGCGAATGGGAGATCCCGGCCGAACGCATGAAAGCAAAGCGCGCCCACTGGGTACCCCTGTCACCGCAGGCAATCAACTTGTTGCGCGAGTTGCGCAAGCTCGTCCCGGCAGACCAGAAGTTCTTGTTCCCGAATCGCCGCGACCCCAGGCGCCCCATGGCCAATCGGAGCCTCAACGCCGTGCTGGAACGCCTCGGCTATAGCGGCATCGGCACGCCCCACGGCATGCGCGCGGCCTTCAGCACCCACTTCAACAGCATCCGCGCCGACAAGGACGTGGTCGAGATCTGTCTGGCCCACTCCCCCATGGGAAAGATACGTGGCGCCTACAATCGCCACGAGTACATGGCGGAACGTCGGACCATGCTGGAGGACTGGGCGAAGAAGCTGGATGAATTGCGCGAGAGCACACTGAACGCTCTTGAAAACTGAGTACCTGCTGGTGCCGGTCGCAAGGGGAAGCGGCCCATCGCTACCAGTCAGATCCAAACCCTGAACCCGACGAGCCCGAACCAGAATCAAACGAATCCAGCGAACTGGATCCTGATCCGAACGAATCATGAAAGCTGCTGGTGTCGTAGGAGCCTGATCCGAAGCCGGACTCGAGCAATCCGCCATGAGAGGACACATCATCCAGATTCGATCCATACGGATTGCCGCCAACATCCACGCCTGCCGAACTGTCGGAGATCATGGGCAAACCGGTTGCCGGATTGATCCAGGGGCCCGAGCTTTCATGCCCGAAGATCTCATCCAATGGTCGATCAGCGGGATGCCGATGCATCGGAAGCGTCTCGTCGTCGAACCCGTACAAATTGCCCTCGATATCGAAGCCGCCAGCACTACCGTGAAGCATGGGCAGGCCGGTCGCAGGATTGATCGCGTAGTCGTGGCCGGAACCAGGCTGCTGTGGCACCGGTCCGGGCGTCAGGTCATCAGGTGTACGACCGGACCCGTGGTGATCCGGCCGCTCGCCACCGAGCTTCGACAGCCTCACCGCGCCAATGACGAGAATCGCAAGAACAATCAGGACTTCCATGCGCAAGCCCTCGTGATCCGATCTAGATCGACGCTACTGCAGGCCAGTCTCACGAATCAAGACACGCGCAGGGAGAACTCGACGCAAGGCCCTGCTGACGGCAATCATGACACCGCTACCGCGTCGCACAGGCCGTGCCCCATGCCCCGCGTCCGTCATGCGATGGTGCTCCGCCACGTTCATGTAATGGACCATCCTGACCAAGGCAAACCAGCGTCGCCGGATTTCAGCCGCTTCCGCTTCGATCCTGGCAACCAGCTCCACTTCGTCCGGATGTGCCCTCGCGACCAAGGCCGCCGTATCACTTTCGCAGTTCCACAATCGCGGCGGCCGGATCCTTGCCCAACGGCTGCGCTTCCGCACCGCACCGCGCCATCCCAGGTACAAGTAGCCGGCGCTCCGGTTCCAATCAAGGCAGAGCCGCACTCTGTTTGGACGAATGAGCGCTTCTCCGCCTGGCCCACGGGTCGCAATGGAGAGCAAGTGCCGCTCCTGCCTCGCCTTGGCCTTGAGTGCCAGCGCCTGACCTGCGTACTCGTCAGCCAGAATCCTGGCCTCTCGCCGAGTCGAAACGAACGACGCCAAACCAATGGCCCTGCAAATCTCATCACCAATTCCGGCTGAGAACGGGATGGTGCAGTACGGCCCATAGCCGGAATTCGGCATCCAGCCAAACCTCGAGCCATCGTTCGCCGCGCCATGGTCGGCAGCACATGGCGCATCTCCAACGTCACGCCGTAGATGATCCGCGTTCTCCATCGCCTTGCTCCTTGTACGAACCCGCACAAGAATTGTCAGCTGGAGATCGGATCCGCAACTGGACAATTTCCTCGCTGTCCAGTCGCTTGTCTCTTCAGAGAACCCAGAAGGCGCCAGAGGATTCCATGTGATGCGCCGCGTGGATCGGCTCATCCTTCCGAATTCGCCATTACTGACCCCCGGAACGCAGTCCAATGCGCGATCAACGCTGGATTCGACTCACCATGAGGTACCTCTTGGCACGCGTGGCCGCGACATGCAGCAAGCAACGCTCGCTCGTCAAGTTGTCCAGCATGACCCCAGCGTCCTCCTCTTCGCCGTACTCCTTGGCGTAATGTTCCGGCGTGCGATAGCCGGCCAGGATCACGGCGTCGAACTCGAGCCCTTTGACACGATGCATGGTGGCGACGCGTACGCCGGCCTTGTCCTGGTCATCAGGCGTTCCTCGGTCAAGCTTGAGTGTCTCCCGTCCCGTCGAATGCAACCACTGGGCGTACTCGTTCGCCTCTGCGTTGGTTCGCGTGACCAGGCAGACGCTACGCATCGGGATACCATCGGTCTTCAATCGATCGATGGCCGCCTCGATCACGGATCGTTCCTCGGCGCGTGACGAGCTGTTCACCAACTCAGGAGTCGGGCCATGCGACAGGGACTGGTAGCCGACAAGTGCGTCGGGCTGCCCGTCCAGGTCATCGATCGTGCAGTTGGCCAGCTGGGCGACTGCCCACTTCCTGATCTCGTCAGTGGTCCGGTAGTTCACGCGAAGCTTGCGTCCCCGCCCGCGGATGTCGATCCCTACCCGTGACAGCGCCACTTTGTGACGGTAGATCCGCTGGTGCGCGTCACCGACGATGAACAGGTCGTTCGGCCCTTCCGGCACCGCGGCGCGCAGCAGGGCCAACGCCTGCGGGCTCAGGTCCTGGGCCTCGTCGACGACGATCGAACGGATACCCAGCGAGGTGCCCTCGCGTTTCAGGATCGCCAGCGCATCGCGATAGGCCTCTTCCGGCTCCCGGAGATTGGCGCTCCTGAGTTGTGCCCGGTACTCGGCGAACACCGGCCACAGCTCGCGGCGTGAGGACCGGCTCAACTGACGGCCTCGTCCCACACGGCTTGCCCGCAGGTAGTCGTCTACCGACTCGCAAGCCTGCGGCAGGACCACCCGCTCGAACTCCGCCTGATAGAACGGGTCCGGGTATTGCTCGCCGTCCGGCTTGCGAGTCAACGCGCGGGTCCACAGTCCGCGGCGCTTTGTGCCGTCGAACAACAGCTCATGTCGATAGCCCGCACGGCGCAACACCGACAGTGCCCACTGATCGATGTTCGCCACCTCGATCTTGTCCCGTTCCGCGGGCGTGGTGATGGAGGCGACCTGCGAACGGATGTCGTCCGCCAGGGTCCGGGTGAAGGTGGTGAACAACACCGGCTTGCCGGGCACGTCTGCCAGCTTGCGCGCCAGCCAGGCCGCCCGGTGCATGGCCGCAACGGTCTTGCCGGTGCCCGCGCCACCCAACACGCGGACCGGACCGTTCCAGTCGCGTTCGACCAGCTTGCGCTGCGAGGGATGCAGGAAGACGCGCCAGCGTGCCAGTGGCTCTGCGAGGATGGCTTCGAGATCCAGGTCGTCGGTGATCACCAGGAAGTGGCGCTTGCTGCCATCGCGCTCGAGCGCGCCAGCGAAATCCTCGATATCCACCTGGGCCGGTGCTTCTCGCTCGCGCACCAGCGATTCATACGACTCGCCGGCAGCAAACAGGTACAGCGCCTCGAACGCATCATCGGGCAAGCCGGCCTGACTGGCCTCGAGCTGCTCAACCGTGACGATCGAGCGGACACGCTGCACCAGCTCCTGCGGCACGCCAAGACGAAGCAGCTCACGATCCTTCAGGCTCGCGAAGAGGCCTTCCGGTGCCGCCCGAGTTCCCTCGGGCGCAACGACCTCGCCACGGCTGGATTCCAGCACCTGGATCGTGCCGACCTCGGGGTGGATCGCGACTTTGTGCCGACGCGCCCAGTCGTAGGCATCGTCGTGCTTGTCGACCCACAGCAGGCAATAGACATCGCCCTGTTCAGGCTTGAGCACGATGCCTCGGTAATCGATGCCGATCCGGACCGAGCGCATGCGCGGGTCGGTCGCATCGTTGATCTTCTCGTAGTTGATTCCGAGCGACATCGGGTTCTGCCGGAATGTCGCCATGAACTTCACAACCGACTGCTGGCGATCGCGCGGGATTGCCGCGAACGCCCGCAGGAAATCGTCGGAGAGCGCTACTTTGACCGTCTTCTGCATCGTCGTTCCCTGCTCATCACTGCTTCAGCAAGCCGGCAAGATCGCCAGCACCCATTCCCTGGTCCAACACCCTCACCCGCCATCCAGCGGCTTCGAATACATCCCGGCCAACATCGTCGATCAACAGCGCCACCTTGAGATCGGGCCAGGCAAGCTCTGCCTGTGCAACCACCCTGTCCGCGTCGTCCAGGAGTTCATAACCCACGTTCGGACAGTCAGCGGCAGCCTCCATGGCGGCCTGCAACACCCCTTGGGCCTCGGGCAGTGCGTCCGCCATGGCCGCCTCCCATTCGGGAGTCATGTCGCCGAGCTTCCGATAGGCTGGCGCGGCTTCCAGGGAACCAAGGAGTGCACCGGAGTCCGCGGACATCCAGGCGTTGGCCAGCGGCAACAGCAGGTTGGCTGCATGCCACCACTGCTGCCAGAAACGGCGACGTTGCCCATCGTCAAGCGTCGGCACATCCGCCCAGCAGAGGACGACCAGTGGCTGTCGCTCACGTGATCCAGGCTTGGCCGCGAACTGCGGCAACTCGCTGCGTCGCATCTGCACGCCAAGACCGATCTGCCCCGGTTCCGACATCCAGCATCGCCCGAGGTCGGCACCTTTCGGCCACGCGAAACCCTTCACTGCCTGCAGCGCGAGCACGGCCTGAGAATCGAGGAGCGGCTGGAAGGTCGGGGCGGCCAGTGGCTGGGCGCCAAGGCGCAGCGACAGCACCGCGGCAAGCCTGACCATTGCGTCATCCGTGGCAGCCATGCTTCCTGCGATGCGTGCATGCAATTGTTCGAAGGCGGTCAGCGCATGGAACGATCTCAATGCATCGGCATCGAGCAAGGTATAGGTCGGCCCCGAATCCCGGCCGGTGCCGGAGGGCGGCAACGCCTGCGCCCAAAGCGTCTCCGGCACAGCCCCCCCTGGCTCAAGGGCAGCCGTGATGTCATCTGAGGTCAGCGACCAGACGCTGAATTTGCCGCTCCTGGCCACCGCCATCCGCTTGGCGATGTCGTCGCCCATCCGATCCTTGTGGAATCGCCAGCCATCCAGGAACACCGCGACGGGCAGGATGCCGTCGATGTTCTGCGGCCACAGCACGAAGTCCGGCTTGCACGGGATGACAACGCCTCGATCCGGTCCCAGCTCGACCTGCGGTTCCACCATCCACACGCGATCGCCAGCCTGCAGCAAGTAGCCCGGCTTTCCGCGAACGACCTCGTCACGCACCTCGAGCCGCGCCGCGCCGCCAGCAGGCTTGCGACGGAGCGCTTCGATGAAGCGACGCTCCAATTCGCTGTCGAACAGGCTGTTCTTTGCCACCACATCACCGATCGTGGCGACAGGTTTCAACTCGGCCTGGTGCCCGAGGATCTCCTGGAGCAGGCCCGCCGCGGTACGTCGTGAGACGTGCTTGCGCTCCGAGCTGTTGTGATAGCCGTAGAGGCAGCGATAGCAACCATCACGGTTCTCATCAGCAACACAGCTGCAGCCTTGCAGACCCACAAGCGCCAAGCGCAGTACTTCGAACAACGGCGCCGGATCGCGCATCAGCTCCTTCAGATAGCCCGTGCCACCGGGGACGCTGTCGTAGATCACCAGATACTGCCGAGGCGACTCTTCCCCCTGGGCCAGGCGGACATCGCGAGCAATGCGCAGGTGGTCGACCGAGCCCCGGAATCGCTGTTCCAAGCCCATCTGCAGCGCGGCGATGAAGGAATGGACGCTTTCGTCCGAGCCACCAAAACGCGACTCAGGCAAGAACAGTCGGATGCCCTCGCTGTCGAATTCGCGGTAGAGGAACACGCACTCCTGGACGGCCAGCATTTCCTCCTTGCGCCTGGAGCAGTACAGCGCGTGATTCTTCCAGGCATCCTCGCGGCGCCGATTGCGCTGCAAGGTCCCGCATTCGGCACAGATCCGGAATCCCGGCTTGCGGGTGTCGTTGCCGGCAATCTGGATCGGCTCGCCGTCGCCTGTCTGCTGGCCGAAGTTCACTTCGCGGAACTGCACCCGTTCCAGGAACTCGAACGCGAAAGGGAAGCTGTCGTCCTCCACCGCCCAGGCCTGGCGCACGGCACCTGGAGGCACGTCCAGCAAGGCCTGGCGGACGTAGAACTTGCGGTCGCGATCATCGGCGTCATCGCCAATCCGGCTGTTGCTGTCATAGGTGCGGGCGTACACCTTGCTCAGGCGCAACATGGTCTGCACGCGCCCGGCATCGCTCCACATGGGGTCGGCGCACCGGGGGCAGGCGCTCAGCGGCTCGCTGCTCGTCTCCGGTTCGCTGTACGAGCAACTGCGGCAGAAGCGCCACTTCTGCGGCTTGTCGCGGGCGACGTCGACCTGCTCGATGGTGACCTTGCGCCCTTCCGCATAGAACACGCTCTCGGGTGCCAGCTCGGTAATCGCACTGGCCCCGGGGCGTTCGTACTCGAACGTCAACACCCGCTGTTCGGCCGAGGCGACCACCTTCTTGTCATCGCGAATGATCACCGAATGCAGTAGAACGCCCTGTTCGGGGAACGCGTAGTTGGGCAACAGGCCTTCATCGGTGAGGAACTGCAGCGTGTCGCGCGAGTCGATGCCCGCCAGCAGCCGGGTCAACGCGGCCTTCTCCAGCTTGAGTTCCTGCAACTCCTCGTCATCCGACGCTCCGCGTGCATCCAGCCCTTCGATGCGGGCGATCTCCGCCTCGACCCGGGTGCGCCGACGCTTCAGGTCATCCACGTCGCGGATGACCGCGAACACCCGGTTGAGCACCTTCCAAGGCAGGGACCCGGTATCGGTGGAGCCACCCTCGATGAAGCGCCGCAGGTAGTCTTCGCTTTCCATGGTCAGGGGCGTACTCCCCTGCCTGAACAGTTCGATGAAGCCATCGATCAGCGTGGCCTGGTTCTGATGCAGGTAGTCCAGCCAGGGATGCGGAAATTTCGACTGCGTCTGGTTGCGGACCGCGGAGAGCACATCGCCAAGCCGAGGTGGAATCTTTGCCGCTTCGCCGCGTTCCCGCACCCAGTTGTCCAGCGAGAACGCGGCCAACTGCCGCTCCAGCACGGCAGAGGCATTGAGGAACACGCCGGGTGAGTCGACGTGTCCGGCCAGCATCTCGCGTGGATTGGCCCAGAAGTACAGGTCATGCGGGCGGCCCGCAGCCACGGTGCCCATGAATGCGTTGCCGGTCTTGCGGCCGGCGCGACCGGCCCGTTGCAGGTAGTTGGCTTGCGCTGGCGGGACCGAGCACATCAACACCGCCGACAGGTCGCCGATGTCGATGCCCATTTCCAGCGTCGGCGTGGCCGACAGCACATTGACCTTGCCGTTCTTGAAGTCGGCTTCGACCTGTTCGCGCATGGCGCGATCCAGCAGGCCCGTGTGCTCGCGCGCCCGGATCCGCTGCACATCGGCAGACAGATACAGCTCGCGGTAGAACATTGGGACCTCATCTGCGTGCAGTCGGTACTGGCCCCCGCACGCCAGGCGGCGGCATGGCGTGCCGTCCAGGCCGGCCTCTAGGTGATCCATGACGGCGTTGCGGCAGGTATCGCAACGCCATTCCGCCGCCGCATCCAGCAGATGCAACGCCTGCGGCCGCAGCCCCCACACCAGCGTGCCCTGGCGCTCCGACTCCAGCGCCTCGGCAACACCGACATCGGCCAACGCCTGCAGCGTGATGCGGTAGACATCGGCCAGTACCGAATCCTCGATCAGGGCCGCTCTAGCCAGGCCTTCGAGGGACTTGAACGCCCAGTCGCGGTAGAAGCCGGTATCCTCGCCCGTCACTGGATCGCAATCGTTGTAGGGCAACAGCGACAGGAAGCGTGGCCGACGCGGCGTCTTCAACATCGCATACTCGGCCGGATTGTTGGCCCGATAGACGAAGATATTGCAACCGTGGCGCGCATAGGCCTGCAGGAACTCGTCCCACACCGCGCCCACGCGCCGCATGCGCGCCAACAGCCCTTGCAGGAATACCTTGGCTTCGGCATCGGTCACCGCCCGCAGCGCATCGACTTTCTCGCGCCATGTGGCCGCGGCGGCTGACGCTGCAGCCGCAAGCGCCTCGGCATCGACCACGACTGCCGCCGTGCGGGTACGCGGCAAGGTACGCCCCACATGGGCGTCCTGGGCGAACTCGCCCAGCATCGCCCAAGTCAGGCCACGCCGGACCAGCTGCTGCAGGTAGTTCCCCTCAGGCAACACATCCTCGTGCAGCAGCTTGTCGTAGTCGCGCAGCCAAGCGATGGACGGCGGCAGGAAGGTCTTGATGTAGTCCTTTTCCCCCAGCCGGCTTTGCCACTGCTTGTCGAACGCGCCGGGCAACGTGGCCAGGCTCAGCGGTGCTCCTTTCGCCACCGCCTCGTGGATGACCTGTGCCATCGCCGGCCGCAGGTTCAAGCGCCAGGTTCGAGCCTCGAAGAAGCCGGCGCGATGCGCCGCGTCCTGCACGGAATCCGAGAATGCGATCAGCTTCTTGTCGCCGTTGTACGGGCTGCCGAACAGTTGTCCCACGCTCACGCTGGCCAGGCTCGCCGCCTGCGCACCGACGATGGTCAGGGTGCGGTCGCCATCGCAGTACGGACAATCGTGGTGCGACTTGGTGAAGGGCGCGCCGTTGCGTCGGCCCTGGCGCTGGTTGGCGGCCAGGTCGATTGCCAACAGTGACTTCGATCCACAGTGATTGCAGTCCTGGGCGTCGCGAGGATTGAGGGTGCCGCATTCGCTGCAAGCCTGCTTGCGCTCGAGTTGCTTCGGATCGATGGGCGTCTCGCCCATGGCCGGAAACAGGAAACGCGTCCCGAGATCCAGTCCGAAGAATGCGGTGTAGAAGCCCTGCAGATCGCTCTTGAGACGATTCCGGTCGGTGGAGCTGACCACGGCACCCCAGCCCATGGCATGGCAATCCCGGCAGTGGATCAAGGGCAGATACACGCCGGTATCGCTGCCGGCCAGATCGTCCGAGTGCACCAGCCGGGGCTGGCCGGACAAACTCGCGACCATGCGGCGCAGTTCGCGCAACCACAACTCCACGCGTGCCGACAGGAACGGCCGGCGCCGGCCGCTGTCGTCTTCCGACGCTGCCGCGTGAGACACCAGCGTCAATAGACTCAGCAGCCAACGCCTCGGATAATCGGCCGGTGCATCGCTTCGATCACGGAGACGACCGCCGATCGCGTCCTCCAGATCCGCCAGCGCGACGGCCCTGCCGCCCAGGCGATGCAGGTCGCGCAACAGGTTCTGGAAGGCGACGTGCTGCTTCAGCTGCGCGCCCAGGCGGGCCTGGAACTGGACGTCCTGCACGTCTACTTTATCGTCGACATCGAACCAGAGTGCGTACTGCTCGGCGATGTAATCGCTTGCATCACGCTTGCCCGGTGTCAGCCTCACGTAGTCGGCAGCCGTGGGCATGCGCATGAACTCGACCGCGTCGTTGGCCAGATACTCGGCGACCGATTCGCGGTCCTCGCCGATCACAGCGTGGTCGTCGAAGACTTCGCCGAACACGTCACCGGCAAAAGCGAGCAGGCGTTCCTGCCCATCGGTGCCCAGCGTGGCCGAGGTGCCCACGCAGGCCAACGCCCCTGGCGGCGTGCGCAGGCGCGCCTTGAGCCGGCGGATCAGACAGGCCAGATCGGTGCCCTGCGCACCGTCGAAGGTATGCAGCTCGTCCACCACCAGGAAGCGCAACGTGTCCGGTGCGTTGTGCCGCCACAGCACCGAGTCGCGGGCACGGATCAGCAGGAAGTCGAGCATCTTGTAGTTGGTCAACAGGATGTCTGGCGGTTCTTCCCGCAGGCGGTCGCGCTCGGTGATCACCGTAAAACGGCCATCGTCGAGCTGACGCACCGTGGTGCTCTTCTCGCCGGGCTCATCGCCTACGTAGAGTCCCGCGGTGATGCCGGCAAAAGCCTCGCGCGCCAGAATCTCCTTGGCCAGTCGACTGGCCTGGTCGGTGGCGAGCGCGTTCATCGGGTAGATCAGGATCGCCTTGATGCCACGCTTGCCTGCGGCCCGCTGCTGCCGGCAGTGCTCCAGTACCGGGTAGAGAAAGCACTCGGTCTTGCCCGAGCCGGTGCCGGTCGCGATCAGCGTGGACTTCGGTGCATCGCCCACCAGGCGTTCGAAGGCGCGTGCCTGGTGCGCGTGCGGGACAAAGCCCCTCTCCAGCCAGTCGAATACCGGTTTGCCCGCGTATTTGCGGAACGGCAGACCGATGCTGACGTACGGTCCCTGTGCCAGCTTGCCGGGCGTGGCGAGGAAGTCCGCCATCACGGTTTCGAACCCGGGCGTGGTCGCCGGGAACGTCGTCGCCAGGAAATCCTCGACCCCCTGGCGCACTTGCTCGGCGACAATCAACGGCTGCATGTCATTCGCGCTCCATCGTTGTCTGGAAGCCCGGGTACACGAACGCCCCGGCGATCCGGTCGCAATCGGCTTCACTGACCCCGGCGGCACGCGTGGTGGCGAACCATTGCGCCTGCACCGTCTCACGCATCGCTTCGACCAGCGCCGCCGCATCGCCAGGGCGCAGCCCGAAGCGGGTGGCTTGCGAGAGCAGGTTCTGCGCGGTGGCCGCGCGACCAAAGTCGCCGACGGTCAGCGCCAGGTCGCGACGCTCGATGCTGACCTGCGGATTGGGCGTGAGGTCATAGGCCGGCGCCAGCTGCCAGTGGCGATCTCGCGCCAGCAAGGCGTGGTTGCGCGGGTGATCGTCGTTGTTGGAGATCAGGGCGTTGAAGCACATCCGCCGGAACAACTCCTGCACGTCCTTCTCGGCCTCAAGGCAGGCGCGCCGCACCTCCTCGGCCAGCAGCAAATAGGACCAGCGCGGTCGATCCTGATAGCCCTCGTCCGCGCGCAGCAAGCTCAAGCCGCTGACCATGCGGTGGCGAAAGTATCCCCGCTCGGTCTTGTCGCGATCGAAACGACGCACCAGCAGCACGTCGCGCCCGCCGACCGACACGACCTTGCTCTGCGCCACGTCGAGCCCGCACCGGGCCGCCAGCCGCAGCATGGCGTGTTCGACCCGCGCCATGTTCCAGCGATCGTCCTTGAGGTTGAACTTGGCCAGCCACAGCTCTCCATTGTCCTCGACCACCACTTTCGGGCGCGCACCGCCCATCGAGGTGCCGGCACGCATCAACTCGGCGACCTGCACCGCCGTGACATCCGTGCGCGCCGCCTCGTCGAGCAGGGCCTCGGCAATCTGCTGCAACCGCGCCAGTGCCAAGGTCTGGTTGTACTCGCGGCGCGGCGCGGGCGGCTGCACCCCCAGGCCGAAGCCCAGCGCGCCGGCACGATCATCGGCTGACTCCAACAGGTACCCCAGCTCGTCCGCCGGCGGCCTGCCGGCGTGGCGCTCGATCACCAGCCGTCCCCAGTAGTCCGGCCCGGCGTCGCGCAGCACGCCGAACACGCCCTTGTGATGCGTGGTCCGGTACTCGCGTTCGCCCAGGCGCAGTTCGACCGGGTCGAACTCCACCGCATCGTCGCGCTGCAGGTAGCGGCGGCCATAAACGAAGCGCCCGACCGGCACGCCGTCGCGGCCGGCATCCAGCTCGAACCGGCCCGCGGTGACCGCCTCCTCCTGTCCGGGCAAGGTGATGTAGACGAAGCATTCGCTCATGGCCGGCCTGCCTCGTCCTCAGAAATCGTTGTCGAGCTTGCGGCGTGGCCGGGCGCGCTCGCGGCGGTCGGCCAGCGCATGGCCAACCTCGTCCGTACCCGGTGCCGCCAGCGGATCGACCTGTTGCAGCAGGTCATAGGCCCACAGCAGCGCGAAGTAGGTGGCGATGGCGGTGGCGGGTTTGCCTTTCTCGGCATCGGCCACCGCGCGCGGCCCGGTGCCGATCTTCTCGGCCACCTGGGCCACGGTGAGATTGCGCCGCAGACGCGCCGATTTCAGGTTCGCACCGAGGCGCTGCAGCGCGGCCTCCACCTCCAGCGGGGGCGTAGTGCGCAGGAGATTGGTCCTTGCCATGCGCTTTAACGGGCTAATAAATTGATATTTAATGCGTTATAAGGCCTATTTCAGGAAAAGGCAAGAGATTGCCGCTGTCGCGTATCGCCCCTGAAGGCACAGGTCGAGGCCTGCACCTGCAAGCCCTACTCGATCATCGCCGGGCGTAAAGGTCAGTCTCTGGAGAGTGGCTGAAAGACGACTCCACCCGGCTGGGGTTGTTCATGCCGCCGCTCTCATCGCAATCACGCGCCACGCGAACTTGTCTTCCTTGGGATGCTTCTCATAGACAGCCACGGCAACTACGTCCTCGACGGCGTTATCGATTGCTTCGACTAACCGATGCGAAACGTAGACACCGTCCACGAAAGCGAACCCCTTCGGGTTGCGGAGAAGCTGGCCCGTTACACGCTTCACCACCTTGTCTGACACTTCTCCACGCTCGGCCTGCAGTGCGTCAAGTCGGTCATTCTTGGGGTTACGAACCAGCCCCAGTCGAACACCATCGCCAACGGACAGGGTATTGTCCGCTGGCCCGTCAACGCCAAGCACTTCGCCGCCTCCAACAACATAGACCTTCAAGCGTTCGGAGGCGGTGGCTTCACGCACGACGAAGCCAGCGCCCTGCTCGAGACAATCCCAACGCGCCCCTTCGGTTCTGCTGGAAACATGGACGATGGTTTGCCTGTCTTCGCCATCCTGGCGACCGATGACGACCGTCAACGGCGCACCAACCTCAAACTTCAGCTTCTTCATGCCTGGGCCGACCAGACTCCAGGTGCGGCCTTTATCGTCCTGGACGGCGAATCTCGGCAGCGGCCTCGGCTTCCAGCCAGGACGCGGGTCCTTGGGGGTATGTGGGACTAGAAGACCGAGGTAGTTCGCAGCCTTCGTTTCCACCACGTCGAAGCAGAGTGCCAGTGCTGCAGGCGAGTGGCGACCATAGAATTCTTTCGGATTCTCGGCTCCTTCAGCAGATGGGTCGTACCAAGGCTTGGCGATCAGCGCTTCCATCTCCCGTCCGACCGGCCAGCCTTCAGAATGGCGGACATCAATGGTGATGGCGACCTCGCGACTGGCTTGGGCGTACTCCTCTTGCTCAGCCAGCAACTCGGCCAGTTCGCGATGTGCCCTTACCAGGAACTTGGATTCAGCAGGGCATTCAAGCGCACGGCAAAAGCACGACAGGGCAAGTTCAGGCTGCTCGGACCGGTACAACCTTCCTGCCTCAGCCCAAACCCAGAACTCATTCCGCTTAGCCTTGATGACGCTGGTCAAGAGCTCAGTGGCTCGCTGAAATTCGCCTCGCTGGCGAAACAGGATAGCCGCGTTCCAGTTCAACCAGAGCTCATAATCTCCCGGCGCGCGCTCCTTCGCTCCCTCAATCCACTCCAAGGCCATGCTCACATCTTCGTCAGTCGACGTGTCAGGATTGGCCTTGATCCATTTGCACAACGCGAGGGCAATTTTTGCGGCTAAAGAAGGGTACGTCTTTCCCTCGAACACATTTGGCTGCCAGTCTTCGTCGCGAAGTCCATCCGGCCTCAGCCAGTAGATTGTGTCCGCGTACTTCGGCAGCAAATGACCGATCTTGGTGATCTGCCCGACGATCATCGAACAGGCCATTTCTGGCACCCGGGGTTCGGACTGCTGGTACTCCACCCAGCGAATCCACACGAGGTTCATATCCTCAGAATTGGCACGCTGGCCAGCTTTCAACGCAGCTTCTATCCGGCCTACTGTCTGTTTGATCTCGGCAAAGGTTACCCATTCCAGCTGTGAGCGGACCTTGAAGTCATCGGGATGGACGGCAAGAATGCTCAAAGCTACCTCGCGGGCCTCTTTCAGTTGCCCGCCCTTGCGAAGCTTCTGGACATCCTGCCAATTCACAACAATGCTTCCTTGATCTGGTCCAACAGGCCCAAGTCACTGGCATGAAGCAGGCGCAAGCTGGAAACCAATCCCTGCTTGTCGAAGTTGGCCTCGATGGAGGCCCGTTCGTCATGACAGCGCACGACCGTGATGAGCAGTCGATAAGCAGACTCGGTCGCCGAAACAATCCTCCAGCCACAGCCCCCAAGTCGCGAACGAGCAGAACGAAGCAAGGACTCTGCCTCCGGCGAGTAGCCATTCACCTCAATACACGCTGATGCCACGTCGACAACCAGTGGCCAGAACGCGGCATCCTTGACGTGAATAGCAGTCACAACGTTCTTCCCGTTGTAGGGAATGCGAAGCTGACACTGCTCACCGTTCGGCCCGGCCAACTCGTACTGCTCCTGGTAGTTGTGGCACGCGGCCTTCGCCACTTTCCACCCAAGGGGTTCAACTGAGCTGGCGATGCGAAGCCATATGGCGACAGACTTGAGCACATCCCCGGATTGATCGAGCCCGGGCGGCAAGCTGCGTTGCTGATCCTTCTCCGAGACGATGCCGTTGGGCGTGAACGACCATCCCGCGCCGACCGAGATGTCGCTGGACACGCTACAGCCCCCGGCATTCCAAGTCGCTGAATCGAACGGATGGATGTCGGCAAAGTTCAGCAGCACCAGTTGGCGCTCGGCCACTGTGAGTGCCGAGTAGAGCCAACGGAAGAACCCCTCCGAATGCAGACCGGCCGAATGTTCGCAGTTCACATAGCAGACCGGCTGCGACATACCTTGGGCATGATGGACCGTCGTTGCGTATCCATAACGCACGTAGGCAAAATCTGGCGCAGGTGGCGGCACCATCGCCTGCTCAAAGCCAGGAAGCGCGTCCTGCTTCCCTTTCAAGACCTTCTCTCTCTCTTTCTTGATCGAATTCCGCCATACGCTCTCGGCGACGGCGGTTTCCTTATCCAACTCCGGCTTCTCCGCCGTCAGAAATTCCTCAAAGATTCCAAGTTGATACTCCGCCTTGGCGCCGAAGTCGAAATAAACGGAATGAAACCTGACCGGGTTGTTCTTTGCCCATTTCAGACCTTGCGTGTACTCGGTTCGGCCACCAACGCTCGCCACTGCCAATCGCCCGCCCGACTGCACCGAGAAGGTCGAACCAACCGAATCCTGCACATCCGGGCTGACATAGACTTCCAGCAAGTCACCTTCCTCAACGCTACCCAGCACCTTCTTGCCCCGCAGGCGCTCTCGCAGCCAACGCGTCAACGCATTGGCTTTGGCGTGCGTCTCGGCCAGACACCACACCGAATGCGGATCTTCGCGGTAGCGGTCAAGAATCTCGGCTGCTGCCTGCCTTGCACCATCCTTGTCGGTGATCCTGAACCTCTCATCGGAGGCAAGTTCCAGCGATGAAAACTTCTGTGTGCGAATGGCAGCCACAAGTCGCTCTGCGTTGTCGAGTGCCGCAGAGCCACCGGTCGTATCGATAATCTGGGTTAGCTCCAGCGTCTGATGCATCAGTCCACGTGACTTCTGGAAGCCACCGGTAAGCACCGACTCCTCTTCACCGGCACGCTGGATCTGGTAGGGATCCCCGAAGAACAGCGCTTTGCGCCTGGTCTTGCCCAGCCCGGCAAAGTCGAAGAAGTCTGCCAGCAGCTGTCCGCTTCCGTACTGCTTTCCATCTGGCGTAGTGAATCGCGAATTGCCAAGCAGGTGCGCATCATCCAACAGATAGATGCAGTCGTCATTGTCTTCGCACTGGCGTAGTGGAATGACCTTGAGCTTCTTCTGCTCACTGCTTGTATCCAGCTCTTCTTCCTCAACCGCACTCCCGATATACATATGGGCGTAGATGCTGCTGACCTCATATCCAGCCCACCTCGCTCCTTCTGCCAGGCGACGATTTGGCTCCAGGACAATGGCTTTCTTTCCCGTTTTCGTGATCTCCTCGCAAGCCTCCATCAGCAAGCGACTTTTTCCTGTGGACGTCATTCCGAGTACGGAGCAGGTCACCTTCTCATCAGACCCGATGACGCCACGCAGGGTTTGTAATGCCTCCTTCTGGTGCTCTGTCAGTGGGGTGCGCCCATGCGGTTGTATGGGGCGCGGTTCAATGGCGCGCACTCTCGGGCGGGTAGACGTCCACTCGATCGGCTGCGCGCCCAGTCGTTGGACAATCTCCAACGCCTCCTTTCTGTCAATACTGAGCTCTGGCGAAGCAAGGCCGTCCAACAGGGCCGCGCAGGTATCGAGATCGGTCGGATAGAGCCATGACCGAACCTTGGCCGGGAGCTCCAACCGGTCATCAATACCGCCCGAGAACACGACCCCAGCAGCGATATGCCCCAGATTGCGCCCCGCGAGAAGCGTCTTGGACTCCAGCCAGTTCAGGATCGAGAACTTGTTGTCACGAAGCTGTTGGTATGGATTGGCCTTCCGGCCGCCCTTGACCAGCACGCCGTCTGCCTGCCACGGACCGTTCTCGGTGCCGGTGAGCTTGCCACCGTGGCTCTTGAAGTCGGCCACCAGAATAGCCGATGGCAAGAGACATACCAGGTCGATCTCTGCACCGTTCCACATGGCGTTGGCGATCACCATGATCCAGTCGTCGCTTGTTGCCCAGCGGTCTTCCAGACGCTCCAGGAAGGCCTGAAGCATCAGGTTTTCGTGGCTTCGGCCGGCCTTCTCGCCGTAGACGAGAATGGTCATTTCCGTGCCATCAAGTTACGCAGATCCATGGTTCACCTCACCGGTCATCATCCCTATGCCTTTCGTCGACGCGCTCCCTTGGCAACACCGGATCCAGCGTTGCACTGCGCATCACGCTGCCGATATTCGCTGCGTTCTGGCTCAGGCCATAGGCGACGGAGAGTCGGTCAAACCCCGACTGCAGCTGACCAACGATGTCGTGCGGCCTGACCAGCTCCGAGACCTGGAACCTGACGCCAAGAACACTCATGGCCTCCCTGGCGATACGTTCGAATCGCTTTTGCAGCGATGGGATGCGACTTCCGCCGCCGCACAGGAACAGGCGCACGTTCTCTGACCGTTGGAATGCCGGGGACGTGGGATACGTTGCTTTTGCCGCGATGGTGGCCACATTGAACACTTCGGCCACCGAACTCAGGTAGAGCGATCGCCGGTTGCACACATCGTTGGGCGGACAATCGAGCTTTCGTCCGACCTCAGCGTCTGACAGAGAGGACTCACTGTCCGTCCAGACGAGACGGCTTTCCGCGCCGGACAGGGCCGCGATGAGGTAATGCGCCCCCAACCTGTCCACCTCGGAGGCGAAGATGGGCAGCAGTGCCTCGCCATCCTTCATGAACACGTTGAAGTAGGCGACGTCCAGCGTGCCCGCTCCTACATCGACCAGCGCATGCAGGTCATCCCTGCGCTCGGGCGACAGCAGGTAGGAGTACAACTGGCATGCGAACTCGGGGAAGACGTCAACGGCGGGCCTGTCGACCTGGTCCGTCATCCGCAAGGCCTCAAGTGCGACGGCTCGCGTCACCGGCGCTGGCATGCAGGCCAGCACTCTCGCGGCCTGCGCCACCGTCTTGAACGTCTCCGTGGTGACATCGCTATCCCACGACTTTGTCGGCAAACCGACATGCAGGCGCCATCTCACTCCCTTCTGTGCGTCGTGGCTTGTCCGTTGCAGCCACCTACTCACGTAACGGAATGCCAAAGCAATGAAGATCACAGCGTCTGCCATATCTTCATCACTGACCCGAGCTCCGGACGACAGCAGCTTGAGCTTGATTCCTTCGCAGACAGACCAGCCAGGTGCATTGGCCGCTCCCAGAACGCAACCTCCACCCCGCACTTCGCTGAAGACCGAAGCCAGCAAATGGTGATCTTCACCCTCGACAACGTCCGACCAGTCAACGGCGAAGTGACGGCCAGCCCAACGCACTACAGCCTTGGTGAATGCGGTTCCGAAATCGAGCCCAAGAATGGCGAGCTTGCCGTCCTTTTTTTCGATCACCGGCGGCAGTACCACAGAGCCGCGAGGGCGGGACATCCCGGCGGCAATCCGCAGATCACGCACGTCGGCCGAGGCCTCGCGCAATCGTTGGTGCAAGCGCTTCGCAACGGGTGCTGGGTCAACAGCCTGTGGAACGGGGGGCGGCACCGGACCAGCAACTCGAGGGACGGGGGCAGGCACCTCCGCCCGTTGCCGGGGTGGAGACACGGCGGATTTTTCCTTGCGCTTCTCGTAGCCGATCGAGGTGCCCTTTGTAACTTTCACCTCACTGCCGCCGCGCTTCCAGCTGCGAATCATCTGCTCACCACGTCTCTTGCCGTGGCTTCCATTAGTGCCGCTCACGGAGTCGACTACCGCTGGTGATGGTTCAGGCCTGGATGCCTTCCACTGCGCCATGAAGTCCGATGCGGCATCCCCCAGCGTCGGCGTCGATTTCCCCTTCCCCCTGTCCATCCGGTCAGCCCCTGATCCTGACGAATCCCGAAATCAATCCACTGCGCGTCACACTGGGTTGCTCTCGCTGATCCAGGCCGGCAACCGCCACATCATGCTTCTGGCGCAAGTCTCGGATCTGCCCCTCAGCCATCCTCCGGTAGTTGGCGCGATGCGATTCGGCCACCCGCTGCATCGCCAGTTCGAGCTTGCCGATACGGCGCTCCAGGTTGCGCGCCAGGCTTTCGCGCTGGATGCGGATGCGGTCGGCGTTCTCGGCCTGGAAGGCTCGCCTCGCTTCACGGAACTGGCGCAGCAATGCCGCCTTCGTGCTCTCCAGCAACTCGGCAGAAGCCTCCTTGTCTGGCAGGCACGGTCCGATGTCCACCCAGTCCCGGGTTTGTGTGCGCAATGCGTTGACCAGGTCGAAGCCGCTTTCCCCGCCGATCGGCTCGCCTCCGCGAACAGGAAGGAAGCATGCGCGAATGGTTTCCTCGCGTCGCGCACCTTCGAACTGCCAGATTTCTGCCGCAAAGGCGTAGTCACCCGGTGAGATGTCCAGCCCGAGTTGCGCCAGTTCCACCTCGGCGGCCACCACCAGGTCGCGATGCTGGCTGCGACTCTCATGGTCGGCGATCATGCGCACCAGCGGGTGGTACTGGTTGATCAGCTCATACTTGGCCGGATGCTCGCCGCGATTGACGTGGTTGCGGATCACCACCTCGCAATCGCCGCCGCTTTCCAGCTTCGAGCGTGGCAGCTGGCGGCCTTCCCGGAAGCGGATCAGCTTGGCGGTTGCGTCTGCGCCCAGGCGGATACTGCCCGTGGCGCCTCCGGGGTCCATCCGCATCGCGTAGCCGGGTGCGTTCTCCTCGAGATACTCGCGGATATGCAACTGCAAGTCCTGGTCGATGATGCGTCGCTGGGTGTCGTGCGCGTGCGAGACCTTGTTGCGCACGAACTCGCCCAGGCCGACGAAGTCGGCCTCGTGCTCTTGGATCTCGGCCATGTTGCGCCGGTTCTGCTCCATCACCGCGCGTGCCTGATCGATGCGCCGCTCCTGCTGCTCCGGGGTCAGATGGCCGCTGAGCAGGTCACGCGTCAGCAGGCTGATGCCATCCTGTAGCACGTCTTCCGTGCAGCCCAGCGCATCCTCAAACAGCTTCAGCTTCTCGAACAAGCGGGTCAGGATTCGATCGTCGATCGTGTCCTGATACACCAGATTGGCGATCGAGATGGCCTGCGCCTGCTGGCCGATGCGATCGATGCGGCCGATGCGCTGCTCCACCCGCATCGGGTTCCAGGGCAGGTCGTAATTGACCAGGAAGCGCATGAACTGCAGGTCCACGCCTTCTGCCGCGACTTCCGATGCCAGCAATACCTTGTAGCAATCGGACTGGCGGAACTCGTCGATGCGGGCCTGCTTGTCGTCGCCCCCCATCACCACCAGCGCCGGAATGCCCACCGCCTCCAACCGCTCCTTCAGGTAACCGAGCGTGTCCCGGAAGTAGCTGAAGACGATGACCTTCTCGCGTGGATAGTCGCGGGCGTACTCCCTCAGCAGCGCTTCGAGCTGTTCGTATTTGGAATCCTGGGCGCGCAACGCCTTCAGGTCGACATGGCCCACCAGCGCACGGGCGACATGCCCGGACACCGAGGTCAGGTCACTGGGCGCGATGTCTTCGCCGAAGGCGTCGTAAGCGAAAGCCTCGGCCTCTTCCCCGCTCCATTCGCCGGCACGCCCCAGCCAGCGCGATGCCGCCGCGAACATGCAGCTGGACATCTGCCGCTGCGGCGTGGCCAGCAGGAAGCCCTGAACCCCACCATGGTGCAGACCGTAGGAAATCACCGCTTCGGTCACCCGCTGGTAGAAGTCCTGCTCGAGGGTGGTCATCGGCACCGGGAAATTTCGCACCAAGCGTTCCACCCGGTTCTCAAGCACCTCGCGCTTGCGCGAGCGGACGATCACCTGCCCCAGCAGGTTGACGCGCTCCAGCCGGTGGTTCATCGCCACGCGCTCTTCCGGCGCCAGCACCTCGGCATCGTCACGTTCGCCCAAGCTCTCCTTGAGCAGCTTCAGGCTTTCGCTGTTGCGGAACAACCAATGCAGTTCGGCCTCGTCCAGTGCTTCGCGCACCATGCCGATGCTGGCCTCCGGCCGCTTGAGCTGGTTGGCCAAGCGCACCAGCGGCCGGTTGGCGCCGAGCACGTTCTCGAACTCCCCCTCGAAGCGGAACTGGTCCGGGTCCACCAGCGAGACCAGGTTGAACAGGTCGGTGCTGCGGTTGTTGACCGGCGTCGCCGAGAGCAGGACGAAGTACTCCGCCACCGGGCGCAGTAGCTGGCCGAGAAACGCTGAAGAGGTCTGGTGGTTGCGCAGGTAGTGCGCCTCGTCGATCACCACCAGGTCGAACAGGGTCTGGCCCTGGGCGTCATTGAGGTGGCGCGCCAGCCGCACGACCGCCGACTTGGTGTTCGCATCGTCATCGGTGGCGTCGGTCGGCGGCCGGATGCCCTGCAGGCTGCAGATGATGGCCGGCACCTTGGGCGCGGCCTCACCCTGCTGAAGGTGTTGCAACAGCTCACGGGCATTCATTACCTGGGCGGTGGTGCCGAAGCGGCGATACAGCTCCTGCTTCCACTTGTCGCACAGCACGGCCGGGCAAACCACCAACAGACGGGTGGCGTGGGTGCGGAAGCGCAGCTCGGTCCAGATCAGCCCGGCCTCGATGGTCTTGCCCAGGCCCACTTCATCGGCGATCAGCACGCCCTTGGACGGCGAGTCCAGCAGCGCAAGCAGCGGCTTGAACTGGTGCGGCATGAACTGGGTGTCGGTGGTATCCAGGCTGTAGATCATTTCCGACAGCTGGCCGGCCAGCTGGACCGAGGTCAAGCGCTTGCGCAGGTGTGCGGCACTGGCGAACTTGCCGGCCAGCACCTGTTCGCGGTCGTCGAGCTCGGTGTCGGCCGGCTCCAGGTCCTCGGCCATCTCGAAGCGCGGCTGCTGGCCCGGGAAGCGGACCTGCACCATCAAGCCGTCGCCATCGTCACGGGTGCGGCCGGTGGATTCGCCGATCAGGCCTGCGTCGTGGCACGAGCGGACCCGCGTTCCCGGCTGCGACAGGCTTATCTCGAACTCGGCTTGCGACATTAACCTCCCCCCATTCTGCGCAACCTGCTTCGCCCTACTTGATCATCTCAACCAGGTTGAGCGGCTTGGCCAGCACCTGCACGCCTTGCGGGCTACGCCCGGTCTCGAACACGGTCTGCCAGAAGCTGTTGTTCTGCTTGCCGCCGAACACGGTCTCGGACAGATCCTTGTTCACCCACAGCGGCAATGCCGCCAGGTTGCGGACGAAGTTGCGGATATTCGTCCACAGCTGCTCCGGGAACGGGTACTGGAACAGCTTGTCTTCCTGGATCGGCTTGCCGGTGTTGATGAAGTAGTTGCGGGCGACCTGCTGGATATAGCGCAGCCAGTTGTAAACCAGCTCCTCCTTGCTCATGCGGAAGGCCCGCAGGTGGTCGTGCTTGAACACTTCGCCCTTCTGCAGCCGACTTTCGATCTTGTCGGTGCCGATGTCCGGGTCGAACTTGCCGACATAGAGCTCCTCGGCCAAAACATTCATCAGCTTGATGATTTGCGCGGTTTCCAGTTCGCGCGGGTTCTCGCCATTCTCGGCACCGAAATTGAGCGGGGTCGCCAGTACGCCCTGGTGGACGAAGAAGGAGTAGAAGGTCTTGTCGATAGTGCTGTAGGACAGCGGGCGCTCCTTGCCGCGGCCGCCGTAGTCGATGAAGTCTCGCAGCTTGTTGTCCGCATCCGAGGTGACGGCATCGCGCACCGCGTCCAGGATGAAGCGCTTCATCTCGCGCGACTGCCCCTTGAAGTAGACCACCAGGTCCTGCTCGCTGAAACTGAGATCGCCTTCGGGTCGCCCCGTCTCGGCACGGAACCGCTGCAGCCGGTCGATGTAGAGCGTGCCGCCCAGGTGGCGCTGTACCGACTTGTCGAAGGCGACCTGCTTGAGCGTGGTGCCGGCATTGGTGTTGGTGGTGATCAGCGTGTCCGGGTCCGGGTCGATGAACACGCGCATCGGCAGGGCCTTGGCCCCCAGCATGATCTGCGCCGCCGCTTTGTGTTGTCCGTCGAAGACATGGATCGCACTCTTGTCACCCTCGGAGCTTGCCCATGCCAGCGGCACGTGCAGCTGCGGGCGCTTCTGATAGAACTCTTCCACCAGCTTGCCGATGTTGCTGCCGATGCTGCGCGGGTTGATGCGATCGTCATGGGCCAGGTACTGGATCGGCAGCTTGGCGAAGAAGTAGCGGAAGCCACTCAACTCGTCGACGTAGACGGGCACCGTATGCACCCGCTCATCGCCGATCGCGCTGAGGGTGAAGCTGACGCTGCCATTCTCGATCTTGAAGGCGAGTTGCTGCGTCCCGCCTCCGGCTTGCTGCAGCACGTCACCCAGGTTGGCGTTGCGGTTCTCGGGGGCAACGGCGTCCTTGAGCCGGCTGAAACGCTGCAGGACCCGGGCGACCTCCAGATTGGACGCCTGCTTGGAACGATTGCAGCTGGCATGGGTCAGCGCGAAGTTGGACGGGTCATCCTTGCCACCGGTCTTGATCGGTACCACATGATCGATGTCGATGCTGTCCTTGTGCAGCACCAGATCGATGCCCTGCTCGCAGATGAAGCAGTGGCCATTCTGGGTGGCATGCAGCTGGGCGATCAGGGCCTTGCGTTCATCGGCGGTCTGGCGGGACAGGAACAGCGACGACATCAGTGTGCTTCCTTGGGTTGTTGTTCGAAAAACTCCCACGCGATGCGGTAGTCGCTTTCGCGGTCTGCCAGCGCAAACGGGGCGACGTACTCGATGACGCGCTCATGCGGGCCGTCGGGCAGGGTGTCGTCCGTGACGGGGCGGCGGATGCGGGTGCCGTCGGGGATGCGGGCCTCAAGCGTGCCATCGGGTTTCTGCGTGGGTTGGATGTCCTCCCAGCCGAGGCGTTTGCGTTGGGTCTTGCCGTCGGGGAATTCGAGGGTGCAGTCGGCATCACTGCGGCCGGCCTTCCGCGGCAGGCCGACGCCGACCAGGCCCTTGGAGTTGGTGAAGGCGATGCGGCCGGCGGCGTCGTACCAGGTGTCGCGTTCGTAGCCTTGCATCACCGGGAACTGCACGCGGTAGATCAGCAGCAGTTCGTCCAGGGTCAGGCCCAGGGCCTGCGCGACCAGCACGTCGATCTCGACTAGGGCCATGCGGCGGGCGTAGTCGCTGCGCAAGGCGCAGTCGCGCTGCCAGTGTGGCGTGAGCTTGCTGAAGAAACCCCGCGGCAGGCGCGGGTTGGCGGGCTGGCTCCAGCTTTGGATGGTGAAGGCGGGATCGAAGACTTCACTCCAGAGATCGGCGTAGTGGGTGGTCAGCGTGACCAGCGCTGACACACGCGAAACGATCGCTGGATCTTCCTTTTCGGCAATGGGGAATTTGTCACCGATGTCCCCACGGAAGTCCTTCTTTCCGGTCGTGCGGTGATAGAAATCGAGCGGCAAAGACGACCAGAACCCTGCGTTCATGACTGCATCGTGGTCGTTCCGAAACACTACGCTGAAAACGCGATCAATATGTCCTTGCTCTTTCAATAGAACAATGGGTCGAATAGATCGCTCGTCAGCGGGGTGCGCGCCACGGCGCACTGCAAGCCGGTAATGTGCCGTCACTGGCTTTGCTGAGACCTCACCTCGCTCTACCCAGGCCACCTTTGGCACGCGACGGGCGTACTCGGCGCGATCCGCCATGGGTACGTAGTTGCTGCGCGGCAGATAGTCTTCGGGCAGGGTTTGTAGGTCCAGCACGTCGTAGTGGCCGTTGGCGGTGCAACTGCGACGCGGGCTCTTGTTGTACGGATTGGCGAGAAAGAAATGTGGGCCGGACAGTACCCAGTCCTGCGCTGATTCTGGGAAAGTGTTGTCGCCCGGCGCGCGGCGGATGATTGTGCCGTCCTTTTGCCTATTCGCTTCATGCCACATCTCAGTGGGACAGTAGTCATCACCGAGATCACCAAGTCGACGTGGATAGGCCGCCAACTTATCTAGCACGCTCTTCAGCGTGCCAGCATGCAACGCGGGCAGACGTGCCTGACGTGGTGGAGTCCCGGGTTCGTCGTACAGCTCCGCGAATACGGCTAATGCAGCCTCGTCCACGCGTACGATGCGGTCACGGTGACCGGTAGTGTTCCATTTTCCGTCTTCGGTCTTGATTCCGCCGACCGCGCCACTTCCATCGTGGCCATACGATGTATCGATCGTCGCCGGCCAGTACAGGTTGGACATGTGATCAAAGGCGACCGTTGCAGTTGGTTGGGCGTAGAGATGCAGGCCGAATCGCATACGACCGTGATCGTTGGTCCCTTCGAAAAGTTGCATTTCATTCTGGAACTGGAAATGCATGCGCAACCGAGGATACAAAGCTTCCCGCAAAGCTCCTCCCTTGGGGTCATCGTACGGACCTTCTGGGTGTACGAATCCTGAAACACCATTGGTTGTGGTGATACGCCAAGCCAATGGCAGGAAGCACTTGAACAAGTTTGTCTGGACGCCCCTAAGCAGCGGATAGTTCTGTGCTGCGTTGAGAAACTCCTGAGTGCCCTTCTGCGCGGCACATTCGGCGATATAGTCGACGCGGGCAGCCGGCAAGGCATCGAAGACGGCATCGCGCGCATCTGCCGTCTGCTTGGCACTGAGGCTGCGAATCACGAAGCGCGCATCGAAATCCGACAGCAGGCTCTGCTCGTTCCACTCCACCTTGATCCACGGCGGGTTGCCCAGGATCAGGTCGAAGCCGCCGCGTTGCACGAACTGGTCGGCAAAGGCCAGTTCCCAGTGAAAGAAATGCAGTGAATCGGACAGGGCCTGCGCCTGCTTCAGGCGCGGATTGGTCTGCAACAGCAGGTCCAGATTCACATGACCGAACTTGTCACGCTCCACCGCCAGGTTCAGGCGCGCCTGCGGGGTGACGGCGTCCAGTTCGGACTGAAACAGGTCGCTGGCCTCGCTGGTCACCTGCACCGCATTGCCCAACAACAGCCATTCCAGGTCGTCCCACCATTCGGCGCGGCTGGGCAGTTGCTCGGCTTCGGTCACCGGCCAGAACCACAGCGCGCACCAGTAGTCCATCACCAGCTTCAGGCGGCGGTAGGGCGAGGCGTTGCGCACCTGCTCGCTGAGCATCTCGCGCTGCCACACCTGATCCTTCTGCGCGGTGCTGGTGGGCGCGCGGTTAGGGGCAGCATCCGGCCAGACGTGCAGTTCATCGCTGGTGAGTGCGCGCACGCGGGCCAGTTCCTGCGCGTGTTGCTGCCAGAGGTCTTCGACGGCTTGCGAGAGGCGGCGGGCGCGGGTGACTTCATCCTTGGTGAGCGGTGCGGTGAAGGTCTTGCGCCACTTCTTCATGCGCTCGAAGTGACCCGGCTCCAGCGCCTTGACCACCTTGTCGGTGCAGCCGGCCATGCCGGGGTCGGGGAGGAGGAAGTGCCAGATGTGGTTTGTGGTGAAGGGCGCGCCCCCGCCCCAACCCTCCCCCGCAGGCGGGGGAGGGGGAACAACCTTGGGAGAAGGGAAGGCGATGCGTTGGGGGACGGCGGCGCGCCAGTCGAGTTGGGCATTGCCGGCTTCGCCGCGGCCGGGGGTGAGCTTGGCGGCGCTGAAGGCGTCGCGGCGGCAGCCGACGAGGGAGTTGCCGTTGAACAGCTGCAGGCCGAACCAGGGCACGTGCGCGCCTTCGAAGATGGCGTTGAGCCATAGCGACACTTCGGCCAGCTGCGCGGCGATGGGGTTCAGGTCCACGCCGAACACATTGGTGTCGGCGATGTACATCTTCACCCGCTGTTTTTCGTGGGTGTACTTGTCGTGGGCTATGGTCTGGCCCAGCTCCTGCTGCTTGCGCTGCAGGTAGGCCTCGGCCAGCTGGTCGATGGCCTCGTTCAAGAACGCGGCGCTGCCCATGGCCGGCTCGCACACGGTGAGCTTGAGGATCTCTTCGGCGGGCGTGTCGTCGGTCAACAACTCCTTCAGCGCGTACTTGACCAGGCAGCGGGTCAGCACTTCCGGGGTGTAGTAGCTGGCGGATTTCTCGCGCTCGCGCCCGGCCAGGCGGTAGATGAACTTGCCGCGCGGGTGGATGCGTGGTTCGCCATCGAACAGTTTTTCGGCGCTGGTGTAGTCCTTGATGCGGCTGGCGGGGACGAACCATGCCGGGGCCAGCGGGTCGATATCGTCGCGGCCACGGCGCAGGCTTTGCTCGTCGGCCGCGACGGGCGCGTCGTCCGCTTCGTCATCCGTGTCCGCCTCGGCCTCGTCCTCCGATATGGTCGCCGCCGTGCCCTTGGCCGGCTTGACCTCGTACAGGTCTTCCTCGGCAAAGAAGCCGCGGAAGGACAGCAGCGCCTCGTACACCGCGCCCAGCTGGTTGATGCCGAGCTGCGCGTAGGAAATGCGGCCGGCACGACGGCGGCTGTCGCCCTTGGACAGCGACATCAGGCGGATCACCTGCTGCATCACCCGGTTGCGCAGCTTGACGCTGCCCAGGATCTTCAAGCGTGCCGGGTCGAACAGATGGCCTTGCAGCGGGGCCAGGCGGAAGCCGTTGCCGTTTGCGCCGGTGAAGCCCAGGCCGTCGGTTTGTTCGGGGAATCCGTTCCAGATCAGGTCGAACAGGATCTTGATGGACTCGTGGATATAGCTGCCGTCTTCGGCCTCGGGCGTCTGCAGGGACAGCTTTTCCAGGTCGCGCAGGTGCTCCAGACTGTAGCCCTTGAGGTAGGCGGCGGCCTGGATGGGCGCATAGCCCAGTTCCGGGCGGGCTTCCAGATAGAACAGGAACAGCAGCCGGTACATGAAGACCAGGCACTCTTCCGACAGCTGCGCAGCGAGATCCAGATCGTTGCGGTCGAAGACCTTTTCCTTGGCGATGACGCGCTTGTGGCGGATGGCCTCGTTGCCGATCAGCTCGATGGCTTCGCGCAGGGCGTATTTGAGGTCGGTGGAGACCCCGTAGGCGTGCTTGTGCGAATTGCCGTCCAGGGTATCGAGCAGGGCAGCCGCGCCTTCGGCCGGCAGGATGGAATCACGGCTGGCCAGCGCGGCGGTGGCGCGGAACAGCTTGTCGTCGCGCAGGCCGAAGATCTCCGGCAGGTCGAAGCGCAGCAAGGCCTTGCGGCTCCATTTGGCGCGTTCGATCACCAGCAGTTCGTCGTGGCCCAGGATCAGCAGCCAGCGCGGCGGGTGGGTGTCGGCAAAGACAATCTTCGTGGCGACGGTTTCCCAGTCGCTGTCCTCGTCCATCAGCGCCGGCTCGCTATAGCTCACTTGCAGCGGGCGACTGGCCAGCGCCGACCATTCCTCGGCATCGTCATCCATCGCGAACGGAGCCAGGGCGATGACCAGCGCCGGATGACCATCGCTGCCTCGGTAGCAGGCCGCGACCGGCAGCTCGCCGTCTTCCAGGGCCAAGGTTTCCGGTTGCAGGGTGTAGCCGAGCACGCCGAACAGGCGCTGGGCGATCTCGTGCAGCCCGGCGAGGCGATCCTCCAGCGTGCGCGCCTTGATCAGCTGATCGCGCAGCTTGAGGTAGTCGCCGGCCAGCTGGCGCAGGCGTGCGGGCGGCGACGCACTGCCCTGCTCGGCCCAGCGCGCGAACAGGTTCTTGAGGTCGTTGTCCAGCACCTCGTCGAGGTAGTGCTGGCTGTAGAAGTCGTTGGCGTTTTCGATGCCGGTCAGCGGGAAGCTCATGGCTCAGGCGTCCTTGCCGATCAGCACGGCCGCGACGGTGAGCTGGGCGCGGGCATCGAGTTCGAGGGTGCGGCTGACCCACTCGCGGTAGCTGTGGAATAACTGCTCGGTGTCGCGGGCCTGTTGCTCTTTCTTGCGTTCGCGCAGTTGCGCCAGGGCGTCCTCGCCGCCACGGAAATCCAGCTCCAGCTGCTGCAGGTGCTGCTGGCGCAGGGTGTCCAGGCGCGACAGCTCGTCGCTGCTGCGGCGCTTGGCATCCTGACTGAAGCGTTTGTGCTCGTCGCGCATGCGCTGGTCGGCGGCGGCCAGCGCCGGGGCGAGGCGGCGCTGCAGATCGACGGCATCGATGGGCTTGCCGGCATTGGGCACCTCGTCGCGGCCCAGGCCGGTGACCTGCACGACTTCGGCCAGGGTCAGCACGCCACGTTCCTTGCCGGAGGCATCCACGCAGACCGCGAACCAGTCGTTGATCATCGGCTGGCCACGGCGGTTGGGGATGACCGCGGCGATCAGCACCAGCGCATCGCCGTTGCCGATGCCACGGGCCACGCGCAGCACCGGTGCCTTCTGGCGGCCGATCTGCGCCAGCAGGCGGTAGTCCAGCCACTGGGCGATGGGGTGCAGCGGCCAGAGCAGTTGCAGATCGGGCCAGGCATCACCATCGCGGGCGCGGGCAATGGCCTGCTGCACGGCCTGGCGGTCAGCGCAGAGCACATAGCGGTGATCGTCCGGGCGCATTTCCTGTGCCAGCTGGCCGGAGAGATACCGATGCAGGTCCTCGCCGGGCTGAAGGGCAATCGTGCGGCCTGGCACATCGACCTGCGCGCGAGTAGGCAAGGCCTTGGCGCGATGCAGGTGCTCGATGGCGTGTTGCAAATAGTCGAAGTCGCTGGGAAACAGCGACAGTGGCTCGTCGGTGCGGGCTTGCACGGGCACTGGCGCGTCGCTGCCGCCCGTGCCCATCAGCGCATCGAGCCAGTCCAGGCCGCCTTCAGGCGCTTGAAGCGAGGCATCGAAGTGGTCGGCCTGCTCGCCCGATTCGATGGCCTGGGCCACGCGGCGGGTTTCTTCGTCCTCGTCGTACAGGCCCATGAAGATCGACGGATCACCGATGTTCTTGGCCGCCTGCTCGTCTTTCTCGGTGAGAATTTCCAGGATGCGCAGGTCGCCCTTGATGCGCGGATGCGCGACCTCGTTGAAGAGATACGCGATCAGAGGAGTCTTGGCCTGGCCGTAGCGATCCACGCGGCCGTTGCGCTGCTGGAACACCATCAGCGACCAGGGGATGTCGAAATGCACCAGGCGGTGCGACTGGAAGTGCAGGTTGATGCCTTCGGAGGCGACATCGGAGGCAATCAGCAAGCGGAGCGGTGAGTGGGTCTTGCCGAACTCTTCCACCGTCTGCTGGATCTGGGTGTCGGGCAATTGGCCGTGGAGGACGGCGACGGCCTTGTCGGGCAGGCCCAGTTTGGCGGCCAGATGGGTCTGCAGGAACTTGAGGGTTTCGATGCGCTCGGTGAATACCACCAGGCGATCGGAAGCGTCGGCCTTGTCCCAACGCCAGCTGGGATCGGCCTGCAGGCGCTGGACCAGTTCGGTGAGCTTGCTGACGGCTTCGGGCGTGATGGCCTCGATGGCATCGCGCAGGCCTTGCAGGGCCGGCAGGTCGGGGTGCGCCGGGTCGCGTTTCTCCAGCCGGCTCATGCGCTCGCGCACGGTCTGCGCGCAGGCGGCTGGCGAGGACAGCAGCGCCTTTTCCAGGGTGGTGCGGAATAGCATGTCGGCGCCGCGGCGGTCGGCATCGATGTGCAGGTCGAGGTCGGCCAGGGTGGCGAAGGCATGTTCCTCGGCGGCGCTGGGCCTGGCCTTGAAGCGGAACACCTGGCGCTCGGGGAAGTGCTGGCGGATCTCCTCGCGCACGTCTGCTTTGAAGCGGCGCACGAACAGGTGGGCGATGTCGTCCTTGGTGTAGTCGGTCTTGCGCGGCGGCAGCACGGTGGGGTCGAGCATCCGCATCAGGCTGGCGAAGCTCTCCGGCCGGCCGTTGTGCGGGGTGGCGGTGAGCAGGACCAGCGCATCGGAACGCTGCGCCAGCAGGGTGGCCAGCTTGCCGCGCTTGCTGCGGCCGGCACTCGAACCCTTGAACGAGACGTTGTGGGCTTCGTCGATGACGATGATGTCCCAGAAGGCGCTTTCCAGGTAATGGCGGTACTCGCTGTCCTTCTTCAGCGTGTCCACCGAGATGATGGTCTTGTCGTGGTACAGAAACGGGTTGTGGTTGGCCGGCAACTGGCGGCGGATGCGCTGGATGCCTGCGGAGTCGAGCCGGGTCAGAGGGATCGAGAAGCGGGACCACAACTCCTTCTGGAACTGCCGCATCATGCTCTTGGTGGTGACCACCAGGATCCGACGACCCTTGCCACGGCGCATCAGCTCCGACAGCAGGATGCCGGCTTCCAGGGTTTTGCCGAGGCCGACCGAATCGGCGATCAGGAAGCGCGGGCGGACCTGTTCCAGCGCCTGATGGGTGGGCAGCAGCTGGAACGGCAGGGCGTCCATGGCGCCGCGATGGCCCAGGGCCAGTTCGGTGCCGGTGGGGACGGACTGGCGCAGCCGCGCCTCCAGATACAGGCGACTGCCGAGGTAGGCGGGCGAGTCGTCGCTGACCAGCTCGGTATCGCGCGGGTCGAGGACCTTGACCTCGTCGATTTCGGTCAGGAACAGGGCCTCGCGGTGGCGGACCGTCTCCGAGACCCCCAGGCACTCCAGTTCATGGCCGCCAAGGTCGCACTGGTTCGCGCCACGGACCAGCCATTCCTCGTCCCGGATCAGTACCCGTGCGCCGGGCGCTGGTGCCTGCATTGCTTTCCCCTTCCTTCCCCAGAATTCCAGATTCCGCCCCTGCCACTCACCCGCCGCCCCGCTCACGCCTGAGGTCATCCTGGGCGCCCGACGCCACGGTCTGGACGAACGCCAGCTCCATCCCCAGCACCCCGAGTACCGCAAGCAGCTTGCGCGCACCGAACTCGGCGCACTTGCCGCACTCGAACCGCGACAGCACCGCCTGGGCAATGCCCGCCTGCCGCGCGACATCGCCCTGCTGCAGGCCAAGCGCACGCCTGCGCGCCGCAACCGCGGGGCCGAGCTCGGAGATCGTCTGCATTCGACTTATTCGTCAAATCCCGGCTGCAAATTAGCCGGATTTTGACCAATACGTCAAATCCCCTCGAAAGCCGTCCGCCTGAAAGACGCAAGTTTCCCGCCAACTTTGCCCGCCGCCGCCCTGGTGTATAGGTGGTGGGGTCCAACTACGAAGGAGTTCGCCATGGAAGCCAGGTTGATCAGTCTGCCCCTCGTGCAACTGGCCCGGCTGCTGGGCCTGGTCAGAAGCATCGAGCCGGTCGAACTGCAGGACAGCAGGGACTGGGGCCTGCTGATCCGCGGCCGGGGCTTCACCCGATTGCTGGAGCAGGAGCTTCTGCACGCGCCGAATCTGATCCGGCCGGTCGGCTGGTCGACGCCCCGTCCCATCACCTTCCGCGGCCGGCAGGCGGCGGTGACCTATGCCCAACGCCTGGGCCTGCTGCCCAGACAGAAGACATGGTCCGTGTCGGCAAGCGAGTAGACAGGCAAGTCGCGTCGGCGAGACCGTCGCCGTGGTGTTTCGCGCAGTTGCCGGTCATTGCGCACGCGACCGATGCACCCAAGAGCATCCATATCGATCCACGGGAACAGTTGTTTGCAAGCTGCGCGGTGACGCCGTAGCTTTCGCGGCAAGTACTGCCCGCGAACCTGGCGCATAACCCAGGCACTCAACTATCCCGGCTTCGTCCCGGGATCATCGAACCGGACAGCAGCGCCATGCGCGCTCTGTCCTGATCCACTGCAAGGCTTCGGGCATCGCCATGCCTGCCCGACTTGCCATCACCAGAACGCGCCCACGCTCCGGCCACGCTGGCTGGACGGCGCATATCAACCGCGCAATCGGTGCCATCGCAGCACCGGCGGCGACGCCACCCTCATCGCTTCGCAGTGCGAATCGCGAGAGTGACGCAACGGCACTGCAGCCGGAAGGCCGCCAGAACAAAGGCTTCTGCGCTCAACCGTGCCAGTGACACCACGAATCGCACCGGCGCAACACGTCGCCGTGCGACATCCATGCTCGACTCACTATCCATGCACACCAGGCCCGCCTCCTGGAGGTCGCCCTAGAAGCTGCATTCGCGGCGCCATCACTCGAAGCAGTTCGAGCGATCCGGCAGGGCCCGTTACTCACCGGTTCTGTAGCCGCGCTGAGGGCTGATGTGCACGCGGGACATTTTCCCGCACTCCAAAGCCGTCAGCGCGGCAAGCACGCGGAGAGAACCGTGAGCAGAAGAACCGAGTTCCAGGCTTCGATCGTCGCCGTCATGGCGCGACTGGGCGGATCCCGCCTGACCCGCGAGGCCAGGGAGCGCACCGCCGCGAAATTTTCCACGCTGATGTACGCGGCGGGCTATACGCACCTTGCGAGTCCTACCGACATCAGCGGCAAGCATCTGCGGGCCTACGTCACGGCGCGGCAGGCCGATTCACCCGGCGTGCGAACCCTGCAGAATGAGCTGGCGCACTTGCGCAGCGTTCTGAGGAGCGTCGGCAAGCAGGCAGTGGCCGGTGCGCCCGAACTGAGCAACGAGGCGCTCGGGATTAGTGGCGGATCGCGCCTGGGCTCCAAGACCGCCATGTCCCGTGAGGATTTTCTGACCGTCACCGCGCATGCCGAGCGCCAGAACCGGCCAGGGATGGCTGCGCTGCTGCGGCTGGAACGGCATCTTGGCCTGCGAGGCAATGAGGCCATCCATGCCAGGGAAGACACGCTGCGCCGTTGGGAGCGTGAGCTTCAGGCGGACGGCCGGATCAGCGTGCTTGCTGGAACCAAAGGGGGTCGGCCACGGACAGTGGACGTGTTTGATCGGGCAAGCGCCTCGGCTGCGGTCTCGTTGGCTCTCGTCGTGTGCGCGAAACAGGGCGGCTTCCTGGTGGTCCGTGCCAACGGGTCACCAGCAGGCGGGCTGAAGCAGGCCCGTCGCATCTATCACTCCTGGGCGCACCGCAACGGTATCCAGCCTCACTCTGCACGCTATGCGTTCGCGCGGGAGCAACTGGACGGCTACCTTTCGAGGGGCTACTCGTCGCGCGAAGCCCTGATGGCCGTGAGCCACGACCTCGGCCATGGCGACGGGCGTGGCCGCTGAGTCAAGAGTGTTTACATGCGGTAGCGACTCCGCGACATCGTTGTTCACCACGTTTTCTGGACGCCCGCGAGTGGAACCGCGAATCCTAGCGGACTGCGTTCTGCGCTCGAAGCTCCACTTCAAGCATCGCCAGCCGTTCACGTGCATCCACCAGTGATGCCTGTACAGCCTGCCTTTCCGATCGTTCAGCCAGAAGAGCCTGTTCACGTTCATCCAAGCGTGCACAGGCGCCCGCGCTCTCCACCTTCGCCGACGCGTTGGCAGCCGACAACTCCTCGACCTTCAACTCAAGCTCTTGTTGCCTCAGTACGGCTGCCGCGATCTGGGCGGTTGCCTTGTCCAGCAACGAGGCCATTTCGGCACGTTCCGTCTCCAGCTCCTTGCGAGCCGTACGCAGCGCGTCGCGCTCGCTGGAAACCAGCTCATCGGCCACACCAAGCGCCTCGGCCCAGACATGCTCGGCCTGCTGCCGCATACGGGCCGAGAAAGCTTCCGGGATCGGCATCTTTGCGCCCGCGGCTTTCATCTGCTGCCCCCTCCACTCGGCCATTGCCGGCGCGATCGTGGAGAACGAGCCAGTCTCGCCGAGCATCTCGCGTACCGCCGCCAGCGTCGGTGTTTAACCAAGGCGCTGAAGTTCGTCCGCCACTACCCAGATCTGATCTTTGGTGATGCCCATGAAGACTATCCTTCTGTAGTGTGTAGCGCGCTACAGCTGCTACGCGCAGCCAGTCGCCGGTGAGTGGTCTTACTTGGACGATTTCGTCTCTTTCGGAGGAATTCCCAGCTGAGCAATGGCCGCTTGCATGGCGGCAAGCCCCCTCGCACGCGCCTCCGGATCCAAGCGACGCTTCTCTTCTGCTCGCCGCTTCTCGGCCTCCTGCGCATCCCGCGCCACCCTCTGACGGTCGCACTGGATTGCCAGCGCATGATTGGGAACGAACGCGCCGGCCAGCGCCTGCCTCACCACGCCACGGAACCACCCCGGCCACTGCGCCTTGATTGCCTTGGCCCTCAGCGCGCCAGCTAGCTCGTCGACGATATCCTGATGCTGGATCTCCGCAACTCCATCCAGCATGTCGACTACTACTACCCGTTCTTTCTGGCTCAGCTGAGGGAGATGCGACCAGTTGATCGAATGCGGCGTGCCCTGTAGTGGTGGTTCAGATTGGTGGTTGCTTTTGGTTCGGGCGACAACGGCGTCACTGCCTTCGCGCTTCTTTGTCATGGGGGCGGGTGGCACCTTGGCCACGGGTGACAATTTGTCACCGCCTCCATTTGGATCGCCTTCACGGAGACCCGCCACGTTGATCTGGTATCTCCTGGATCCCGTGCCACCCTGCTGGTTGCCGACGACGGCAATCAGCGTCATGGCTATCAGCTCACTCATGATTCGCTGACACTGCCGTTTCGAGATGCATGCCTTGTTCGCCAGCGTCAGCATGCTGGGAAAGCAAAAGCCGGTGTCATTCGCCCAGTCGCACATCGCCAGCAACACGAGCTTCATGGTCGGGGACATCTTGATGTCCCATGCGAGATTCATAAGCTTGATACTCACGTCACGCCACCTCGCGGGTAGCGGTGATGCGTTGCTGCAGCCAGCTTTCGACTTCGGCTTCGATCCACGCCGTAGCCCGCTTACCCAGTTTGATCGGCCGCGGAAATCCAAAATCGGCAGTCAGCCGATGAACCTGGGACTTGGACAGCCCTGTGCGGCGGCAGACCTCACCGATGCGAAGCATGTTGGTGCAATGCGGTTCCATGTATCGTCTCCATGCCCCTTGCGGGCGTTAGCGCCGACCCGGGCATTTCCGGGCCGGTCGGAGACAAGCTAGGACTCTGCAATTCCTAATTGGCGGTCAGAACTGCGCGAACTATTTTTGCGTTAGACCTTGACTTTTTGATGCGACAGCATTCGCAACCGCCGCTTCATGACGCCCGCCACGACGTCCTCGCTCACTTCATTGCCAGTAATTGCGGTCGTCAGCGTTGCGGTTGCGGAAAAGTGGTTGCGACCGAACCAGTCCCGGACACTGCTTCCGATGTGCCAGATGATGTCGTACCGCCCCCACCCGCAGTCCTCGGCCCATTCCTGGGCGCCGGTCGCAAGTGCCTGCATGGCTTCACGCGGATCCGAGTAGAGCTCCATGACTTCGTGCTCGATCTCGTACTGCAGCGCTTCAAGCTGGTCAGCCACGGATTTCCTGGCGTCAGCCGCGATTCCTACGCGATCAAGCACCGCCAAAATTTGTTCCGTGGTCGATTCAAACGGCTGGGTGACCTTGTTTTCTGCTTTGTCCCAAGCCGCAACACCAACAGCACTGGCAATTCCGAGCGGATACAGACCGAACGCCGAACTCGTACCAAGCCGTTCGATCTGGCGTGCAAGTCCTTCAACGTGTTTCTGGATGGCGCCGGAGATCGCCTGACGATCATCGTCAGTTCGCGGTTGACCAGGATCAGGCCCAAGCGCAGCGTAGTGCAGTACGCAAAGCAAGGAATGGACAGGCCCCTTGAACTTGAACGACTCCCGATGCTTGTCGAACATATGCCACACTGCCTTCATGTTCTCCGCGTGATCCACGAGCTTCTGGATGTGCCAGCTGTAGAAGGGAAGATCTCTCGAGCCGGTGAGCAGCTCGTCCTTCACCCAGTGAGGCAGCGAATCCCATTCCCGCGGAAGATGCAGTTCCACGTCCATTGCAAACTCCTTGTGCCTTGAGTGGTAGCGAGTGCTCCTGCGAACACTTGGAGTACGATGGATGCGCTTGGGTCGATATGTAAGTGGACAAATTCCGCTGTCCTGTCTGGACGCGCAGCCCTACCGAATCGATCTGGGGGTACGGGTGGGGGTATAAGAACCAGCTGCCTGACACGAAATCCAATTAAATAAAATGGATATCGCGATCATGAAAATCGCCTCCTGGAACGTCAATTCGCTCAACGTGCGCCTGCCGCACCTGCAGCAGTGGTTGCAGTCCGCCGCGCCGGACATCGTCGGCATCCAGGAAACCAAGCTGGAGGACCACAAGTTCCCGGATGGCGAGCTGGCGGGTATCGGCTACCGCAGCGTGTTCGCCGGGCAGAAGACCTACAACGGCGTTGCGGTCCTCTCGCGCGAACCCGCGCAGGACGTGCAGGTTGGCATCCCCGGTTTCGAGGATGAGCAGAAGCGCGTGATCGCCGCCACCGTGGGCGAGGTGCGCATCGTCAATCTCTATGTGGTCAACGGGCAGGACGTGGGTACCGACAAGTACGCCTACAAGCTGCGCTGGCTCGATGCCGTGCACGAATGGCTGGCCGCCGAGCTGCAGCGCCACCCGAAGATGGTCGTGCTGGGGGATTTCAACATCGCCCCGGACGAACGCGACGTGCACGACCCAGAGGTCTGGAACGAAAACCACATCCTGACCTCTACCTCCGAGCGCGCCGGCCTGCGCAAGCTCGAGGCGCTCGGCCTGCACGACGCCTTCCGCCTGCACCATGACGAAGCCGGGGTGTTCAGCTGGTGGGATTACCGCGCCGCCGGCTTCCGCCGCAATCTCGGCCTGCGCATCGACCTGACCCTGGTCTCCGACGCCCTGCGCGCGCAGGCCAAGGCGGCCGACATCGACCGCGAGCCCCGCACCTGGGACCGCCCCAGCGACCACGCGCCGGCGTGGGTCGAACTGGCGGACTGAGCGCGATGGCAGGCTTCCGCGAAGTCGGCGGCACGGTCATCCAGCCCGTGCACCTTGCGCGCTGCCATTGCGGCGCGGTGGTGCTGGAACTGCAGCTGCCCGACGGCATCGTCGACCCGCGCCGCTGCAACTGCTCGATGTGCCGGCGCCGCGGCGCCATCGTCGGCTCGGTGCCGCTGGAAGGGCTGCGCGTGGTGGGTGACGGTGGCCAACTGCGCCTGTACCAGTTCAACACCCACGTGGCCGAACATTATTTCTGCGCCACCTGCGGCATCTATACCCACCACCGGCGGCGCTCGAACCCCAACGAGTACGGCTACAACGTCGGCTGCCTGGACGGCGTGGACCCGTACGCGCTGCCAGGGCCGATCCCGGTCTCCGACGGCGTCCACCATCCCGCCGACCGTGCGCCCTGAAACGGCGAAGCCCGGGCCAGGCCCGGGCTTCGGTCGATCGGAGGCCGCGTGCGATCAGCGTGCGCGGCCGCGGGTGAACAGGTTGACGATCGCCAGCAGGATCACCGCGCCGATCAGGGAGAACAGGAAAGTGCGCAGCGTGATCGCCTCGTTGATGCCACCGCCGAACAGCCAGCCGGCGAGCAAGGCGCCGATGATGCCCACCACGATGTTGAGGATGATGCCCTGCTGAGCATCGCGGCGCATGATGATGCTGGCGAGCCAGCCCACGATGCCACCGACGATCAGCCAGATGATGATGCCCATGCCCGAATCTCCTTTTACTTCGAGTCACCGCCCGGGGAGTGGTGCGGCAGCGACATTCAACGCGCGGATTCGTGAAGTGCTTGTTAAAGATTTTGACCGTCGCCCGCTCGTTCAGCTGCGCGCCGGGAGCGCGGTTTGAGCGTCACCGCGCCGGCCTGGCAGGTCGGCCCCGTCAGCCTGTGGCTGTTGCCGCACGCGCACGGCACGCGCGGCGAGCCGCAAGCCCGCGAAGTGCTCGGTGGCCACTTCGCACTGCCGCCGCAGGACGTGCCGATGACCCGCGACGTGCGCGGCCGGCCGTGGCTGCTGCCGCCGCTGTCGGCGTTCGGCACCGGCTGGAGCCACAGCGGCGACCACCTGCTGCTCGGGCTGGGCGAGGACATGCTGCTCGGCGTGGACCTGGAGCGCCTGCGTCCGCGGCCGCGGATGCGCGAGGTGGTGGAGCGATATTTCCACCCCGAGGAAATCCGCTGGCTGCAGTCGTTGTCCGACATCGACTGCGCCGATCGCTTCTTCCGCCTGTGGTGCGCCAAGGAGGCGATGCTCAAGGCGCACGGGCACGGCATCTCCTTCGGCCTGCACCGGCTGCGCTTCGCCGAGGACGCGCAGGGCGCGCTGCACCTGGCCTGGTGCGATGCGGCGCTCGGCGAGGCCACCCGCTGGACCCTGCACGAATGGCTGGCCGCCCCCGGTTACCGCGCCGCCCTGGCCTGGTATCCGGCCGGGGACGCGCTGCCTGCGATAATGCCGGCATGAACGATGCCGTCCTGCCCGCCGAAGCGCGGAACGACCTGGCGCGCGGACTGCAGGCCATGGGCCTGGACGCCGCGTTCGCCGAACCCCTGGGGGCCTACCTCGCGCTGCTGGCGCGCTGGAACCGCACCTACAACCTGACCGCCATCCGCGACCCGCGCGAAATGGTCACCCGCCACCTGCTCGATTCGCTGGCGATGCGCCCGTACATCGAAGCCGGCCGGCTGGCCGACCTGGGCACCGGCCCCGGGCTGCCCGGCATCCCGTTGGCGATCACCCGCCCCGGGCTGCAGGTGACCCTGGTGGAGAGCAACGGCAAGAAGGCGCGCTTCATGCGCGAGGCCGTGCGCCAGCTGGGGTTGGGCAATGCCCGCGTGGCCGAGTCGCGCGCCGAGGCGCTGGACGAGCCAGCCGCCTACGACCACCTCACCGCCCGCGCGCTGGACACCCTGGCCGGGATCATCGAGGTCGGCGGCCACCTGCTGCGCCCAGGCGGCACCCTGCTGGCCATGAAGGGGGTCTACCCGCACGAGGAGATCGCCGCGCTGCCGGCCGGCTGGTCCGTCGGTACGGTGCATCCGCTGACGGTGCCGGGCCTGACCGGCGAACGCCATCTGGTCGAAGTGGTGCGGGCCTGACGGGCGGGCCGCGCCGGGCCTGGCCCGGTCGCGGCGGCATGCCCGGCCCAGGCGCGATTTCACCCCGGGCCCCGCTGCCCGCATAATGTCCGATCCCTGAACCCAGCCCACGAGGCTCTCCCGCATGGCCCGGATCATCGCGATCGCCAACCAGAAAGGCGGCGTCGGCAAGACCACGACCGCGGTCAATCTGGCGGCGGCGCTGGCGCGCGCGCCCAAGCGCGTGCTGCTCGTGGACCTGGATGCGCAGGGCAACGCGACCATGGGCAGCGGCATCGACAAGCGCGAGCTGGAAGCCTCGACCTGCGACGTGCTGCTGGGCGAAACCACCGCCGAACAGATCCGTGTCACCGCGCCGGAAGGCTTCGACCTCCTGCCGGGCAACATCGATTTGACCGCGGCCGAGATCCAGCTGATGGAGCAGTCCGAGCGCGAGCAGCGGCTCAAGCGCGCGCTGGAACCGCTGCGCGGCCAGTACGACTTCATCCTGATCGACTGCCCGCCGGCGCTGTCGCTGCTCACCCTCAACGCGCTGACCGCCGCCGATTCGGTGATCGTGCCGATGCAGTGCGAGTACTACGCGCTGGAAGGCCTGAGCGCGCTGATCGAAACCATCGACGCCCTGCGCGCGCAGCTCAATCCCGCGCTGGAGATCGAGGGCGTGCTGCGCACCATGTTCGACATCCGCAACAACCTGGCCAACGCCGTGTCCGCCGAGCTCACCGAGCACTTCGGCGACCGCGTGTTCCGCACCATCGTGCCGCGCAACGTGCGCCTGGCCGAGGCGCCGAGCCATGGCCAGAGCATCGTCGGCTACGACCGCACCTCGCGCGGCGGCGTGGCCTATCTGGGACTCGCTGGCGAAGTCATCCGTCGCCAGGAAGAACGCAAGAAGGCCGCCCGGGCCGTGGAGACCGCCTGATGACCACCAAGCCCAACCCTGCCAAGAAGCGCGGCCTCGGCCGTGGGCTGGAGGCATTGCTGGGCCCGAAGGGCGCCGCCACCGCACCGACCGCCAGCGCCGCCGCGCCGGCGGTGGACCCGGCCGGTGACGTGCAGCCGGGCGAAGTGCTGCGCCACCTGCCGGTGGGCCAGCTGCAGCCGGGCAAGTACCAGCCGCGCCAGGAAATGGACGAGGGCAAGCTGGCCGAGCTGTCCGAATCGATCAAGGCGCAGGGCGTCATCCAGCCCATCGTCGTGCGTGAGCTGACCCCGGGTCGCTTCGAGATCGTCGCCGGCGAACGCCGCTGGCGCGCCTCGCAGCTGGCCGGGCTGGGCGAAGTGCCGGTGGTGGTGCGCGACCTCGACGACCGCACCGTCATCGCGATGGCGCTGATCGAGAACATCCAGCGCGAAGACCTCAACCCGCTGGAAGAAGCGCAGGCGCTGGCAAGGCTGATCGAGGAGTTCTCGCTCACCCATGCCGAGGCCGCCGAGGCGGTGGGCCGTTCGCGTGCGTCGGTGTCCAACCTGCTGCGCCTGCTGGAGCTGCCTGTCGCGATCCGCGTGCTGCTGGAATCGCGCCGCCTGGAAATGGGCCATGCCCGCGCGCTGCTGACGCTGGTGCCGGAACTGGCGGTGAAGCTCGCCAATGAAGCCGCCGACCAGGGCTGGTCGGTGCGCGAGGTGGAGCATCGCGCGCAGCAGTTCGCCGCCGGCAAGGTGCCCGGTTCGCTGCGCAAGCCGGTGCCGGCGGCGCGCGTGCCGCAGCAGGCCGATATCGCTTCGCTGGAAACCGAGCTGTCCGAATCGCTGGGCACGAAGGTCGCCATCAACCACGGCCGCGGCGGCAAGGGCAAGCTGGTCATCCACTACACCGACCTGGACACGCTCGACGGCGTGCTGGAAAAGCTGCGCACCCGCCCGCAGGGCTGAGTCGCAGGGCAGGGCATCGACGTCATGAATCCGAGCAAGGTTGACCGCAAGCGCGTGTCCGTCCTCACCGACCTGCCCAACGTCGGGCCGGCCTGCGCGCAGGACCTGCGCCGCATCGGCATCGACGTGCCGGCCAAGCTGCGGGGCCGCGACGCGTACGACATGTACACGCTGCTGTGCGTGCAGACCGGGCAGATCCACGATCCCTGCGTGATCGACGTGTTCCTGTCCATCACCCGTTTCGTCGAGGGCGCGCCGGCACAGCCTTGGTGGGCCTTTACCGCCGAGCGCAAGCGCGCGCTGGAAGGGGTTGGCGCATGACCGTCCTGGTCACCGGCGCGGCCGGCTTCATTGGCGCCTACACCTGCCGGGCGCTCGCCGCGCGGGGCGAACAGGTGGTGGGGCTGGACAACTACAACGATTACTACGACCCGCGGATCAAGCGCGACCGGGTTGCCGCGCTGTGCCCGGACATCGACATCCGCGCCATCGACCTGACCGACCGCGCCGCGCTCGAAGCGCTGTTCGACGAAGTGCAGCCCGACCGCGTGGTGCACCTGGCCGCGCAGGCCGGCGTGCGCTATTCGCTGCAGAACCCGTATGCCTACGTCGACAGCAACCTCGTCGGCTTCGTCAACATCCTGGAGCTGTGCCGCCATCGTGGCGTCGCGCACCTGGTGTATGCCTCCAGCAGTTCGGTCTATGGCGATTCGGCGACCCCGCCGTTCTCCGAGGACCAGCGCGTGGACCAGCCGCGCTCGCTCTACGCGGCCACCAAGGCCGCCAACGAGTTGATGGCCTATACCTACGCCCAGCTCTACCAGCTGCCGGTGACCGGCCTGCGCTTCTTCACCGTGTACGGCCCCTGGGGCCGCCCGGACATGGCGCCGCTGCTGTTCTCGCGCGCGGTGCTGGCCGGCCGGCCGATCGACGTGTTCAACGAAGGGCGCATGCAGCGCGACTTCACCCACGTCAACGACATCGTCGCCGGCGTGCTGGGCGCGCTGGACCACCCTTCGGCCGAGGCCACGCCGCATCGCGTGTTCAACCTGGGCAACCACACCCCGGTGGAGCTGGAGCATTTCATCACGGTGATCGAGCAGGCCGCTGGCCGCCCGGCGCAGAAGGTCTACAAGCCGATGCAGCCGGGCGACATGGTGCGCACCATGGCCGATACGCGGCGCGCGCGCGACGCCTTCGGCTTCGACCCCGCTACCCCGATCGAAGCCGGCCTGCCGCCGGTGGTGCAGTGGTGCCGCGAATATTTCGGCGACCACGGCTGATTTTCATCCCCGGGTCAGACGCCCCGGTGAAAATGCGCGGTCCCTTTCCACGTGCAGCGCGAACGAACGGCCCGACCCATGAGCGAACCGCAACTATCCGTCGTCGTCCCGGTGTTCAACGAGCGCGACAACGTCGCCCCGCTGGTGGGCGAGATCGTCGCCGCGCTGCGCGGGCAGGTGGATTTCGAGATCGTCTATGTCGATGACAACTCGAAGGACGACACGCTGGCCGTGCTCGAATCGCTGAAGCTGACCCACCCGGAGCTGCGCGTCCTGCACCACGTCCAGCAGAGCGGGCAGAGCACGGCGGTGCGCAACGGCATCAAGGCCGCGCGCGCGCCGTGGATCGCCACGCTCGATGGCGACGGCCAGAACGACCCGGCCGACATCCCGAAGATGCTCGCTGCGCGCGCCACCGCGCCGACCCAGGTGAAGCTGTTCGCCGGCTGGCGGGTGAACCGCCAGGATTCGGGCTCCAAGCGCTGGGCCTCCAAGTGGGCCAACGCGATCCGCGCGCGCATGCTGCGCGACGACACCCCGGACACCGGCTGCGGCATCAAGCTGTTCGAGCGCGCCGCCTTCCTGGACCTGCCTTACTTCGACCACATGCATCGTTTCCTGCCCGCGCTGATGCAGCGCGCCGGCTGGAAGACGATCAGCGTGCCAGTGAACCATCGCCACCGCACGGCGGGCGTATCGAAGTACAACAACCTCAACCGCGCGCTGGTCGGTATTCGCGACCTGCGCGGCGTGGCATGGCTGATCGCCCGCAGCCGCCGTACCGACGTGCAGGAGCGCTGAGATGGAGCTGCACTGGCTCGATCAACCGCTGACCTGGCTGTATTGGACCGGCCTGCACGTCACCGGCTGGAAGCTGATCGGCTACGTGGGCGCGCTGATGTTCGGCGGCCGCTGGCTGGTGCAGTTCGTGGCGTCCAAGCGCGCGGGCAAGCCGGTGATCCCGCGGCTGTTCTGGTACATGAGCGTGGTGGGCAGCCTGATGACGCTGAGCTATTTCCTGTTCTCGGCCAAGCAGGACTCGGTGGGCGTGCTGCAGAACCTGTTCCCGGCGTTCACTGCGCTGTACAGCCTGTACCTGGATATCAAGCATCGCGGGTGGAAGCGGGACCGGGCGTCGCATTGAGTAGGGTGGTGGCAGCGACGAGGCCGCCTCGCGGCTGAAGCCGCGCCTACAGCAGGCAGCGGCGTGTTGAGCTGCCGGCATGTGGCAATGCCTGATAGGGGCGGCATGCATGCGGTTCCACACTGCATGCATGGACACTCGACATTCCCCTCAAGCTCACCGGGCGCGGTTCCGCGGACGCCCTCCCGAACCCGGCCGTCTCTATCTCATCACCACGTTCACCGTGCGCCGCCAGCCGTTGTTCGCGGACTGGCGATGCGCCTGGGCTGCCTGCGCCAGTCTCCGTGTCTCCGCCCGTCAGCACGACGCGGAGCTGCTGTGCTGGGTGCTGATGCCCGACCACTGGCATGGCCTGGTGCGCCTGGGTGGGAACGCGGACCTGCCCGCCCTGATGCATGTGATCAAAAGGGCCTCGGCACGTGCGGCCAATCTCGCCCGGGGACACGGTGGCGCCATATGGGAGCCGGGCTATTGGGCTCGGGCCCTGCGCCAGGATGAGGATGCCGCCATCGCGGCCCGCTACGTCGTCCAACAACCCGTGCGCGCGAGGCTGGCCCGTCGCGCCGCCGAGTATCCCTACTGGGACGCCCTGTGGCTGGATCGTGGCCGCGCGGCATGACGCAGGACTTTCGACCGATGAACCCCCGCCCGGACGCTGCCATCATCGGGGACTTCCTCCCTCGCAGGCCGCCGTCCCGTGAAAAAGACGCTCGTCTCCGCCCTGACCTTGTCCCTGCTGTTGGGCGCCGCCGCGCCGGTCATGGCCGCACCCGCCGCCGCGCCGGCGTCCCTGGCCGCCGAGAGCAAGGCCGACGCCCAGTTCCGCGCCATCTACGAGAAGGAGTGGAAGTGGCGCCAGGCCGAGACCGGCCAGGCCGACGAGGACAGCGACACCACCGGCGACAACCCGCGCCTGCCCGATGTCTCCCCGGCCGCGCAGCAGGCCCGGCTGAAGGTCTGGGACGACGTCCTGGCCCAGCTGGACAAGCTCGACGCCGCCAAGCTCTCGCCCGCCAACCAGGTGAACCTGCAAATCTACCGTCCGCAGGTCGAAAACCTCGCCGCGGAAGTTCGCTTCAAGCTCTACGAGATGCCGTTCAACTCGGACAGCTCGTTCTGGTCCAACCTCGGCTTCATGGCGCAGCGCCAGATGCGCACGCCGGCCGAGCTGCGTGCCTACATCGCCCGCTTGAACGACGTGCCGCGCTATTTCGACCAGCAGATCGACAACATGCGCGCCGGCCTGGCCCGCGGCTTCACCGTGCCGCAGGCCGTGCTTGCCGGTCGCGACGTTTCCATCGCGACGGTGGCGGACGTGAAGGATCCGACCGAGTCGGCGTTCTATGCCCCGTTCAAGCAGCTGCCGGCGCAGATTCCGGCCGCCGAACAGGAGAAGCTGCGTGCCGAGGCCAAGGCCGCGCTCAGCGGCAAGGTGCTGCCGGCCTACGGCAAGCTGCTGACCTTCTTCCGCAGCGAATACATGCCCAAGGCGCGCGCCACGCTCGCCGCCGAGGCATTGCCGGACGGCAAGGCGTTCTACCAGCAGCAGATCCGCGAATACACCACGCTGGATCTCAGCCCGGAGCAGATCCACCAGATCGGCCTGCAGGAAGTGGCGCGCATCCAGCAGCAGATGGACGCGATCATCAAGCAGGTCGGCTTCAAGGGCGATTTCGCCGCGTTCCTGCAGTTCCTGCGTACCGACCCGCAGTTCTACGCCAAGACCCCGCAGGAGCTGCTGGATCGCGCCGCGTGGATCTCCAAGCGCGTGGACGGGCAGGTCGGCAAGTTCATCGGCACGCTGCCGCGCGGCCGCTTCACCATCAAGCCGGTGCCGCCGGATATCGCCCCGTTCTGGACGGCCGGCCGCGGTGGCGTGGGCACCTACTGGGTGAACACCTACAACCTGCCTTCGCGCCCGCTGTACAACCTGCCGGCGCTGACGCTGCATGAATCCTCGCCGGGCCATTCGCTGCAGGGCGCGCTGGCCGAGGAACAGGGCGACCAGCCGGCCTTCCGTCGCGAGAACTACATCTCCGCCTATGGCGAAGGCTGGGCGCTGTACACCGAGAAGCTGGGCGAGGAGATGGGCATCTACGAGACGCCCTACGAGGAGTTCGGCAAGCTGACCTACGAAATGTGGCGCGCCTGCCGCCTGGTGATCGACACCGGCGTCCACCATGACGGCTGGACCCGCGATCAGGCGCTGTCCTACCTGCGCGACCACACCGCGCTGAGCGAGCATGAAGTCACCACCGAGGTGGATCGCTACATCTCCTGGCCGGCGCAGGCGCTGAGCTACAAGCTGGGCGAGATCACAATCGTGAAGCTGCGCGGCGAGGCCGAGCAGGCGCTGGGCGACAAGTTCGACATCCGCGCCTTCCACGACGCCGTGCTGCGCCAGGGTTCGGTGCCGCTCCCGGTGCTCGAGCAGCAGGTGCGCCAGTTCATCGCCGACAGCAAGAGCGCCCCGGCCAAGGGCAAGGCCGCCAGCCACTGAGCGGCGGATACGGAACCGCCGGGGCATTGGCCCCGGCGGAAGCCAGGGGATGTGGATAAGTCTTGCGGCCCGGCCCTCGCGCGGGCATAATGCGCGGCTCGCTGTGCCCGGTTCCACCGGCGTAGTGGCCGGAAGTACGTCCCCTGGCCTGCCTGAAACAGCGTAACTGTTTGATTCCCTTGACGTGTGGTGGCGAAAGCCGCCGGGGCCGCCGTCTCCCGGGCTATGGGTGACCCAATACTTTTCGAGGTGCGCAATGTCCCGCGTATGCCAAGTTTCCGGCAAGCGTGTCCAGACGGGTAACAACGTCTCCCACGCCAACAACAAGACCCGCCGTCGTTTCCTGCCCAACCTGCACGAGCGCCGCTTCTGGGTGGCCAGCGAGAACCGCTGGGTCAAGCTTCGTGTTTCCGCGCACGCGCTGCGCACCATCGACAAGAACGGCATCGATTCCGTTCTGGCTGAGCTGCGTGCGCGCGGCGAAAAGGTCTGAGGAGTAAAGCATCATGGCAGGCAAGCGTGACAAGGTCCGTATGATTTCCTCGGCCGGTACCGGCCACTTCTACACGACCGACAAGAACAAGAAGAACACTCCGAACAAGATGGAGTTCCTCAAGTACGATCCGGTCGTGCGCAAGCACGTGATGTACAAGGAAGGCAAGATCAAGTGATGTGAGCCGGGCTCGCGCCCGACTTCTCCGCGATCCGCGTCCTCGACAAGCCCGCCCTCCGGCGGGCTTCGTCGTTTCCGGCTCCCCGAAATCCGCGCACGCCGATGCCGCGCGCCGGGCCGGGCTTGCGGCAGAATCGGGCCACGCACCGGAGGATCGCGCATGATGCCCGACTGGCTGGAAGGTACCTGGTTGCTGGCCCTGGACTGGCTGATCCGCCTGGGCGCGCTGTGCTGGATTCCGGCCCGCACCACGCCGGGCGCGGCGCGCAGCTGGTTGCTGCTGGTCGGTTTCGTGCCGTTGCTGGGCCTGCCGCTGTACCTGCTGTTCGGCCACCCCTGGCTGTCGCGGCAGCGCATCGTCCGCCAGGCACAGGCCTCGCAGGTGATCCGCGAGCAGCAGGCGCCGCTCACCGCGCTGCGCTGGGCGCCGCAGGTGGACACCGCCAGCGACGAGATCGCCCCGCTGGTGGAACGCCAGGGCGACTTCATGCCCACCCGCGGCAACGGCGTGGAGCTGCTCGACGACTATCGCGCCTCGCTCGCCGCGCTGATCGCCGATATCGACGGCGCGCGCGAACGCGTCCACCTGCTCTATTACCTGATGTTCGACGACGCGGTGGGCGAAGCGGTGGTCGAAGCGCTGCTGCGCGCCGCCGCGCGGGGCGTGCGCTGCCGGCTGCTGCTCGATGCGGTCGGCGCCAAGCGCGCACTGCGCCGGTATCGCAAGCGCCTGATCAAGGGCGGCGTGGACGTGCAGGCGCTGCTGCCCGGCGGCCTGCGCTGGAAACGCAGCGGGCGCATGGACCTGCGCAACCACCGCAAGATCGCGGTGATCGACAACCGCCTGGGCTATATCGGTTCGCAGAACCTCGCCGAACCGGATTTCGTCGCCGGCCATCCGAACCGCGAGCTGGTGGCGCGGGTGCGTGGCCCGGTGGTGAACCACCTGGAGGCGGTGTTCGCCAGCGACTGGTTCGTGGAGACCGGCGAGCGGCTGGAGGTGATCGCCGACGCGCCGCACGATGCCGGCGACGTCGCCACCCAGGTGCTGCCCAGCGGCCCGGCCTATCCCTACGAGAACGCGCGCGACGCGGTGAACGCGCTGATCCACCTGGCGCGGCGCAAGGTGGTGCTGGTCACGCCGTACTTCGTGCCGGACGAGGCGACGTTGAGCGCGCTGCGCATCGCCGCGGTGTCGGGCGTGGAGGTGCAGCTGATCCTCTCGGAGAGCAACAACCAGCGGCTCACCGCCTGGGCGCAGGAGGCGTACTACGACGAGCTGCTGCGCGCCGGGGTGAAGATCGCGCTGTACCGCCCGCACTTCCTGCACGCCAAGCACCTGAGCGTGGACGAGGACATCGCCGTGCTCGGCTCGATCAACCTGGATATCCGCTCCTTCGCGCTGAACGCCGAGATCGGCCTGCTGTGCTACGACCGCGGGATCGTCGAGCAGCTGCGCCGCATCGAGCAGGACTATCTCTCCGACGCGCGCGCGCTGGCCCTGCCGGGCTGGCGGCAGCGCCCCACCTGGCGCCGCAGCCGGGAAGGCATCGCGCGCCTGGCCGACGCGCTGATGTAGCGCGGGAGCGACGCGAGGCCATCGCCTACAATTGGCGGGTGAACATGCCGCCCGTCCCGCAGACCCATGACATCGCCGTGATCGGCGGCGGCGCCAGTGGCGTGATGGTCGCGCTGCAGCTGCTGCGGCAGGCGCGTGGGCCGCTGCGCATCGTGTTGATCGAACCGCACGCCACGCTCGCCGATGGCGTGGCGTATGCCACGCGGCGCCCGGAACACCTGCTCAACGTGCCGGCCGGCAAGATGAGTGCGTTGCCGGAGGTGCCCGGCGATTTCGTCGACTACCTGCGCACCACCCGCGCCTTCGACCTGCCCGACGACGTGCTCGCCGCGCGCTACGTGTCGCGCCTGCATTACGGCGCCTACCTGCGCGAGCGGCTGGCCCAGGCGAAATCCGCCAGTCCGGCGACGCTGGATATCCTGCATGCGCCGGTGGAAAGCCTCTCGCCGCAGCCGGAAAGCCATCTGCTGCAATTGCGCGACGGCACCCGCGTGGTGGCCGCGCACGTGGCGCTGGCGGTGGGCAATGCGCTGCGCCCGCTACCGCTGCGGGGCGCGACCGCACTGGCCGCCCCGCACCGCGTGGAAGCGTGGGATACCGAGGCGGTGGCCGCGATCCCGGCCGAAGCCGCCGTGGCCATCGTCGGCTCGGGGCTGAGCATGGTCGATGCGGTCATCACCCTGGCCACGCAGGGACATCGCGGCGCAATCCACGTGATCTCCCGCCATGGGCTGATGCCGTTGCCGCATGCGGCCGCCGCGCCGTTCGATTTCGACCCGGCGCCGCTGCTGTCGCTGTCGCTGCGGGCCCGCATGCGCGCGCTGCGGTCCGAGGTCGCGCGCGCCGCCGCGCAGGGCCAGCCCTGGCAGGCCGTGATGGAGCGCATCCGGCCGTTGGGCCAATCGCTGTGGCGCAGCCTGTCGTGGCGCGACCAGCAGCGCTTCCTGCGCCATGTCGTGCGCTACTGGGATGTCCATCGGCACCGTATCGACGCGCGGGTACACGCGCAGCTCCAGTCGTTGCGCGACAACGGCCAGCTGCGCCCGCACCGGGCGCGGCTCGATGCCGCCTGGACGGCGGGCGCCTGCGTGCGCATCGAGGGCCGCGGCCATGACGGCGCCGTGCTGCAGCTGGAAGTCCAGCGCGTGATCAACGCCACCGGGGTGGAGATGCGCGTGCAGGCCATGCGCAATCCGCTGCTGCAGCAACTGGTGGGCGAGGGGCTGGCCGCGCCCGGCCCGCACGGCATCGGGCTGGACAGCGACGATGAGGGCCGCATTCTCGATGCCCACGGCCATGCCGATGGCCGCCTGCACGTCCTCGGCAGCCTGCGCATCGGCACTTTGTGGGAGAGCCTGGCCGTGCCGGAACTGCGCGCGCAGGCCGCCGCGCTGGCCACGGCGCTGCTCGCCACGAATTGACTGACACGCCGCACGCGCCAAGCCGGTAAAATGGCGCGGTGGATGTCTCTCACCTGCTCGATCACCTGAACCCCGCCCAGCGCGAGGCCGTCTCCGCGCCGCCCGGCCATTACCTGGTGCTGGCTGGCGCCGGCTCCGGCAAGACGCGCGTGCTCACCCATCGCATCGCCTGGCTCAATGAAGTCCAGGGCGTGCCGGCGCACGGCATCTTCGCGGTCACCTTCACCAACAAGGCCGCCGGCGAGATGCGCCATCGCGCCGACCTGCAGCTGCGCAACGGCAGCCGCGGCATGTGGATCGGTACCTTCCACGGCCTGGCCCACCGCCTGCTGCGCCTGCACTGGCAGGACGCCAAGCTGCCGGAAGGCTTCCAGGTCATGGACTCGGACGACCAGCTGCGGCTGGTCAAGCGCGTCGTGCAGGGCATGGAGCTGGACGAGACGCGCTATCCGCCCAAGCAAATCGTGTGGTGGATCAACCAGCAGAAGGACGAGGGCCGCCGGCCGCAGCACATCCAGCCCGAGCCGCGCGACGACTGGACCGAAACCCTGCGCCAGGCCTATGCCGACTACCAGGCCCGCTGCGACCGCGCCGGCCTGGTGGACTTCGCCGAACTGCTGCTGCGCGCGCATGAACTGCTGCGCGACAACCCCGCGCTGCTGGCGCATTACCGCGCCCGCTTCCGCGAGATCCTGGTCGACGAGTTCCAGGACACCAACGCCATCCAGTACGCCTTCGTGCGCGTGCTGGCCGGTGAATCGGGCCACGTCTTCGTGGTCGGCGACGACGACCAGGCCATCTACGGCTGGCGGGGCGCCAAGGTGGAGAACGTGCAGCGTTTCCTGCGCGACTTCCCGGGCGCGCAGACCATCCGCCTGGAACAGAACTACCGCTCCACCGCCAACATCCTCGGCGCGGCCAACGCGGTGATCGCGCACAACCCGGACCGCATCGGCAAGCAGCTGTGGACCGACAGCGGCGAGGGCGACCCGATCGACCTGTACGCCGCCTACAACGAGACCGACGAAGCCCGCTACGTGGTGGAGCGCGCCCGCCAGTGGGTGCGCGACGGCGGCAGCTATGGCGATGTCGCCGTGCTTTACCGCAGCAACGCGCAGTCGCGCGCGTTTGAAGAAGCGCTGATCGCCGAGCAGGTGCCGTATCGCGTCTATGGCGGCATGCGCTTCTTCGAGCGCGCCGAAATCCGCGATGCGCTGGCCTACCTGCGCCTGCTCGCCAATCGCGATGACGACGCGGCGTTCGAGCGCGCGGTCAACACCCCGACCCGCGGCATCGGCGATCGCACGCTGGACGAAGTGCGCCGGCTGGCGCGCGCCCGCGCGCTGTCGCTGTGGGAAGCCTCGATGCTCAGCAGCCAGTCGGGCGAGTTGACGGCGCGTGCCCGCAACGCGCTGGCCGGCTTCCTAAACCTCATCCAGCAGCTGTCTTCCGAGACGGGCGGCATGGAGCTGAAGGAGCGCATCGACCATGTGCTGCTGCGCTCGGGCCTGCGCGAGTATTGGGCCAAGGAGAGCCGCGGCGGGCTGGATTCGGAATCGCGCACCGAGAACCTGGACGAACTCGTCTCGGTCGCCTCGCGCTTCGTGCGCCCCGACGAGGACGAGGAAGGCTCGCAGGGCATGACCGAGCTGGTCGCCTTCCTCGCCTACGCCTCGCTGGAAGCGGGCGAGGGCCAGGCGCAGGCCGGCGAGGATGGCGTGCAGCTGATGACGCTGCACTCGGCCAAGGGCCTGGAATTCCCGCTGGTGTGCCTGGCCGGCATGGAGGATGGCCTGTTCCCGAGCGCGCGTTCGCTGGAGGAAAGCGGGCGGCTGGAGGAAGAGCGCCGGCTGGCCTACGTGGGCATCACCCGCGCCCGGCAGAAGCTGCTGCTGTGCTACGCCGAATCGCGGCGCATCCACGGCCAGGACAACTACAACATGCCTTCGCGCTTCCTGCGCGAGATCCCGCGCGAGTTGCTCAACGAGGTGCGCCCGCGCGTGCAGATCTCGCGCCCGGCCTCGATCGGCGCCGGTCGCCCGTCGGCGGCGGTGGCGATGGAGACGCCGTTGATCGCCCTCGGCGCGAACGTCACCCACCCGAAGTTCGGCGGCGGGGTGATCACCGATTACGAAGGCAGCGGCGCACACGCGCGCGTGCAGGTGCAGTTCGACGAAGTTGGCGCCAAATGGCTGGTGCTGGCCTACGCCAACCTCACCGTGGCGTGAGACCGGGCGGCGTCCGCGACGCCGCCTTGATCCGGATCAACGCATCCTGCGGGACGGAAGTGGTGAAATCACCCCGAACCCGTCGCCGGACGGACCGCACAGGAGCGAACCCATGTACAAGCGCATTCTGATTGCCCTCGATGGTTCAGAGCTGGCCCAGCGTGGCCTGCAGCATGGATTGGCGCTGGCGAAGGCCACTGGCGCGCAGGTGGATGTGGTCACCGTGTCCGAGCCGTGGGCGATGGGCATGTACGACGCGATGGGCTGGAGCGTGGGCTACGAGGCCAGCCCGGAATACCGCAAGGAGCGCGAGGAAGGCGCCCAGGCCATCCTGAAGCCGGCGCTTGAAGCCGCCGCCGCCGCGGGCGTGCAGGCCACGCCGCGCCACGTCCTGGACCGCTATGCGGCCGAGGGCATCATCGACACGGCCAAGGAGTGTGGCAGCGACCTCATCGTGATGACCTCGCACGGCCGCCGCGGCATGAGCCGCGTGCTGCTCGGCAGCCAGACCACCGAGGTACTGACCCACAGCGGCGTGCCGGTGCTCGTCATTCGTTAGCAGGCGCGGCTCACCCTTACCAACTGTAGATCTTCCAGTACACCGGCGACACGCCGTCCTTGTCGTTATCCATGTGGCCGTCGCCGTCACGGTCGTACAGGTAGTATGTCGCGCCGCGCGCCGGCGTGATCTTCACCATGCGCACCTGCCCTGCAACGCGGTATTCGTCGATGCGGTCGCCGTTGTCCATCGTCTTGCTGGTGACATCGGCATCGCGCATGTCCAGCGGCGCGCCATCCGGGCCGACCATGCCACCGCTGCTGGCGCAGCCGGCGAGGGACAGGGCCAGCACGCTGGCAAGCAAGGCGGTGTGCTTCATCGGGACGCTCCTGGAACCGGGGAAGCCGATTATGCGCGAGGCGCCCGGGACGGGGGCGTAGAATCGCATGATGAGCAGACTAGTCCTTATCGACGGTTCCAGTTACCTGTACCGCGCCTTCCACGCGCTGCCGCCGCTGACCAATGCCGATGGCGAGCCGACCGGCGCGCTGTTCGGCGTGGTCAACATGCTGCGCGCCACGTTGAAGGAACGGCCCGAGTACGTCGCCTTCGTGGTCGATGCCCCGGGCAAGACCTTCCGCGACGACCTCTATCCCGACTACAAGGCCAACCGCGCCGCCATGCCGGACGACCTGCGCGCGCAGGTGCTGCCGATGTGCGAGATCGTGCAGGCGCTGGGCATCCCGATCCTGCGCGAGGATGGCGTGGAGGCCGATGACGTCATCGGCACGCTGGCCCTGCAAGGCGCCGCCGACGGCCTGGACGTCACCATCTCCACCGGCGACAAGGACTTCGCCCAGCTGGTGCGCCCGGGCGTGCGCCTGGTCAACACCATGACCGGCAGCCAGATGGATTCGGACGAGGCGGTGATGGCGAAGTTCGGCGTGCGCGCCGACCAGATCGTCGACCTGCTCGCGCTGATGGGCGACACCGTGGACAACGTCCCCGGCGTGGAGAAGTGCGGCCCCAAGACCGCCGCCAAGTGGCTGGGCGAGTACGGCACGCTGGATGCGGTGATGGCGCAGGCCGAGGGCATCAAGGGCAAGATCGGCGAGAACCTGCGCGCCGCGCTGCCGCGGCTGCCGCTCAATCGCACGCTGGTGACGATCAAGACCGACGTGCCGCTGCCCGGGGGCCCGCGCACGCTGGCCTTGCGCGAGCGCGATGCGGAGGTGCTGGCGGGCCTGTATCGCCGCTACGGCTTCACCCAGGCGCTCAAGGAGCTGGAAGGCGGCGCCGGCGTGGGCGCGGTGCTGGCGGAGAAGGAACCCGGCCAGGCACGCGGACGCGGCTTTGCCGCCGCGGCGGCCGCCCCGGTGGCGAACGTCGACCCGGCGCTGGCCGCCAAGGGGAGTTACGAGACAATCGGCACCGTCGAACAGCTGGAAGCCTGGATCGCGCGCCTGCGCGCCGCCGGCCAGTTCGCCTTCGACACCGAGACCGACAGCCTGGACCCGATGCAGGCGCGCCTGGTCGGCCTGAGCTTCAGCGATACCCCGGAGCAGGGCGCCTACCTGCCGCTGGGCCACGACTACCCCGGCGCACCCGCGCAGCTGCCGATGGCCCAGGCGCTGGACCTGCTGCGTCCGCTGCTCGCCGACCCGGCCGTGCGCAAGCTCGGCCAGCACGGCAAGTACGACCTGCACGTGATGCGCCGCCACGGCGTCGTGCTGGCCGGCTACGCGGACGACACGCTGCTGGAGAGCTTCGTGCTCAACTCCGGCATCGCCCGCCACGACATGGACAGCCTGGCCAAGCGCTACCTCGGCTACGACACCATCAAGTACGAGGACGTCGCCGGCAAGGGCGCCAAGCAGATCCCGTTCTCGCATGTCGCCATCGACGACGCGACGAACTACGCCGCCGAGGACGCCGACATCACGCTGCGCCTGCACCGCGTGCTGTCGCCGCAGCTGGCGGCCGATCCCGCGCTGGAGAAGGTCTACCGCGAAATCGAGATGCCGCTGGTGCCGGTGCTCGAACGCATCGAGGCCAACGGCGTGCGCGTGGATGCCGACGAGCTGCGTCGGCAGAGCGCCGATCTCTCCAAGCGCATGCTCGCCGCGCAGCAGAAGGCCACCGAGCTGGCCGGGCGCACCTTCAACCTGGATTCGCCCAAGCAGCTGCAGGCGTTGCTGTTCGACGAACTCGGCCTGCCGGCCGTGGTGAAGACGCCCAAGGGCCAGCCCTCGACCAACGAGGAGGCGCTGGAGGCCATCGCCGACCAGCACGAGCTGCCGCGGGTGATCCTCGAATATCGCGGCCTGGCCAAGCTGCGCAGCACCTATACGGACAAGCTGCCGGAGATGATCGACCCGGACAGCGGCCGCGTGCACACCAGCTACCACCAGGCCGGCGCGGCGACCGGGCGGCTGTCTTCCACCGACCCGAACCTGCAGAACATCCCGATCCGCACCGACGACGGGCGTCGCATCCGTCGCGCGTTCGTCGCGCCGTCCGGCCGACAGCTGCTGGCCTGCGACTACTCGCAGATCGAGCTGCGCATCATGGCCCACCTCTCCGAGGACAAGGGCCTGGTCAGCGCGTTCGAATCCGGCGCCGACGTGCATCGCGCCACTGCCGCCGAAGTGTTCGGCCGCACGATCGACCAAGTCACCGCCAACGAGCGCCGCGCCGCCAAGGCGATCAACTTCGGCCTGATGTACGGCATGAGCGCCTTCGGCCTGGCCCGGCAGCTGGGCATCGGTCGTGGCGAGGCGCAGGACTACATCGCGCTGTACTTCAGCCGTTACCCCGGCGTGCGCGACTTCATGGAGAGCACGCGCCAGCAGGCACGCGAGAAGGGCTACGTCGAGACCGTGTTCGGCCGTCGCCTGTACCTGGAGTACATCAACAGCGGCAGCCAGGGCCAGCGCGCCGGCGCCGAGCGCGCGGCGATCAACGCGCCGATGCAGGGCACGGCGGCGGACATCATCAAGCGTGCGATGGTGGCGGTGGACGGCTGGCTGGCCGCGCATCGCGAGCGCGCGCTCATGATCCTGCAGGTGCACGACGAACTGGTGTTCGAAGCCGACGTGGACTTCATCGACGAGCTGCGCTCGCAGGCCACCACGTTGATGGCAGGCGCGGCTGAATTGCGCGTCCCGCTGGTGGTCGACGCCGGTGTCGGCGGAAACTGGGACGAAGCGCATTGATGAATGCGCCGCACTTTCCACCCCCGTGAGAAAGTGCGACGCAATGCATCAGAAAAGGCAACGTGAAACTGTCAGGAATCAATGAATCCGTCCTTAATCCGACGAATTCTTAACCCAAATCTTCACGATCTATCAATGTCCGAAATGGTGTTATAGCCCTCGACAGGCGCAACGCCTGTCGCGGATCTCTCCCATCCCCTGGAGCAGATCTCTGGAACGGCAACTCCTCCCCAAGTTTCCGTTCCCTGGCCCCGCTGACCTCCCCCTGGTCCGCGGGGCTTTTTATTTTCCGAACGCCGATATTTTGACCGTTTCGCTGAACGCGAACCGTGCCCTATTTCACCAAAATAAACGGCCGTCATCCGCTTGACGCGGATAATCGCTGAATACGTTGTAATTAAACGGATTGCGTCACTGTTTCGGTGACAGCTTCCTGACGCTATTCAGCCCAGCCAGTCACGCGGCACCAAATAATCGGCGAGGCGCGACTCGGCGCTGCCGGGCTCCGGTTGATAGCCGTACTCCCAGCGCACGCGCGGCGGCAGGCTCATCAGGATGCTCTCGGCCCGCCCGCCGCTCTGCAGCCCGAACAGGGTGCCGCGGTCGTAGACCAGGTTGAACTCCACGTAGCGGCCGCGGCGGTACTGCAGGAACTCGCGCTCGCGCTCGCCGTAGGGCGTGTCCTTGCGGCGCGCGACGATCGGCAGGTAGGCGTCCAGGAAGCCGTCGCCCACCGCCCGCAGGTAGGCGAAGTCCTGCTCGAAGCCGCCATGCAGGTCGTCGAAGAACAGCCCGCCGACGCCGCGCGTCTCCTGGCGGTGGCGCAGGAAGAAGTACTCGTCGCACCAGCGCTTGTGCGCGGCGTAGCGGTCCTCGCCGAACGGCGCGCACAGCTGCTGGGCGGTGCGGTGCCAGTGCAGCACGTCTTCGTCGAAGGGATAGAACGGGGTCAGGTCGAAACCGCCGCCGAACCAGGCCGCCACCGCCTGCCCGTCGCGCTCGGCGCGGAAGTAGCGCACGTTGGCGTGGGTGGTCGGCAGGTACGGGTTGCGCGGGTGGAACACCAGCGACACGCCGGTGGCGCGCCAGGTGGCGCCGGCCAGTTCCGGGCGGTGGGCGCTGGCCGAGGGCGGCAGCTTGCTGCCGCACACGTCGGAGAAGCCGATGCCGGCCTGCTCGAACACCGCGCCCTCGCGCAGCACGCGGGTGCGGCCGCCGCCGCCCTCCGCGCGTTGCCAGGCGTCCTCCTGGAAGGTGGCCTGGCCGTCGGCCGTCTCGATGGCCTGGCAGATACGGTCCTGCAGGCCGGTCAGGTAATCGCGTACGCGGTGGAAGTCGTCCATGCCGCCATTCTAGCGAGGCGGCCGCGCGCCGATCAGCGCTGGAACTCCTTGCGGATGTCCGGCCGGCACAGCTGCCAGATGATCCAGCCATGCACCACGGCGATCGCCAGCGCGCCCATCCAGCACACCCATCGCAGCGCCGCCAGCATCGGGGCGCCGGCGTCTTCCAGCTGCGCGGCGGCATCGCCCGCGTTCTGGCCCAGGCTGGCCACGGCCATGTCGAACGAAGCCTCCACCAGCGGGATGCCGGCGAAGTTCGCCAGCGCCACCAGCGCCAGCACGACGATGAAGGCCTGCCGCCCCCACTCGCGCCGCTGCAGCAGCGCCCAGGAGACCCATGCCACGCCCAGCGAGAGCACGCCGCTCAGCAGCGACAGCGAGACCATGTGGCGGGTGAGCCAGTCCAGCAGCGGCGGCAGCGTGGCACCGGGCGGCAGCAACCCGCCGAGGTCGCCGCTGTCGGGCATCGCCAGCGCGAGCAGGGCCTGCATCAGGCTGCCCACCGCGCTCATCGCCGCCACGCCCAGGCTCAGCCAGGCCATCACGGTGACGAAGCTGCTGCGCGGGGCAGGGGAGCGGGACGGCAAGGCCATGGGATTTCCTGACGTGGACGGGGGCCGGAAAGACAGACGCCGGCAAGAAGCCGGCGTCCGTGGGGTCGCTGCAGGCGAGCTTACTTCACCTGTTCCTCGAACAGCTTGAGGATGCGCTTGTACTCGTCCAGCCAGGAGTCGGCACGGGTGAAGCCGTGGCGCTCCAGCGGGTACGGGGCGATCTCCCAGTTGTCCTTGTGCAGTTCGATCAGCTTCTGGGTCATGTCCACCGAGTCCTTGAAGAACACGTTGTCATCGACCATGCCGTGGGCGATCAGCAGGTGGTCGCGCAGGCCCTCGGCGTAGCTGATCGGCGAGGAAGTCTTGTACGCCTCCGGGTCCAGCTCCGGCGTGTTGAGGATGTTGGAGGTGTACTCGTGGTTGTACTGCATCCAGTCGCCGACCGGGCGCAGCGCGGCGCCGGCCTTGAACGTGCCCGGGGCACGGAACAGCGCCATGTAGGTCATGAAGCCGCCGTAGGAGCCGCCGTAGATGCCGGCGCGCGCGCGGTCACCCTGCTTGTTGGCGACCAGCCAGTCCAGGCCGTCCAGGTAATCCTCCAGCTCCGGGTGGCCCATGTTGCGATAGATCGCCGTGCGCCAGTCGCGGCCGTAGCCCTCCGAGGCCCGGTAATCCAGGTCGAGGACGATGTAGCCCTTCTGCACGAGCAGGTTATGGAACATCTGCTCGCGGAAGTACGGCGTGTAGCGCTCGGACACGTTCTGCAGGTAGCCGGCGCCGTGCACGAACATCACGATCGGGTACTGCTTGCCGGCTTCCGGGTTCTTCGGGCCGTAGTACTTGCCCCACACCACGCCGGCGCCGTGCTTGGACGGTACCTGCACGTACTGCGGCTGCACCCAGTCCTGCGCCTTGAACTGCGCGGTGCGCGTATCGGTGAGCACGCGCGCCTGGCCGCCGGTGGCCGGCACCACCGCCAGCTGCGGCGGCAGGTAGCTGCCGGAGTAACGCACCAGCAGCTGCTGGCCGTTCGGGGAGACGCTGAAATCCTCCACGCCGTCGAGCGCGGTCACTTCGCTGACCTGGTCGCTGGCCAGGTCGAGCTTGCAGACCTCGTAGTCGCCCGGCCACTTCTGGTTGCAGACGAAGTAGAAGCCCTGGCCGTCGGCGGTCGGCACCGGCGCGGAGACTTCCCACTTGCCGCGAGTACGCTGGCGCGGCTTGGCGCCCTCGGCCACGGTGTACAGGTGCGAGTAGCCCGATTCCTCGGACAGCAGCCACAGCGTGCGGTTGTCCGGCAGCCAGCCGAAATCGTTGAAGCCCCAGTTGATCCAGGCGTTGTCGGTAAGGCGATGGCGGGTGACCAGCTTCGCCTTGTCCAGGTCCACGCTGGCGATCCAGCGGTCCTTGTTGTCGACGGCGCGGATCTCGACGGCGGCATTGCGGCCGTCGTCACTCCAGTGGATCGCCGGGCCGCTGCCATCGCCGTCGCTCTCGATGCGCACGGCGCGGTTGCCCTTCAGCGCGTCGCGCTTGGCGGCCTTGCGCATCGCGGCGAGCGGGTCGGTGGCGATGCCCGGCAGGTCGTCGAACTTCAGCGCGGTGGCGGTGCCGGCGGTGGTGTCCACCAGCCACAGGGCATGCGGCACCGGGTTGTTGCGGCCCACGCGGGTGCGCACTTCCTGGAATTCCTCGTAACCGGATTCGGTCACGTACTTGGGCATCTTGCCGGCCTGGCCTTCGTCGGCGCCCTTGGCCTGGGTCACGACGAGCAGGTGGCGGCCATCGGGCGAGAGCGCGCTGTCGACGATCTCCACGTCGTCGCCCAGGTACACCGGGCCGGCGGCGCGGGTCGGGTCGGCCTTGCGCCAGGCGTCTTCCTGGGTGCGCAGGGCGTCGCGCTGTTCCTTGTCCTTGCGCAGCGTGGCCAGGGTGGCCAGCTGCTGCTCGCGCAGCACGTCGGCCTTCGGCGTGGCGTTGGGATCGCGCGCGGCCTTCACCACCGCGACCTGGCTGGTGCCGCCGCCCGGTGCCCAGTGGTACCAGTCGTTGCCGGCGCGCCAGATCACCCCGCCGTCGCTGGCGAACTGCGGCCGCGACTCGGTCTCGTTGCTGCGGGTCAGCTGGGTCAGCGCGCCCGAGCGCAGGTCGCGCAGGAAGATGTCGCCGTTGCGGGCGAACACCATGCGCTGGTGCTGGGTGTCATAGGCCGGGTTGGCGGCGTCCAGGCCGGCGCGTTCGGTATCGGCCACGCGCTGCGCGGCGGCGCCGTCGACCGGCTGGCGGAAGGTGTCGCGCACCGGGCTGCCGTTGCGCTTGAGCTGGTACTGGACCTGCTTTCCGTCCCACTGCCACCAGGCGTTGTCGACGCCGGGACCGATCCAGTCCGGGTCGGCCATCACCTGTTCGATGGTCAGCGGTGCGGGGGGCGTCTGGGCATTCGCGCTGGCGGCGAGCAGCAGCAGGGACAACGGCAGCAGCTTGGGCATGGGGTAGGCAGGGCCGGGAACAAAGAAGCGCAAGCCTACCAGCGCGCCTCGGGCCGGCGGCTGGGCCACAGGTCATGGCCCGGGGGGAAAAGCGCTCAGCTCGCCGGGTTGCCCAGCACGCCTTCGATCTCCACCGCCAGCTCGCGGCGGCAGACCTCGGCGTGCAGCAGCAGGCGCGGTACCCGGGTGCCGAAGCGGGCGTCCAGCGCGGCGGCGACCTGCGGCAGCGCCTCGCGGTCGCGGACATAGACCTTGAGCAGGGTCCCGGCATCGTCGATCCCGGCCGGCATCTCGCCACTGCGCTCGGCCGCGGCGCCGCGCAAGGCTTCGATGTTGACGAGGATCTCGTCGAGCTGGGCGCGCACGTCGCCCTGGTGGGCGGTGGCGTGGCCGACGATGCTCGCCGTGCCCGAGAGCATCAGCGGCGCCTGGCTGCCCGGCGGCGGCAGCATCGCGCGGGCGAAGCTCGGCGACTGCGGGCCGTACTGGCGCGGATAACGGTAGGCGCTGACCTGGCGGGGGTTCTCCAGCGCCACGCCGGGGCTGCGCGCGGCCAGCCAGTACACCAGCAGCTGGCGCGGGCCGCCGAAGCTGCCGATGCAGGTCGCCGCCGGCAGGCGGGCTTCCTCCACGCGTTCCAGCCCGCGCACCCGGCCGACGCAGAAGCGGCGATATCGCTCGGCATCGTCCTCGCCTTCGGTCAGGCCATCGAGGTAGTTCCAGATGCGCAGGACGTGTGGATAGCCGCGTGCGGCGATGAACCGGTTCATCTGCGCGTACGCCTGGGCGCTCGCGGTTTCCAGGTCCAGGTCCGCGCTTTCGTGCAGCACCAGGGCGCCGAACTGCAGTTCGCCATTCTCGGCCCAGGCGATGTCGCCCTCGCGGCCGTGGGTGGCCGGCGTGTCGCCACGCCACAGCTCGATCCGGCCCGGCCCCACCGCTTCCAGCGGCACCCGCAGGCGGCGCGGGTCGGCGGCGGCCTCGGCGTCCAGCGGTTCCAGGGAAAAATCCACCGCGGCCAGCACGCGCGGATCGCGCAGCTGCTCGGCCACCGCCCCGGCATCTACGAAGGAACATTGCAGGTGGATCGGGTGGGACAAGCGCTTTCCAGTGGGGTGTCGCGAGGCGCGGCATGATAGCGCGCCACCCTCCGGCCCCGCCGCATGCGGCACATTGACGCGCCGGAAGGCACGCTGGCACGATCCCCCGCATCGAATGCCGGATGTTCCGGAATCATTCATTTTCCGGACCTGGCCGCTGTCTTCCCGATGATCGAATTTTCCGTAACCGGCTGGTCGGCCTGGGCGCCAGGGCTGCCGCAGGCCCAGGACTGGATCGACTGGGCGCACGCCGCCACGCCAGCCGCCCCGCTCGGCGAAGGCGCCCCGGCGCTGGCCGACGTCCCGCCGGTGATGCGGCGGCGGATCGACCGCCTCGGCCGCATGGCGATCAGCGCCACCGACGATTGCGACGTCTCGCCCGTCCGCGAGGACGTCCCGCTGGTGTTCGTCTCGCGCCACGGCGATGTCGCCGGCTCGGTCGAACTGCTGCGCGCGCTGGGCCAGGCCGAGCCGCTCTCGCCGACCGCCTTCAGCCTCTCCGTGCATAACGCGGTGGCCGCGCTGTACTCCATCGTGCGCAAGCGCCATGGCAACTATCTCGCGCTGGCGGGCGGCGCCGCGTCGGTGGAGAACGCCTGCATCGAGGCCGCCGCCTTGCTGGCCGATGGTGCGCCGGAGGTGCTGCTGGTCTGCTATGACGGCCCGTTGCCCGAGGTTTACGACGATTTTGCCGACGAACCGGCCCATGCCTATGCGTGGTGCTGGCGTTTGGCGGCCGCCGATGCCGGTGGCGAGCGCCTGAGCCTGTCATGGGAGGCCGACGGGCTCGCGCCCGCGCCAGCCTCCGCGCTCCAGCACGGGCTGGCCGTCCACCACTTCCTGCTCAGCGGCCAGCCGCAGCTCGACGTGGCCGTCGAAGACCAGCGCTGGCGCTGGCGTCGCCATGGTTGATCGCCTGCTGCCGACCCGGCTGGATCATGCCTGGCGGGTCTTCGGCACGGGCTTGAGTTTCCTGGCCTTCGGCGTGGGCGGGCTGCTGCTGCGGCTGTGCGTGTTCCCGCTGCTGCAGCTCGGCGTGCGCGAACCTGCGCGACGCCGCGCGCTGGCACGGCGCTGGATCCAGCGCAGCTTCGCCAGCCATGTCTGGCTGATGCACACGCTCGGCCTGCTCACCTACGAAGTGCGCGGACGTGAACGGCTTCAGCGTCGTGGTTTGTTGATCCTGGCCAACCATCCGACCCTGATCGACGTGGTGTTCCTGATCTCCCTACTCCCCGATGCCGACTGCGTGGTGAAGGTTGGCGTGGCACGCAACCCGTTCATGCGCGGACCGGTGCGCGCGGCCGGCTACATCGCCAACGACGAGGGTGCCGGGCTGGTCGAGGACTGCATCGCCGCCGTGCGTGGCGGGGGCAACCTGGTGATCTTTCCCGAGGGCACCCGCAGCGAACCCGGGCGTCCGCTGCGCCTGCAGCGCGGCGCGGCCAACATCGCCGTGCGTGGGCGTCTGGACATCACGCCCGTCAGGATTTCCTGCGCCCCGCCGACATTGGGCAAGGGCCAGAAATGGTATCGTGTGCCTTCACGGCGATTTCACATGTTGATCGAGGTCGGGGATGACCTGCCGATCGCGCCGTTCGTGGACGCCATCGCGGCCGCGCCGGGGGGCGAGGCGCTGGCGGTACGCCGGCTCAACGACCATCTTGGTCACTATTTTTCGGGAGACGTTGCGCGTGCAGGCACTTGAGCACGAGATCAAGGAATTGATCATTTCATCGCTGTCGCTGGAAGACATCACGCCCGAGGACATCGATCCGGTGGCGCCGCTGTTCGTGGAAGGCCTGGGCCTGGACTCGATCGATGCGCTCGAGCTCGGCCTGGCGCTGCAGAAGCGTTACAACGTCAGCCTGTCGGCCGATTCGCAGGAAACCCGCAAGCACTTCGCCAGCGTGCGCGCGCTGGCCGAATTCGTGGCCTCGCACCCGTCGGCGTGAGCGCCTGAGCAGAGATTGAAGAGCATGACCAAGAACGAACTTTTCGACCGGATCGTGGCGATCCTGCATGAGAGCTTCGAGATCGATCCCTCGCGGATCCAGCCGGAAACCCGGCTGTACGAAGACCTCGACATCGACAGCATCGACGCGGTGGACCTGATCGTGCAGCTCAAGCCGCTGCTCGGCCGCAGCCTGCAGCCGGATGCCTTCAAGTCGGTGCGCACCGTGCAGGACATCATCGACGTGCTGCACGGGCTGCTGCGCGACCAGGCCGCCTGATCCCGGGGACGGCCGCCGTGAACCGACTGCGCGCGGCCGCGCTGCTGTTGCTGTCGCTGGCCTATCCCGTGCTGGTGTACCTGGCGATGGGACGCTTCGAGCCGCGCTGGCTGGCGCTGCTGCTGTTCGCCCTGGCCCTGCTGCGCGCGGTGGCCACGCGCCAGCCGGTGTGGCTGGCCGCCTCGGCCGGCGCCGGCGTGCTGGCGCTGCTGGCCACGGTGCTCAACCAGGCCCTGCCGCTGAAGCTGTACCCCGCGCTGGTCAACGCGGTGATGCTGGCCGTGTTCGCGGTGAGCCTGCGTTTTCCGCCCAGTGCGGTGGAGCGCATCGCCCGCCTGAGCGAGCCGGACCTGCCGCCGCAGGCCATCGCTTATACCCGCCGCGTCACCCAGGTGTGGTGCGGCTTCTTCGTGCTCAACGGCACGCTCGCGCTCGCCACGGCCTTCTGGGCGTCGGAACGGACCTGGGCGCTTTACAACGGATTGTTGGCTTACGTGATGATGGGTGTGTTGTTCGCGGTGGAATGGTGCGTGCGCCAGCGGGTGAGGGCGGCGCATGGCCATGGCTGAGTGGATTGCGCTTGATCGCCTGGCGCTGGCCGAGGCGCCTGCGCGCGCGGTGCGGCCGGGCCTCGCGCATGCCGCGTGGCGGCAGCGCGTGGCCGACTGGCACGCCGCGTTCGCCGCCGCGTCCGGCGAGGACTGGGCGCTGTACCTTGCCGACGAAGCCGAATTTTCCGCCGCGCTGTTCGGTGCCTGGCATGCCGGCAAGCGCGTGTTCCTGCCCGGCGACGACCTGCCCGGCACGCTGGATCGCCTCGCCGCGCACGTGCACGGTTTTGCCGGCGACCTGCCCGCGACAGTGAAGCCGCTGCGCGCCACGCCCGGCGCCGGTGATGCGCAGGCGCTGCGCGCGCTGGACGAGGAAGCCGCGCGGCTGGTGATGTTCACCTCCGGCAGCACCGGCGAACCCGCGGCGATCGCCAAGTGCCTGCGCCAGCTCGCACGCGAAGTGGAAGCGCTGCAGGCCGCGTTCGGCGAACTGGCGCAAGGCGCGCGCGTGCACGGCACCGTCTCGCACCAGCACATCTACGGCCTGTTGTTCCGCGTGCTGTGGCCGCTGGCCGCCGGGCGCGAAACGATGCCGCGCGCGTTCTTCCACGAGGACATGGTCGCCGCGATGGCCGGCCACGATGCCCTGCTGGTCGCCACGCCGGCGCATCTCAAGCGCATTCCCGAACAACTCGACTGGGCCGCGCTGCAGGGCCGCCTGCGCGCGGTGTTTTCCTCCGGCGGCCCGCTGCCGGCGGATTCCGCGCATGACGTGCGCCAGCGCCTGGGCGTGGCCCCGACCGAAGTGTTCGGCAGCAGCGAGACCGGTGGCATCGCGTGGCGCCGCTGGGAAGCCGAGGCACCGCACTGGCACCCGCTGCCCAACGTGCAGTGGCGCATCGATGGCGAAGGCCACCTCGAAGTGCATTCGCCGCACCTCGCGCAGCCGCATTGGTGGCGCAGCGAGGACCGCGCCGAAGCGCTGCCCGATGGCGGCTTCCGCCTGCTCGGCCGTGCCGACCGCATCGTCAAGATCGAAGAGCGCCGCGTATCGCTCGACGCCCTGCAGCAACAATTGGTGCAGCACCCCGGCGTGGCCGAGGCGCGCGTGCTGGTGCTGGCGGGCGCACGCAGCGTGCTCGGCGCGGTGATCGTGCCGAACGACGCCGGCTGGGCCGCGTTGCGCGGGCCGGGCCGTCGCGAATTCTCGCGGCAGCTCTCCGCGCACCTGGCCGACAGCTTCGATGCAGTCACGCGGCCGCGCCGCTGGCGTTTCGTCGAGGCGCTGCCGCTCAACGCGCAGGGCAAGGTCACCGAGCCGGCCCTGGCGAAGCTGTTCCGCCCGGCGTATCCGCAGCCGCAATGGCAGGCGCGTGGCAGCGAGGCGGCCGAGCTGGACATCCTGCTCGATCCTTCGCTCGCCGCCTTCGATGGCCATTTCCCGCAGGCCGCCATCCTGCCCGGCGTGGCGCAACTGGACTGGGCCATCCACTTCGGCCGCGAGGCGTTCGCCATCGAGGCGCCGTTCCAGCGCATGGACGTGCTGAAATTCCAGCGCGTGCTGCGCCCGGGCGACCAGGTGCGCATGTCGCTGCAATGGAACGCCACCCAGCAGGTGCTGGCGTTCCGCCTGGTGTCCGACCACGGCCCGCATGCCAGCGGCAAGGTGGTGTTCGGCCATGCCTGAGGCCTTCCGCCCGCTGGTGCTGATCCCGGTCTACGACCACGAGCACGCCATCGGCGGCATGGTCGAAGGCGTGCTCGCCACCGGCGAGGATTGCCTGCTGGTGGACGATGGCTCGCGCGCCTCGTGCGCCGCCGTGCTCGACGCACTTGCCGCGGCGCATGCGCCGCGCGTGCGCCTGCTGCGCCTGCCGAACAACCAGGGCAAGGGCGGGGCGGTGCTGGCGGGTTTCGCCGAGGCCGCGCGGTTGGGCTACAGCCACGTGCTGCAGATCGACGCCGATGGCCAGCATGACCCGGCCGACATCCCGCGCTTCCTCGACCACGCGCGCCGCGCGCCCGGGCAGATCGTCTCCGGCGTACCGCAGTACGACGAGAGCGTGCCGAAGGGCCGCCTGTACGGCCGCTACGCCACGCACATCTGGGTGTGGATCAACACCTGGTCGCTGCAGATCCGCGATTCGATGTGCGGCTTTCGCGTCTATCCGCTGCCGCCGGTGCTGCGGCTGATGGCCGAAGAGCCGATCGGCCGCCGCATGGATTTCGACACCGACATGATCGTGCGCCTGTTCTGGCGCGGCGTCGGCGTGATCAACCTGCCTACGCGCGTCACTTATCCGCGCGACGGTGTCTCGCATTTCGACGTGTGGCGCGACAACGTGCGCATCAGCCGCATGCATACGCGGCTGTTCTTCGGGATGCTGCGGCGCTCGCCGCGCCTGCTGTGGCGTCGCCTGCGCGGGGCCGCCGCATGAACGCCGCCGCGCGCACGCCGCACTGGGCGGAGATCGGCGAGAGCACCTCGGCCGCGGGTATCGCCTTCCTGTGCGGCGTGCATCGCTGGTTCGGACGCTGGCCGTTCCGCGTGTGCCTGTATCCGGTGGTGCTCACGCACTGGCTGCTCAACCGCACCGCACGCCACGCTTCGCTGCAGTACCTGCAACGCCTGCATGCGCATGCAGGCGTGTTCGCGCGGCCACCCGGTGCATGGCAAAGCCTGCGCCACTTCGCCTGCTTCGCCGAGACCGTGCTGGACAAGCTGCTCGCCGCCGGCCGCCGCTATCCGTCCGAACGCGTCGCGCTGCATCGCGACCAGGTGCTGGCGCTGGTGCGCGAAGGCCGTGGCGGGTTGATCGTCACCGCGCACATCGGCTGCCTGGAGCTGTGCCAGGCGCTGGCCGAATCGGTACCCGGCTTTCGCATCACCGTGCTGGTACATACCGCGCACGCGCAGCGCATCAACCGCATGATGCGCAAGCTCGACCCGGGCCACCGCGTCGAACTGCTGCAGGTCACCGACATGGGCCCCGGCACCGCCGCAGTGCTGGCCGAGCGCGTGGCGGCCGGCCAGTTCGTCGCCATTGCCGGCGACCGCGTACCGGTCGGCGGCGGGCGCGTGGTGCGCGTGCCGTTCCTCGGCCATGCGGCGCCGTTCCCGATTGGCGCCTACGTGCTGGCCTCGGTGCTGGCCTGCCCGGTGTTCACCATGTCCTGCCTGCACGCGGGCGAGGGCTATCGCGTGTCGTTCGCCCGGTTCGCCGAGCGCATCGTGCTGCCGCGTGGTTCGCGCGACGCCGCCATCGCCGAGCAGGCCACGCGCCTGGCCGCATGGCTGGAAGCGCAGGTCGTGGCCGCCCCCTATGACTGGTTCAATTTCTTCCCCTTCTGGGATCAGGTTCCGCATGAAGATGGACAATGAGCTGCCCGTGCAGCCCTTCGGCAGCGCGCCGCTGGCGATCGAATCGGTGGTGGGCCTGGCCCGCCGCACCCATGTCGCCGCGCTGAGCGACGACGCGGCGTTCCGCGCGCGCATCCAGCGCGGCGCGGATTTCCTCGACCGCCTGCTGGCCGAGGACGGCGTCATCTATGGCGTCACCACCGGCTATGGCGATTCGTGCACGGTGAACATCCCGCCGCGGCTGGTCGCCGAACTGCCGCACCATCTCTACACCTACCACGGCTGCGGCCTGGGCCGTTTCCTCGACGAGGAAGAAACCCGTGCCGTGCTCGCCGCGCGCCTGGCCTCGCTGAGCCGCGGCATGTCCGGCGTCAGCCTGCCGCTGCTCGAAGGCCTGGCCACGCTGCTGCGCCACGACGTGCTGCCGCTGATCCCGGCCGAGGGCTCGGTCGGCGCCAGCGGTGACCTCACCCCGCTGTCCTATGTCGCCGCCGTGCTGTGCGGCGAGCGCGAGGTGATGTACCAGGGGCGGTGCCGGCCCGCCGCCGAGGTGCTGGCGCAGATCGGCATGACGCCGCTGAAGCTGCGTCCGAAGGAAGGCCTGGCGATCATGAACGGCACCGCGGTGATGACCGCGCTCGCCTGCCTGGCGTGGCGCCGCGCGGATTACCTCTCGCGCCTGGCCACCCGCCTGACCGCCTTCAACGTGCTGGCCAGCAACGGCAACGCGCACCACTTCGACGAAGTGCTGTTCTCGGCCAAGCCGCATCCGGGCCAGACGCGCGTGGCCGCGCGCCTGCGCGAAGACCTGCACAGCGACCGCCCCAGCCGCAACGACCAGCGCCTGCAGGACCGCTACTCGCTGCGCTGCGCGCCGCACGTCATCGGCGTGCTCGAAGACGTGCTGCCGTTCCTGCGCCAGCTCATCGAGACCGAGCTCAACAGCGCCAACGACAACCCGCTGATCGACCCGGACCGCGAGCAGATCCTGCACGGTGGCCACTTCTACGGCGGCCATATCGCGCTGGCGATGGACACGCTGAAGAACGCCGTGGCCAACATCGCCGACCTGCTCGACCGCCAGCTCGCCCTGCTGGTGGACAGCCGCTACAACCACGGCCTGCCGGCCAACCTCTCCGGCGTCACCGGCGAGCGCGCGCCGATCAACCACGGCCTGAAGGCGCTGCAGATCAGCGTCTCGGCGTGGACCGCCGAGGCGCTCAAGCTGACCATGCCGGCCTCGGTGTTCTCGCGCTCCACCGAATGCCACAACCAGGACAAGGTGAGCATGGGCACCATCGCCGCGCGCGACTGCCTGCGCGTGCTGACGCTCGCCGAGCAGGTGGTGGCCGCGATGCTGATCGCCGCGCGCCAGGGCATCACCCTGCGCGAGCGCGTGCAGGAGCGCGCCGCGCTCGGCGGCGGGGCCGAGGCGATGCACGAGGACCTGTGCGAACGCATCGCGCTGGTCGAGGAAGACCGCGCCCTGGATGGCGAGCTGCGCGCGCTGGTCGCGCATATCCGACAGGAGCAATGGGCCCTGTATGTCGACTGAGCTGTCCATCGAGATCGAGCTGAGCCCGGCCTTCCATGACTGCGATGCAATGCACGTGGTCTGGCACGGGAACTACTTCAAGTACTTCGAGATCGCCCGCTGCGCGTTGCTCGCGCGGCATGGCTACGACTACCCGCAGATGCAGGAATCGGGCTACCTGTGGCCGGTGGTCGATACGCGGGTGAAGTACATCCGCCCGCTGCTGTACGCGCAGGCGCTGAAGGTGTCCGCGCGCATCAGCGAATACGAGAACCGCCTGAAGCTCGACTACGAGATCCGCGACGCCGGCACCGGCCAGGTGCTGACCCGCGCGCACACGATCCAGGTCGCCGTGCTCGCCGCCACCGGCGAACTGCAATACGTCTGCCCTCCCATCCTGTGGGAGCGGCTGGGAGTGCAACCGCAATGAAATCCTTCGTGTTGGCCCTCGCGCTGGCCCTGCTGCCGGCGCTGCCCGCCCTGGCCGCGCCCGCCGTGCCGCCGGAACTGGCGCAGGTGCAGCAGCGCGTCGCGCGCCCGGCGTTGCTGCGCGCCGATTTCGTGCAGGAAAAGCAGGTCGCCGGTTTCCGCAACCCGCTGCGCTCGCAGGGCCAGTTCGTGCTGGCGCAGGAACGCGGGGTGATCTGGCGCACGCTCAAGCCGTTCCCCTCCGACGTCGTGCTCACCCGCGACCGCATCCTCAGCCGCCAGGCCGACGGCAGCGTGCAGGTCGAGGTGGATGGCCGCCAGCAGCCGGCACTGCGCGCGATCAACGCGATGATGTTCGCGCTGATGAGCGGCGACGTGCAGGCGATGTCGGCCAGCTTCGAGGTGCGCGCCGAACTGCTGCCGAACAATGGCTGGCGCCTGCACCTCACGCCGCGCTCGGCGATGCTCGCCAAGGCGTTCGCCTCGCTGCAGCTGGAAGGCGACCAGTACGTGCGCAAGGTGGAGATCGAGGAAGCCAACCACGACCGCACGCGCCTGAGCTTCGACAACTTCCGCCTGGCGCCGCCGCTGGCCGCCGACGAGGCCCGCAGCCTTGAGTGAGCCGAACACGCACGCGGCGGGCGCCGAGGCGCGCCTGCATCGTCATTGGCGCTGGGTCGGGCTGCTGTGGCTGGCAGTGGTCGTGGCGGTCGCCGCGCACCAGTGGAGCTTCTGGCGCGGCGCGCACATCGACAGCGACGTGCTCGCGCTGCTGCCGCAGGATGCCAACGACCGCCTGCTCTCCGACGCCACCCGCCTGATCGCCGACAACAGCGCGCGCCAGGTCGTGGTGCTGCTCGGCAGCGAAAGCGCCGAGGGCGCCAAGGCCGCGCAGGCGGCGTATTCGCGCGAGTTCGAGGCGGCCGATGGCAAGGACGCCCTGCCGCTGGAGGAGAACGCCTCCGTGCAGGGTTGGTTCGACCAGGCGCGCGCGTTCTATGCGCCGTATCGCGACCGCCTGCTCACCGACGCGCAGCGCGCGCGCCTGCAGGGCACCGATGACGCCACGCTCGGCCAGCAGGCGCTGGCCGCGCTGTACGGCCCGCTCGGCGCGCCGCGTCTCACCGAATGGAACCGCGACCCGCTTGGCCTGTGGCCGCAGTGGTGGCAGGCCCGCGCGGCCGGTACCGGTCTGCGCGTGGGCGACGACGGCCTGCTGCAGGCCGATGGCCGCTACTGGGCGGTGATGCAGTTCCAGACGCGCGATTCGGCGTTCCGCCTCGATGGCGAACAGCGCATCGGCCAGGCGCTGGATGCCGCGGCCGCCGCCGCGCGCACCGCCGTGCCGGACCTGCGCGAACTGCGCGCCGGCGTGCCGCTGCATGCCGAAGCCGCCGCCGCGCAGGCCAATTTCGAGATCAACACCATCGGTTGGGGCTCGCTGGCGGCGGTGCTGCTGCTGGTGTGGCTGGCGTTCCGCTCGCTGCGGCCGATCCTGCTGGTGGCCATGTCGCTACTGATCGGCTGCGCCACCGCGCTGTCGGTCACCGCGCTGGTGTTCGGCAAGGTGCACTTGCTCACGCTGGTGTTCGGCGCCAGCCTGGTCGGCGTGGCGGAGGACTACGGCATCCACTGGTTCGGCTCGCGACAGGCCGAACCGAACGCCAGCCGCTGGCAGCTGCTGCGCCACTTGCTGCCCGGCCTGTGGCTGGCGCTGCTGACCAGCGCGCTGGCGTATCTCGCCCTCGGCCTGGCGCCGTTCCCGGGCTTGCGGCAGATGGCGTTGTTCTCGGTGGTCGGGCTGGCCGGCGCGTTCCTCACCGTGATTGCCTGGTTCCCGCTGCTCGACAAGGGCCGCGTGCGCGAAACCCGCTTTGCCCATTGGCTCGGCGGCACGCTCGACCGCTGGCCGCGGCTGGGGCAGGGCACGGGCAAGGTCGCCACGGTGCTGGGCGTCGTGGCCCTGGTGCTGATCGTCGGCGGCCTGCTGCGCCTGCAGCCGAACGACGACCTGCGCAGCCTGCAATCCTCGCCGCCGGCCTTGATGGCGCAGCAGATCGAAGTGGGCCGCCTGCTCGGCATGCCGAGCCCGGCGCAGTTCTTCCTGGTGCAGGGCGCCGACGCCGAACAGGTACTGCAGCGCGAACAGGCGCTGGTCGGCAAGCTCGACGCGCTCGAAGCGCAGGGCCGCATCGGCGGGCACCAGGCCATCAGCGACTGGTGGCCGGCGCAATCGCGCCAGCAGGCCGATGCCGCGCTGACCGCGCGCATCGAAGGCAGCGTGCTGGCGCAGGTTGGCCAGGCCACCGGCGAGACGCTGGCGCGGCCGGGTTACGCCGCGCCGGCCGGCATCGAGACCTTCCTGCGTGATCCGGTCTCGCTGCCGTTCCGCCACCTGTGGCTGGGCAAGCTCGGCAACGGCCAGGCCTCGGTGGTGATGGTCGATGACCTCTCGCGCGCCGACGGGCTGGCCACGCTGCGCGCGCAGGCCGACGGGCTGGACGGCGTGCGCTGGGTCGATCGCACCGCGGACTTCTCGCAACTGCTCGGCCACTACCGCCGCATGATGGGCGCGCTGCTGCTCGCCGGCGTGGTGCTGGTGTTCGGCGTGCTCGCCTGGCGTTACCGCGGCCAGTCCTGGCGCGTGATCACCCCGACGCTGCTCGCCGGCCTGCTCACCGTCGCGCTGCTGGGCTGGTTCGGCCAGCCGCTGCTGCTGTTCAACGTGCTGGCGCTGCTGCTGCTGCTCGGCATGGGCATCGACTACGGCATCTTCCTGCTCGAACACCGCGGCGACCGCAGCGCGTGGCTCTCGGTCTGTGTCGGCGCGGCCAGCACCTGGCTGTCGTTCGGCCTGCTGGCGCTGTCGTCCACGCCGGCGCTGCGCGCGTTCGGCCTGACGCTGCTGTTCGGCATCGGGCTGGTGTGGTTGATCACCCCGCTGTTCCGCCCCGCGCCGCACGACTGACCTCCTCCTCCCACGAAGGCCCTCGCATGACCCGTTCTACGGAAAGAACCGAAATCCTCGTCGTCGGTGCCGGACCGGCCGGCTCGGTCGCCGCCGCGCTGCTGCGTGGCCAGGGCCGCCAGGTGGTGATGATCGAGCGCGAGCAGTTCCCGCGCTTTTCCATCGGCGAGAGCCTGCTGCCGCAGAGCATGGAGTACATCGAACAGGCGGGCCTGTTGCAGGACGTGGTCGAGGCGGGCTTCCAGTACAAGAACGGCGCGGCGTTCGTGCGCGGCGAGCGCACCACCCAGTTCGATTTCCGCGACAAGTTCTCCGCCGGCTGGGGCACCACCTACCAGGTGCAGCGCGCCGATTTCGACCACGTGCTGGCCAAGGGCGCGCAGCGCCTGGGCACCGACCTGCGCTTCGGCCACGAAGTGCTGGCCGTGCGGCCGGGCGCGCAGCCGGAAGTGGACGTGCGCGCGCCGGATGGCCGCGAGTACACCGTGCAGGCGGATTTCGTGCTCGACGCCAGCGGCTTCGCGCGCCTGCTGCCGCGCCTGCTCAAGCTGGAGTCGCCGTCGAACTTCCCGGTGCGCGGCGCGATCTTCACCCACGTGCGCGACCACATCGCGCCGGAAGCCGGCTTCGATCGCAACAAGATCCTCATCACCACCCATCCCGAACACGTGGACGTGTGGTACTGGACGATTCCCTTCTCCAACGGCTGCTGCTCGCTGGGCGTGGTCGCCGAGCCGTCGTTCTTCGACCGCTACCCGGGTGATGACCTGCAGAAGCTGCAGGCCATCGTCGGCGAGGATCCGAACCTGACCCGCCTGCTCGCCAAGGCCGAATGGGCCGTGCTGCCAGTGCGCCGCATCACCGGCTACTCGGCCAACGTCAGTTCGCTGCATGGCGAGGGCTACGCGCTGCTGGGCAATGCCGGCGAGTTCCTCGACCCGGTGTTCTCCTCCGGTGTCACCATCGCCTTCAAGTCCGCCCAGCTGGCCGCCGACTGCCTGGCGCGCCGTTACGCCGGCGAAACCGTGGACTGGGAAGCGGAGTTCGACGCGCCGCTGCGCCACGGCGTGAAGGCCTTTCGCCGCTTCGTCGAAGCCTGGTACGCCGGTGGCTTCCAGAAGATCATCTACCACCCCGACCCGCAGCCGGAGATCCGCCGCATGATCTGCTCCATCCTCGCCGGCTATGCGTGGGACCGCGACAACCCGTATGTGTCCGATCCCAGCGGCCGCCGCCTGCGCGTGCTGGAGGAACTGTGCAGCGCCTGATCGCCCGCGTCCTGCTGCTCGCCGGTGTGCTGCTGCTGGCGGCCTGTGCCGGCGCGCGCGTGCGCCCGCCGGCCATCGCGCTGCCGCCGTTGCAGTTGGCGCCGGCCGCGCTCGGCCAGCCGCTGGCGCTGCAGCAGCGCCTGGTCTTCAGCTACGGCAGCCACCGCAGCACGCTCGACGCGCTGCTGGAAGCCGATGCCAGCGAAGTGCGCCTGGCCGTGCAGGCGCTCGGCCAGACTGGCGTGACCCTGCGGTGGGATGGCCACACCCTGCAGCAGCAACGCGCGCCGTGGCTGCCGCCGCAGGTGCGCGGTGAGCGCGTGCTCGACGACCTGCAGTTCGCGCTGTGGCCGGCCGAGGCCGTGCGCGCCGCGCTGCCCGCGGGCTGGACGCTGGTCGAGCAGGGCGCCACGCGCCAGCTCGAACACGACGGCACGCCCTGGCTGGTGCTGGAGCGCCGCGATGCCAATCACCAGACCCTGCGCAACCTGGCCGAGGGCTATGCCCTGGATATTGAATCGGCCCCGCTGGAATCCAATCCGCAGTGAAAGACGTGTTCCTCAATGAAATGGGCGTGGTCTGCGCGCTCGGCGGCGACGCCGACTCGGTGCGCCATGCGCTGTTCGACACCCGCCCGCCAGCCAACGCCGCCACGGAGGCGGTGACGCCTGGTCGCCCGCTGGTGCTGGGCCGGGTCACCACGCCGTTGCCGGCGATGGACGACATGCCGGTGGAACTGCGGGGGCGCAACAATGCGCTGCTGCGGCAGGCTTATGCACAGATCGCGCCGGCCGTGGCCGCGGTGATCGAACGCCATGGCCCGGCGCGCGTGGCGGTGGTGCTGGGCACCAGCACCTCGGGCATCGGCGAGGCGGAACATGCGCTGCGCCAGCGTGCCGACGGTCAGCCGTGGCCGGAAGGCTTCCATTACGCACAGCAGGAAATGGGCACGCCGGCGCGCTTCGTGCGCCACCTCAGCGGCGCGCGCGGGCCGGCATGGACGGTGTCCACCGCCTGTTCGTCCAGCGCCAAGGCGATGATGTCGGCCGCGCGCCTGCTGCGGGCCGGGCTGGTCGATGCGGTGATCGCCGGCGGCGCCGATTCGCTGTGCCGCTTCACCGTCGAAGGCTTCAGCGCGCTGGAGTCGGTCTCCGCCCAGCGCTGCAATCCGTTCTCGCGCCATCGCGAGGGCATCAACATCGGCGAAGGCGCCGCGCTGTTCCTGATGACGCGCGACGAAGGCGAAGTGCGCCTGTCCGGCTGGGGCGAGACCTCCGATGCGCACCACCTCTCCGCGCCGGACCCGGCGGGCACCGGCGCGATCGACGCGATCCGCCAGGCGCTCGCCCGCGCCGAGTTGACCCCCGCGCAGATCGACTACGTCAACCTGCACGGCACCGCCACCCGCCAGAACGATGCGATGGAAAGCCGCGCCGTGCACGCGGTGTTCGGCGCGCCGGTGCCGGCGAGCGCCACCAAGCCGCTCACCGGCCACACGCTCGGCGCGGCCGGCGCGATCGAGGCGGCGCTGTGCTGGCTCACGCTGGCGCGCAACCCCGCCGGCCTGCTGCCGCCGCACTGGTGGGACGGTGAGGCCGACCCCGAGCTGCCGCCGCTGGCATTGGTCGCGCCCGGGCAGGTCGCCGCGCGCACGCCGCGCCACCTGCTCAGCCATTCCTTCGCGTTCGGCGGCAGCAACGCCGTGCTGGCTTTCTCGAAGGAGGCGGGCCGATGAACGCACCCGGCGACATCGAACAGTTCATCCCGCACCGCGGCATGATGCGGCTGGTCGACCGCGTGCTGGCCTGCGGCGAAGAGGACATCGTGACCGAGGTCCGCGTGCCGGCCGACGCCCTGTTCGGCGACGCGAGCGGCGTGCCGGCGTGGATGGGCGTGGAGTACATGGCGCAGACCGTCGCCGCCTGGGCCGGGCATCGCGCCCGCGCCCGCGGCGAGGAGCCCTCCATCGGCTTCCTGCTCGGCACCCGCCGCTACCAGGCGCATACGCCGCGTTTCGACGCCGGCGCCTTGCTGCGGGTGGAGGCACACTGCGAATTGATGGGCGACAATGGCCTGGGCATGTTCGCCTGCCGCATCGTGCTGGGCGAGGCGGTGCTGGCGACGGCCAATATTTCGGTTTTCGAGCCGCCCGATGCGGCGGCTTACCTGGAGAGTGGTGAGGCATGAAGGGGGAGACGACGGTCCTGGTGACCGGGGCCAGTCGCGGCATCGGCCGCGCCATCGCCCTGCGCGTGGCGCAGGCCGGGCATGACGTGGTGGTGCATTGCCGCAGCCGCGTCGAGGAAGCCGAGGCGGTGGCCGAACAGATCCGCGCATTGGGCCAACAGGCCCGTGTGCTGGGTTTCGACGTGGCCGACCGCGCCGCCAGCGCCGCCGCGCTGCTCGCCGACGTGGAGGCCCACGGCGCCTATTACGGCGTGGTGTGCAACGCCGGCATCGCCCGCGACAACGCCTTCCCGGCGATGAGCGGTGAAGACTGGGACGCGGTGGTGCACACCAACCTGGACGGCTTCTTCAACGTGCTCAACCCGCTGGTGATGCCGATGGTGCGGCGGCGCAAGCCGGGCCGCATCGTCACCCTGTCCTCGGTCTCCGGGCTGGTGGGCAACCGCGGGCAGACGAATTACAGCGCGGCCAAGGCCGGCATCATCGGCGCGACCAAGGCACTGGCGCTGGAGCTGGCCAGCCGCGCGATCACCGTCAACTGCGTCGCGCCGGGGCTGATCGATACCGAGATGCTCGACGCCGAAGTGGTCGAGCATGCGCTGCCGCTGGTGCCGGCGCGCCGGCTCGGCCGGCCGGAGGAGGTCGCCGCCGCGGTGGCCTTCCTGCTCTCGGAGGATGCCGGTTACATCACCCGGCAGGTGATCTCGGTCAACGGAGGACTGGTGGGATGAGCAGCAACGACAAGCGCGTCGTGGTGACCGGCGCAGGCGCCATCAGCCCGCTGGGGCATGACTGGTCGAGCATCCACCTGCGCCTGCGCGAATGCCGCAACGCGGTGCGGCACATGCCCGAGTGGGATGTCTACGAGGGCCTGAACACGCGCCTGGCCGCGCCGGCGCAGGCCTACGAGCTGCCGCCGCACTACAACCGCAAGACCACCCGCAGCATGGGCAAGGTGGCGGTGATGTCGGTGCGCGCCACCGAACTGGCGCTGGAACAGGCCGGCCTGCTCGGCCACCCGGTGCTGCGCGGCGGCATGGCCGGCGTGTCCTACGGCTCTTCCTCCGGCGCGCACGATGCCACCGCCGAGTTCGGCCGCATGCTCAACGAATTCACCACCGCCGGCATCAGCGCCACCACCTACCTGAAGATGATGAGCCACACCTCGCCGGTGAACATCGGCGTGTTCTTCGGGCTCACCGGCCGCGTCATCACCACCTCCAGCGCCTGCACGTCCGGCAGCCAGGGCGTGGGCTCGGGTTACGAGGCGATTCGCAGTGGCAAGCAGACCGTGATGCTGTGCGGCGGCGCCGAGCAGTTGGATGCCACCGCCGCGGCGGTGTTCGACACGCTGTTCGCCACCAGCGTGCGCAATGACGCGCCGGAAACCACGCCGCGCCCGTTCGATGCCCACCGCGACGGCCTGGTGCTGGGCGAGGGCGCCTGCACCCTGGTGCTGGAAGAACTCGAACACGCGCAGGCGCGCGGGGCGAACATCCTGGCCGAGGTCGTCGGCTACGGCACCAACAGCGACGGCCAGCACGTCACCCAGCCCAGCGCCGACACCATGGCCCAGGCGATGCGCCTGGCGCTGGCCGACGCCGGCCTGCAGGCGTCGCAGATCGGCTACGTGAACGCCCACGGCACCGCCACCGACCACGGCGACATCGCCGAATCGCAGGCCACCGCGCAGGTGTTCGGCACCGGCGTGCCGATCAGCTCGCTCAAGAGCTACGTCGGCCACATGCTCGGCGCGTGCGGCGCGTTCGAGGCCTGGCTGAGCATCGAGATGATGCGCGAGGGCTGGTTCGCCCCGACCGTGAACCTGGAGCAGGTCGACCCGCGCTGCGCCGCGCTGGATTACGTCACCGGCGAAGGCCGCGCGCTGGACATCGAATACGTGGCCAGCAACAACTTTGCTTTCGGCGGCATCAACACCTCGTTGATCTTCCGCCGCTGGCCGCATTGACCGTCGTTCAACCACAAGGAGCCCCACCATGAAACGAATTCTCGCCGCCGCCTGCCTGTCCCTGCTGGTCGCCGCGCCCAGCGCCTTCGCCCGCGAAACGCGCGTGGAGCAGTCGCTGCAGGAACTGGTGAATTCGCAGGAAGCCAAGGACGCCGGCATCGACGGCAGCGTGAAGTTCTATCTCGCCGGCCAGAGCCACCCGGCGGTGATCGAATCGTTCGGCAGCGATGTCTCCAACCGCAAGACCAACGCCGCCAACAAGAGCGACGAGGCGGCCTGCCGCTGGGTGACGCTGTCGGTGCTCAAGGCGCTGCAGGACGGCGCCAAGGCCAAGGGCGCCAACGCCGTGATCGACGTGGTCAGCTTCTACAAGGCCAAGGAATTCAGCAGCCCGACCAGCTACGAGTGCTACGCCGGCGCCATCCTCGCCGGCATGGCGCTGAAGGGCACCTACGCGAAGGTGAAGTAAGCCCCGCGTGCCCGACCGGGCCCGTCGCGCGTCGCCGCCGGAACTTCCGGCCGCGGCCCGCGGCGGGCCTTCTCTTTTTCACCGCGCCGTTGCCTGCCACCGGGATAATGAACAGCGCCGGGTGTGAAGCACGCTGGCGAACCTTTCGCCAGTGCCGTATTTCCGACACAATTCCCGCTGGTTTTTCTCTCCGCTGGGCGTGGCCCGCACGCATGCAAGCCTACGTCTACAAGAGCCAACGCAAGCAGGACACCTTCGTCTACCTCGCCGCGCGCGATGCCTTCGGCGCCTTGCCGGCGCCGCTGCTCGCCCAGCTGGGCGCGCTGACGTTCGTGCTCGAAGTGTCCCTGGATGCCCAGCGCAAGCTGGCCCAGGCCGATATCGCCCAGGTGCGCGAGGCGCTGGCCGGGCGGGGTTTCTACCTGCAGATGCCGCAGACCCTGCCGGGCGTGGAGCGTGCCGGTGAGTGACCGCCTGCCGCGCGCGCGCCTGCTGCCGGTGGCCTTCGCGGCCGGTGCGCTGCTGAGCCTGCTCGCCGGTGTCGGCGGGGTGGTCGCGGCGCTGGCGGTGTGCCTGGCACAGCCGGCCTTCGCGCTGGGCGTGTCGTGGGCGCGCGGAACCCGCGCTTTGCCCGCCACGCCCAAGGCCGCCCTCCAGGGTGCCTTGCCGCTGCTGGGCCTGTGGGCCGGCGGCGGCGCGCTGCTCGCCCTGCTGGTGGCCTGGCCGCTGACCGCGCTGCGCGACAGCGGCAGCCTGCCGGCCGCGCTGGCGCTGAGCATCGCGGTGGCCGCGACCCTGCTCGGCCTGTGGCGCACCTGGCCCTTGTGGCACGAACTCGAACGCGAAGGCGGTGACCTGCGCACCGGCTGGCAGCACCTGGGCGGGCGCGAACTGCACGCCTGGCAGGGCCTGGTGGTGGCCGCGGCGGTGCTGGCGGTCTGCGGCGCCGGCCTCGTGCTGGCCTGGCCGGGCCTGCTGGAAGGCGGCGCGCGCTGGGGCGCGGCGGTGGCCGGGGCGCTGCTCGCGCCGGCCCTGCACCTGCTGCTGCAGCGCATGCCCCACGCCGGCACGGCGGCCCTGGCCCCGGCGGCCTCGCCGCAGGCGCGCGAACTGCTGGCCGCGGCGGCCGTCGAATCGGCCCCGCTGGAAACCCTGCCGCGCCACGAATGGGTGCCGGCGCTGTACGACGCCGCGCGCGGCGGCCGGGTGGATCGCGCGCTGCAGCTGCTGGAAGCCGGCGTCGATCCGCACGCCCTGCCCGAAGACAGCTGGCGCGACCAGCGCAGCCTGGTGGTGCTCGCCGCCGTGCTGCCGGACCTGCGCCTGCTTCGCGAGCTCATCATCCGCCGCGTGGACATCAACCAGCCGTACCGCGGCATGACCCCGCTGCTGGCCGCCACGCGCGACAGCTGGCACGGCCGCCCCGACGCGGTGATGACCCTGCTCGCCAACGGTGCCGACCCGCGCGTCACCGATGGCGAAGGCAACACCCCGCTGCACCATGCCGTGCGCAGCTCCGATCCGGGCGTGGCCGCGCTGCTGCGCGATGCCGCCGCCGAGATCGACGCGCTCAACCAGGAAGGCCATTCGCCGCTGGCCGCCGCCTGCCAGGCCGGCAACTGGCGCCTGGCCCGCTTCCTGCTGGAGCGCGGCGCCAAGCCCGAGCCGGCCGAGGGCAGCCCCGTCCTGCTGGCCGCCGCCGGCACCGAGGAAGACGACCCGGCCGGCGTGCAGCTGCTGCTCAAGCACAAGGCGCGCATCGACGCGCGCGACCGCCAGCGCCGCAGCGCCCTGCACGAGGCCGCGCTGGCCGGCCATGCCGAGATCGTCGACGTGCTGCTCGGCGCCGGCGCCAACCTCGACGCCCGCGACCTGTTCGGCCGCACCCCGTTCCTGGAAGCCGCCCGCCAGGGCCGCGCGGCCGTGCTCGAACAGCTGCTGGCGCGCAAGGCCGATTTCACCGCCGTGGACAGCGACGGCCGCGGCGCGGTGATCCTCGCCGCCGCCGCCGAACAGGCCTCGCCGGCCTTGATCCAGCGCCTGCTCGACCTCGGCCTGCCGGCCGACCAGGCCGACCACGCCGGCCGCCGCGCGGTGGACCTGGCCGCCGAAGCCGGGCGCTGGAGCATCGTCGCGCTGCTGGATCCGGAATATCCGCTGCCGGCCGCCGTCACCGATACCCGCGCCGATGCGGACGCCGACCCCGGCGCGCCGCCGCCGGTGCTCGACCGCCCGCCGCTGGTGCTGCTGCGCGAAGGCTTGCAGCTCGGCCGCGGCGAAGGCCTGGCCGCGCTGGCGCGGCTGTGCGCGCCGCAGGAACTGGGCGAACTGCTGCACGACCCGCACCTGGCCCTGAACCCCGACGCCGTGGACTGGCTGCTGCGCCACGGCGCCGACGCCGAAGTGCGCGATGCCTGCGGCGACGTGCCGGTGTTCGCGCTGCTCTCGCGCGGGCTCGATGCCGTGCCGACCCTGCAGGTGCTGCTGCGCCACGGCGTGTCGCCGTCCGGCGCCGGTGGCCTGAGCCGTTTCCTCGCCGCCTGCGTGCAGCAGGACAGCGGCTCGCGTGGCCTGGAGCAGGTCGCGCTCGAACTGCTGGAGCGTGGCGCCGATCCGTTCGCGCAGTCCGGCACCCAGGGCGGCGAGCCGCCGCTGTCGCTGGCCGTGCGCCTGGGCTGGCTGCGCCTGCAGCAGGCCCTGCTGGAACGCGGCGTGGACCGCGAGGCGCGCGACAGCCACGGCATGACCGCGCTGCACCTGGCCACCGCGCTGGGTCGCGAAGCCTCGCTGAAGCTGCTGGTGATGCAGGGCGCCTCGCCGGACGCACGCGCCGCCGACGGCCAGACCCCGCTGGGCGTGGCGCTGTCCACCGGCCGCCGCGACCTGGCCGACTGGCTGGACTGGCGCGTGTGGCCGCTGCCGCGCCGCCCGCTGCGCGCGGCCGACGTGCCGGCCGCCGCCACCCGCGGTGACGCCGACGCGGTGCGCCGCCTGATCGAACTCGGCCTGCCGGTCGACGCCGTCGACGCGCAGGGCTGCACCGCGCTGCTGCGCGCCGCCGGCAGTGGCCATGCCGCGGTCGTCGACCTGTGCCTGGCGCGCGGCGCCGACCCGCAGCATGCCGCCAGCAGTGGCGCCACCCCGCTGTCGGCGGCGGTGAGCATGCGCCAGACCGAGATCGTCGTGGCGCTGCTCGATGCCGGCGCGCAGATCGAACACCGTCTGCCGGGCGGCGTGACCGTGCTGATGCTGGCCGCCGCGCTGGGCCTGCCGGACATCAGCGCGCGCCTGCTCGCCGCCGGCGCCGACGTGCATGCCGGCGACGCGCAGGACCTCGCGCCGCTGCATTGCGCCGCGCTGTATGGCTTCACCGCGCGCGACCGTTCGCGCCTGCTCGCGCTGCTCGATACGTTGTTGCTGGCGGGTGCCGACCCGGAGAAGGTCGCGGCCGGCAAGGTCAGCCCGCTGCTGCTGTTGCTCGGCGCGCGCGCCGAGCCGGGCACGCGCTGCGACGAACAGGTGGTGCTGGCCGGCGTGGAGCGCCTGCTCGACGAAGGCGTCTCGCTGGACGTGCAGGACCCGCGTGGTTTCGGCCCGCTGCACCTGGCGGCCCTGCATGGCCTGCCGGCATTGGTGCAGCGCCTGCTGCGCGCCGGTGCCGACCCGGACCGCCGCGATGGCCTGAACCGCACGCCGCGCGAGATCGCCATCATGCGCGGCTTCGTCGATGTCGCCGGGCAGTTCGAGCCGGCCGTGCCGGGCGTGTCGTCGATGGCGCGCTTCCTGCGCGAGAGCCGGTAAGCCCCGCTGGCGCGCGTCCTGTTCCTGTGCAGCCGCAACCGCCTGCGCAGCCCCACGGCCGAGCGGGTGTTCGCCGACTGGCCCGGCGTGGAGACCGACTCGGCCGGCCTGGCCGATGACGCCGAGGTGCCGCTGTCGGCCGACCAGCTGGAAGGCTGCGACCTGGTCTGCGTCATGGAGCGCGCGCACCTGCGCCGGCTGAAGCAGCGCTTCGCCGCGCACCTGCGCGGCATGCGGGTGGTGTGCCTGGATATCCCGGACGATTACGCCTATATGGACCCGGCGCTGGTCGCGCTGCTGGAGCGCAAGGTCGCGCCGCTGCTGCGGGGCTTGACCGGGCGCTGAGCCATCGGGCGCGCCCGCGACCACGCCATATACAAGCGCAAGCAAACGTCTCTCCCGCAACGCAGCTTCCCAAACGCCCGCGCGCCGCTGCATCAAATGCTCACATCCCCCATGTGAGACTGCGCCCTTTCCGGCGACGGAGCCCGCATGACCGGGACGGCAGCACGCATCGAGGACCACGCCATGCTCGGCAACTGCCGCAGCGCGGCGCTGGTGGACCGCGACGGCACCATCGACTGGCTGTGCCTGCCGCGCTTCGATTCCGATGCGGTCTTCGCCGCGCTGCTGGGCAACGAGGAACACGGCTGCTGGAAGCTCGCCCCGAAAGCGCCGTACCGCAGCACGCGCCAGTACCGCGACGGCAGCCTGGTGCTGGAAACCACGTTCGATACCGAGACCGGCAGCGTGCAGTTGCTGGACTTCATGGTCACCAGCCACGACGAGGAAGTGCACACGCACCTGGTGCGCATCGTGCGCTGCACGCGCGGGCAGGTGGACCTGCAGATGCGCGTGCTGCTGCGCTTCGACTACGGCCACTCGGTGCCGTGGGTGACGCAGATCGACGATGGCATCCAGGCGGTCTGCGGGCCGGACCGCGTCACCCTGCGCACGCCGATGCACCTGCTCGGCCATGACCTGGCCACCGAAGTCGAGTTCACCCTGCTCGAAGGCGGCCACACCTGGTTCGTGCTCAGCCACGGCTTGTCGCACGAGCAGGCGCCGCCGCCACTGGACCCCCTGCAGGCGCTGCGCGAAACCGAGGACTTCTGGCACCGCTGGTCCGACCGCTGCCACAGCGCGGGGCCGTGGGATGCGCAGGTCAGGCGCTCGCTGGTGGTGCTCAAGGGCCTGAGCTACCTGCCCACCGGCGCCATCGTCGCCGCGCCGACCACCTCGCTGCCCGAACGCCTCGGCGGCGAACGCAACTGGGATTACCGCTACTGCTGGCTGCGCGATTCGGTGTTCACGCTGGTGGCGCTGATCACCGCCGGTTACCACGACGAAGCCGAAGCCTTCCGCGACTGGCTGCGCCGCACCGTGGCCGGTTCGCCCGACCAGCTGCAGGCCTTGTACAGCGTGTGGGGCGAGCGCCGGCTGCTGGAATGGTCGGTGCCGTGGCTGCCGGGCTACGAGGGCTCGCAGCCGGTGCGCGTGGGCAACGCGGCGGCCGGCCAGTTCCAGCTCGACGTGTATGGCGAACTGATCGGCGCGTTTCATTACGCGCATGAAAAAGGCGTGCCACCGCCGAAGTGGGGCGACGGCCTGCTCACCGTCTACCTGGAGCAGCTGGAACAGCGCTGGCAGGAACCGGACGAGGGCATCTGGGAGATCCGCGAGGCGCGCCGCCATTTCGTGCATTCCAAGGTGATGGCGTGGTTGGCATTCGATTGCGGCGCGCGCGACGGCTTCGGTGATTCCACGCCCGAGCAACGCGTGCGCTGGCGCGCGCTGGCCGACCGCATCCATGCCGAAGTGCTCGAACGCGGCGTGCATGCCGATGGCCATTTCGTGCAGAGCTACGACTCGGACCGCCTCGACGCCGCCTGCCTGCTGATTCCCCTGGTCGGCTTCCTGCCGCCAGACGACCCGCGCGTGGCCGCCACCGCCGACGCCATCGCGCAGCGCCTCACCCTCGACGGCCTGGTGCGCCGCTACCACGCCGACGACGAGGCCGATGGCCTGCCGGCGGGCGAGGGCGTGTTCGTCGCCTGCAGCTTCTGGCTGGTCGACAACTACACCCTGCTCGGCCGGCTGGACGAGGCGCGCACGCTGCTGGAGCGCCTGATCGGCCTGTGCAACGACGTCGGCCTGCTGGCCGAGGAGTACGATCCGCGCAGCGGCCGCATGCTCGGCAACTTCCCGCAGGGGTATTCGCACGTGGCCCTGGTCAACAGCGCGCTGCGCCTGCATGGTCTTTCCGGAGAAAAGGAACGCCACCCATGACCGCCAACCCGGCCGTGCCGCCTTGCCTCATCGTCGTCTTCGGTGCCCGCGGCGACCTCACCCGCCGCCTGGTGATGCCCGCGCTGTACAACCTGCGCCGCGCAGGCGCGCTGGGCGAACACTTCGCCATCGTCGGCGTGGACCACGGCGACATCAGCGAACGCGCGTGGCGCGGCAACATCGGCCGGCAGATGCGCGAGCTGCTCGTGGCGCGCGATGCCGAGTTCCAGGCCGAGGGCTTCGACACCCATGCCTGGGACTGGCTGCGCGAGCGCATGCACTACCTGCGCGGCGACTTCACCGACCTGGACGCCTACCACGCGCTCGGCACGCTGCTGGAGAAGCTGCACGCGCGCTACGGCACCGAGGGCAACGTGCTGTTCTACCTGGCCACGGCGGCGCGCTTCTTCGAGCCGGCGCTGCTCAACCTCGGCGCGGCCGGGCTGGTGAAGCAGAAGGAAGGCAATGGCTGGAAGCGGGTGATCGTGGAGAAGCCGTTCGGCCATGACGTGCCCAGCGCACGCCGACTCAACGACATCGTCGCGCGCGTGCTGGAGGAGGACCAGGTCTTCCGCATCGACCACTTCCTCGGCAAGGAGACGGTGCAGAACATCCTCGCCTTCCGTTTCGCCAACGGCCTGTTCGAGCCGGTATGGAACCGCGACCGCATCGACCACGTGCAGATCACCGCCGCCGAGACCATCGGCGTGGAAGGGCGCGGGCGCTTCTACGACCCCACCGGCTGCCTGCGCGACATGGTGCCCAACCACCTGTTCCAGCTGCTGGCGATGATCGCGATGGAACCGCCGGCGGCGTTCACCACCGAGGCGATGCATCGCCGGCGCGCGGAGGTGATCGAGGCGGTGCGCCCGCTGAAGCCGGAGGACGTGGTGCGCGGGCAGTACGCGGCCGGCGCGATCAACCGCGTCGCCGTGCCGGGCTATCGCGAGGAGGACACCGTCCCGGAAGACTCCAATACCGAGACCTACGTGGCGATGAAGCTGCAGGTCGATACCTGGCGCTGGGCCGGCGTGCCGTTCTACCTGCGCACCGGCAAGCGGCTGCGCGAGCGCACCACCGAGATCGCCATCCGCTTCAAGCCCGCGCCGATGGCGCCGTTCCGCAGTACCGAGGTGGGCGGGTATGGCCCGGACTGGCTGGTGCTGCACATCCAGCCGGACGAAGGCATCTCGCTGCAGTTCGACGTCAAGCGACCCGGCCCGCAGGTGGCGCTGGCGCCGGTGCGGATGGATTTCCGCTACCGCGACTGGTTCCCCAAGGAATACACCGTGGGCTACGAGCAGTTGCTGCGCGACTGCATGAACGGTGAGTCCGGCCTGTTCCAGGATGCGGCGATGGTCGAGGCGGCGTGGCGCATCGTGCAGCCGATCCTCGATGCGTGGAAGGAACCGCCGAGCGATTTCCCGAATTACCCTGCCGGCAGTGCTGGCCCGGCGGCCGCCGATGCATTGCTTGCGCTGAATGGCGGCCACGCTTGGCGCGCGTTGACCGCCGGCCGACGCCCACCGCCGCGGCGCGCGGCCGAGGAGCGCTCGGTGGCCAAGCGGTCGACCACGACCGCAGGCAAGTCAGCGAAGCCGGCGAAGGCAACCAAGGCGACCAGGGCGACCACGCCGAAGAAGGCCACGAAGGCGACCCGCACCCCCGCGCGCAAGACCAGCGCTCGCCGCAAGCCGCGCGGCTGAGCCCCCTCAGGGCGCGCGCTGGAACACCACCGTCAGCGGCGTGGACGGGTCGTGCACCAGCAGGCGCGCGCCGCGCAGGCAGTAGCGATGCGTGCCGGGGGCGCCATTGATTTCCATGCGGTAGCAATCGCCCTGCTGGTCGAGGACGCGGTAGTGGCGCGAGATCGCCTCGGGCATGCCGTCGATGCGCATCACCAGCGCTTCGTCGGTGATCTCGATGCGCCCGCCGCCGTAGACGGCGCGGATCTGCGGCACCGCCTGTGCGGTGATGCCATCGCGGCGCGCCTGTTCGATCGTGCCCTGCAGGTCCACCACCCATTGCCCCTGCAGCGGCGAGCGCGCCGTGCAACCGAGCAGGGCGGGCAGGCAGAGCGCCCAGGCCAGCATCCTTCGCTTCATCCGTCTCCCCCGATGACGTGAAGGCGGATCATCGGGCATGCGGCCGGCGCCTTTCAACGGGCCGGGCCGCCTTCGCGCGCGGGGCCGGGCACGGCCTCGTCCGGCGGCGGCGCGTCGGTTTCGATGTCGGCCTCGAACAGCCGCATCAGGTCCGCGCGTGCCTCGCGCGAGGTCTGGATCACCGCCGCCTCGTCGTCGTACACCAGGTACTGGCGCTTGAGCAGGTCCTCGTCGTGCTGGCGGAACCGGGCCACCGTGTGCTCGGCGGCGGCCGCGTCGCTGCCCAGCTCCACCAGCATGCGCTCGCTCAGCTCCAGGCTGGAGCCGAGCACTTCGCGGAAGGGCTCGGCGCCCAGGTCCATCAGTTTCCAGGCGTGCTGGCGGTTGCGCGCGCGGGCCAGCACCTTGGCCTGCGGGTACAGCCGGCGGATCAACCGCACCGCCTTGATGTTGGTATCCGGTTCGTCCATGGCGATGACGAACACCTTGATGCGATCCGCGCCGGCCGCGCGCAGCAGTTCCGGGCGCGTGGGATCGCCGTAGTAGAGCTGGCTGCCGAAGCGGCGCAGGTCTTCCACCGTCTCCGGGTTGTGCTCCAGCGCCACGTAGGGAATGCGCTGGGCGGTGAGCAGGCGCGCAACGATCTGCCCGAAGCGGCCCATGCCCGCCACCAGCACCTGCGGCGACTGCGGGTCGATCTTGTCGAATTCCTTCTCCTCGCGCTCGGCGCGCGGCGCCTGCCCGAGCAGCCGCTGCATGCCGAGCAGCAGCAGCGGCGTGAGCGCCATCGACAGGCCGACGATGGCCACCAGCCGGTCGTGGTTGGCGGCGTTGAGCAGGCCCACGCGATGCGCCTCGTTGAACACCACGAAGGCGAACTCGCCGCCCAGCCACAGCACGGTGCCCAGCATCAGGCAGCTGCGCATCGGCAGCCGCGCCACGCGGCCGACCAGGAACAGCAGCGCGAACTTCACCACCAGCAAGGCACCGACGCCGGAGGCCACCAGCAGCGGCTCGGCGGCGATGCGGTCCAGGTCGATGCCCATGCCCACGGCGATGAAGAACAGGCCCAGCAGCAGGCCTTCGAACGGCTCGATCTGCGATTCCAGCTCGTGGCGGTATTCCGAATCGGCCAGCAATACGCCGGCCAGGAACGCGCCCAGGCTCGGGCTCAGGCCGGCCTCCTGCATGAACCAGGCCGTGCCCAGCACCACCAGCAGCGCGGTGGCGGTGAAGACCTCCGGCAGCTTGGTACGCGCAACCACGCGGAACAGGTGGCGCAACGCGAAGCGCCCGAACAGGATCACCACCGCCAGCGCGCCCAGCGCCACGGCCACGTCGCGCCATTCCAGCGCGTCGTTGCGCACGCCGCCCAGCAGCGGGATGGCGGCCAGCAGCGGGATGGCGATCAGGTCCTGGAACAGCAGGATGGCGAACGCCAGCCGGCCGTAATCGCTGTTGAGCGCCTTGTGTTCGGCCAGCAGCTGCAGGCCCACCGCGGTGGAGGACAGCGCCAGCGCGATGCCGACGATCAACGCGGTGCGCCAGCCGAAGTGGTCGGCCATCAGCAGCGCGCCCAGCGCCACGGCCGTGAGCAATACCTGCGCGGTGCCCGCCCCGAATACCGAATGGCGCATCAGCTTCAGCCGCGCCGGCGAAAGCTCCAGGCCGATGACGAACAGCAGCATCACCACGCCGATCTCGGCGGCCGAGAGGATGCGGTCGGCGTCCTGCACGAAGCCGAAGCCATCCGGGCCCAGCAGCACGCCGGCCACCAGGTAGGCCAGCACCGCGCCCAGGCCGAACTTCTTGAACACCGGCACGACGATGATCGCCGCCAGCATCAGGACCAGCGCCAGCTCCAGGCCACCACTATGCATCGGACATCTCCATGGGGGACTGCATTATGGCCGCGCGCATCGCCCGTGGGCGGGCGGCGGGCGGCACGCTGCGTCACGGGCCGGGCGATGAACCGCCGCGCGAGGCGGGTGGCCCGCGAGGTTGACCACCCCCGGGCATCGGCGCAGACTTCGCGCGCCGCCGGACAGGCCCACCTGGCCGGCGCATCCTTTTGGAGTCCCGATTCCCATGTCCAGCGACAGTCACCCTAGACCCTGGTCGACGCCAGCGCCGGCAGCCGCCTGATCGCATCGGGGGTTCGCCGCGCCATCGTCGACGATGGCCGTATTGCAGGCGAACCATGCACAACGAAGACCTCCTGCGCCCCGTCACGGGCGCCGATGACCTGATCGCGCCCCTGGCCGAGCTCAACACCGCCGATGCGGTGGAGTACCTCAACGCCCAGGACCGCGAAGACGCCACCGCCGTGCTGGCCGCGCTGCCGCAGCCGCGCGCGGTGAAGATCCTCGAACAGCCCGAACTGCGCGATGCCAGCGCGTTGGTGGCCGCGCTGCCGCCCGAGCTGGCCGCCGCGCTGCTCGGCCAGATGGCCGACGACCGCGCCACCGACATCTTCCACGAGCTCGACGCCGCGCAGCGCGAGGCGCTGCTGTGGCGGCTGGGCACCGACGCGCGGCTGTCGATCCAGAAGCTGATGCGCTACCCGCCGCACACCGCGGGCGCGCTGATGACCACCGAATTCGTCGCCGTGCCGGCCGACTGGACCGTCGCGCGCACGCTGCAATACGTGCGCGAGGTCGAGCGCAGCCGCGAGACGGTGTATGCGATCTACCTGCTCGACCCACGGACCCGCCAGCTCGAGCAGGTGGTGACCATGCGCCGGCTGATCACCGGCCTGCCGGAGACGCCGATCATGGAGGTGGCGCAGGTCAATCCGCCGATCGCCGTGGACCCGATGCTCGACCAGGAAGAAGTGGCGCGGCTGATCCGCCGCCACGACCTGCTGGCGATCCCGGTGGTGGATGCCGGTGGGCACGTGCTGGGCATCGTCACCGTGGACGACATCCTGGACACGCTGATCGCCGAATCCACCGAGGACGTGCAGAAGTTCGGCGGCGTGGAAGCGCTGGACAAGCCGTACATGCACATCGGCTTCGGCGAGATGATCCGCAAGCGCGCCGGCTGGCTGAGCGTGCTGTTCCTGGGCGAGATGCTCACCGCCAGCGCGATGCAGCACTTCGAGGACGAGTTGTCCAAGGCCGTGGTGTTGACGTTGTTCATCCCGTTGATCATGAGCTCGGGCGGCAATTCCGGCTCGCAGGCGACCTCGCTGCTGATCCGCTCGCTTGCGCTGCGCGAACTGCGCCTGCGCGACTGGTGGAAGGTGGCGCTCCGCGAACTGCCGACCGGCATGGTGCTGGGCGCGATCCTCGGCCTGCTGGCGATCATCCGCATCGCGGTGTGGCAGAACACGGGCCTGTACGACTACGGCGCGCACTGGAAGATGGTGGCGCTGACCATCGGCGCGGCGTTGGTGGGCATCGTGACGTTCGGCTCGCTTTCCGGCTCGATGCTGCCGTTCGTGCTGCAACGGCTGGGCTTCGACCCGGCGAGTGCGTCGGCGCCGTTCGTGGCCACGCTGGTGGACGTGACCGGGCTGGTGATCTATTTCAGCATCGCCGCGGCGATATTGAGCGGCACGCTGTTGTAGGGCGCGGCGGCCGCGCCGCCACGATTTGCGCACGCGCATACCGCGCCCACGCGCTCCCGTGTACGGTAGCCGCATGAGCACCTACCACCTCTCCTCGGTCTTCCGCCCGCAGTCGGTCGCGGTCATCGGCGGCAGCCCGCGCGAACGCTCGGCGGGGCGTGCGGTCGTGCGCAACCTGCATGCGGCCGGTTTCCCCGGGCAGATCGGCTGGGTCAACCCGCGCTACCCCGAGATCGACGGCATCGCCACGGTGCGCAAGCTCAAGGACCTGCCGTGGGTGCCGGACCTGGTCGTGGTCACCGCGCCGGCCAGCATCGTGCCGCAGGTGATCGAGGCCGCCGCCGAACGCGGCGTGCCCGCCGCGGTCATCCTCACCGCGCACCTGGGCGAAGGCCCGGGCTCGGCGGGCGAGCGCGTGGAGCGCATCGCGCGCGCGGCCGGCCTGCGCATCCTCGGCCCGCACTGCCTGGGCGTGATCGCCCCGCACGCGCGCCTCAACGCCAGCATCGCCGCGCACACGCCGCAGGCCGGCGACCTGGCGCTGGTGTCCGACTCCAGCGCCATTGCCGCCGCGCTGGTGGAGTGGGGCGTGGCGCGCTCGGTCGGGTTCTCCGCCGTGGTCTCGCTGGGCGACACGCTGGACGTGGATTTCGGCGACCTGCTCGATTACTTCGCCACCGATTACCGCACGCGCGCCATCCTGCTCTACGTCGAGCACATCAAGGACGCGCGCAAGTTCATGTCCGCCGCGCGTGCCGCCGCGCGCGCCAAACCGGTGGTGGTGGTGAAGTCGGGCCGGCAGTCGCAGCGCAATGCCGGCGCCAGCACGCACGCGCAGGCGCTGGCCGGCTCCGACGCGGTGTACGGCGCCGCCTTCGCGCGCGCCGGCCTGCTGCGCGTGGGCGCGCTGGACGAACTGTTCGCCGCCGCCGAGACCCTCGGCCGCCTGGGTACGTTCCCGGGGCGCCGGCTGGCGATTCTTTCCAACGGCGGCGGCATCGGCCGGCTGGCGGTGGACCAGCTCACGCTGCGCGGCGGCAGCCTGGCGTCGCTCTCGGAAAGCACCATCGCGCGGCTGGACCAGGTGCTGCCGGAAGGCTGGTCGCGCGACAACCCGGTGGACATCATCGTCGACGCCGACGGCGAGCGTTACGCCGGCGCCATCGACGCCTTGCTGGAGGACGCCGGGAACGACGCGGTGCTGGTCATCAACGTGCCCACAGCCTTCACTTCCTCGGCCGATGCCGCCAAGGCGCTGACCCGCAGCCTGGGCCAGCGCGACCGCTACCAGCGCCAGAAGCCGGTGTTCGCGGTATGGCTGGGCAACGACGATGCCGCCATCGCCGCGCTCAACGCCGCGCGCGTGCCCACCTACGCCACCGAGTCCGACGCGGTGCGCGGCTTCACCCACCTGGTGCGCTATCGCGAGGCGCAGGCCGCGCTGATGGAAACCCCGCCCAGCCTGCCGGAGGATTTCGTCGTCGACGCGGCCTGCGCGCGCGCGTTGGTCGAGGCGGCGCTGGCGAAGGGGCAGCGCTGGCTCGACCCGGTCGCCACCACCCAGCTGCTGGCTGCCTACGGCATCCCCTGCGTGCCGGTGCAGATCGCCGCCAGCGCCTACGAGGCCGCCGAACTGGCCGAGACGCTGATTGCCGCCGGCGCCACGGTGACGGTGAAAATCCTGTCCGACGACATCGCGCACAAATCCGATGTCGATGGCGTGCGCCTCAACCTGCCCAGCGTCGGCGCGGTGCGCGAGGCGGCCGAGGGCATCCTGCGCCGCGCGCGCGAGGCGCTGCCGCACGCCGCCATCGGCGGGGTGGTGGTGCAGCCGACGGTGGTGCGCCCGAAGGCACGCGAGCTGGTGGCCGGCATCGCCGATGATCCGACCTTCGGCCCGGTCATCGTGTTCGGGCGCGGCGGCACCGCGGTCGAGGTCATCAACGACCGCGAGCTGGCGCTGCCGCCGCTGGACCTGCGGCTGGCCCACGAGCTGATCGGCCGCACCCGCGTCTCGCGCATCCTCAAGGGCTACCGCGACGTCGCCCCCGCCGACGAGCGCGCGGTGGCGCTGGTGCTGGTCAAGCTGGCGCAGCTGGCGGCGGACCTGCCGGAAATCCTCGAACTGGACATCAACCCGCTGCTGGCCGACCGCGATGGCGTGCTGGCGCTGGATGCCCGCGTGGCGGTCGGCGCGCCGCGCCGCCTGCACAAGGGCCGCGGCCACCCGCGCTTTGCGATCTTCCCGTATCCGAAGGAGTGGGAGCGCCAGATCACCCTGGCCGACGGCGCGCGCGCCCTCGTGCGTCCGGTGCGGCCGGAGGACGACGCGCTGTTCCGCGCGTTCTTCGCCCGCGTGACCGACGAGGACCTGCGGCTGCGCTTCTTCCAGTCGGTGAAGCATTTCAGCCACGAGTTCATCGCCCGCCTGACCCAGCTGGACTACGCCCGCTCCATCGCGCTGGTGGCGATCGAACCGCGCAGCGGCGAGATGCTCGGCGCGGTGCGCCTGCATGCCGATGCCGATTACGAGCGCGGCGAGTACGGCATCCTGATCCGCTCCGACCTCAAGGGCCACGGCATCGGCTGGCAGCTGATGCGCATCATGATCGAGTACGCGCACTGGCTCGGCCTGAAGACCGTCGAGGGCCAGGTGCTGCGCGAAAACCGCACCATGCTGGCGATGTGCGAGAGCCTGGGTTTCAGCCTGCATCCGGACCCGGAGGACGCCTCCTTGATGAATGTGTCGCTGCCGGTGGCGGAGATTCCCGAGAACTGAATCACATCGCCGCCGCCGGCCCGGCAGCGTTCACGTGGGCTGCGGCAGCATCGCTGCACCCAGTGGAGCGGAGCAGGACATGAGGCAGGCGGCGATGGCGCGTTGGCAGGTGATGGCGGTGCTGGTCGCGGGGCTGGCCGGCTGCAAGGATCCGGCGCCGGCGCCCGCCGCCGCCGCCGGCAGCGCCGACGTGGCGCAGGCCGCCCGCCCCCTGGCCGAGCAGGCCGCCGCCGATGCCGCCGCGCTGGCGGCCCCGCCGCTGGCCACCGGCATCAGCCTGGACGGCAACGCCTTCGACGACATGCTCACCGGCCTGCACCTGGCCGCGCCGGCCGGCCTGCAGTGGCGGCGGGACTTCCACCCCCAGTTCCTGACCCCCTCGGGCTGGGCGATGTTCGTGCCTGCGGGGCAGGCCGGCACGCCGCTGGCCGCGCTGCTGGTGGATGGCTCCAACGAGATCACCGCCGCCGAACTGCGGGTGGGCCGCAGCGACGACCCCCAGGCCGTGGCCAGCTGCATGCAGGCCCCCGCCGAAGCCCAGGGCACGCCGGAGCCGGTGGTGCTGGACGGGGTGGACTTCGTGCACTACCACGCCGCCGACGCGGCGATGAGCCACTACCTGCAGGTGGATGGCTACCGCGGCATGCGCCACGGCCACTGCGTGGCGATCGACCTGATCGTCAGCGGCACCCGCCCGGAGGTCTACGACCCGCCGCGGCAGCCACCGTTCGCCGTGGAGGCAGCCCAGGCCAGGCTGCGCGAGGCCCTGGCCGCGGTGCACTGGAACGAGGCCGCCGGGCCTTCGCCGAGCCGCTGAGCGGCGCCTTCGCGCGGCGTTCTGCGCACTCGCGCCAGGTGAAGAAAAACTTGACAAAACCCAATGGCGCGCCGGGCAAGGCCTGCGGCAAATCACCCAACATCGTGTGTTGACGCATTGGGGCGACCCCACTATCTTGGGTTCATCGGCAGCGCGTGACCCAAGTCACGACCTTCCAGCAACAGGCAGGCAACCCCCGATGGGCCACCCCTGTGCCGGACCGATCGCCGCGTGCCAAGCACCACGCGCGGCGCCGGCCGTGGCCTCCCGGCAGGGGTGGACGGTGAAGTGGAAGCTCTGCCCGGGGACCGCCCCGGGCGTCGCAGCTTTCGCGACACCGCCCGACCAAGCTGCGATGCCCGACCCACCCAACCGTCGTCTGCCCCCCGCAGCCGACCGCGTGCCTCATTCATGGAGAACAGAGCCGTGACCTCGCCCGAAACTTCCACCGCTACCGCCGAGAAAGACGCCCAGTTCCTGCTCACGTCGCCGCCGACCGCCACGGTCATGGGCGTGACCAAGCGCAACGGCAGTATCGAGCCGGTGGATCTGAACAAGATCGTGCGTGCCGTGCAGCGCTGCTGCGAGGGCCTGCACGCGGTGGACCCGATGCGCGTGGCCACCCGCACCATCTCCGGCCTGTACAACGGCGCCAGCACCCGCGAGCTGGACGAGCTGTCCATCCGCACCGCCGCGCTGCTGATCGGCGAGGAGCCGGAATACGGCCGCCTGGCCGCGCGCCTGCTGGCCAACTACATCGCCAAGGAAGTCTCCGGCCAGGAGATCCACGCCTTCTCGCAGTCCGTGGCCCGTGGCCACGAGGTCGGCCTGATCAACGACCGCCTGCTGAACTTCGTGCAGACCAACGCGCGCAAGCTCAACGACGCCATCGACATCTCGCTGGACCTGCACTTCGATTACTTCGGCCTGCGCACGCTGTACGACCGCTACCTGCTGCGCCACCCGCATACCCGCAAGGTGCTCGAGACCCCGCAGCAGTTCTTCCTGCGCATCGCCAGCGCCCTGAGCGAAGACGTGCCCGAAGCCCTGGCGCTGTACAAGCGCATGGGCAACCTGGACTACCTGCCGTCCTCGCCGACCCTGTTCAACTCCGGCACCACCCACGAGCAGCTGTCCTCGTGCTTCCTGCTGGATTCGCCGCAGGACTCGCTGGAGTCGATCTACTCCAAGTACGGCGACATCGCCCAGCTGTCCAAGTTCAGCGGCGGCATCGGCGTGAGCTACACCCGCGTGCGTTCGCGCGGCTCGCTGATCAAGTCCACCAACGGCCACTCCAACGGCATCGTGCCGTGGCTGAAGACGCTCGACTCCTCCGTCGCGGCGGTGAACCAGGGCGGCAAGCGCAAGGGCGCGGCCTGCGTGTACCTGGAAACCTGGCACGCCGACATCGAGGACTTCCTCGAGCTGCGCGACAACACCGGTGACGAGGCCCGCCGTACCCACAACCTCAACCTGGCCAACTGGGTGCCGGACCTGTTCATGAAGCGCGTGGAGGCCGACCAGGAATGGTCGCTGTTCGACCCGCGCATCGTGCCGGAGCTGACCGACCTGTACGGCGACGCCTTCGAGGCCGCCTACGTCCAGGCCGAGGCCCAGGGCAAGGCGCAGCGCACGATCTCCGCGCGCAAGCTGTATTCGCGGATGATGCGCACGCTGGCCGAGACCGGCAACGGCTGGATGACGTTCAAGGACAAGTGCAACAAGGCCAGCAACCAGACCCTGCGCACCGGCAACGTCATCCACCTGTCGAACCTGTGCACCGAGATCCTGGAGGTCACCTCCAACGACGAGACCGCGGTGTGCAACCTCGGCTCGATCAACCTCGGCCGCCACTTCGACGAGTACGGCGATTTCGACTTCGACAAGCTGGCCGAGACCGTGCGCCTGGCCGTGCGCCAGCTCGACCGCGTGATCGACCTGAACTTCTATCCGATCGAGACCGCGCGCCGCGGCAACCTGCGCTGGCGCCCGGTCGGCCTGGGCTGCATGGGCCTGCAGGACGTGTTCTTCCGCAAGCGCCTGGCGTTCGATTCGGCCGAGGCGCGCGCGCTGTCGCAGAAGATCGCCGAGACGATCTACTTCCACGCGCTGGAAACCTCCTGCGAGCTGGCCGCCGAGCGCGGCAAGCACCCGTCCTTCGGTGATACCCGCGCCGTCAACGGCGAGCTGCAGTTCGACGCCTGGGGCGTGACGCCGGAGAACGGCGAGCGCTGGGACGCCCTGCGCGCGCGCATCAAGGAACACGGCCTGCGCAACTCGCTGCTGATCGCCATCGCGCCGACCGCCACCATCGCCTCGATCGCCGGCTGCTACGAGTGCGTCGAACCGCAGGTGTCCAACCTGTTCAAGCGCGAGACGCTGTCGGGCGACTTCCTGCAGGTCAACCGCTACCTGGTCGACGAGCTCAAGAAGCTGGGCATGTGGACCGCGGAAATGCGCGACACCATCAAGCTGGCCGAAGGTTCGATCCAGGGCATCGCGCAGATCCCGGAAACCCTGCGCCAGGTCTACCGCACCGCGTGGGAACTGCCGATGCGCGCGCTGATCGACATGGCCGCCGACCGCGGCGCCTACATCGACCAGTCCGCCTCGCTCAACCTGTTCATGGAGAGCCCGAACATCGGCGCGATGTCCTCCATGTACATGTACGCGTGGAAGCAGGGCATCAAGACCACCTACTACCTGCGTTCGCGTCCGGCGACCAAGATCGCCAAGACCACGGTGAGCACCTATACGCCGGTCGAGGCGGTGGCCTGCTCGCTGGAGAACCCGGAAGCCTGCGAGGCGTGCCAGTAATGCAGTGACCTGCGGCAAACCGTCCGGGCGCGGGATTGATTCCGCGCAAGGACGGGTTGTCGGCATCGCGTGAGGATGGCATCACCCGATCCGCACCCGTTCGCAACACGCCGCGTGGAGCATCGGGAAAGAACGTGCCCTCCCCGGGGGTTGAAGATGAAGCGCTACGCCAACCGCTCGGGACATTCGGGCGTGGAAGCCTACCGGTTCGACGCGACCTCCCTCTGGGTGAAGTTCCGCAACAGCGACACGCTCTACCAGTACAGCAGCAAGGGCCGCGCCGGCCCCAGGAAGGTGGCGCGGATGAAGACGCTCGCCGAAGCCGGCGAAGGATTGAGCACCTATATCAGCCAGCACGCGCACGACGATTACGAGCGCTGAGGGCCGCCCCAGCAAATCCCGTTTACTTCCGCCGCCGGGCGGGGAAATACAAGGCAACAGCACAATGTCCGAACAACGCCGCCAGATGCTGCTCGACCCGGGTTTCGAACTGACCCTGCGTCCGATGCGCTACCCGCAGTTCTACGAGATGTACCGCAACGCGATCAAGAACACCTGGACGGTGGAGGAGATCAACTTCCAGATCGACATCTCCGACCTGCATTCGAAGATGACCGCGGCCGATCGCCACCTGATCCACCGCCTGGTCGCGTTCTTCGCCACCGGTGACTCGATCGTGTCCAACAACCTGGTGCTGAACCTGTACCAGCACCTCAATGCGCCGGAAGCGCGCATGTACCTGTCGCGCCAGCTGTACGAAGAAGCGCTGCACGTGCAGTTCTACCTGACCCTGCTCGACAACTACCTGCCGGACCCGGCCGAACGCGCCAAGGCGTTCTCGGCGGTGGAGAACATCGACTCGATCAAGAAGAAGGCCGAGTTCTGCTTCAAGTGGATCGACTCGATCCAGGGCCTGAAGCGCATCGAGACCCGCGAGCAGCGCCGCCAGTTCCTGCTCAACCAGATCTGCTTTGCCGCGTGCATCGAGGGCCTGTTCTTCTTCGCCGCCTTCGCCTACGTGTATTACTTCCGTTCGCGCGGCCTGCTGCCGGGCCTGGCCTCGGGCACCAACTGGGTGTTCCGCGACGAGAGCTGCCACATGGAGTTCGCGTTCGAGTCCGTGCGCCAGGTGCGCGAGGAAGAGCCGGACCTGTTCGACGATGCGCTGAAGCAGCAGGTCTACCAGATGCTGGAAGAGGCCATCGAGTGCGAGCTGCAGTTCGCCGAGGACGTGCTGTCCGGTGGCGTGGCCGGCATCTCGACCCGCGACATGCGCGAGTACCTGCAGCATTGCGCCGACCAGCACTTCGCCAAGCTGGGCATGGAGAAGAAGTACAACGTGCGCAACCCGCTGCCCTTCATGGAGCTGCAGGACGTGCAGGAGCTGACCAACTTCTTCGAGCGCCGCGTGTCGGCGTACCAGGTCGGCGTGCAGGGTGAGGTTTCTTTCGACCATGCGTTCTAAAGAACGCATGCGGGGTTTGGCGCTGCCCGCGTAGCGGGCAACGCCCCCAAGGTTGTGCTTCGCAAAACCTTGGGCCCCGGCCCTCCGCCTCCAATCCCCCGCGCCTTCGGCGCGCCCCCCTTACTAAGGGGGGCTCTTCAGCGGATGGATTGTGGGAAAGCCCCGGGACTTCCCGGGGTTTTTGCTTTTGTGCGCCCGGGGCGGTTCCGTCGGTGCACAATGGGGGCGACCCCATTCGCGCCTCCGGCCATGACTGAAATTTCCTCCGATACCGTCGAGTCCACCGACATCACGCCCGCCATCGCGCCTACCGAAGTGCGCATGGCCGAGATCGTGTTCCCCAACCACACCAATCACATGGGCACGCTGTTCGGTGGACAGGCGCTGGCGTGGATGGACAAGGCCGCGTTCCTCGCCGCCGCGCGCTATTCGCGCCACACCGTGGTCACGGCACGCTCGGACCAGGTCGATTTCAAACTGCCCATCCGGCAAGGGCAGATGGTCGAAACCATCGGCCGCGTGGTCGAGGTCGGCCGCAGCTCCATTCGCGTCGAGGTCGAACTCGTCGCCGAAGACCTGGCCACCGGCGAGCGCAAGCTGTGCACGCGCGGCCACTTCGTGATGATCGCACTCGGTCCCGATGGCAAGCCGACGCCCGTGCAGCCGCTGCCGTTCGCGGTCGCCAGCGCCTGAGCCACACGCGCCGGGTCGCCGCTCAGGCGACCTTGTGGTCCTCGCGCTTGGCTTCTTCCATCGCTTCGGGCTCCAGTTCTTCCGCGCTGCGATTTAGCCGCACGAACAGGCCCCAGGCCACCAGCAGCATCGCGGTGCAGGCGCCCACGGCCGCGGCGTAGGGCAACTGCCGCGGGTCTTCGTGCATCAGTTCGAAGATCGAGACCAGCGTTTCGATCGCCAGCGCAATGACGATCACCACGAAGAAGCGCGAAAGATAGCGGCGCACGCGCGTGGGGCCGCTGACTTTCACGTCGCGCATCACTTCCTCTTCGAAGATCGTCTGGGCCAGCTCCAGCGTGACCAGCGCCACGGTCAGCATGCCGATTGCTTCGAGCACGGTATTGAAGCGGTCGCGCGTGCTCTGCTCGATGCCCGGGGTGAAGCCGTGCCACAACTCGTAGCCGGCCATCGCCACCAGGCCGGCGGCGCAGGCGACGAAGAACACGATCACCACGACGTGCCCGCCGCGGAATACCTGCTCGAAGATTTTCATGGACGCCTGCCCGGGATGCCGGCGGGCAGCATCCCCGGGCGCGCGTCAGCGCCGCGCGAAAGCCGGCCTCAGGCGCGGCTCATGCGCTCCAGCTGGTAAGCCTGCAGGTGCACGAAGGCCGCCATCAGCCACGGCGCGTTGCGGCCGGTGTCGCGCACGCGCGCGAGCATGTCGCCCACGATCTGCCGCGCTTCCACCTGCCGGCCCGCTTCCAGGTCGCGCAGCATCGAGGCCTTGAGTTCGGAACCCGGCGCCAGCAGCGTCTGCAACGCCTTCTCGCGGGCGGGCAGGGGGATCACCTGGCCGTCGGCTTCCGAGGCGATCAGGGTTTCGTTGTACAGGCCGTTGATCAGCGCGCGGCCGTCCTCGGTTTCGACGATGCGGCCGATCGGCGCGCGCGTCAGGCAGGTGGCGGCCGCCAGGCTGCACAGGAAGGTGTACTTGACCCACTGCTCCTGCGCGATCGCCGGCGAGGCGACATGGTCGATGCCCGCCTGCGCGCAGGCCTCGGCGAAGGCGCGCACGCGCGGGCTCAGGTGCGCGCTGTCGCGCTCGCCGAAGGTGATCGAGGCCGGCTTGCCCAGGTGCAGGATTTCGCCGTCCGGCCCCTGCGCGGCGCTGATGAAGCACAGCCCGCCGAGCACGTTGCCGTGGCCGAAGTGCGCATCCAGTTCCTTGTAGTGCTGCAGGCCGTTGAGGATCGGCAGCACCGTGGTGCCTTCGCCGATGGCCGGGGCGATGGCGTCGATCGCGCTGCCCAGGTCGTAGGCCTTGCAGGCGAGGATCACCAGGTCGAAGGGCGCCAGCGCGGCGGCGGCGCCCACCGATTCGGCGGTGACGTGCTTGACCGGGAAATCGGCATCGCCCAGCGGGCTGCGGATGCGCAGGCCGTCGCGGTCGAGCTGGTGGGCGCGGCGTTCGCGCACCAGGAAGGTGACGTCCAGCCCGGCCTGGGCCAGGCGACCACCGAAATAGCCGCCGGTACCGCCGGCGCCGAGGATGAGAATGCGCATGTCGGTCTCCTCAGCTGCGCAGGCCAACGCCGCGCCGCAGCAGCCACAGGCCCAGAGCGCCCAGCACCACCACGAAGCCGATCATCAGCGTGTAGGCCACCCACAGCGGCACGTCGCTGGTGCCGAGCAGGCCGTAGCGGAACGCGTTGACCATGTAGAAGATCGGGTTGGCGTGCGTGGCGGCCTCGGCCCACGGCGGCAGCAGCGTCACCGAATAGAACACGCCGCCCAGGTAGGTGAGCGGGGTGAGGATGAAGGTCGGCACGATCGCCACGTCGTCGAACTTCTTCGCGTACACCGCGTTGATGAAGCCGGCCAGCGAGAAGATCGTCGCGCCCAGCAGCACCGTGGACAGCGTCACCAGCGGGTGCGGGATGCGCACCGGGGTGAAGAACATCGCGATGATCAGCACGATCACGCCGACCATCAGGCCGCGCAGCACCGCGCCGGCGACGTAGCCGGTGAGGATCACCCAGTTGGGCATCGGCGAGACCAGCAGCTCCTCGACATGGCGGCCGAACTTGGCGCCGAAGAACGAGGAGGAGATGTTGCCGTAGCTGTTCTGGATCACGCTCATCATCACCAGGCCCGGGACGATGAAAGCCATGTAGTCGTAGCCGCCCATCGGGCCGACCTTCGAGCCGATCAGGCCGCCGAAGATCAGGAAGTACAGCGTCATGGTGATGGCCGGCGGCACCAGGGTCTGGCCCCAGATGCGCAGGATGCGCTTGACCTCGCGGCGCACGATGGTGCCCAGCGCGACCAGGTTGCGCTGGGTGTCGCTCTGCGGGGCGACGGGCTGGGTGGCGCTCATGCCTTGGTCTCCAGGTTGGCGGTGAGGCGCACGAACAGCTCCTCCAGGCGGTTGGACTTGGTGCGCATCGAGCGCACGCGGATGCCGGCGGCCTGCAGCGCGGCGAAGATGCGGTTGAGGTCCATCGCGCGCGGCATTTCCAGGTCCAGCGTGTGCGCGTCGGCGGCCACGAGCGTGACGCCCTCGATGGCCGGCAGCTGCGCGGGCAGGTCGCCGTCGATGTCGAACAGGAAGCCTTCCACGTCCAGCTTGGCCAGCAGCGCGCGCATCGGGCCCTGCTCGACGATGCGGCCGTGGTTGATGATCGCCAGGTGCCGGCACAGGCTCTCGGCTTCTTCCAGGTAGTGCGTGGTGAGGATGATGGTGGTGCCGGCGCCGTTGATCTCGCGCAGCACGCGCCACATGTCGCGGCGGATCTCGATGTCCACGCCGGCGGTGGGCTCGTCGAGGATCAGCAGGCGCGGGCGGGTCATCATCGCGCGGGCGATCATCAGCCGGCGCTTCATGCCGCCGGACAGCGTGCGGCTCATCACCTGGGCCTTCTCCCACAGGTGCGCGCGCTTGAGCTCGGCCTCGGCCAGCGCCTCGGCTTCCTCGCGCGGCATGCCGTAGAAGCCGGCGTAGTTCACCAGGATGTCGAACGGCTTCTCGAACAGGTTGAAGTTGATCTCCTGGGGCACCAGGCCGATCAGCCGCATCGCGGCGCTGCGTTCGCGCACCAGGTCGGTGCCGAACACCTCCACCTGGCCCTCGGTGAGGTTCACCAGCGAGGAGACGATGCCGATGAGGGTGGACTTGCCGGCGCCATTGGGGCCCAGCAGGGCGAAGAAGTCGCCCTCCTGCACCTCCAGCGAGACGCCCTTGAGCGCCTGCACGCCGGTGTCATAGGTCTTGCGCAGGTCCCGCACGCGCAGCGCGGGGGCCTGGGAACGGGAATCCGGGTTCAAGCTCGTGCCTTCGCCGGGAGGCCGGCGCTCCGAAAATACAGCCGTTATTATAGAAGCCCCCCGCGGGCCTGGCCCCGGCTACAGACTGTTCCATTCCGCCTCGTGCCCGTCCAATTCCCGCTCAAGCTCGTCGACCGCCGCATGATCGCGCCCACGGTCGGCCACTATTGTTTCGTCCGTGATGACGGCCAGCCCCTGGATTTCCAGCCCGGCCAGTTCATCCAGGTCCATTTCGAGTACGCCGACGGCACCCCCGCCAAGCGCAGCTACTCGCTGGCGACCATCCACGACCACGCGCTGGGCCCGGGCGAGGCGGTGGAGATCGCCGTCAGCTTCGTGCCCGGTGGCGCCGCCACGGCGCTGTTCGAGGCCCTGGCCCCCGGGCACCCCCTGCAGGCCAGCGGCCCCTACGGGCGCTTCTGCCTGCAGCCGGGCGACCACAACCAGCGCTACCTGCTGATCGCCACCGGTACCGGCGTCACCCCGTACCGTTCGATGTTGCCGCTGCTGGCCCAGGCCATCGCCGGGCGGAACATCGAGGTGGTGCTGCTGCAGGGTGCGCGCAACGACGAGGAGCTGCTGTACGGGGAGGACTTCCGCGCCTTCGCCGACGCGCACCCGGCGTTCCGCTACGTGCCGTGCTACTCGCGCGGCATCCCCGACGGCGCCCACCCGGACGCGCGCCACGGCTACGTGCAGCAGCACCTGCCGGAGTTCGCCCCGGACCCGGCGCGCGACATCGCCTACCTGTGCGGCAACCCGAACATGGTCGACGCCTGCTTCGAGGCGCTGAAGGAAGCCGGCCTGCCGGGCGCGCAGATCCGCCGCGAGAAGTACGTCAGCAGCAAGTAATCCGGGTGCGCGCGTAACGCTCTGTTGCAGGCATTGTGTCCGCAATGCGGTGGAACGCATGCCGGAGGGAGACCTATAAAACGATGGCCATGCATGCATGGCTTCCGTTTCCTCCCTGAAGGTGCTTCATGTCCCGATACTCCCTCGCTACTTCCGTCCTGGGCAGTGGCAGTGGTCTGCTGCTCGCGCACGGCGCGGCGTCCTCGGTCGCCGATAGCTTTGGCCCGATCCTCGAAACGCTTTCCGGCCAGCATCGCCTGGTAGGCGCCGACTATCCCGGTTCCGGCGCTTCGCCGCAGGTCGATGCCCCGCTTTCCCTCGATACGCTGGCCGATTCCCTGGTCGCCGCAGCCGATGCCGACGGCCTGGAGACTTTTGCCGTACTTGGCTACTCGCTCGGAGGGCTGGTGGCGATGCGGGTGGCCGAGCGCCATCCGCAGCGCGTCACCGCGCTGGTGCTCACCGCCACCGCGGGCGAACTACCGGCGTCCAGCCGCCAGCTGGCGATCGCGATTGCGGCGCTGCATCCCCTGCCACAGACGCATGTCGCGCTGGCGCGGATCATGGCGGCGCTGGCCCTCTCGGAGCAGGCCCTGGCGGCTTTGCCCGCCGAACATGTGGAGGCCATGGTAAGCGGGCTGGCGCAGGGCCTGCCCGCAGGAACCGGCGCGCAGTTCGATGTCGCCGCGCAGGCGGATGCGCGGGCCCAGCTCGCGCGCATCAAGGTGCCAACCCTGGTCGTGGTCACCAGCGAGGATCGGCTGATACCGCCCGCCGCCCAGCGCCAGCTCGCCGCCGGGATCGCTGGGGCGGAAAAGGTCGAAATCGCCAGTGGCCATCTGATCGGCATGGAAGCCCCCGCGTCCTGGGGCGAGGCCGTGCGGGACTTCCTCGCGCGCGTGGCGCGCTGATGCTTGCGTTCACGCGGGGACTTCACGGGGGTGGCGTTGCCGCCCCCGTGTCGGCGCGGGGGCGGCTACGGGCAGCACCACGGGTGCGTGTGACTTGCACTGTGCTGCCACGCAGCAATACTAGACGTCCCCCACGTTGACCCCCCTGCGATGAATCACCCACACGAGGCGCTCGCCTCGCGGCTCACTGCCGCCCAACGCCTGCTGATCCTCATCGCCCTTTCGCTGGGCGGCTTCGCCATCGGCACCAGCGAGTTCGCCAGCATGGGCCTGATGCTGGAGATCAGCCGCGGGCTGGGCATCAGCGAGAGCCAGGTCGGGCATCTGATCAGCGCCTACGCCGTGGGCGTGGTGGTCGGCGCGCCGGTGCTCGCCTTCGCCGGCGCGCGCCTGCCGCGGCGCACCCTGCTGCTCCTGCTGATGGGCTTCTACGCGGTGGGCAACCTCGGCAGCGCACTGGCGCCGAACTACGAGATCGCGCTGCTGGCGCGCTTCGTCGCCGGCCTGCCGCATGGTGCGTATTTCGGCGTGGCGATGCTGGTGGCCGCGGCGATCAGCCCGCCCGAACAGCGCGGCGCGGCGGTCTCCAAGGTGCTGCTGGGTTTGTCGGTGGCCATCCTGGTGGGCAACCCGCTGACGACCTGGCTGGGCCAGCACGCGAGCTGGCGCATCGCCTTCGGGCTGGTGAGCGTGCTGGCGGTGATCACGGTGGCGCTGATTGCGCGCTTCCTCGCCCCGGACCCGAACGAGCCGCGCACCACGCCGATGCGCGAGCTGAAGGCGTTCAACCGCCCGCAGGTGTGGCTGGCGCTGGCGATCGGCGCGATTGGCTTCGCCGGCATGTTCTGCGTGTTTACCTATCTCTCGCCGACGCTGGTGCGCGTGACCGGCGTGTCGGAACGCTGGATGCCGCTGGCCGTGGGCGCGTTCGGCATTGGCGCGCTGATCAGCAACTTCGCCGGCGGCTGGCTGGTGGACCGCTTCCAGTTCCGCGCCGCGGGGCTGGTGCTGGTGTGGTCGATCGCGGTGCTGCTGCTGTATCCGCTGGCCGCGCACAGCCTGTGGAGCGTGTTGCTCGCGGTGGTGGCGGTGGGCACGATGGGCGCGCTGGCGGTGATCCTGCAGACGCGGCTGATGGATGCGGCCGGCGAGGCGCAGACGCTGGCGGCCGCGTCGAACCACGCGGCGTTCAATACCGCCAACGCGCTCGGCCCGTGGCTGGGCGGCATGGCGATCGACGCGGGACACAGCCCGGCATCCACGGGTTACGTGGGCGCGGCGACCGCGGTGGCCGGCCTGCTGCTGTGGGCGGTGGCGGTGTGGTGGGAGCGGCGCGAAGGGCGGGCGGTGGCGGAGATCGCCGGCTCCTGATCCGTCGGTCCCCGCAGCAGCAAGGGCGCTGCGTCACACACGCGCCCCTGCAATTGCCTACCATGCGGCCATGAGCACCGTTCCAGACGCCGCCCTCGGCCAGGGCCAGCCGCACCCGCTTCCCGAAAGCCCCGACGTCTACCGGACGTTGCTCGAATCCACCAAGGCGATTCCCTGGAAGATCGACTGGGCGACGATGCGCTTCGCTTACATCGGCCCGCAGATCGAGACGCTGCTCGGCTGGACGCAGGATAGCTGGCAGACGGTGGACGACTGGGTCACGCGCATGCACCCGGAAGACCGCGACTACGTGGTGAACTTCTGCGTGTCGCAATCGCAGGCGGGCGTGGACCACGAGGCCGACTACCGCGCGATGACGCGCGACGGCGGCTACGTGTGGATTCGCGACGTGGTGCACGTGGTGCGCCACGAGAATGGCGAGGTCGATTGCCTGATCGGCTTCATGTTCGACATCAGCGAGCGCAAGCGCGCCGAGGATGAACTGCTGCGGCTGCATCGCGAGCTCGAACAGCTCTCGCTGACCGACGGCCTCACCGGCATCGCCAACCGGCGCATGTTCGACCAGCGGCTGGAGACCGAGTGGGCCGATGCGCGGCGCAGCGGCAAGCCGGTGTCGCTGGTGGTGCTGGATATCGACCACTTCAAGCAGTTCAACGACGCGCATGGCCATGTGGCCGGCGACGAGTGCCTGCGTCGCGTGGCCGAGGCGCTGCGCGACGTGGTGCAGCGTCCGCGCGACGTGGTGGCGCGCTTTGGCGGCGAGGAATTCATCCTGTTGCTGCCGGAGACCGATGCCGCGGCCGCGCGCGAGCTGGCGGCGCAGTGCGTGGAAAGGCTCACTGCGTTGCGCATCGTGCACGGCGGGCAGGGCGCGGGCGACTACGTCACCGCCAGCCTGGGCGTGGGGACGGTGCAGGTGGCCGGCGCTTGCACCGCGCGTGCGTTCGTGGAGGCGGTGGATGGGCGGTTGTACGCGGCCAAGCGGGGTGGGCGGAATCGGGTTGAGGTGTTGTGAGCTGCGCGTCCGGGAAATAAGGCCCGGCCAGCCTGCATGTGGCTTTGACATCGCTCCGAGCATGATGCGGCCCCATTTCCCGAACCCATGGCCCCATGCTTTCCCCTTTGGACGAGGTAGAAACTCGACTGTTCAGGCGCGGCGTCAGCGACCAGGAAGTCCGGCAGGCCGTGGAGCTGGTGCGCGAACATATACGTTCCCCGGCGTCGGTGGGCATGGACGAGGCAGACTGGTGGCACTCGTTCGGGCTGATCTTCGATGACCTCACCCGCAACTTCGCACCGGCCCAGCTCGCGGCCTTCGAGATCGCGGTAGATACCCTGCTGGTGCATGCCGGCATGAGCACCTGGACGGTGATGCGCCACCAGCCAGCCAGCACCCTGCGCGCGGCATGACCACAGTATTGATCACTTCCGTCGGCGTAGTGATATCAGTCGGCGAGAGCGATCTTTTGGTGGCAAGATAAGTCGGTATCCGGCGGAGTGGCTGGAAGAATGCGAGGGGAGCGAGCGGGAATGACTCACAGGATGTGTTTGGTCGCGTCTCTGCTGGTCAGCCTTTGGGTGCAGTCCTCCTCAGCCGCTGAAGTAACGCGGCGCGTATTGATACAAGGCCCGACGATCGTCGCGTTCGCACCGCCTTCCGTTGAAACGGCCACCGATGAAGGCGCCGCCGAGGCGATCGCGCATCTCCAGTTCGCGCTCGATGACGTAAGCAAGTGCGCGTCGTCCAAGCACGTCAAGATAAAGGTGGTGTTTGTCTATGCCGATGCCATCGAGATGCGTGACAGCGGGACAACTCGCGCGCTGGCGGTAAACCGGCTCGGCCAGGGGATCGGTGGTGTGCTCGTGGCGCCAGGGCGACAGGCGCACGTGGTGGCGTCGAGGGAAGGGCCGTCGATGTTGCAGGAGCTGTTGCCTGAGGCGGTGTCCGCGTATTGGGGTATCGAGGCTTGCCACGGCGCCGTGCGCTAGCGGATGTGCGCGATGGATTTGCCGATAGGGATCAAGCGATGCGCAAGTTTGAATGTTGGTTGTATGGAACCGTGTTTGGCATTGGCGCAGTGCTCTTGTTGATTCGCGGCCTGGTGCCTTTCCCCAGGGAGCATCTGTTCACGGAAGTATTCTGGATTTTCATCGGCGTCGATGCGTTTTGTTTCATCGTAAGCTTTCTGTGCTTCAGGCGAATTTTCCTCGCATCGCGGGACGGTTGATCCTTCGGGGCCCGCGGACTACTGGTTACACCTGCTGGAATGACAGGGGCTGACGTGCTGAAACAAGTGTTCCTGCTATTGAGCCTGCTGCAAGCCCCCTCGGCCTCCGCGGCACAGTCGTCCGATGATTGTGCCCGGCTGCCACGCAGCGTGGCGGATACGGCACTGAAACATTTCCCTAAAGCCCATGTGGTGACGCAGCGCGATCTGTACCGAGACGACCAGGCCCTATGGGCCGCGGCTTACGGCGGTGCATGCCCAGGATGGACAAGCGGCACATTCCGGCCCGGGTCGCGCCAGTACGTTGTTTCCATCGTTGACTCCTCGGCGGGCGGGATCACGCAAGCGCTACTGCTGGTCGGTGCTTCTCACACGGATCGAAAGCCCTTGGTGCTTAGCCCGATGCAGAAGGTGGCGCGAGTAAGCGTGGTGAGGCGCTCGCCCGGTAAGGGAGGCCGGCCTGACGCCGTGATCTACGAGGCCATGGAGGCTGGGACCATGGTGTTCTCTTGGTCCGAGGGTGAATTCCGGTCTGAAGTGACGTCCGAATAGGTGGCGGCGTGATGTTGCACGTGGTTGACGCACTCACGCCCGGTGACGCGAAGAGATCGCCGCACCGCCAAACCTTCGTATAAATCCATCGGTCCAAGAGATAGCTGGTTGGAAGAATCCGCAGGGACAACACTGGAACCTCATTCCCATGCGCCGCCCACGAGGGCCCGGCGCCGGAATGAACCCCTCAACGCCGCACCTGTTCGCGGCGATTCATTCCCCCAGAGGATCCAGCCATGTCGGACATCATCATCACGGACAAGCAGCTCTCTTCTTCCGCCTATACCGCCACCATCAACGTGCCGATCGAGAAGGTCGATATCGCCGAGTGGCTGTTCAACCTCCCCGAGGCCGAGTACCAGCGTTGCTGCCCGCCCGACCACATCTCGGCCGGCACCACCACCACCGATGATGGCAAGCGCATGTCCATCAACGTCGAGATGATCGGCCAGACGTTGATGGTCCAGCACTATGTCGCCGAAGTCGCCACGCCGACCCTGTGCAAGATGGTGTCCACGTCGGACGCCTTCACCCCGAACGGTCGCACCCGCGTGCAGGTCATCTGGACGCTGAGCGTGAAGAAGATCGACGAGAACACCTGCGAGTACACCAACAGCGTGGTGGCGCATCCGACGCAGGAGTTCCTCGACTTCATTGCCCAGCATGGCACCCCGTTCGCGGACGCGGCCGAGGCACGCCAGCGCGACGGTGGCAACCACAACAGCCGCGAGACGCCGCTGTTCGCCGCCAGCATCGAGCGTCGGGCGTTGGCGCGCAGCAGCGCCAAGGCCGCCTGAGTGTTGACGGGCCCTGCGTCGGCAGCAGATTCTCGGCTAGGGTCTAGGTTTACGGACTTCCGCAAGCGCCCATGTTCATGGGCCTATGCATCGTGCGCCTGACAGGTGCTGGTTCTTCCACACAGGCAGAGTCTATGAAATGAAGGTTCTTATGGTAATCCTGGGCTCTGTGCTGATGGCATTGATAGTGCTTTGGATTTTTACGCCCACATCGGTTTCTACGGCGCAAACTGCTTTTGAGCACCTGCCGAAGAATGAGTTTTCGGATATACGCAGCGAAGCGATAGCGTTCGAGCGGGCCAATCCAATTGAGGGTGTCGCATTGAACGAGGGAGATATGGGCTCGCAGTCGATCCAATTCACATGCAAGGGGGTGCCGGTGCTCACTGTCGTAAATTGGTCCGAAGCGCTCGTTCTAATGGAGCACATCGATGCGAGTCGTCGTGCCCCAGACGTGCAAGCTTTCGGGGAGCGACTCCATTCGAGGTTGAAATCAACCAGGAGGATCTTGTCCGAGAGCCCCTTTGCTGATCACATGGGCTGGCTCGGAACATTTGTGATGAAACACAGAGATGGCTTGGACTTGTCGACGGAGTGCCACGAGAGGGACTCTGGAACGATTCGTTCTCGGGGCTGATCATGGCCGCGTCGTGCTGCGACCGTTTTGTAGCGGGTGGAGTGAAGAATCAGTCGATTCCATGCACGTGGCCCTGATGGAAAGGAGAATAATGGGGAGCATCGATTGGCGGCGCATTCGCTTCTTGTGCGTGGCGCTGCTTTGCGGGTTTCAGTTCTTCCCGCAGCCAGCGCACGCGCAGTCGTGCCCAACCGCTATCCGTGTACTGGAGGCAGCAAAAGCATTGCCCGTAGGGTGGGGCAGTACAGAGGCGTCTTCGAACCGGGATTTGGTGGGCCTGAACATCATTGAAGGGCGCCTGCACGATGACCAGAGTGACAACGCCGTGCTCAAGCCATGGGGTGGAGCGGCTGGAGAAGCACTCTGGAAATTCGTAAAGCCAGCAGGGGGTGCGGAACTTTGGATGCAGTGCATCTACGAAGGATCAGGCGTGGCCTTGACCAGAAGGGTGGAACCAAAGGCGACTCATTGCTCGGAAAAGCGAGTCGCAGCTGAAGGCGGAGTGAGAAAAGTTTTGAGGGCCTTCTGTGAGTAGGTTCTGATTGGGGTAACGGGGTTGACCCAATGAATGACAGAATGGCCCATTCGGATGTCGAGGGGCCCAGGAAGGGCGACGCCTGGTGTGCCTTTCCGCAGTCGAAATTCGAGGTGCCGAAGCGATTGAGGAGAGGGGACGAGGTAAAGCGCGCAACAACATTGCTCTTCTTAATTGCGCTGGCCGGGTGTGGTCACTCGTCTGTATCCGCCGCAGATGCAAGAAAGCTGGCCGATGCAGAGATGTACAAGCACTGCGCTTCCCGCATGACCAATTGCGTAGGCCTTTCTTTCAACTCAGTGAGAAGAACTAATGGTCTGTGGCTGGTTGAGTATGAGGCGAAGGATTATCTGTACGGCGCCATAGTGGACGATAATGGCTCGGTCGAGATTACATTCACCAATGAGAAATAGGCAGTCAGCTGTCGTCTAGCCATCCCCAGGGAGGATGCGTTGCGTCCTCCGAGCCAAAAAAGTAATTCAACTTGGCTAGCGTTGATGCTGAAGCGCCGAAGGTCATGCACCGGATGCGAGTTGCGGCTGTCGGCCTGGCATCCATCGCGCCGGTGGGCAGAAAGGCATAGTTTGTGCTGCCACACCCAGCAAAGTTTGTATGCAAGGACACCATGCGAGCTTATTGGTGCGCCGTATGATCGAGCATAGTTTGTAGAAATTCCATACTTTCATAGGCATATGTAGGATCGGGAGCCCGATCCTCAGCACCATAGTTTGCATTGCACAGATGGGTGGACCTTAGCGAACGAGGGGTGGGGCGGTGCACCAAGCGGTTCGGTGGCGATCTGCGCGGCCTGGTAGCCATGGAGCGACTGGCAGAGATCGATCGGCCTCGTGAACTGCGACAGTGCCTTGTAGATCCCCTAAGTGCGCGGCCGGCGCAAGGTATGTACCGCCACCGAAATGGTCGAGCAGAGCGCCAAGCCGAGCGTGAGGGCAATGGCGATGACGCCGGGCGACAGGCCCTCGCGTGGGCCTGTCGCCGGCAAAGCAACGACTAGTCGCAATGGCGAGCAGGGCAGCTGAGATACTGGTAGATCCAAAATGCCCGACAGGATCGCAGCACGACCTGTGCTATCGAAACCATAAGTTGTCGCCACATCACCGGCAACCGCGACCTCCTCCTTCAGCTTAAGTGTCAGAGGCTAAGCAGCTTGCCGAATCCCAGCGCCTCAGGGCCCTTCAGCCGATGTTGCGCCCGGCATAGAGCCGCACTCCAAGAAAAAGTCTAGGCGCGCATCTATCGCCCGAAGAGACCTGCTGAACTAGAGCGACTTCTCCACAACATGGTCGACGTCAATAACCAAGATGCGATCGGATCGGCGCACGACTCCGCTTATGACTACAGCAGTTTCGAACACACAGATTCCTTTCTCGCCACGTTTCAGGCATTGGCGCCGCCATTTTTGATTCAGTGCGTCGTATTCTGGATTTCCGAACGCACGTCCGATGTCGAGGACATTCTGGCTGTCGCCGCACTGCTCATCAATAATATAGCCATAGTGAAGACTGTCCGTTCTAAATACGCCGGACACTGTCACACTCCTATCGACGTATTGATCTCCGGCTCCATTTATCCGGCAGATTGATACGCTAGGCACGCCAGATGGAACAGGCGGCGCTGCCGCGCAAGCTGTCGCCAGCACCGCGGCCACAGCCACGACCGCTGACCTAACAGACTTTCCGACTGTCTTACTCATTGGGTGAGTTCCTTAGGCGGCGGGGCTGAGGCTGTTGGCGGTTCTTCCAATTTTCCACTGATATCTCGACAGCTTCCTCGAGTGCTCCATCCTCAGCCGCGGGATGCCTCGCCGTGGGGAGGAGGTTCGAGGCGACTTTGCCTGCTGCGCTATATTACGTGCACCAAAGTTTGTGCATCAGCATTCGCACCGTAGTTTGTAAGTCGGCTACCAGCTATGGCGTTCTGTGCGGTAAAGCTCACTTGACAACGTCCTGCCCCATCGTCAACCTGATGTAAAGCATCATTGACAGGGGCTCCCGCAGTGACCGCAATCCTCTCGCGCAGCAAACGCCTGCGCGGCCTGGCCGTTATCGCCACGCTCCTCGCCGCAGCCGCCTACCTCCCGGCCCTCGGCCTGCCCTTGCGCTACCACGACTTCACCGCCGGCCTCGCCTGGGGCATGGGGGGTGCGCTCCTGCTCGCCTGCGCCCTGCACACGCTGCGCCCGCAGTGGCTCCCAGACGAATCCGACCGCCTCCAGCAGCAGCTCTCCCGCCGCTACCTGCGCGAAGCCACTCCCGGCCTGCTGGTCTATCTCGCCCTGCTGATCCTCTCGCCCTGGCTCTCCACCTACCCGCACGGCCCGTGGCTGGTCGCCCTCGTCTGCCTGCTGCCCCTCGCCGCCATCGCCCTGCTCCTGCGCGCCGCACTGCGCTATCTGCGGGATGCCGACGAGCTGCAACGCAAGATCGAGCTCGAATCCCTGGCCATCGCCGCGCTGGTCGTCCCGCAGCTCTACTTCTCCGCCTGGGTGTTGCAGCGCTTCGGCCTCATCCATGTCGAGGCCGAGCCGGCCATGTCGTGGGTCTTCGCCGGCATCCTGCTGGTGCGCGTGCTCGCCAGCCTGTGGCTGCGGCGGCGCTACCAATGAAGAACCGCCTGCGCGAACTGCGCGAGGGGCAGGGCTGGTCGCAGGGCCAGCTGGCCGAGGAACTGGGGGTGTCCCGGCAGACGGTCAACGCGCTGGAAACCGGCAAGTACGATCCCAGCCTGCCGCTGGCGTTCCGCATCGCCCACCTGTTCGGGGAGGCGATCGAACGGATTTTCCTGTACGAAACATGAGATGTTGAAGTGGGGAGCGGGGGACGGTCACATCGGCCGCGCCGCCGCGTCGTGGAACGAAGACTCAGGAAGGAAACGCAGATGTCCAAGAAGGTCAGGATCATCCTGGCGCTGGTGGTGGTCGCGGCGCTGTTCGGATACCGCCAATGGCAGGCACGCCACCCGGCGCCCGCCGCCGCCACTGACGCCACTGCCGCCGCGCCGAACAAGGCCGCGCCCAAGCCGCGCCACGCCGTGGCCGAGGAAGCGCCGGTTACCCGCACGCGCGGTTCGCTCAAGTTCCATCCCTGCACGCTGACCTCGGCCCAGGCCGCGGGCAACGTGGAGGCGCAGTGCACGACGCTGGCCGTGCCGGAAAACCCCGCCGCGCCCACCGGTCGAAAGATCGATCTCAAGATCGCCTGGCTGGATTCCAAGAACGACGGCGCCGCTGACCTGGAGCCGGTGTTCTTCATCGCCGGTGGCCCGGGCCAGTCCGCCACCGAGGTGGCCAGCCTGGTCGAGGTCGCGCTGGCCGAAACCCGCAAGCAGCGCGACGTGTTCCTCATCGACCAGCGCGGCACCGGCGGCTCGCACCCGCTTGAATGCCTCGGCCCGGATGGCAAGCCGCTCGCGCTGCCGGAGGAAGATGTCACCGACGCCGCCAAGGTGGTCGCCGACTACGCCGCCCGCTGTGCCGCCGCGCTCAAGCCCACCACCGATACGCGCTTCTATACGACCACCGAGGCCATCGGCGACCTCGATGCCGTGCGCGCCGTGCTCGGTGCGCCGCGCGTGGACCTGGTCGGTGTCTCCTACGGCACCCGCGTCGCGCAGCAGTACGCCAAGCGCTATCCGGAACACGTGCGTGCGCTGGTGATCGACGGCGTGGCGCCGAACGACCTGGTGGTCGGCGGCGAGTTCGCCACCACCTTCGAGGATGCGATCAAGCTGCAGGCCGCGCAGTGCCGCCAGGATGCCGCCTGCGCCAAGCGCTTCCCCACCGACACCCACGAGCAGCTGCGCAATGTGCTGGCGCGCCTGCGCGAGGCGCCGGTCGAAGTGGACTACCGCCACCCGGGCACCGGCGAGATGGCGCACGGCAAGGTCACCGCCGACACGGTGGTCGGCCTCGCGTTCGCCTTCTCCTACGCCCCGCAGACGGCCTCGCTGCTGCCGCTGGTGCTGGACGAGGCCTCGCATGGTCGCTACGAGCCGCTGATGTCGCTGGCCCAGTTGGCCAATCGCCAGATGGGCGGGCAGATGAACCGCCTGATGCAGTGGTCGGTGATCTGCGCCGAGGATGCCGGCCGCTACCAGCCTTCCGAGGCCGCCGCCTCCACGCTGCTCGGCCCGGAAGTGGCGCAGATGTTCTTCGCCGCCTGCCCGGCCTGGGCCAGTGGCACCGCGCCGGCCGACTTCACCGCGCCGCTCACCGGCAACGTGCCGGTGCTGCTGCTGTCCGGCGAGCTCGATCCGGTCACGCCGCCGCGCTACGCCGAACGCGTGCTCGCCCACCTGCCGAACGGCAAGCACGTCATCGCGCCGGGGCAGGGCCACAGCGTGATGGCGCTGGGCTGCGTGCCCAAGCTGATCGGCCAGTTCTTCGACAAGGGTGATGCGAAGTCGCTCGACGCCTCGTGCGTGCAGAACCTCAACCGCGTGCCGGCCTTCACCTCGTTCAATGGATGGGAACCCTGATGCACGCCATCGCTCACATGGAGGACGCGGCATGATCATCGCCGAAGACCTGCACAAGTCGTTCAAGACCCGCACCGGCCTGGTCAAGGCCGTGGATGGGGTCAGCTTCAGCGCCGGCGACGGCCGCATCACCGGCCTGCTCGGCCCCAACGGCGCCGGCAAGACCACCACGCTGCGCATGCTCTACACGCTGATGACGCCCGACAGCGGCCGCGTCACCGTGGATGGCATCGACACCGCGCGCGACCCCATCGCCGTGCGCCGCCGCCTCGGCGTGCTGCCGGATGCGCGTGGCGTCTACAAGCGCCTGACCGCGCGCGAGAACATCGCCTACTTCGGCCAGCTGCACGGCATGTCGGCCTCGCACATCGCCGAGCGCGTGCGCGTGCTGTCCAAGGCGCTGGACATGGACGACATCCTCGACCGCCAGACCGAAGGCTTCAGCCAGGGCCAGCGCACCAAGACCGCCATCGCCCGTGCGCTGGTGCACGACCCGCGCAACGTCATCCTCGATGAACCGACCAACGGCCTCGACGTGATGACCACCCGCGCGCTGCGCAGCTTCCTGCGCCAGCTGCGCGAGGAAGGACGCTGCGTCATCTTCTCCAGCCACATCATGCAGGAGGTGGCGGCGCTGTGCGACAGCATCGCCATCATCGCCAAGGGCACGGTCGTGGCCGCCGGCACCGCCGACGAACTGCGCGCGCAGACCGGCGAGGACAACCTGGAAGACGCCTTCGTCAAGGCGATCGGTTCGGACGAGGGACTGCACGCATGAACCAGATGGAACCCCAAAAGCGCGGCCTGCTCGCCACCGTGTGGACGGTGATGCGCAAGGAGTTGCGCGATATCTCGCGCGACCGTCGCACGTTGCTGCTCTCGCTGTTGCTCGCGCCGCTGCTGTACCCGGTGTTGATCCTGGGCATGAACAAGCTCGCCGAGTCGCGGGTGAAGACGCAGATCGACAAGCCGCTGGACATCCCCACCGTCAACGCGGAAGCGGCGCCGAACCTGGTCGCCTTCCTCAAGGCGCAGGGCTTGAACGTGGTGGCCGCGCCGGACGACCTGACCGCGGCGATCCGCAGCCAGGACATCGACGTGGCGCTGCGCATCAGCGACGACTACCCGCAGGCCTGGCGCGAAGGTCGCCCGGCACTGGTGGAGATCCTGCGCGATACCACGCGGCGTGACGCCGATATCCCTAGCACGCGCCTGCAGGCGGCGCTGGGCGCTTACGGGCAGCAGGTCGGCGCGTTGCGCCTGCTGGCGCGCGGCATCGATGCACAGGTGGCCCGCCCGGTGGACGTGGGCATGCAGGATCTCGCCACGGCGGAAGCCAAGCGCGGTTTCTACATGTCGCTGTTGCTGCCGGTGCTGCTCATCATCACCTCGTTCCTCGGCGGCGCGTACCTGATCCTCGACGCCACTGCCGGTGAGCGCGAGCGCCAGTCGCTGGAGCCGCTGCTGGCCACGCCGGCCCCGCGCAGCGCGGTGGTGAGCGGCAAGATCGCCGCGGCGTGCTTCATCGGCATGGTGTCGTTGCTGCTGACGCTGCTGGCGTTCAAGTTCAGCGCGATGTTCGCCACCGGCATGGCGAGCCAGCTCAACGTCAGCTACCTGTCGATGGTGCAGATGCTGTTCGTGCTGTTGCCGATGGTCTTCATCGGCACTTCGCTGCTGACGTACCTGGCGGCGGCGGCCAAGAGCATGAAGGAAGCGCAGAGCCACATGACCTGGCTGATGCTGCTGCCGATGCTGCCGGGCTACGCGCTGATGGTGTATCCGCTGAAGACCCAGCTGTGGCACTTCGCGGTGCCGTTCCTGGCGCAGAACCAGATGCTGCAGAAGATCACCCGCCACGAGACGATCGACATGCAGGTGTGGGCGGTGTATCTCGGCGCGGGCTTCGGCCTGGCGGCGCTGCTGTGGTTCGCGGCGGTGCGGCGTTATCACCACGAGCGGCTGGCGATCAGCGGCTGACGGAAGCGCGTGACGAAAGAGCCCGGCTGAATGCCGGGCTTTTTCATGCGGCTGTATCCAATTGATCCAGCCGGCGTCCGCTAAACCGTTTCCATGCAACACCCCCGCGGAGTGGTTCAGCCATGCGCACGCGGTTTCGCATGCGGTTGACGGCGGCGCAACGAATGCACGCGCAGGCTCGGCGCACACACCGACCTGCGGAGGGCAGGATGAAACGCAACCTGATGAACCTGGCGCTTGGCGCCGCGATGATGCTCCCGGCATTCGCCATGGCCGGCGACCATTCCGCCAAGATGGACAAGATGGACGCCAACAACGATGGCGTCGTCACCAGCGCCGAGCACGCCGCCGGCGCGCAGCAGATGTTCACCGCCATGGATGCCAACAAGGACGGCTACGTCACCGCCGCCGAGATGGATGCGCACTGGGCCGCCAAGGGCGCCGGCGACAAGGCAGACCGCATGAAGATGTCTTCGGCCGACGAGATCAAGGCCATCGACACCGATGGCGATGGCCGCATCTCCTCTGCCGAACACGCGGCTGGCTCGGCCAAGATGTTCGCGAAGATGGATGCCAACAGCGACGGCAAGCTCACCGCGGCCGAAATGCAGGCCGGTCACGACAAGGCGGCGAAGCAGGCCTCCAGCGGCATGTAATCCCCGCTTTTGAAGATCGAGCGCCGGGCATCCTGGATGCCCGGCGTTTCTTTTCGCGCGTTACAGCTCGACGTCGTAACGCTCCACGCGGCCCACCGCGTCGATCGCCGCACGCACGTCGGCGCGCTTCTTCAACGCCTGCGCGCGCGGCTCCAGCGGCGCGAACGCCGGCAGCGGCTCGGGCTCGGGCTGGTCCTGCAGGTCGAACAGCATGTCGCCGCGGCGCAGCGGCGAGGCCAGCTCGGTGCGCACGAAGGCAGCGGCTTCGTCCTGCGCGTCGATCAGCAACAGCGAGGTCAGCCAGATGCGCGGGGCATCGGCGCTGTGCGCGCGCAGGTAGTCCAGGGCCTGGGTGGCGGCGGCTTCGTCGTGCATCTGCCGCGCGGCCAGCAGGTGCAGCATGTGCGCCACCATCTCGCCGTAAGGCGAGGCATCACCCAGCGTGGCGATCGCATCTAGCGCTTCCTTCGGGCGCTGCAGGCCCACAAGCATCTCGCCCAGGTTCAATGCCTGGCTCACGTTGCGCTGGCCCTGTTCGGGCATCTGGCCCAGCCGCTGGCGCAGCGCCAGGGCCTCATCGCTGCGGCCGAGCCGGCGCAGTGCGCTGACGCGGTTCTCCATCAGCCACAGGAACTGGTCCATGTGCGTGTACGGCGGCTGCGCGTTCTGGGCCTGCGCCGCCTCGACCACCGCATCCACCTGGCCGCTCATGCGCAGCACTTCTTCGTAGTCGCCCAGCGAAAGCATCGTCGCGGCCAGGTTCACCAGCACGCTCATGTCTTCCGGGTTGAGCAGGTTGGTCACGCGCAGCGCGTCCTGCTCCTGCTCCAGCGCGTGGCGCACGTTCCAGCGCGGCGCGGCGCGGTCCACCCACGCATCGAAGCGGCGGTCGGTGCGCAGGCGCACCATGCCGTCGGAGCTGTCGATGCGGGCCAGCGTGGCCGGCAGCGCGGCGCGCTCGCCGGCTTCGTACTGCAGCACGGCCAGTTCGTACCACTCGGCGGTCGGCGCGGTGCCGCCAATCGTCCAGTTCGCGTCGAACAGCGCCTGCAGCAGCACGCGACGCGCCTCGCCGCCGGGCGCGGTGTCGCGCAGGAAGGCATAGACCACGCCGGCATCCAGCTCCGGCAGCGTTTTCGGGGAAGCGCCGATGTGCTTGGCCAGATGCCGCGCGGCCAGCTCGCGCTCGCCACCCTGGTGGTCGGCCACGGCGCGCATGTACCAGATCTCGGCCACCGAGGGCTCGATGACGCTGGCGCGTTCCAGCAGCGTGCGCGCCTGTGCGATGCGCTCCAGGCCCAGCGCGCTCCAGCCGGCCACGGCGAGGGCGGCGGCCTGCTGCGGTGGGTCGAGTGCCTCGAAACGCGGGTCGGCGAGCATGCGCTCCATCGCCGCCTGGCCTTCGGCATTCGGTGCGCCGTCCAGCGAGCGCGCCACGGCCTGCAGCTGGGTGGCGAAATCCGGGGCCGGTGGGGCGGCGGGACGGGCAAGGGCCGGAGCGGTGAGCAGCAACAGCAACAGCGGCAGGGTCTGCCAACGGTACAAACGCATCGATGTCCTTCCGATGGAGCCCGATCCGCTCGCGCGGCCATGGGCCAGTGGCGAAAAAAAGGCCCGGGAAAATCCCGGGCCCTTGGGTTGTCGCAGGCCGGGATCAGGTGCCCGGGCTGAAGGACAGCGTGCGGCGGGTGGTCACCGGGGCGGCCACCGGCTCGAACTTCCAGCGCTTGGTGGCGTTGAGCGCTTCGCGGTCGAACACGCGGGCCGGGTTGGCACGCAGCACGCGCGAGCTGGTCACCGAGCCATCGGTGCCGACGGTGATCTCCACCAGCACTTCGCCCGAGGTCCCGGCGCGCAGGGCTTCCGGCGGATAACGCGGTGCCGGCGTGCTGATCGGGCGCAGCGTGGCGGCGGCAGCCGCGGCGGCGGTCGGTGCGGAGGCGGCGGGCTTCGGCGCGGCGGCGGCGGCCGCGGCGGCGGCACGCTGGTCGGCCTCGCGCTTGGCGGCGGCCTGGCGCTCGGCTTCGGCGCGGGCGGTTTCCTGCTGCGCGGCGATCTGGCGCGCGGCCTCGGCTTCCTTGGCCTGCTGGTCGGCGAGCTTCTTCTGCTCCACCAGCTGCTGGGCCTTCTCTTCCGTCTGCTTCTTGAGCTTCTCGGTTTCCTGCGCGGTACGCGTGGCCGCGTTCTGCACGCCGTTGGTGACGCCGGCCTTCAGGCGCGGCAGCGCCGGGGCCTTGTCGTCCACCTTCTCGATCAGGGCGATCAGGCGCTGGGCTTCCGGGAAGTCCTCGCGGTTGATGCTCTGCTCGGCGGCGATCAGCGTGTACGGCGTCAGGTCGGTCAGCGCGCTCTTCACCGTGGCGTCCTGCGGCTGCTTGTCGCGCAGGGCCAGGTAGTACTCGACCGCGTTGTTGCCGGTCGGGGCGTACATGCGGTTCTCGCGCAGCGCCAGCGAGGCGGCTTCGCGCAGCTGGTCCACCGACATCGCCTGCACCTGCGCCGAGACGGCGGTATCGGGCGTGGCGGCCGGCGCTTCGGCCGGGGTGGTGGCCGCCGGTGCCGGCGTCGCCGCGCCGCCGGTGGCGGGCGTGGTCGCCGCGGCCGGCTGGGCTTCTTCCTTCTTGGAGCAGGCGGCCAGGGCCACCAGCAGCAGCACCGGCACGGCCAGGCGTGCCGCTCGACGCGAACTCAGATCCAACATGTGTCCCCCTTGACCCCGGAATTCTGGTGAATGTTGCGGAGCCGCCCCCCTCCCTCCCGAAGGTGGCGGCCAAGGTCGCAATCTAGCATTGCCCACGTGTCAAAGGGCAAGCGTCGCGCCCGGTCATTGTGTGACCGGGCGCACGGCCGGTGTGGCTCAGTGGCCCGCGTGGCCCGGCTGGGCGGCGGCGGCGTGCGCGCCGGCGCTGGACATCAAGCGGTCCGTCCAGGCGATGCCGATGGCCGAGAGGATGAAGACGCAGTGGATGATGGTCTGCCACATCACCCCGTCGGCGGTGAGCGCCGAGCAGTTGGCCTCGCCGATCTGCGAGGCGGCGACGTTGATCTTGTCGGCCGCGCACAGTGGGATGCCGCCCAGCGCGCCGGCCGCGATGAAGGTCTTGAGCAGGTGGATGGAGGAGATGCCGATGATCGCCATCGCCAGCTTCACCTTCAGCACCGAGGCGTTGACGTGGCTCAGCCACTCCGGCTGGTCCGGGTGGCCTTCCAGGCGCAGGCGCGAGACGAAGGTCTCGTAGCCGCCGACGATCACCATCACCAGCAGGTTGGAGATCATCACCACGTCGATCAGGCCGAGCACGATCAGCATGATCTGCTGTTCGCCCAGGCTCGGCGCTTCATGGATGAGGTGCCACAGCTCCTTGCCGAACAGGAACACGTAGACGCCCTGGGCGAGGATCAGCCCCAGGTACAGCGGCAGCTGCAGCCAGCGCGAGGCGAAGATCAGGCTGGGAACGGGACTGAGGCGGGGCGAGGGCGACATGCGTGGAACGCTTCGTGACAGGGGATAGGCGAGGGTAACGGTCGCCGTGCGGCCCTGCCAACCCGGGGCCGGCGCTACACTGCCGGCTCACTTTCGCCGGAGCCCGCCATGATCGACTTCCATTACTGGCCCACGCCGAACGGACACAAGGTCACCCTGTTCCTGGAAGAGGCGGGCTTGGAGTACACGGTCAAGCCGGTGAACATTGGCGCCGGCGACCAGTTCAAGCCGGAATACCTGGCCATTTCGCCGAACAACAAGATGCCGGCCATCGTCGACCACGCCCCGGCCGATGGCGGCGCGCCGATCAGCGTGTTCGAGTCCGGCGCCATCCTGCTGTACCTGGCCAACAAGACCGGGCGCTTCTTCGGCAGCGACGTGCGACAGAAGGTCGCAGTGAACCAGTGGCTGATGTGGCAGATGGGCGGCCTCGGCCCGATGACCGGGCAGTACGGACACTTCAGTGTCTATGCGCCGGAGAAGATTCCCTACGCCATCGACCGCTACACCCGCGAGGTGCAGCGCCTGCTCGGCGTGCTGGACCGCCAGCTGGCGAACCACGCCTTCGTCGCCGGCGAGGAGTACAGCATCGCCGACATGGCGATCCATCCGTGGATCAACGCCTACGACAGCGCCCCGCTGGACATGACCCCGTACCCGAACGTGCAGCGCTGGCACGCCGGCATCGCCGCGCGCCCGGCCACCCAGCGCGCCTATGCCCTCAAGCAGCAGGTCAACCCGAACGCCGGCAAGCCGCTCAGCGAGGAAGAGCGCAAGCACCTGTTCGGGCAGAAGTGATCGCCCGTCCCGCCCGCACCACGCCCTGACCCGAGAATCACCCCGACCATGCGCCACCTGCTCGCCTCGCTCGCCCTCATGCTCGCCACCGCCGCACCCGCCCACGCCGAAAAACTCACCCTGCAGGCCATCACCGGCCCGCTGCCGCTGTCCGGCCCGACGCTGATGAAGCCGCAGGTCGCCCCGGATGGTTCGCGCGTCACCTTCCTGCGTGGCAAGGAGACCGACCGCAACCAGCTGGACCTGTGGGAATACGACATCGCCAGCGGGCAGACCCGCCTGCTGGTGGATTCCAAGGTCGTGCTGCCCGGCGGCGAAGCGCTGAGCGACGAGGAGAAGGCCCGCCGCGAGCGCCAGCGCATCGCGGCCTTCTCCGGCATCGTCGATTACCAGTGGTCGCCGGACGCGCACGCGCTGCTGTTCCCGCTCGGCGGCGAGCTGTACCTGTACGACCTGCGCCAGCAGGGCAGCGCGGCGGTGCGCCAGCTCACCCATGGCGAAGGCTTCGCCACCGATCCGAAGATCTCGCCCAAGGGCGGCTTCGTCAGCTTCGTGCGCGAGCGCAACCTGTGGGTGATCGACCTGGCCAGCGGCAAGCAGGTGCAGCTCACCCGCGACGGCAGCGAGACCATCGGCAATGGCGTGGCCGAATTCGTCGCCGACGAGGAAATGGATCGCCACACCGGCTACTGGTGGGCGCCGGACGACTCGGCCATCGCCTTCGCGCGCATCGACGAATCCCCGGTGCCGGTACAGAAGCGCTACGAGGTCTATGCCGACCACACCGACGTCGTCGCCCAGCGCTACCCGCAGGCCGGCCAGCCGAATGCCCGCGTGCAGCTCGGCACGATCGCGCCGAAGGCCGGCGCCAAGCCGCATTGGGTCGACCTGGGCAAGAACCCGGACATCTACCTGGCCCGCGTGGACTGGCGCGATCCGCAGCGCCTGACCTTCCAGCGCCAGTCGCGCGACCAGAAGCACCTGGAACTGGTCGAGGACACCCTGGCCAATGGCCGCCAGCGCGTGCTCGCCACCGAAACCAGCGCCACCTGGGTGCCGCTGCACGAGAACCTGCGCTTCCTCAAGGACGGCCGCTTCCTGTGGGCATCCGAGCGCAGCGGCTTCGAGCACCTGTACCTGGCCTCGGAAGACGGCGCGTCGATGACCGCGCTGACCTCGGGCGAGTGGATCGTCGATGACGTGCTGGCGGTGGACGAAGCTGCCGGCCGCGTCTACTTCGCCGGCACCCAGGACTCGCCGTTGCAGAAGAACGTCTACGCCGTGCCGCTGGCCGGTGGCGCGGTGCAGCGCCTGTCGAAAGTGGATGGCACGCATGCGGCCAGCTTCGCGCGCAACGCCAGCGTGTATGTCGACAACTGGTCCAACACCACCACGCCGCCGCAGATCGAGCTGTTCCGCGCCGACGGCACGAAGATCGCCACGCTGCTGAAGAACGATCTCGCCGACCCGCAGCATCCCTACGCCAAGTACCGCGACGCGCAGCGCCCGGTCGAATTCGGCACGCTCACCGCCGCCGACGGCCGCACCGAGCTGCACTACAGCCTGATCAAGCCGGAGCACTTCGACGCCAAGAAGCGCTACCCGGTGATGGTGTTCGTCTACGGCGGCCCGGCCGCGCAGACGGTCACCGACGCCTGGGCGGCCAAGGGAGACGCGCTGTTCAACCAGTACCTCGCCCAGCAGGGCTACGTGGTGTTCTCGCTGGACAACCGCGGCACGCCGCGCCGCGGCCGCGATTTCGGCGGCGCGCTGTACGGCAAGCAGGGCACGGTGGAAGTGGATGACCAGCTGCGCGGCGTGGCGTGGCTGAAGTCGCAGCCGTGGGTGGATGGCGCGCGCATCGGCGTGCAGGGCTGGTCCAATGGCGGCTACATGACGCTGATGCTGCTGGCCAAGCACAGCGAGGCCTATGCCTGCGGCGTGGCCGGCGCGCCGGTCACCGACTGGGCGCTGTACGACACCCACTACACCGAGCGCTACATGAACCTGCCGGACGCCAACGTGGCCGGCTACCAGGAAGCGCGCATCGCCAGCCATCTCGATGGCCTGACCGCCAGGCTGCTGCTCATCCACGGCATGGCCGACGACAACGTGCTGTTCACCAACTCCACCTCGCTGATGAGCGAACTGCAGAAGCGCGGCACCGCGTTCGAGCTGATGACCTACCCGGGCGCCAAGCACGGCCTGTCGGGCAGCAACGCGCTGCACCGCTACAAGACGGCCGAGGCCTTCATCGACCGCTGCCTGAAGTAAGCAGCGAACGGCTGCCCGCCGCGCGGCGGGCAGGCCGGGGGCGGGGAGCGCCGTCGCCTCGCGGCCACCCCGCCCGGCCCGGAAGCGCGCATGACCTTCGGGAGATTGCCGGCCACGCGCGCCACGCGTAGCGTGCCGTCATCCTCGTTCAAGGAACCGCCCGATGAAGCCGCTCGTCCTTGCAGTCTCGCTGGCGCTGCTCGCGCCCCTGCCGCTGGCCGTCCAGGCCGCGCCCGCCAAGAGCGCCACGCCGGCCGCCCCGGCCTGGGTCGCGCGCAGCAACGCTTTCACGCAGGTCCTGCTCGATGCGCAGGGCCCGTTCCAGCCGGAGCTGGTGGGCTTCTTCGGCGTGCCGGGGTATGACGACAAGGTCACCGACCTCGGCCCGGACCACGACGCGCGCTACCGCGCCGCCATGGTCAAGGCGCGCACCGAGCTGCAGGCCAAGCTGGCGGTGGAGAAGGACAACGACGTGCGCCAGGACCTGGCGATCCTGATCCACGCCATCGACCAGGAAATCGAAGGCAGCGAGCTCAACGAGCGCTACCTGCTGCCGTGGACGGACGTGCCGCAGGCCGTCTTCAGCGGCCTCAACAACCTGCTCTCCGACCAGACCCCGGCCGCGCGCCGCGCCAGCGCGCTGGCCCGCCTGAAGGCCTACACCGGCCTGGCCCCGGGCAGCACCGCCATGACCGAGCTGGCCAAGGCGCGCTACACCGAGCGCCTGTCCAACCCGCAGCTGCTGCAGCCGACCAGGCGCGAGGTCGAGCAGGCGCTGGCGAACGTGGACACCTACATCGAAGGCATCAAGGACCTGTTCGGCAAGTACAAGATCGCCGGCGCCGACGAAGCCCTCAAGGCCACCGCCACCCAGCTGCAGGCCTACGCCGACTGGACCCGCACCGAAGTGCTGCCCAAGGCACGCGAGGACGCCCGCCTGCCCGCGCCGCTGTACGCGTTCCAGCTCAAGCAGGTCGGCATCGGCGTGGAGCCGCAGGTGCTGATGGACCGCGCGCAGGTGGAGTTCATGGAAACCCGCTCGGCGATGCGCCAGCTCGCCCCGCTGGTGGCCAAGGCCAAGGGCCTGCCGGAAGGCGGCGACTACGTGGACGTGATCCGCGCGCTGAAGGGCAACAAGATCGCCGATGATCAGCTGGAGCATTACTACCGCGGCGTGATCGACCAGATCGATCCGATCATCCGCAAGCAGGGCATCGTCGACGTGCCGCAGCGCCCGATGCAGATGCGCCTGGGCTCGCCGGCCGAAAGCGCCGCCCAGCCGGCCCCGCACTTCCTGCCCGCGCCGCTGGTCGGCAACACCGGCCAGCAGGGCCAGTTCGTGCTGCCGCTGGGCAACCCGCAGGCCGATGGGGGCAAGAAGGAGCAGTACGACGACTTCAACTTCGGTTCGGCCGCGTGGACGCTGAGCGCGCACGAAGGGCGCCCCGGCCACGAGCTGCAGTTCACCGCCATGGTGGAGCGCGGCGTGTCGCTGGCGCGCAGCATGTACGCCTTCAACTCGGTCAACGTCGAAGGCTGGGCGCTGTATGCCGAAGCGGAGATGGTGCCGTACGAGCCGCTGGACGGGCAGCTGATCGCGCTGCAGTTCCGCCTGCTGCGCGCCGCGCGCGCGATGCTCGATCCGATGCTCAACCTCGGCCTGATCGACCGCGAGAGCGCACGCCAGGTGCTGGAGGACAAGGTCGGCCTGTCGCCGGCGATGGCGCGCCAGGAGCTGGACCGCTACATGGTGCGCGCGCCCGGCCAGGCCGGCAGCTACTTCTACGGCTACAGCCGCATCCTGGAACTGCGCATGCGCACCGAGCTGGCCCTGGGGCCGAAGTTCGACCGCCTGAAGTTCAACAACTTCCTGCTCGACCAGGGCCTGCTGCCGCCGGACCAGCTGGCCAAGGCGGTGGAAGAAGTGTTCATCCCCTCGCAGCTGGGCAAGGCGCCGGAAGCCGCCAAGCCGGCGGCGAAGAAGGGCTGAGCCACGACAGGTGTGGAAACGAGGAAGGGCGCCGAAAGGCGCCCTTCTGCTTCATGGCCGTGGCGGCTTATTCGCCCGGCGGCGGGTTCTGCATCGGTACCGGTTGCGCGGGCGTGCCGGGCGGCACGTAGATCGCCACGCCGGCCGCGCTCTTCTGCTGGGTGGGAATGCCGATGCCCACGCCGCCGCCGACATGCGAACCCCACGAACCGGCACCCACCGACACCGAGGCCGGCGAGCGCCCGTTGCCGCCCACGCCGACCAGCACGATGCCGTTGGCGCCCAGCTTGGCCGCTTCCTGCTTGAGCCGCACGACCGCCGCATCGGTTTGCCCCTGCGTGCCGAAGCCGACCGCGCTGGTGGCTTCCACCTGGGCGATCTCCACCGCGCCGGGCGGGGTGGTCGAATAGACCTGCACCACGGCCGGATCCACCGGCGGGCGCGCGCTGCCGAGCATCACTTTGGAAGAGCTTGCGCAGCCGGCCAGCGTCAGGGCGAGGCAGGCGGCGGCGATGGTGGTCTTCATGGCGTTTCCCTCGATCGTTGGGCGGATGATCCCGCCCCCGGACTGAATCGTGCCGGACTTGCGCCGCCCCGACAGCCTGCAACCGGCACCGTGACGGGCACGCCAAGGACAGGTCTTGCGTGGGTCAACTTATGGCCTGGGCCTGAAGCAGTCAGCCGCGCTATCGTGCAGCCTGACCTGCATGGAAGGAGCGTGGCATGGGACTGATCAGCCTGCTATGGGGCATCGTGGCGTTGGTGTGGATGATCGTCGCCTTCATCCCGTTGCTGGGGTGGGGCAACTGGTTCGTGATTCCGTTCGCCGGCATCGGCGCGATCATCGCCGCCATCGGCCTCCTCTTCACCGCGCCGGGCAACCGCGGCCGCGCCAAGGCCGGCCTGCTGCTCAACATCGTGGTGATCGTGGTGGGCGTCCTGCGCCTGGGCCTGGGCGGCGGCGTCATCTGATACCGCAAGCGGCACGGCGGCGGAACACGCCGTGCCGCGGCCTGCGACGGGCGGTCGCAGCGGGGGTGGCCGGGCCGGGCGTAGAATGACGCCTCCTTTCCGCCATCGACGCTTTCGCCCGTGCCGCGCGCACGCCGGCGACCTCCCCGATGATCCTGCGTCCGCGCCCCCACGGCTGGCAGCTGCTCTACATCATCCGCGGTTCGATCCTGCCCGCCATTGCGTTCAAGGTGCTGGCGATCGTGCTGCTCTCGGTGGCGGTGTGCGCCTTCGCCGAGGCCTACCACCCGTTCGCGGCCAGCGCGTTGTCCATCGCGCCCTTCAGCCTGTTCGGCCTGGTGCTGTCGATCTTCCTGAGCTTCCGCAACAACGCCTGCCACGACCGCTGGTGGGAGGCGCGCAAGCTGTGGGGCCAGTTGATCGTCGAATCGCGCACGCTGGCGCGGCAATGCCAGGTGTTCTGGCCCGACGATGCCGCGCTGCGCCGGCGGCTGGTGTATCTGGCGATCGGCTTCTCCGCCGCGCTCGCCGCCAAGCTGCGTGGCCGCGATGCGCAGCAGGCCGCGCGCCCCTGGCTGCAGGCCGATGACGCCGCGCGCCTGGGCGAGCGCCTCAACGTGCCCGACCAGCTGCTCGGCCTGATGGCCGACAGGCTCGGCCAGGCACTGCGCGCCGGCCACATCGACTCCATCCAGTACGGCCTGATCGAAGCGCGCGTCACCGCGATGACCGGCATCCAGGCCGCATGCGAGCGCATCGCCTCCACGCCGCTGCCGTTCGCCTACACGCTGCTGCTGCATCGCGGCGCGTGGATCTTCTGCGTGATGCTGCCGTTCGGCCTGGCCGGCACGCTGGGCTGGGTCACGCCGGTGGTGTCGGCGGTGCTGGCCTATGCCTTCTTCGGCCTGGACCACCTGGGCGACGAACTGGAAGAGCCGTTCGGCCTGGCGCCCAACGACCTGCCGCTGGACGCGCTGGTGCGCGGCATCGAGATCGACCTGCGCGACGCGCTCGGCGAGCGCCCGCTGCCCGAGCCGCTGCAGCCGCGCGATTACGTCCTGCAATGAACTTCGACATCCGCTAGAGGAACCGTCCATGGCCCATCCCCATTACCGCCCCCGCCGCATGCGCCGCGACGAGTTCTCGCGCCGGCTGATGCGCGAAAACACGCTGACCACCGACGACCTGATCTACCCGGTGTTCGTGCACGAGCTCGACGGCCGCGCGCCGATCGCCTCGATGCCGGGCGTGGAGCGGCTGTCCATCGACGAACTGCTGCGCGTGGGCGAGCAGGCGATGGAGCTGGGCATCCCGGTGCTCGACCTGTTCCCGGTGATCGACCCGCGCGGCAAGAGCCTGGACGCGGCCGAGGCGTGGAATCCGGAAGGTTTGGCGCAGCGGGCGATCCGCGCGCTGAAGTCGCGCTTCCCCGAGCTGGGCGTGATGACCGACGTGGCGCTGGACCCGTATACCACGCACGGCCAGGACGGCATCATCGACGAGGTGGGCTACGTGCTCAACGACATCACCGTCGAGGCGCTGGTGAAGCAGTCGCTGTCGCACGCCGAGGCGGGCGCGGATGTCATTTCGCCCTCGGACATGATGGACGGGCGCATCGGGGCGATCCGCCGCGCGCTGGATGACGGCCAGCACACCAACGTGCGCATCATGGCGTATTCGGCCAAGTACGCCTCCGCGTTCTACGGCCCGTTCCGCGACGCGGTGGGCAGCGCCGGCAACCTCGGCAAGGCCGACAAGAAGACCTACCAGATGGACCCGGCCAACGGCGACGAGGCCCTGCGCGAGATCGCGCTGGACCTGGAAGAGGGCGCGGACATGGTGATGGTCAAGCCGGGCATGCCGTACCTGGACATCGTGCGCCGGGTGAAGGACGAGTTCCGCGTGCCCGTGTTCGCCTACCAGGTGAGCGGCGAGTACGCGATGCTCAAGGCCGCCGCGGCCAACGGCTGGCTGGACGAGCGCAAGTGCGTGATGGAGGCGATGATCGGCTTCAAGCGTGCCGGCGCCGACGGCGTGCTGACGTACTTCGCGCCCGACATCGCGCGGTGGCTGCGCGAGGGCTGAGGCCCTCCAATCGCGACGCCCGTCTCGGCTCCTGGGACGGGGTGGCGGCACACTCGGTGGCCTGCGCGGGCGTTGCCCGCCGTTGTCTCCTAAGCGTTCCCCACGACCGTCCCACAGGAGCATGCCGCCATGGCCAAGGCCGCCCTCAAGAAGACCCCCTGGACGCCGCCGTACTACCCGATCATCTACGTGCGCGGGTATGCGATGACCCGCGGCGAGATGGACCAGACCAGCGCCGATCCGTTCTGCGGTTTCAACCTCGGTTCCACCGTCTACCGCGCCGTCGCCGAACGCGAGCGCGCGCCGCGCAAGTACGTGTTCGAGTCGCCGGTGGTGCGGCTGATGTCCGAGTTCGATTACAGCGACGTCTACGAGGACGGCCAGGACATCCTCGACCCGGGCTGGGAATCCAGCGCCGATGGCCAGCCCACCGGCAACCAGCTCGGCTCGCGCTCGGTGGTGATCCACCGCTATTACGACCCCGCCTCCTCGTTGTTCGGCGGCGGCAAGACGCCCAGCATCGAAGAATCCGCGCAGCGGCTGTCGCAGCTGATCGCGCGGGTGCGCGAGCTGATCTGCGCCAATCCGGCCAACCAGGTGAAGCCGGCGGACTTCCGCTGCTACCTGGTCGCCCATTCGATGGGCGGCCTGGTCAGCCGCGCGTTCCTGCAGAACCCGGCGCTGGACGTAGCCAAAACGCAGTCGTGCGTGGACAAGCTGTTCACCTATGCCACCCCGCATAACGGCATCGACGTGGCCGGCGGCAACGTGCCCAGCTGGCTCACCGCCTTCGACATCGACAACTTCGACCGCGACAAGCGCATGCCGCAGTACCTGGCCCTCGGCGACCTGCCGAAGAAGAACGGCGGCCGCGTGGACCTGCTGCCCGAGGCGCTGTTCCCCTCGCGCAAGGTGTTCTGCATGGTCGGCACCAACCGCGCCGATTACGACGCCGCCGCCGGGCTGTCGCGCACGTTCGTCGGCAACGGCAGCGATGGCCTGGTGAAGATCGAGAACGCCACGCTGCAGGGCGTCAACGCCGACGGCAGCCTGGGCGACTACGCCGCGCGCGCCTATGCGTTCCGCTCGCATTCGGGCTTCTACGGCATCGTCAACAGCGAGGAGGCGTTCCAGAACCTGGCGCGCTTCCTGTTCGGCGACGTGCGCGTGGACGTGTGGATGCAGCTGGACGAGATCCGCCTGCCGGACAAGGTGCAGCAGGCGCAGGACCAGGGCCGCGAGATCGACGCGCTGTACCAGATCGAGATGCTCGCCTCCCCGCGCGGCAAGCTGTGGTACCTGACCCGCCGCGTCGCCGAGGAGGATTCGGTCGCCTGCGTGCGCCACGCGACGTGGAAGAAGGAAGTGCCGCACTACCTGTCCTCGATATTCCTCTCCAACGCGGCCAAGGTGGATGACAGCGACCGTTCGCTGTCCTACGGCATGACCCTGGGCATCCGCGTGCCGGACTACGAGATCGAGCGCAAGCTGTGGATCAACCAGCATTACGAGGGCGGCTACCTGTTCCGCAACTCCATCGTGCTGTCGATGATTCCGCCGGTGCGCGCCGGCGCCGCCTGGAAGGTGCGTTACGCATGGCAGGACGCCGGCGTCAGCAGCCCGACGCAGGACGTGGATGTCTCCAGCGACCAGTTGCGCCAGCGCGCGGTCAACATCGATATCCCGTTCGAGAGCTTCAGCATCGATGCGCAAGGCCAGCGCGTGCCGACGCGGCCGGGCGTCAAGGGCAAGCTGCAGTTCCGGATTTCGGCCTGGAACGCGTGATCGCGACGGGCTTCACACCGCGATAGCATCATCTAGCCTTAACCTCGCGCGGTCGGAGCGCGCCGGGGCACGCGGCCGGCGACCCCGACCTCGCATGGATTTGGCGAATGAGCAGGCATTACTTCGTGGGCAGCGGCATCGCGTCGCTGGCGGGCGCCGCTTTCCTCATCCGGGACGCGGGCGTGGCGGGCGCCGATATCACGGTGTTCGAGGCCGCCCCCCTGTTCGGCGGCGCGCTCGATGCGCGTGGCAACGCCGCCACCGGCTACCACATGTGCGGCAGCCGGATGCTTTCGGGCCAGTACGCCTGCACGTTGGGCCTGATGGAGGCGATTCCCTCCATCAGCAACCCGCATATCTCGGTGAAGGAAGAAAGCCTGCGTGCCGCCGCCGGCCGCGGCGTCACCCGGCTGCGCCTGGTCGCGCCACGCGGGCAGGCGGCCGCGGCGTGGACCACCGGCCTGAGCGAGCGCCATCGCGACGACCTCGTGCGCCTGCTGGGCGAGCCCGAGTCCGCATTGCTGGGCCGCCGCATCGTGGATTGCTTCGACGAGAACTTCTTCGCCACCGCGTTCTGGCTGGAATGGTCGACCACCTTCGCGCTGCGCCGCTGGCACAGCGCGGCCGAATGGCGCCGCTACCTGCGCCGGCATACCGCGCACCTGTGTGGAAACGCCGATGCCAGCGGCATCTATCGCACGCTCTACAGCCCCTACGAGAGCCTGGCCCTGCCGCTGCAGCGCTGGCTCACCGCGCAGGGCGTGCACTTCCAGATGCGCACCAAGGTGTCCGAGCTGGTGCTGGCCGATGACCCGGACGCGCTGCAGGTCACCGCGCTGCACCTGCTGGAGGATGGCATCGCGCGCCGGCAGGACCTGGACGAGGGCGACCGCGTGTTCGCCACGCTCGGGTCGATGGCCGCCGATACCACCTTCGGTTCGATGATCGAACCGGCCCCGCTGGCGGCGGGGCAGCGCCCGGCCGCCGACGCCTGGGCACTGTGGCAGCGGCTGGCCATGCGGCGGCCGGGGCTCGGCAACCCGCAGGCGTTCTGCGGGTCGGTCAACGATTCGCAGTGGACTTCCTTCACCGTCACCACCGACGACCCGACCTTCCTGGCGCTGCTCGGCCGCTTCCGCGACAACCCGGGCAAGCAGGGCGAACTGATCCGCTTCAACGGCTCGGGCTGGCTGCTGACGCTGGCGTTGTATCCACAGCCGTTCTTCGTCGAACAACCCGACAGCGTGTCGGTGTGGTGGGGCTATGGCCTGGCGCATGACCGACCCGGCGATTTCATCCACAAGCCCATGCGCGAGTGCACCGGCTCGGAGATCCTGGAGGAAGTGCTGTTCCAGCTGCAGAGCCCGGAGCGCGAGCGCGAGAACATCCTGGCCGCCTCCAACTGCATTCCCTGCACGATGCCCTACGTCACCAGCCCGTTCATGCCGCGCGCCGCCGGGGACCGCCCGCCGCCGGTGCCGGCGGGTTCGCGCAACCTGGGCTTCATCGGCCAGTACGTCGAGCTGGCCGAAGAGGCCGCGATGACCGTCGAGTATTCCGTGCGCACCGCGCAGAAGGCGGTGTACGGGCTGATGGGCGTCGATCGACCGTTGCCGCCGGTTCGCGTGGATACCGATGCGCCCGAGGCGATGGTGGAGCGGCTGGTCAACGCGGCGCAGTGGACACCTTCGTAAACCTCGCCGAAGGTCAGTCGCGCTGGCATTGACGTTGCCCGCGTGTCGCCGGGGCTGTTGCAACGCGGGCTTTGCGCATGCGGTGGCATGCCGGGCGGACGGTTCGCGCGATCTCGCGGCTTGGCGGTGAAAGCCGCTACCTGGCGCCAGCGGGCGCGCTAGCCTGCGTGCCCCTCATGCCGGAAGCGAGCGCGTGCACGTGATCAGGACCCTCGTGGCCGACGACCACCCGCTGGTCCGCATGGGCGTATGCCGCGTGCTGGCGTCCACGCCCGGCATCCGCGTGGTGGGCGAGGCGGCGTCGGTCGATGCCCTGTTCGAGCTGCTGCACGCACGTGAGTGCGACCTGTTGCTGGTCGACCTGCACATGCCCGGCAGCGGCCGGACCGACGGCGTGCCCATGCTGCAGCAGCTGCGCGCGCAATGGCCGGCGCTGCCGGTGCTGGTGTTCACCGTGCGCGACCATCTTTCGCTGATCGAAATGCTCTCGGACACCGGCGTGGCCGGCGTGGTGCTCAAGACCGCGCCGCTGCGCGAACTGCCGCGCGCCATTGTCGAGGCCCACGCGGGCAGCCGCTATTTCAGCCCGTCGCTGCGCGCGGCGTGGCACGCACGCGAGCTGCAGGCCGAAACGGTGCCCGGCAGGCCGCTGACCCAACGCGAGCGCGAGGTATTCGAGCTGTTCGCCCGCGGGATGCGCGTGTCGGAAGTGGCGCAGCGGCTGGGCCGCAGCATCAAGGCGGTGAGCCGGCAGAAGCGCGCGGCGATGGCCAAGCTGAAACTGCACAGCCCCGCCGAGGCCTATGCCTATGCCCGCGCGTGCGGGCTGGCCTGAATCAGTGTGACGCCGCGCCCAGCTGGCGCGCGCCCACGATGATCATCCGCAGCATGTGCGAGATCTGTTCGACGAGCTCCTCGTCGCGCGCCGGCGGCAGGTCCATCGCGGTGGCGCCCATGGCGAACACCAGCCGGGTGATGGCCTTGGCCACCAGCGCCGGTTCGTGCAGCACCGCGCCGTCGGCGGCGGCCAGGCGCACCAGGTCATGCTGCAGTTCTTCCTCGAAGTAGTTCAGCTCGCGCTCCACCGCGTGCTTGAACGCGTCCGAGCCCACCGCGCCTTCGCGCAGCAGCACGTGCAGCAGCTTGTCGTCGGCGCGCAGCTGCTCCATGAAGGTCTCCACCGACACCCGGATCACGCTGCGCTCGGTGAAGGTCGCGCGTTCACGGGCCTGGCCGATGATCGTGCGTAGCGAGCGGCCGGCCAGGTCGATCAGCGCCACCGCCAGTTCGTCCATGTCGCGGAACTGGCGGTAGAAGCTGTTCGGCGCGATGCCGGCCTCGCGGGCCACCTCGCGCAGGCTCAGGGTGGAGAGGCTGCGGTGCGGGCCGATCAACTTCAGCGCCGCGGCCAGCAGGTCCTCGCGCGAGATCGCCGGCTTGCGGGCCGGGGCGGTGTCGGGCAGGGCGGTGGCGGTAACGCTGGCGGGCATGGCGGTTCCGGCGGGCTCGAGGCTGAATCATAGCGCCTGGCGGAATATACAGCTGTATACACAGCTGTGCGCGCATGCGTATAGTGCGCGGCATGGCAGCTCCCACTTCCCCCGACCCGGCCTTCGACGCGACCCGCCGCTGGCTTGATCCCGCCTTCTTCGATTTCTGGGCCACGCGCTTGAACCCGCTGTGGACCTGGGAGCTCCCGCGTGCGCGCCTGCTGGCGCGCTGGGCCGAGGGCGACGGGGCGGTGACCCTGCTGCTGCAGGCCAACCGCCATTGGCGCGGGGTGCAGCCGGGCCAGCACGTCGAACTCGGCGTGCAGCTTCAGGGCAGCTGGTTGCGCCGGCATTACAGCCCGACGGTGGTGGGGCCGGGCCGCTTTGAAATCACCGTCAAGACGACGGCCGGTGGTCGCGTGAGCCCGCATCTGGCGCAGGCGTCCGTCGGCGAAATATTCGAACTGGGGCAGGGCTTCGGCGATTTCGCCTGGCCGGCCGGCACCGCGCCGGTGCTGCTGCTGGCCGCCGGCAGCGGCATCACGCCGATGCGCGCCCTGCTGCGCGCCCAGGCCGAACGCGGCTTCGACCGCGACGTCACCCTGATGTACTGGGTGCGCCGCCGCGATGACGCCTGCTTCGCGCAGGAACTGCGCGCGCTGGCCGATGCCCATCCGCGCCTGCTGGTGCGCGTGCATGTCACCGGCGAAGGCGCGCCGCGCGTGGATGCGCTGCCGGACGCGCAGTGGCCGACCCTGGCCGGTGCCGACGTGCTGGCCTGCGGGCCGGGCGGCTTCGTGCAGGCCGCGCGGGCGCGTCTGGAATCCCTGGCCGCCAGCTTCCAGGCCGAAGCGTTCACCGCGCCGCCGCAGGCCCTGGCCGAAGACGGCGAGGTGGAGGTGGTGCTGGCGCGCAGCGGCCGCACCCTGCGCCTGCCGCGCGCCCGTTCGCTGCTCGAAGGCCTGGAGGCGCACGGCCTCAAGCCGCGCCACGGCTGCCGCATGGGCATCTGCAACACCTGCGTGTGCCAGCGCCAGACCGGCGCCACCCGCCACCTGCTCAGCGGCCAGCGCCACGACGAACCGGCCGCGCCGGTTCGCCTGTGCGTGCAGGCGCCGAGCACCGACCTGATCCTGGAACTCTGAGGAATCCGCGCATGACCCGTCCGACCAACCGCGTGCTGACGCCGGCCGAACTGGATCGCTTCGGCGAGGAGCTCGATGCCCTGCGCCGCCGCGTGACCGCCGACCTCGGGGCCAGCGATGCGCGCTACATCCGCCGCGTCGTCGCCGCGGTGCGCTGGACCGGCGTGGCCGGCCGCGCGCTGCTGTTCCTGGGCGCCTTCGTGCCGATGCTGCTGTGGCCGGCGTGGATCGCCGGCACGCTGCTGCTGGGCCTGTCGAAGATCCTGGAGAACATGGAGCTGGGCCACAACGTCATGCACGGCCAGTACGACTGGATGGGCGATGCCCAGCTGCAAGGCGCCACCTATGAGTGGGACATCGTGGCCACCGGCGACAACTGGCGAAAGACGCACAACTTCCGCCACCACACCTACACCAACGTGCGCGGCATGGACGATGACATCGGCTACGGCCTGCTGCGCATCTTCCCCGAACAGCGCTGGCGCCCGTTCTACCTGCTGCAGCCGCCGATCGCGGTGGTGTTCGCGCTGCTGTTCCAGTGGGGCGTGGCGATCCAGGACCTGCGCGTGGGCCGCTGGTTCAGCGGCAAGATGAAGACCCGCCAGCTGCTGCGCATCGCCCAGCCGGTGGGGCGCAAGGCGGCGCGCCAGCTGCTCAAGGACTACGTGCTGTTCCCGCTGCTGGCCGGGCCGTTCTTCCTGCCGGTGCTGTTGGGCAACCTGGTCGCCAACGGCATGCGCAACGTGTGGACGTTCGTGGTGATCTTCTGCGGCCACTTCACCGCCGATGCGGAAGTCTTCCCCAAGGAATGCATCCGCGACGAATCGCGTGGCCACTGGTACCTGCGCCAGCTGCGCGGTTCGTCCAACATCAGTGGCGGCCCGGTGATCGACGTGCTGACCGGCAACCTGAGCCACCAGATCGAACACCACTTCTACCCGGACCTGCCGGCGAACCGCTACGCCGCCATCGCCCGCGAAGTGCGCCAGATCTGCACGCGCTACGGCCAGCACTACAACACCGGCTCGCTGCCGCGGCAGTTCGGCCAGGTGGCCTGGCGCATCCTGCGCCACGCCCTGCCCAGCCGTGCGCCGGTGGCGCAGCCGCTGGTGCAGGGCGCCTGAGGCCGCGCCTCAGGGGGTGGCGGCGGGCAGCTGCGCCAGCGTCTCGCGGGCGATGGCATCCAGCCGCGTGGCGCCGCCGTCGTTGCGGCTGACCGTGCCGCGGTTGAGCGCGCGCCACACCACCTTGATCGAGGAACGCTCGATCACTTCCACCTGCAGCGCGCCTTCCACGTAACGCGCGCGGCGCAGGTCCATCACCGGCGCGCCATCGCCGCCGGGCACCACCATCTGCGAGCAGCCATTGCTGTTGCACTCCACCGTGGCCTGCGGGGTGGGCTGGCTGCCGACGCCTTCATTGCGCAGCATGACCTCTTCGCCATCGCGCACGCCGACGCGATATGCCACGAGGAAATCCGCCTGCGCGACGCTGGGCGCGAGCTGGTAGCCCTTCGCTTGCAACGCGCGGTCCAGCGCGGCCTGCAGGCGGGCGCGGAACTGCGGGTCGAGCACGCGCGGGTCGGACTCGGCCGGCAGCTGGCCGGGCATCGGCACCCAGGCGTAATGCAGCCCCGGCAGGCGCGTGGCCGGCATCGACACCGTGACCTGGCTGGAGGGCGCCACGCGCGCGCCCGCATCACTGGAACACCCGCTGCCCGCCAACAGGCACAGCGCCAACACACCCGCGGAAAGCCCATGACGCATGACTGCTGCTCCTTGCCGGTCGAGGTGGGCCGAGCATAGCCGAGCGTGCCGCGGCAGGCTGTGTGCGACGGACGGGCTTTGCAGGTACTTGGAAAATTCGCATGACTTGACGGGTCTGGCCGGCCACTTCGTGGTCACTTCACCGAACCGTTCCATCGTGCAGCTCCCTGACCTAGAGGACTACACCATGGATTTCATCGCTTTGACCGTAGCCGCCCTCCTGTTGATCGTGCTCGGCGGTATATCGACCAGCATGGCCTGGCGCGCGGCGCGCCCGCGAGCGCGCTGGTGCGTGGCGGCTGCCGCGTTCTGGGCCGCGGGCTGCGCCTGGGCCGCCGCTGCCTGCGCGCGGCCGACCATGGATGCCACTGGCGTACTCCACGACACCGCGTTGCCGTTCGCCGCGCTGGCTTACTTGTTCACCCTGTTCGGTGCGCTGGCGTTCGCGTGGGCGGCCTGGGGCTGGCGCGTTCACGCCGTCGCCGCCCGCCGCTCCGTAGCCTGAGCCTGCAGATACCGGAGGCGATGATGGACAGGCAACGCGTGGGCGGCAGCGACACCAATCCGATCTATCGCATCAGTGAAACGGCCAACGGCCAGTCGCGCGACAAATACGTGGTCGGCGACACCGGCGTGGCGTTCGACACCCTGGAGGCGGCCGAGGCCGCCGCCCGCGAGCTGGATGCACTGACCCCGCCGCGCCGCTGAGCGTTCGCGCTCAGGCGGTCGGCGCGCCGGTTTGCGGGGTGTCGATGAGCGCCGACAGGTCGAACCCCTGCCGGCGCGCCTCGTCCAGGTACAGCAACCGCGTGGCGGCGTCGAGCTGCGGGCGGCGCGACAGCAGCCACAGGTATTCGCGATTCGGCGTGCCGACCAGTGCGACCTGGTAGTCCGCATCCAGCTTCAAGACCCAGTAGTCGCCCTGGGTGAAGGGAATCCAGCGCAGGCCTTCCGGCAGGAACGTCACTTCCAGCTTGGCGTTGCCCTCGTCCACCGGCGTGGCCTGGCCGATCGATTCCTCGACCTTGCCCTCCACCCGGCAGCGGTTCTGCACCCGCACCTTGCCGTCCTCGTCCAGCGAGTAGTGCGCCGATACGTCGGTGGCGTTGGCCGGTTCATGGCGCATCGGCAGGCGCGCGATCTCGTACCAGGTGCCGAGGTAGCGCTGCAGGTCGAGCGCGGGGACGGCGATGACGTCGGGTGGGCTCATGGCGGTTCCGGTTGTGCGTCGGGGAGATGACCGTAGGCCGGCCGCCATCAACCGGGCGTGGGCGCGGCGTGGTGGGCGCGTGCAGGGCGCTGGCCGGCGGCCGGCCCCGGCGCCGTTGCCCCTTGGGCAGGCCGGGGCGCTATGCTGCGGCCGCTGTCGGTCCTCTTCCGCGCTGTCCGTGCTTCCCCACCTCGTCCGGGAGTCTCGTCATGCTTGGGATCACCGCTTTCGGCATGTTGCATACCGTCATCAGCTTGATCGGCATGGGTGCCGGCTTCGTCGCCCTGTTCGCGCGTTTCCGCATCGGCCGCGATACCCGGGCCGGCCGGGTGTTCGTGCTGTTCACCGCGTTGTCGGCCATCACCGGTTTGTTCATCTACCACCACGGCGGCTTCGGCAAGCCGCACGTGCTCAGCATCGCCACGCTGGTCGTGCTGGCACTGGGGATGTGGCAGGAACGGCGTGGCGCCACCCGCTGGCAGGGCCTGCGCGTGGCCTCGCTGCTCTACACCGTGGCGCTGTTTTTCCACTTCATTCCGGGCCTGACGGAAACCTTCACCCGCCTGCCGGTGGGCGCGCCGCTGTTCGACAGCCCGGATGATCCGCAGCTGGCGATGTGCGTGGGGGTGATCGCGGTGCTGTTCGTCGGCATCGGCATCGTGCAGTGGCGTCACCTGCGCCGGTTGGCCGGCAGGGGTGCGATGCCGGTCAGCGCTTCGTTGCAGGCCAAGTAGCCGGGGATCCCGCGCCGGCAGGCCGGCGCGGGACCGTTCGTTCAACGCTGCGCGCGGGCGCGCTCCATCGCGGCGCGGAACTCCTCGGCCGAAAGCTGGCCGTCGCCATTGGCGTCGAGCTGGTCGAAACGCTTGGCGATGCGCGGCAGCGAGGCATTGGCTTCTGCGCGGCTGATCTGGCCATCGTGGTTGGTGTCGGCGGCGCGAAAACGTTCGGCCGCCTGTTCGAGGCGTTCGCGCTGCGCGTCTGTCAGTGGGGGCGCGCCTTGCGACTGCGCGGTGGCGGCCAGCGGCCAGGTCAGGGCGGCGAGGGCGAACAGGGAAAGCAATCGCATGGGCATCCTCCGGATCAGTGGCCGCGGCAGGCGATCGTCTCGCCGGCGGCATTGCTGCAGGTTGCGGTGTGGGTGACGCTGCCGTCGGCGACCTGCGTCGAGCCGGCGTAGCTGTTGCCGTTGCGGCCCGTGGCGCTGGTGCTGCGGCTGCCGTCGAGCTGGCCGTCGGCGCCGCGCGTCACGCTGCCGCTGCTGGCCAGCGTGCCGCCCTGCGCGCCGTGCGCGCTCATCGAGCCGGCACGTGCGGCGCTGCCATCGGCGTTACGGCTGAAGCTGCCCTCGCGCTGCGCCTGGCCACCGGCCGCACCGGCTACCGCCGCATGGCTGCCACCCTGCACGTTGCCCTGGCGATCGCCCGCCACATGCCGGCCGCGCGCATACGCGCCCCGTTCGTTCTGCCCGGCGGTGACGGTGCCGGCCGCGCGGCCTTCCGGGCCGGCCGCGGCACCATGGACGCGCACGCGGCCGGCCTCGGCCGTGCCGCTGTGCAGGGCCAGCCCGGCGGCGAACAGCGCGGCCACGCAGAGGGGGAGGGAAGAAGTCGCTTTCATCGCATCGCTCCTGATCGGCGGGCGGAATGCCGCCGTGGGAACACGCTAGCGCCGCCGTCCGGGCCTGTTCGCCCGCGTCTGCCTGCGGATGTTTCCGCGGCCGGGTACTGAAACATCTGCTTACACATTGGCCGGCGGATGCATTGCCGGTGCCGATGCCGCGGCCCGATAGTGGCGCCATGGACGACGCCCTTCCCCGATTGCTGCTGGTCGACGACGACCCCCGCCTGCGCGACCTGCTCCAGCGTTACCTGGAAGGGCAGGGCTTCCAGGTGCGGGGTGTCGGCGACGGCGTGCAGATGCGCCAGGCCCTGGACCGCGGGCACTACGACCTCATCGTGCTCGACCTCATGCTGCCCGGCGAGGACGGCCTGACCCTGTGCCGCGACCTGCGCGGCCGTGGCGACCACACCCCGGTGGTGATGCTGACCGCCAAGGGCGACGAGATCGACCGCATCATCGGCCTGGAGATTGGCGCCGACGATTACCTGCCCAAGCCGGTCAGCCCGCGCGAACTGCTCGCGCGCATCCGCGCGGTGCTGCGGCGTACCGGCGCGGCCACCGCCGGCGCGCCGCAGGCACAGGGCGGCACGCTGGCCATCGGCACGCACCAGCTCGACCTGGGCACGCGGGTGCTGCGCCGCGGGGACGACGAAGTACTGCTGAAGACAGCCGAGTTCGCCGTGCTTTCGGTGCTGTTGCGCCATCCGCACCAACCGCTCAGCCGCGACCGCCTGATGAGCCTGGCGCACGGCCGCGAACACCAGGCATTCGAACGCAGCATCGATGTCACCGTCGCGCGCCTGCGCAAGCTGGTCGAGCGCGACAGCCATGCGCCGCGCGTGATCCAGACCGTGTGGGGCGTGGGCTACGTGTTCGTGCCGCCGGGCGCGGAGGTGGCGCCGTGAGCCGCGTGCTGCCGCGCAGCGTGTTCGGCCAGCTGGTGCTGGTGCTCGCGCTGGTGCTGGTGGGGGCGGCGTTGTGGATGGTGGTGCTCACGCGCGAGATCGCACTGCAATCCGGCGGCCCGCAGAGCATGCGCGCGCTGGTCGGTTTCGCCGATGCCGCCGAGGACATGGCGCGCGCGCAGTCGCCGCGGGTGGCCGTGGCGTGGCTGCGCCAGGCCGGGCTGGAAGTGCGCACCGATGCGCCGGGCCGCGCGATGCCGCTGGTCAGCCGGCTCGGCGCGATGGCCGGGCCGCGTCTGGCGCCGGGCCGCAGCCTGCGACGCGAGCGCGTCGCGGGCGACAGCCGCTGGTGGCTGGGGCTGGCGACGCCGACCCCGATGTGGGTGGCGTTGCGCAGCGACCCGCCGCGCGCCGCCGGGCGCTGGTCGCTGGGCATGCTCGTCGGATGTGCACTGCTGACCTGGTTGGCCGCCGCCGGCTTCGCCCGTCGCCTGGTGTCGCCGCTGCGCGCGCTGGCACGGCAGGCGCCGGCGCTCGTGCAGGGCGAGCCGCTGCAAGCGCTGGCCCCCGGCGCGCCGCGCGAGGTGGATGAACTTGCCACCGCGCTGGCACGCGCCAGCAGCGAGGCGCGCGAGGTGGCCGCCGAGCGCGCGGTGATGCTGGCCGGCATCTCGCACGACCTGCGCACGCCGCTGACGCGCCTGCAGTACGCGCTCGCCCTGCTGCCGGAGGTGGAGCCGGCACTGCGCGAGGGCATGGAGCGCGACATCGTCGAGATCGACGCGATCCTCTCGCAGTTCATCGCCTATGCGCGCGATGGGCGCGACGAGGCGATGCAGCCGCTCGACCTCGCCGGCCTGTGCGCGGGCGTGCTCTCGGCCAGCCATGGCGGCTGGCACGTCGAACTGCCGCCGCAGGCGCCGATGTCCGGGCGCCCGATCGCGCTGGCGCGCGCGGTGGAGAACCTGGTCGGCAATGCCGAGCGGCATGGCGCGGCGCCGTTCACGCTGGCGCTGGCGGCCGATGCGGCCGGCTGGCGCATCGAGGTCACCGACCACGGCCCGGGCATGGATGCCGCGCAAGCCGCACGCGCGATGCAGCCCTTCGTGCACGACGCGCGCGCGGGCGGGGCGGGGCTGGGCCTGGCCATCGTCGAGCGCATCGCGCGGCAGCACGGCGGCACGCTGCAGCTGCACGCCCATTCCCCGAACGGCCTGCGCGCCGTTCTCCATCTCCCCTCGGGAACACCTGCATGAAACGCTGGATGGCCGTTGTCGGCCTGTGTGCCACGCTCCTCCTCGCCGTTGCCGTGGAGGCCGCGCCCGCGGGCGGTTGGCTGGGCCTGCGGGGAGGAGGTGACAACGCGCTGCCGCCGGGTAGCCGCGTAGAGAAGGCGCTGCGTTATGGCCCCGACGCGGCGCAGTTGCTCGACGTCTACATTCCCGCGAATGCGCGGCAGGCGCCAATCCTGTTCCTCGTGCATGGCGGCGGTTGGCGTCGCGGTGGCCGCGACAACCCGGGCCTGGCGCAACCGAAGGCCGCGCATTGGCTGCCGAAGGGGTATCTCGTCGTGTCCGTCGACTACCGCCTGCTGCCCGAGGCCGACCCACTGCGCCAGGCGGAGGATGTCGCGCATGCGCTGGCCTGGGTGCAGCAGCACGCAGCGCAGTGGGGCGGCGATCCCAGGCGCGTGGTGATGATGGGACACTCGGCGGGGGCGCATCTGGTGGCGCTGCTGGGTAGCGATGTCGGGCGACTGGCGGCGGTGGGCGCGACGCGGCCGCTCGGCGTGGTGGCGCTGGACAGCGCAGCGATGGACGTGCCGCTGATCATGCAGGCGCCGCGACATTTCGGCCTGTACGACGACGCGTTCGGCACCGACCCGGACTACTGGCGCAGGGCTTCGCCTTGCCACCACCTGGCGCGCGATTCGCTGCCGATGCTGGCGGTGTGTTCCAGCCGGCGTGCGGACAGCTGCCTGCAGGCGCGCGCCTTCTCCCGCCGCGCCGGCGAACTCGGCGTGCCGGTGGAGGTGCTGCCGGAGGACCTGTCGCACATGCAGATCAACCGTGAGTTGGGCGAGGCGTCCGCGTACACGGCGTCGGTGGACCGATACATCGACGGCTTGCTGGCCGTGCACAGGTAAGTCGCCTGTAAGTCGTCGCGCTGGAGACTGGCCGCGTGGCCCCCTTCAACGAAGATGACCGATGAGACTTTCCCCCCTGTGCTGCGTTCCCCTGCTGTTGATGCCTTCCCTTGCCCTGGCCCAGCGTTCGGCCAGCACCGCCGAGCTGCTGGCCCAGGCCGATGACGACCGATGGATGATCGGCGCCGGTGCCTCGATCAAGGATGAGGGCTACGCCGGCATGGGCACCCGCATCCGTCCGTTCCCGCTGGTGGCCTACGAGGGCAAGCGCATCTTCTGGCGCGGCCTGTCCGGTGGCGTGCATGCCTACAAGGGCGAGCACTTCAGCCTGGACGCGGTGTTGTCCGGCCGCTTCGATGGCTTCGATGTCGACGACCTGGGCCGTCGCGAACTGGCCGCCAACGGCGTCGACATCGACCTGCTGGAGGACCGCGACGATGCGCTTGATGCCGGCCTCTCGCTGGGCTGGCAGGCGGGTGCCTCCGAATTGAAGCTCACCGCGCTGTACGACGTCACCGATACCAGCGGCGGGCAGGAGATCGCGCTCGACTATGCCTACGCCCTGCACTGGGGCCGCACGACGCTGGTGCCCGGCGTCGGCGTGCATTGGCTGTCGCGCGATACCGTCGACTACTATTACGGCACGCTCGACGAGGAGATCGCGCGCGGCGTGGCGGCCTACCGCCCCGGTGCGGCGACGGTGCCGCAGGCGAGCATCGGCTTCATCCGGCCACTGGGCACCGCCTGGAAAGTCGTCGGGTCGGTGAACTACAAGTGGCTGCCCAGCGAGATCACCGACAGCCCACTGATGGATCCGGATGCCAGCGGCGCGTTCTCCGTGCGGATTGGCCTCGGCTGGTCCTTCTGAATCCATTGCCAGGGATCGCATGTCCGAGCAGGTGAGCCAATCCAGCCCCCGCGTTGCCCTGGTCGAAGACCATGCGCGCCTGGCCACGCTGGTGGAGCGGGGGCTGTCGGCCTCCGGCATCGCGGTGGATGTCTTCCACACCCTGGCCTCGGCCTGGCAGGGGGTGCGCGGGCAGGCGTACGCGGTGGCGATCGTGGACCGGGGCCTGCCCGATGGCGATGGCCTGGAGCTGGTGCGGCGCATGCGCGCGGCCGACAACACCACGCCCTGCCTGATGCTGACCTCGCGCGACGCCCTGCGCGACCGCGTCGCCGGTTTGGATGCCGGTGCCGACGACTACCTGCCCAAGCCTTTCGCGCTGGACGAACTCGCCGCGCGGGTGCGCGCGCTGATGCGCCGGCCGCCCGCGCTGCGCAGCCTGGCGCCGGTGTTCGCCGGCGTGCGCATCGAGCCGACGCAGGGGCGCATGGCCGCCGGCGAGGACCACGTGACGCTGGCGCCGGCCGAATTGCAGATCATGCTCTCGCTGGTGCGCGCGGCCGGCCAGCCGGTGCGCCGTGCCGCGCTGGAGGCGGCCGCATGGGGCACCGCCGAGGCGGTCACGCCGAACGCGCTGGACGTGGCCGTGCACCGGCTGCGCAAGAAGCTGGCGGCGATCGGCGCCGGCGTGTCGCTGGTGAACGTGCGCAACCTGGGCTTCACGCTGCGGGAAGAAGATGCGCCCGCGTAGCCTGGCCGGGCGCCTGTTGCTGGCGGCATCGGCGGGCCTGCTGGCGGCCGCGGTGGCGGCCATCGCGCTGCTGTGGGTGTCGCCCTGGCCCCGCACCGGCGAGGACGTGCTGCGCGTGGAGCTCGAAGAGGAATGGCAGCACCTGCGCGATGGCCTGCGCGTGGCGGCGGACGGCACGGCGCAGCTGCGGCTGGATGCGAAGAACACCGCCGCCTACGACGCCATGCCCAAGGACGCCGCATACCTGGTGCTCGATGCGGCGGGCAGGGACGTGCTGTCCAGCCCGCCGGGCCCGGCGCTGGACGCACTGCGGGGGATGTCGCCCGAGGTGACGATCCAGTCCGGCGAAGTGGCCGGGGGCGGTGGCGAACTGCTGATGATGGGCGGGCAGATCCACCACGGCGGACGCGCCTATACCGCGCGCGTGGCCCGCAGTGACCGGCTCGTCAGCACGCTGGGCGATTACGCCGGTGAGTTGTACGTGCGCGCGGGCCTCATCACGGTGCTGATCGCGCTGCTGACGTTCGGCGGCGTGGTGTTCTTCACCGTACGGCGCCTGCTGCGCCCGCTGCATCGCGCGTCGGCGATTGCCTCGGCCATCGGCCCGCGCAACCTGGCCGCGCGCCTGCAGGTCGAGCAGATGCCGAGCGAGCTCAAGCCCATGGTGCAGGCGTTCAACGCCGCGCTGGACCGCCTGGAGAATGGCTACCGCGTGCAGCAGGAGTTCCTCGCCTCCGCCGCCCATGAGCTGAAGACGCCGCTGGCGTTGCTGCAGGCGGAAATCGAGCTGGGCGGCGCGGCCAATACCGAGGTGCTGTTGCGCGATACCGCATTGATGGCACGCCAGGTGCACCAGCTGCTGCACCTGGCCGAGGTCAGCGAAGGCCATAACTATCGCTTCGCACCGATGGCGATGGGCGATGCGGTGCAGGAGGCGGCGGACTACCTGGCGCGCGCGGCCGATCGCAAGGCGGTGCACGTCGACGTCGAGGTGGCACCCAGCCTCGCGCCCGTCGAAGCGGATGCGGCGGCGGTGTTCGTGCTGGCGAAGAACCTGCTGGAGAACGCGCTGAATCATTCTTCGCCGGGTGGGGTGATTCGCGTGCGGGTGGAGGCCAGCGGCTTCAGCGTGCAGGACGAAGGGCCTGGCGTGCCGGAGGCCGACCTTCCGCACCTGTTCCAGCGTTTTTGGCGCGCGCAGCGCGATGGGCACGGCGCGGGCCTGGGCCTGGCGATCTGCCAGGAGGTATGCGCGGCGCATGGCTGGCGCATCCGGCTGGCCACGCATGACGAGGGTGCCTGCTTCGTCGTGGCGATCGCCTGAGCGGCGGGCGCCGCTAGCCTTCCCGCCCCCGATAGCCGATCGCCTCCATCAAGTGTTCGCGCGTGATGTTCGCGCTGCCGGCGAGATCGGCGATGGTGCGCGATACGCGCAGAATGCGATGGAGCGAGCGTGCGGAGAGCTGCCATTGCTCGATGGCTTTTTCGAGCAGCTGTTCGTCCGCCGGCGACAACACGCAATCCCTCGCCGTCAGCGTGGCATCGAGCCGCGCATTGAGCATGCCGGCGCGTTCGTGCTGCCGCTGCCGTGCAGCGGCGACCCGCAGCCTGACCTCCGCCGCGCTTTCACCGCGTGGCGCGTCCTGCCGCAGCGCACTGGGCGGCAGCCGGGGCACTTCGACGTGCAGGTCGATGCGCTCCAGCAGCGGGCCGGAGAGCCGGGCGCGGTAGCGGGTGATCGCGTCGCTTGTGCAGCGACAGCGGCCGCTCGCGTCGCCCGCCCAGCCGCACGGACAGGGGTTCATCGCGCCGACCAGCTGGAACGCGGCGGGAAATTCGGTATGCCGGGCCGCGCGCGACAGGCTGATCGCACCCGATTCCAGCGGTTCGCGCAGCACTTCCAGCGTATGCCGCGACCATTCCGGCAGCTCGTCGAGAAACAGCACGCCATGATGGGCGAGCGAGATTTCGCCGGGCCGCGCGGTAGGCCCCCCGCCCGCGAGCGCGACCGCGCTGGCCGTGTGGTGTGGACGCCGGAACGGCCGCTGGCGCCAGCGCGCCACGTCCACGCCCTGCGCGCTGGCCGAGGCAATGGCCGCCACTTCCAGCGCTTCGTCCATGTCCAACGGGGGGAGCAGGCCCGGCAGGCAGGCCGCCAGCAGCGTCTTGCCACTGCCCGGGCTGCCGCAGAACAACAGGTGGTGCCCGCCTGCCGCGGCGATCTCCAGGGCACGCCGCGCCTGCGGCTGCCCGCGCACTTCGGCCAGATCGGGGCCGGGTGGCGTGCGGGGCGTTTCCTCCTCGACGCTGGCCAGTGGCGGCCAACCCTGTTCGCCGCGCAGCGCCGCGCAGACCTGCAACAAGGTGCGCGCCGGCTGCGGCGCGGCATGTGCCGCGAGCACCGCCTCGCGCGCGTTTGCTTCGGGGAACACCAGCCGCCGGCCATCGGCCTGTGCGGCGAGGGCGGCCGTCAGCACGCCATCGACCCCACGCAGCTCGCCGGTCAGCGCCAGCTCGCCGACGAACTCCAGGCCCGCCAGCGCATCGCGATCCAGTTGCCCGCTCGCCGCCAGGATGCCCAGCGCGATGGGCAGGTCGAACCGCCCGCCTTCCTTCGGCAGATCCGCCGGGGCGAGATTGATGGTGATGCGGCGCGCGGGAAATTCGAACTGCGCACACAGCAGCGCGGCCCGCACCCGTTCGCGTGATTCACGTACCGCCGCTTCCGGCAACCCGACGATCTGCGTGGACGGCAAGCCGCCGGACAGATGCACTTCAACCCTGACCTCCGGAGCCGCCACGCCCACGCGTGCACGACTGTGCACGAGCGCCAGGCCCATGCGGCTGCTCGGGGCGAAGTGTCAGCCGGGCTGGCCGTTGCGCGCTTCGAGCGCGGCGACGGTGCGCTCCAGCGCTTCGAGCTTTTCGCGCGTGCGCAGCAACACCGCGCGCTGCACGTCGAACTCCTCGCGCGTGACCAGGTCCAGCCGTGACAGGCCGGCCTGCAGCACGTTCTTGAAGCCGGCCTGCAGTTCGTCGCGCGACTCGCGCAGGCCCGGCGGCACGAGGTCGCTGAGGCGGCGGGCGAGGTCGTCGAGGTGGTTGAAATCGATCATGGAAGGTCTCCGGTAGGCCGGGCCAGCATCGGCTGGGCGGCCGGGGCGCGCCATCGGTGGCGCGGTGTCTATGGCGTAAGGATAAGCCTCGACCCGCGTGCCGCAATGGACGGGTTATTCTTCGCGACCGGAAAACCGAGGGGATCGCCCGATGAAGATGATCATGGCCATCGTCAAGCCGTTCAAGCTGGACGACGTGCGCGAGGCACTGGCCGGCTGCGGCGTGGCCGGCATCACCGCCACCGAGGTCAAGGGCTTCGGGCGGCAGAAGGGCCACACCGAGCTGTACCGCGGCGCGGAGTACGTGGTGGATTTCCTGCCCAAGGTGAAGATCGAGGTCGCGGTCACCGACGACCAGGTCGAGCAGGTGGTGGAAGCCATCGTGCGCGCGGCGGGCACCGGCAAGATCGGCGACGGCAAGGTCTTCGTCTACGACCTCGGCAGCGTGGTGCGCATCCGCACCGGGGAACTGGACGCCGACGCGCTTTGACGCGCCGGCGCGGCGGCTCAGGCCGCCTCGCCCTTCATGCGGCGGTAGAAGCGCTTCCAGCCGGTGCGGATGCCGCGCACCCAGCCCGGCTCGGCGGTCAGCGCGGCCTGTTCGGCCGAGGGCGCCACGCCGGTCAGGCGCTGCTGCATCTTCAGCAGGTTGGCGTTGTCGCTGCGGCGCAGCTGGCGCGAGATCGGGTTCTCGCGCAGCCAGCGCGGGAAGCGCCAGGCTGAAGTGAAGTCGATCAGCACCGGCACGCCCGCGCTCACCACCACGTTGGTGCCGTGCAGGTCGTTGTGGGTGATGCCGGCCGAGTGCAGCTTGTCCAGCGCGGCCTGCAGGTCGTTGAACACTTCCTGGCCCACCAGTGCGCTGGTGCTCAAGGTCTCGCCCGGGATGAACTCCATGCCCAGTGCCAGGCCGCCCAGCGTGCCGAGCAGCGCCGGCGCGTGGCGCCAGCCCTTGAGCTGCTCCAGCATGCGCGCCTCGTGGCGCACCATAAGACGGGCGATCGGCGCCAGCAGGGTGCGGCGATAGCGGCTGTAGTCCTTCACCACGGCCGGCTGGCCGTTGACGTGGGTGCGGTAGACGTTCGGCTCGAGCAGGCGCGTGCCTTCCTTCAGCAGGACAGGGGCGGAAAGGTCGGCACCAAGGGCGGTGGACGCGCGCGTGTTCATCTCGGACTCCTGGGTCCCGCGCCGGAAAGAGGGGAGGGGTATCGGCGGCGGGCGCTGCGCCGGGACCAGGCGGTCGGGGCGGCAGGCGAATTTTAGAACTCGCCAGTCTTCAAATGCTGAATGTTAAAAAAATGCAATGTTCCGCGAATGGAACACGCGGGGGTCCGCTCAGCGGCCAGAGGCCATGGGTCGAACGCTACTACTGCCGAGCACGACGGCCACCGCCAGGCCCGCCGCCACGCAGGTCATGGCGAGCGACAGGCTGCTGGCGTGGGCGATGAAGCCGATCAACGCCGGCCCGGCCAGCGAGCCGGAGTAGCCCATCGCCGAGACCGCCGCCACCGCCACCTGCGGGCGGGTGCCCGGCTGGCGGCCGGCGGCGGAGAACGCCAGCGGCGCGATGTTCGCCGCCCCCAGGCCGGCCAGGGCATAGCCGAGCAGGGCCAGTCCGGGTGACGCCGTCCACAGGGCGATCGCCAGGCCCACCACCGCCAGCGCGGTGCCGGCCAGCAGCACGGGCATGCCGCCATGCCGCGCGACCCAGCGGTCGCCGGCGAAGCGGCCGGCGGTCATGGTCACGGCGAACACGGCGTAGGCGCTGCCGGCGCGCGCGGTATCCACCTGTTGCAGCGTGTTGAAGGCGATCGCGCTCCAGTCGAGCATCGCGCCTTCCATCAGGAACGTGGCGAAGGCCATGCCGCCGAGCAGCAGCAGGCGGCCGTGCGGCCAGTGCCAGCCCCCGGCATCGCCGCCGGCGGCCAGCAGGTGCGGCGCACTGCGCCACAGGCACGCGGCGTTGAGCAGCAGCACGGGCAACACCGCCGCCCACGGCGCGGCGCCGAGCCACAGCATGCCGGCCACGCTGCCGGCGCCGACGATGCAGCCAATGCTGAAGCAGCCATGGAAGCCGGACATCAGCGGCCGCGTGGATTGGCGTTCGACCGTGACCGCATGCAGGTTGATCGCCACGTCCATGCCGCCGAGCGCGGCGCCATAGACGAACAGCAGCGCGGCCAGCCCGCTGAAGCCGGGCACCCAGCCCAGCCCCGGCAGGCACAGCAGCCCCAGCACGCCGAGCACCACGATCAGGCGCCGGCAGCCCACGCGCAGCGCGGCCAGGCCGGCCAGCGGCATCGCGCAGACCGAGCCGATGCCCAGCACGAGCAGCAGCAGGCCGAGTTCGGCTTCGCCGGCGTGCAGGCGGTCGCGCGCATAAGGCACCAGCGGTGCCCACGCGGAAAGGTTGATGCCGGCGACGAGGAAGCTGGCGCGCGTGGCCCAGGCCAACGCGCGCGAAGGCGACGGCG